>DDEU01000015.1 GCA_002336815.1 Chitinophagaceae bacterium UBA1946 | reverse complement strand
ACCGGGCTGCGCTACATCCCGAAAAGCTGGTATTTCACCAGCGGAGAATAAGACAGTGTAAAAATAATTGGAATTTTTAAACCGAAAAAGTAACGGGCCCTTTATTTATGAATAACCAGCCCAGGTTCCGGGCTTCGCCCGCTACCGAAATCATCCGCTGCCGGGGTGGGTCGGGTGATTGGGCAGGATACTGCGAAATTTTCAATTCCAAAAACAACAAGTTATCCTAACTTAGCGCAACTTTTTTATGCATGAAGGTTTTAATTAAACAAGCCACCATCGTTTGCCCCGCTTCTCCTTTTAATGGAACCGTAAAAGATATTCTGATAGACAATGGCCTGATCAAAACCATTGCAGACAATATTGACGCCGCCGGAGCCGAAGTGATCACGCAACCCAATCTGCATGTAAGCATCGGCTGGATGGACAGTTTCTCTCATTTTTGCGACCCGGGCTACGAGTACCGGGAAACGCTGGAAACAGGTGCTAAAGCTGCTGCTGCCGGAGGTTTTACCGATGTGATGGCGCTGCCCAATACCAATCCAGCCCTGCACAACAAACCCCAGGTAGAATACATCGTTCAAAGATCCCGGGCGCTCCCGGTAACCATCCACCCCATCGGGGCAGTTACAAAAAATACGGATGGTAATGAACTGGCTGAAATGTATGATATGCGTCAGGCCGGGGCACTCGCTTTCAGCGATGGTACCAACGCCATTCAAAACAGCGGCCTCATGATCAAAGCGCTGCAATACGTAAAAACATTTAACGGCACGATTGTACAGGTACCGGACGATAAAAGTATCGCCCCCAACGGTTTGATGAACGAAGGCATTGTTTCCACTCAACTCGGATTGCCAGGAAAACCTTCCATGGCAGAAGAGCTGGTAGTGGCGAGAGATATCAAGCTGGCCCGTTATGCAGACAGCCGCCTGCATTTTACAGGTATCAGCACCGCAAAAAGCCTGGAGTATATCAAAAGAGCTAAAGAAAGCGGTATCAACATCACCTGTTCTGTTACACCTTATCATTTGTTTTTTACCGATGAGGACCTGCGGACCTATGATACCAATCTCAAAGTAAATCCGCCGTTAAGAGACCAGCAGCACCGTACTGCTTTAATAAAAGGATTGCTGGATGGCAGCATTGATTGCGTTGCTTCTCATCATATTCCCCAGAACTATGATAATAAAGTATGTGAATTTGAATATGCCAAAAATGGCATGATCGGTTTGGAAAGTCTATTCGGTGTGCTGGGCACACTGCTGGGTAGCGAATGGACCCTCCATGCATTGATAGAAAAATTGACGGTGTCGCCAAGAAACATATTTGGCCTCGCAGTTCCGGAAATAAAAGAAGGCGCCGTCGCCTGTCTTACGTTGTTTGATCCAACGGCCGACTATATTTTTGAAGAGTCGATGATCGCCTCTAAATCCAGGAACTCCGCTTTTGTGGGTAAAAAACTAACAGGAAAAGTCGTAGGTATTGTTAACAAGAACCAGGCAGTATTGAACAAATGAGAACAGTTAAACCACCATTGATCGGGCTGATAACAGGGGCGGTAATGATACTGGCTTCCACGCTTGCTTTTTATGTATTTCATGTGCCGGCACAGAGCAGGTTTCAATTGGTCGTATACATGATTTATACTGCCGGAATTGTATGGAGTTTGCTCCAGTTTCACCAGCGTAAAACGGATGAAAAGAAATTCAGGGATTATTTTTCAGAGGGGTTCAGGGCATTTATTGTGGTGGTATTGCTGATGGTGCTGTACACTTTTATTTTTGTGAAATCGAATCCGCACATGATCGATGGATTCATTGAAGAAAATAACAAAGCGCTGGCAGCGGAGGGTAACAGAACCCAGGCCGAGATACAGAATAATGCCACCCAGATAAGATCCTATTTTGTATTAACGATGGTAATGGGCGCTTTGATCATGTACCTGGTCATCGGGGCATTGATATCGGTGGTGGGAGCTGGTTTTTTAAGCCAGAAAAAAACAGCATAATTAATGCAGTTGCTGCATTTAACGGCTGCATAAAGATATGCTGTACAAGAGTGTCCCGAATTCCGATAGACATCGGTTCGGGATAAACTGAGCCAATGAAGCTGCAAAAACATTTAAACCTGGTAACAATATTTAATAACAAAATTCAATCAGTTCCCATTTGCGGGACAGGGATGTATGGACATATCAATTGTAATTCCGCTGTTTAATGAAGATGAATCGCTGCCCGAACTGGCTGCATGGATAGAACGTGTAATGGCGGCTAACCATTACAGTTATGAAGTGATCATGGTTGATGATGGCAGCAACGACCGTTCCTGGGAAGTGATAGAAGAACTATCGCAGAAAAATGCCAGCATCCGTGGAATCAAATTCCAGCGCAACTATGGTAAAAGCGCTGCATTGAATGAAGGCTTTAAAGCGGCCCAGGGAGATGTGGTGATCACCATGGATGCAGATATGCAGGATAGCCCGGATGAAATACCGGGGTTAAGGAAGATGATCGTAGAGGATGGGTTTGATATGGTGAGTGGCTGGAAGAAAAAGCGGTACGACAATGCGCTCACGAAAAATCTGCCTTCTAAATTATTCAACGCTACCGCCAGCAAAGCAAGCGGTATCAAACTGCACGATTTTAACTGCGGTTTGAAGGCTTATAAAAACAAGCTGGTAAAAAGCATTGAAGTGTATGGTGAAATGCACCGTTACATACCGCTGCTGGCCAAATGGGCCGGCTTTAGAAAGATCGGTGAAAAGGTAGTGGAACACCGGGCCAGGAAATATGGCGTAACGAAATTTGGCTGGAACCGTTTTGTAAATGGTTTTCTCGACCTGTTCTCCATCATGTTCATGGGTAAATTTGGCAAAAAGCCTATGCACCTGTTTGGCCTTTGGGGGAGCATTGTTTTTTTTGTAGGTTTTGTGATGTGGATCTATTTGTTTGTACAGAAGTTTTTCTTTTCAGTGTTTAATATGACGGACAGGCCATTGTTTTATGTAGGCCTGATCTCAATTGTAGTGGGTACACAACTTTTTTTAGCCGGCTTTTTGGGTGAGATGATCGCCCGCAATTCTGCAGACAGAAATTTTTATTTGATTGAGAAGAAGATCGGGTTAGAAGGATAGGAACACAGATTAGGCGGATCGTTACGGATGGAACGGATTTTCTTAAAATCATTTCCCATGATACTTCATGCTGATATTACAGATAAAATCATTGGTTGTTATTACAAGGTTTATAATGGCCTTGGATATGGGTTTCTCGAAAAGGTTTACGAAAATGCGATGATGATTGAATTATCCGCTGTTGGACTAATCGCTGTTCAGCAGGCTGGAATAAAAGTGTTTTATGAAGATAAAGAAGTAGGTAGTTATTTTGCAGATCTATTAGTGGAAAGTAAGATTGTTGTAGAAGTAAAAGCAGGTGCAGGAGAAATAAAAAAAGAGTTTCAAATACAGGTGTTCAATTATCTGAAAGCAACAAACTTTGAAGTTGTTTGATTCTTCACTTCGGTGAAAAGCCTGCATTTAAAAGAGTAATATTTTCTAATGATTATAAATAAAGAATGTGAAGATTAACTGACAAATCATTGATACGGTTTCAAAAATCCGTTTAATCTGTTTCGATCAGTTTAATCAGAGTATCTATAATAATATTCAAACCGTGTCATCTGTGTTTCATCCAAAATCTGTTGTTATCATTGGCCCTGCCCATCCGCTTCGGGGAGGCCTGGCGTCTTATGATGAAAGGCTGGCGAAAGAATTCATGCTGCAGGGATGGGATACCAGTATTTACACTTTCTCTTTGCAATATCCCGGCTTTCTCTTCCCGGGTACCACGCAATACTCTACAGAACCAGCGCCTGCTGATCTTACCATTAAGGTTTGCATCAATTCCGTGAATCCACTCAACTGGTGGAGCGTGGGCAATGAATTGAAAAAGAAAAAACCTGACCTGGTCATTGTTCGTTACTGGTTACCGTTTATGGGGCCTTGCCTGGGTACCATTCTGCGCCGGGTAAAAAAAAACCGGCATACAAAAGTGGTTTGCATTGCGGATAACATCATACCGCATGAAAAACGCCCCGGGGATATACCCTTCACCAGGTATTTTGTACAACCCGTTGATGCCTTTATCACCATGAGTGAAAAAGTGCTGAGCGACCTGCCGCAATTTGCCGCCGGCAAACCTGCGAAATTTGTACCGCATCCGTTGTACGATAATTTTGGCGAAAAGGTGAGCAGGAATGAAGCAAGAGAAAAACTGGGTATTGGGAAAGATGAAAAAATACTACTCTTCTTTGGCTTTATCAGGAAATACAAAGGGCTGGATATTTTGCTGGATGCTATGAAACTGCTGAAGGAACAACCCTATAAACTGCTGGTAGCCGGTGAGTTTTATGAAGACCGTAAACAATACGATGAACAAATAGCACAGTTGGGCATCCAGGACAGCCTGGTTCTAAGAACTGATTTTATCCCGGACAGTGAAGTGAAATATTATTTGTGTGCTGCCGATGTGGTAGTGCAGCCTTACCGCAATGCCACCCAAAGCGGTGTTACACCATTGGCTTATCATTTTGAGATACCGATGATTGTTACCAATGTAGGCGGTTTGCCATCCTTAGTGCCGGAAGGAAAAGTTGGTTTGATCGCTGAGCCGGATGCGCCCTCGATCGCTCAAAAGATCGTTGAATATTTTGAACGGGGCACAGATTCATTCCTCCCTTATTTAATAGAAGAGAAAAAAAAATATAGCTGGACAAAAATGGCGGAAGCAATTGTTGCAGTAGCTGAAGGGAAGTAGAAAGGGAATTCAAAATTCAAAAAGAAAAATTCAAAAGTCAAAACCTGGGCTTCTGCATGATAAAGAAGGAATATACTCCATAAACTGCTTTTTGAATTTTTACTTTTTACTTTTAAGTTTTTACTTTTTACATTTGATCTACTATGATCTATAGAAGTAAAGCTCCCCTGCGTATTGGCCTTGCCGGCGGCGGCACAGATGTTAGTCCTTACAGCGATATGTATGGCGGCGCTATCTTAAATGCCACCATTTCTTTATCTGCCAATGCCAGTATTGAATTGCTGGATACCAACGAAATAATAGTAGAAGCGCTTGACAGGAATGAAGAAGAACGTTTTCCATTTGCCACCGCATTGCCCATCAATGGCAAACTTGATCTGCTGAAAGGCGTGTACAACCGCATACAAAAAGATTATCCCTTTCCTTCCGGCGGTTTTCGTTTATCCACCTACGTTGATGCACCGGCAGGTTCCGGCTTAGGTACTTCTTCCACTTTAGTGGTGGCAGTGCTGGGGGCTTTTGTTGAAATGCTTAAACTTCCATTGGGTGATTACGATATTGCTCATCTTGCTTATCAAATTGAACGGGAAGATCTTGACCTGGCCGGTGGCAAACAGGACCAGTATGCGGCTACTTTTGGTGGCGTAAATTTCATGGAGTTTTACGACAATGATAAAGTGATCGTAAACCCGCTGCGGATCAGGCCGGAGTATATGCATGAGCTGGGCAATAACCTGGTATTGTATTTTACTGCTTCCTCAAGGGAGAGTGCTGCCATTATCAAAGAACAGGTGAAGAACGTAAACGATAAGAATGAAAAGAGCATTGAAGCCATGCACCAGTTGAAGGAGCAGTCTAAGAGGATGAAGGAAGCATTGCTAAAGGGACGATTGAACGAGTTTGGAGAAATATTGGATTTTGGTTTTCAGCAAAAAAGAAAAATGGCACACAATATCAGTAACAATGATATTGAGGCTATTTATGATGCCGCCAAAGCAGCAGGTGCAACCGGTGGAAAGATCAGTGGTGCTGGTGGTGGGGGATTTATGATCTTTTATTGCCCGGGAAACAGCCGCTACAAAGTCATTGATACATTAAAAAGTTTTGGCGGCGAAATCAAAAACTACCACTTCACCAAATACGGTTTAACCACGTGGACCATGTAGAGGCGATGGTTACTACACTTATAAAACCCCATTGTGAGAAATATATTTTTTTTACCAGTCATTCTTATTCTTGTAGCTGGCTGCAATAACGATCGAAGGGATTCGGAGGCAGTAGTAAGTGCACCTGTGGCAATGGAAGAACCCTCCGACAGCATCAAATTTGAAAATGCTACCAGTGATGGAATATTGCAACACCTGGAGTCAGAAACCAATATTGCCAAACTGCTTTGCCAGGGATGGGTAATGGAAGATGACCTGGAAGTGCTGAACAATAATGATGAACCGCAGGGTATTTATCCCGTGAGAAGTTTTTATCTTTTTGAAGATTTCACCTTTGTGAAGAACGTGCGGAATTATATGGAGCATGGCAAGTGGAGTTATGATGAAGCCGCTAAAAAAATCGTATTAAAAAGTTCCGGTGGATCAAGAGATGAATATAAGATCGCCGCCATTGGTGCCAATGATCTGATCGTGATCAACTCTGGCATCAACAGTGTTACAAAACTCAATTTTGTTGCTGACGCACGCAGGTACCGTAACAAAAAGGACGATCCGTTTTATATTGATAATAATTTGTGGCGAATACCACCCGGTGGCACCGAAACGGATGAACAGTTAAAAAAGCGCTTAAAAGACTACCTTCATTTTCACATTCTTTTTTACAGGGATAACCTGGCAAGGCATGCTAAAACAATTTCCTTTTATGGATTCCCGGGCTGTATAAAATGGTATGCAGGCGGCATTTATATGATCAAAGAAGAAGAGTTGGCAGATAACTGGTATGAGTGTTTCTACAGTAAACCGCAGGCAATAAAAGCCTACAAAATGATGAGTGATGTTGTAGCAAAAAAATATAAATGGGAAAAAGGCAATGCCAGTTGGGTGAAAAAGAATTTGAAGGTGCTTGAGCAAATGTATGCTGCTCTGCAATAAGGTATATTGATATTTCATCCCAGTGCCTTTCTCCGTTAGCGGAATCGATTCATCTTAAAATATTTCATCTCCCTGCTATTAAATTGCCAATCTTCTTGCTGGAATGCCCTGTAGTAGCGTTCTCCGTTGCCATGTTTCATTTTGGCTCCTATTATCATTCCTCTGCTTCACATGCTGTGAAAACTGGAATAATTTTTTGCTACCCCTTTCCCATAATAAAAGTTTTACTCCTGCACATAGCATTATTGCTAATGGTAAGCTGTTTCAAAAATTTATATTCCCTGTTCGTACAGATTTTTTTCCTGTTCAGTAAGGATTGTTTTTCATCGGATATCGCTGGTGCTATTTTCACATCGTAATTATTTTTTCAAACATCAAATTTCAACATCATGAAAAAAACATTCTTCATCGTGGCACTATTTACAGCCACCAGTTTTTATGTTGCCAGCGCTGCAACTGTAGTAACTAAAGTGTCAACCGTTAGTGCCGCAAAAGTGACTGCCGCACCACCGGCTGCTGTACTGCAGGCCTTTGCAACAACCTTTGGAAATGCAGCAGTGCGCCAATGGAAGCTGAGGAGCAACAACCAGTGGAGAGCCCATTTTTTAAGAAACGGCAGACCATGGGAAGCAACTTTTACCAGCAGTGGTGTACTGGTAAAGTCTGAACCGGCATAAACAGGTACTTTCGCTCATTTATAAGAGGCTGTCTCAAAAAGAAACAAATCTGTTGCAGTTGTTGTATCAATGTTTACAGATCGAATTTTTTCATTGTAATATTTTGTCAGGAAAAATATTCGCTGAATCGGGCTTTTGAGACAGCCTCTTCTTTATTGGAGGAATAGAAAAACATCTAACCAAAGGGTAGTAGAAATTTTAAAATTGCCTTCCTGGTTCAGAATAAAAGCGCTGCTGATACTAACTGTTTTTAGGTAGCGTTGCATAAGGTATAACCCGGTTCCCTGTTAATGCCGGGTTGTTTAACTTACCAATCCTATCCTTGAAAACCTGTCATCATATATTGTACCATTACGAAGGCAAACCCGGCCTGTTTCGTAAAATGAATTGCCTGACTCACTTTCTTTTGAGCTGGATATTTTTAACCATCGTTCTTTTTACTTCGCCCTTCCTCTTTGCTCAAAGCAGGTTGGTTGATATTGGAAAAAGTTTTGCCAATATCAGCAAACAATCAACGGGCGGAAGTTTTGAACCAAATGATGTGGTGGAGATCAGGGTAACATTTGCTGTACGGAATGTATCGCCTTCGCAGATAAGTGCTGTGCAGGTTTTTGACAGCATACCCGAAAACACCAGCTATGAGCCTGGCAGCATCAGGATCACCACCAATGAAGGCATCACTTACAAAGGACCTTACACTGATGCGTTTGATAATACAGATGTGGCCAGTTGCGTTGCAGGCATTGTGCAGATCAACCTCGGCACAGGAGCCACCAGGAGTACAGGAGGTGTAATAAAAAATACAGACCGCCCGAGTTTTTACGGAAATACCTGCATTGTAGTAGCTTGTTTCAGAATAAGGATCAATGCTTTGGCCAACTACGGCGATACCATAAAGATCGGTGGCCATGCTGTTTATAAAATCGGGGCCGTATTATACACCCGTTATTTCCCACTGTACAGGATCCTGCTTTCGCACTCTTTTATCAAGGCCTGTTCAAATGGCATGTCGGTGAGTGCGGCCGCTGATTCACTGGGCACATTTGCCAGCGGCATCACACAAAGCCGTGCGGCTTCGCTTGCCTTTACAACCACCTATTCCAAAACAACCATCAGTACGGGCACGCCCAACGATTATTATTATGCCATTGTAAACAACAGCAGCGCCGATGGGACTGTCAACAGCAATTCAGCAATGCCTGAAGCTTCTCCGTTGCACCGGGTATTCGGTTTGTGGGATATAGCAGGTGATCATACTGGCGCCGCCGATGCAGCAAAAGGCAATCCGGCTACAGTGCCCGGTAACAGGGGCGGTTACATGGTGTTGATCAACTCAAGTTATAATACCGACACGGCTTACAAAGAAACATTGTCTAATTTGTGCCCGGGTACTTACTATGAATTTAGTGCATGGTTCAGGAATCTTTGCCCGAGGTGCGGCTGCGACAGCAATGGTAAGGGAAGTACTGCCAGCGGGTATATTACCGGGCCAGGCAATGATTCGTCAGGCGTTAAGCCCAATATCAATTTTGAAATTGATGGACTGGCAGTGTACACATCAGGCGATATAAAATACAGCCGGTCAGCACCCTGGAAAAAATTTGGTTTTGTCTTTTTAACGAAACCAACTCAAACCACTGCCAGCTTTTTGATAAGGAATAATTCGCCGGGTGGGGGAGGAAACGACTGGGCGCTGGATGATATCAATGTATCACATTGCGGTCCAACCTTATCCATGAATATAACACCGGTGGTTACGGGTTGTGATGCGGCACCCTTCCAGGTAAACCTGAGTGATACCGTTCGGTATATTTTCGACAACAGTTATGTTTACTGGCAATGGCAAAAAAGCAATACCGGCGGTACTGTATGGTATAACCTAACAGGGCCGGGTACCTCGGGAGTTGGCACTCCGGCAGTAGTGAACGGTCAGTACCAGTATGTGACCAACCTGCCCTCCTTTTTGGCTGATGTTACAGACAGTGGAAAATACTACAGGGTGATCACTGCTACCACCCTGGCCAATCTTTCCGGTAACTGTGCTTACAACGACGGCACTTCCACCATGATCAACGTAATGCATTGTGGTTTGATATTATCAACCAGGATTAAAAGTTTTACCGGCAGCGTTTTATATGGTAAGGCAACCTTGAACTGGACGGTAGAAGATGATGGCAATATTACGGGATATGAGATCGAAAAAAGCATGGATGGAACACACTTTAGTCACGCCGGAGTGATTCCCTCTAACACTACGGCCGTATTATATCATTTTACAGATCCGGTAACTATGGAAGGCAATACCTTTTACCGCCTAAAGATGATGGAGAGAAGTGGTTTGTATCACTACAGCAGCAGCGTACTGCTCTTGAGGCAACCGGGGTTTGATGTTTATTGTAAAGATGACTGGTCAGCTGGCTCAATTGATGCAGGTATTACTGTGCCGGAAAAAGGTTGGGTAAACCTGTGGTTGGTCAGCACTGCGGGGCAATTCATTCAACACAGGCGCATTGCAGTAAATAAAGGATTGAATACTGTTGCCATTGAGTGTGCCGGCTTACCGGCTGGTGTTTACATTCTAACAGTTGAATCCGATCATGTACTGATCAATAGGAAGATAATACATTTTAGATAGAGAAATAGGGGTAGCAATATTCCAACAGCCTGTTCCGGATCTGTCAATTATCAGAGTTTCGCCGGCATGCTCACTTCAAGGGTGCAACCTTTACCCGGTGCCGAAATTATGCTCATCTTACCCTTGTAATATTTCACCCTGCTTTGTATCTTTTGCAGGCTTCCCCCGGGTTTGGTTTGCCGCATATCAAAGCCGATCCCGTTATCGGTAATTGAAAGAAGAATCTTATCTCTTCCTGATCTTATAACAATGGATACAGCTGTTGCTTTTGCATGTTCTATTACGTTGTTTAACTTTTCCTGTATGATGCGGTACAGGATAAGATTCTGCTGATGGGGCAGTTTTTCAAGCCCCTCACATTCATTGCGAAGCGTTATTGTTAACCCACTCTTGATGGTGAGCTGGTCTATCAGCAACTCTACAGAACGGATGAATCCAAACTGTATCATAGAGGGCGTATCGATGGAATTAGACAGGCTGCTGATCTTTTTTATTGCTTCATTTAATTTTTCATAACTGTCATTTAGCAGTACTTCCCTGTTTCCTGCTCCTTCTTTGATCAGCGACAATTGCATTTTTACTGCTGCCAGTACCTGGTTGATGTCATCATTCAATTCACTGGATAAATTTTGCCGCTCACTTTCCTGCTCCTGGATGGTAAGTTCTGTGATCAACTGCTGGTTGTGCAACTGTTGGGCTGCCAGCGCCTTCTCTGTTTTGCGCATTTCTGTTATATCCTGCACGGCACCCATCAACCGCACTACAATGCCATCTTCATACACTGGTTTGCAGGTTACTTTTGCAAGCAATGATCTGCCGGTGGCAGTTATCATGTTAAATTCTTCAGTGTATGGCTCACCTGCCGACAGTGCATTTTTATAAAGCATCTCTATTTTTTGCCCATCCTCCGGCAGGTAAAATTGCAGGGCACGCTCAAGATTCAAATGAGTATTTTCCGGTACACCAAGCATTTTGCGTGTCTCTTCACTTAAAGTAAATTCATCCTGTATTGCATCGTATACCCAACCGCCCACCATGGCAAGTTGCCCTGTTTGATTCAGTATATCATTGCTGTCCCTTACAGATGCTTCCGCTTTTTTGCGGTTGGTAACATCGTGAATGAATACGAGGGTGAACTTTTCTCCCTTAATATCGATCACCTCAGCAGAGAGGTTAGCGTACCGCACTTCTCCGGATTTTGTCATCATGGTTTTTTCATGATTCACCACCCTGCCTTTTTGCCGAAGGATGGCAATAAATTTATTTCTCGATTCAATATCATCCCAGCCTTTCAACTCAACAGTTGTTTTGCCGATGATCTCTGAACGGTGATAGCCGCTTAGTTCAAAGGCCCGGTCATTTACATCTACGATCACTCCATCCGATAACCTTGTTAATAGGATGAGGTCGGGCGACAGGTGGAATATCTTTGAAAATCTTTCCTTATTCTCCTTTACCAGGTTCTCTGCAAGCTTACGTTCTGTAATGTCTGTATGAACACCAATGAACCGGGTTGATTGCTCCTTTCCTTTGCTGATAAATTTTCCTCTCCCCAATATCCATTTATAAGAGCCGTCTTTGCAGCGGATCCGGTATTCTGATTTGTATAAATTCAATTGCTTTTCATAATGCTTTTTGATATTCTCCAGCACCATGTCTTTGTCATCCGGGTGAATCCTGTCTTCCCACTCCGCAATGGTGTCGCCGATCTCATCATCGGCAAATCCAAGCATTGCTTTCCAGTTGTGCGAATAATAGGCTTTATTGGTTTGTGTGTCCAGGTCCCAAATACCATCGCCTGCGCCCTCCAGCGCAAATTGCCACCTTTCTTCGCTTTGTTTGAAAGCGGCTTCAGCCACTTTGCGTTCGCTGGTATCCCTTGCAGTTGTTATCAGTACATCTTTGCCAAAATATTTTCCTTTGTTACAGATCACTTCCATCGAAAAAACTTCGGCATCCTTTTTTTTGCCCCAAAATTCAAACCTCGTTGTTTGCCCGCTAACAAATGTTTGCCTGATCAGTGCCATTACTGAATCAATATCGTTTTTGCCGGGCACAGCCAGGAAAGCAGGTGTTTGCCCGAGCAGTTCTTCTTTTTGATAACCGCACATTCTTACTGCTCCTGCGTTCACATCCACGAAACAACCGTTCTCATCCTGTATATAAATGGCTTCTGAAACGGTATTGAACATGTCACGATAACATTGATCGCTTTCAAGCAGTGCTTCGGCCGCCTGTTTTTGTACGGTGATATCACGTGCTATGCCGAGAAAGGAAGTAATGTTTCCTTTTTCATCAAACAGGGGCGATGCATTGGTGGTTTGCCAGCGCCAGCCCCCGTCTTTGTGGGATGCCCTGTATTCAATATTGGATTGTTTTTCTCCTGTACTGATGCCTTTTAGCAACGCAGCCATACAGGTGCCGATGTCATCGGGATGTATCAGCGATTCAAAAACTGATTTGCCGATGAAGTCATTTACATCATGCCCGAGTACAGTGGTCCAGTTAGGTGAACCGTATAGTAGTATCCCTTCGATTGAGAGGCAAAAAACGGTGTCGTTGGCATTTTCAACAAATGACCGGAAGAGGTGCTCACTTTTTTTCAGGGCATCTTCCGCATTTTTTCTTTCAGTGATCTGGAAAGCAATGCCCTGGAAAGAGTGGATGGAACCTGTTTCATCAAATATTGGGGATACGGTGGTTGATATCCATACCCAGTACCCATCTCCGTGCCATACCCTGTATTCAATGCCGTCCTGCATTTTACGGGTTTCAACCAATTTTGTAATGTACGACCTGCATAGTGCAATATCATCAGGATGAACAAAACCGTCAAAAGCAGATATACCAAGAGACTTGTCCAGTTGATGACCAAAGTGATCTTTGCAGTTAGGAGTTATAAAAGTGAAAATGCCGTCGAGGGTCATGGTATAAAATACCTCGTGGGAATTTTCTACAAAACTTCTGAAGCGTTCCTCACTAATTCTTAAAGCTTCTTCAGCTCTCTTCCTCCCGGTAATATCGATCATAAAGCCTTCCCATACCATGCTGCCATTGTCCAGCTTCCTGGGTTTTGCCCGGTTATTGATCCAGGCTATTTCGCCGGAATTTTTTCTTATCCTTACATCAATATTAAAGTCTGCAGCATTTTGTATCGCTTTGTTTCTTTCAGCAAAATAATATTCCCTGTCTTCTTCAATTATTTTATCGAGCAGCAAAGAATGATCCTGCAGGGGCGAAAGGGGAGTAGCATCAACATTTACCCCGATGGAATTACTTAAATAATTGAACCTGGGGTTGCCTTCTTTGTCGATATAAGCCTGGTAAATGATTGAATCGGGAAAACCAATGCCAGGCACTTCAAGCCGGATTGTTTTCTCCTCACCTTCTTTTTCAGAGTTGTTAGATTTTTTCATGCTTTTGCGGGAAAGATGAAATTGTATTTTACTGTGCCAATAATGAACAAAATTAAAAAACAAATTGCCTGCTTTCCCTATGATAAATATCACTTGATAAATGCAGAGAGAGGCAGGCTGCTATTGGGTTGTAGTGAGAATTCCTGTGCCGGCAATTATTCTCAAAACGATAAAAATTCTCTAAAATATACGCCTGTGCAATTCAATAATTAAATATAGTTATTTTATCGAAACCATGTTAAATTTCTGCAGGGCAGTGCTGTCAAGTGTTCTGATGTGAGGTATAAAAAAATACCCGGAAGATAGTTTTCCGGGTAAGTGCCAGGCAGGAATATGTTGTTGGGGATCATTCTGATTTTTTGTTCTCCAGTAATTTATTTGCTTTTTCTGTTGAGTCCTTAATACGTTTTCTTTCTTTTCTTTTAAAATAACCCCTCAGTAAAAAACTGCTTTTTACAGCCTGCATATTTTCATTTACCGTATTGGCAGTTTTGGTAATGGTATTGGCTGTTTGTTTCGCCGATTCAATGGTGTTCTCCATTTTGTTTGCCAGGCTGTTGTCTGCCAGCAGCTTACCGATGCTGCCCTTGCCACTGTTTATTTTATCAACGATACTAGCAAGGCCTTCAGTAAGCACCGTGGCATTGTCGGATACTTTTGAAAGGTTGTTGAGTATCCTGTCGATGTCTACCGGGTTATTGCTTCTCAGCATGGCACCTTCTTTTACCACCGGCGATCCAGTATTGCCGGGTGCTACCAGTATGATCTTATCACCCATTAACCCATCGCTGCCAATACTGGTAACAGCATCTGTTTTAATAAAAGGCTGCACTTTTTTTTCGATATCCAACGCCAGCTGTACGGTGCTGTCGTTGATGATATTGATGCTTTGAACCGTGCCGATATTGATGCCGGCAAAACGCACGAAACTTCCCTCTTTGGTGCCGGCGATATTTTTAAACTGTGTGTTCACTACAAATGTATCGCTGAACAATTGTTGCTGTTTGCCGATCAGGAACATGAGCCCCAGCAACAATAAAATGGTGAACAATACAAACAATCCTGTTTTTGTTTTTTGAGCAGCCGAAATATTCATAGTAATTATTTAAAGAATGATTGTATAAATGGGTCATTTGAATTTTCAAGTTCTTCATAAGTTCCTTCGGCTTCGCACCTTCCCCCGTTCATCACCATCACCCTGTCGCCGGTTATTTTTGCACAGTTCATATCATGCGTTATGATCACGGCGCTTGCCTGGTAGCGTTCCTGCATTTCCAGTATCAAATGACTTATTTCTTTGGAAGTAATGGTGTCCAGCCCGGTAGTGGGTTCATCATAAAGAATGATCTCCGGCTTCAATACCAGTGTACGGGCAAGCCCCATGCGTTTACGCATACCCCCGCTCAGATCAGCCGGCATTTTATCAATGGCATCTGCAAGACCAACAGCCTCCAAAACCTCCATGCTGCGGCTTTCTATTTCCTGTTTGTCTTTTAATTTCAGTACTCTCTTCAGCGGAAAAGCAAGGTTTTCCCTTACCGTCATGGAATCGTATAAAGCGGCACCCTGGAAAAGAAAACCAATGCGGTGCCGCATGGCCTTCAATTCATCTTCATCCATTTCTTTTACTTCCTTTCCAAATACCTTTAGGGATCCTTCATCCGGTGTAAGTAAGCCTGCAATACATTTTATGGTAACCGATTTGCCTGTGCCTGACTTACCGAGTACAACCATATTTTCACCCCTGTTTACCGTGAGGCACATATCTGTAAGTATGGCAGCTTTGCCAAAACTTTTTTTAAGCCCCTGTATTTCGATAACTTTTTCCATAGCGGTTTAAGAATAAAAAAGTGAATTGCTGATCTGTACAACGATCGCATCAATGATGATGATGAGTATGGAGGAATTGACCACGGCAGAATTCGCTGCCAGTCCAACACTTGCGGTGCCACTGTTAGCGGTGAAACCCTTATAGCAACCCACAAAGCCAATGGTAAAACCGAAGAATATTGTTTTGATCACTGCAGGCAGCACATCGCTGTATTCAAGAATGGTAAGGCCTTTTGAAAAATACAACTGCATGCTGATGCCCACACTCAGTTTACTTGCAATAAAACCGCCGATGAGTGCCATGGCATCTGCAAAGATCGTAAGCAGGGGTACCATAACTGTGCAGGCAAGTATACGGGTCACCACCAGGTATTGCACCGGGTTGGCGCCTGATACTTCCATTGCTTCGATCTGTTCGGTCACGTTCATACTGCCCAGTTCTGCTCCAATGCTGGAAGCAATTTTTCCTGCACAGATCAGCGCAATTATTACCGGCCCTATTTCCCGGATGATAGAAACAGAAACCATGCTGGGGATATAACTTACGGCACCAAATTCTTTTAAGGTTGGCAACGACTGAAGAGTTAACACAATACCTAAGATAAAACCCGTTAAGGTTACTATCCCGATAGACTTATATCCAATGATATAAGATTGCCGGAACAACTCTTCCCATTCAAATCCCTTTTTAAAAGCGTTGCGAAAAAATGACTTTAAAAAATAAGCCTGTTCAGCTATGTAGAACAATGTTTTGGAAAATCGGCTTTGTTCTGGCATCATGCTTATCGTTATTAAATGTGGTTCACTGGTTTTTGTAACAGGTTGTTAATATCCAAATGCCTGCCATAAATAAATTGATACAGTATCTCCTGGTACAAGTGGAATCTGGACAATTGTTTTCTCTATGATAGTTTTCACACTCCTTATTTGGGGAACCATTTCTACAAACGAGTATCTCATTATTTCATAAAAGATAACATGATGGATTAAATCATTTTTTTAATAAGCATCGGTCATGGATACTTCCTGTGAAAAGCAATTATTGAACTTTTTACATAGAGGGATATACTGGTGAGCTTTAATGGCAAATGATTTGCAAATACAACCATGGCAAAACATAAGTTTTGTATTTATTCAAATCATTTTTAAAAACATTCATTGTATGAAAAAGAAAATTTTTGTTTACATGGCAGGCCTATTATTAACAGCAGGCGGACTAATGATCCCTGCAACGATGACCGCTTAAAAAACAGCAGCAGAAAAAGAAGAATCAAATGATAAGTTGATCGGGGAAAGCAAGGAAGCAAAAGCTGCTTTTATAAAAGCTGATGAAGGCCTTGCAACATTGTTTAAAACTGCGGCAGGATACGTGATCTTTCCAATATTGGTAAGGGAGGATTGGTAGTTGGCGGTGCAGGTGGAAAAGGAATACTGTACGAAAATGGCAGCGCCGCAGGCAAAGCTAAAATGATACAGGTTACAGTCGGCGCCCAGGCGGGTGGGCAAAGTTATAGGGAAGTGATCTTTCTTGAAACCAAAGAAGCATTGCAACATTTTAAAGAGGACAAGGTCGAGTTTAGCGGACAGGTATCTGCCGTGGCTGCAAAATCCGGTGCCTCTGCCAATGCAAAATATGCTGACGGTGTGCTGGTATTTACACAGGAAAGGGGAGGGCTCATGCTGGAAGCATCTGTGGGTGGACAAAAGTTTACCTATACAGCATTCTAACCGGTCTCATGCCTTTAGCAGGTATTGCCTGCATAATAAAGCAGCCTGTACGGGCTGCTTTACTTTTATATTACACCTGTTTTTGAATAGCTTTCAAGGGTGGTTGCCGGGGAAAAATGTAAATTTACACTGCATGCAACCATCCTGTTGATTGGGTTGTCAGCATTTAAAACTAATTGTATGAAAAAAATCACTACACTCCTGTCATGGCATAGTTACATACTGTTAGCCAGCCTCCTTTTTTTCGGCGCCTGTAAAAAAGATACCAGTACTGCCAATACCAAAACTTACAAGATCTATACTCCCGTGTACAAGTCAAAAGCTGTTGTGCTGGCATCTATCAATGGTGCAGCCAACCAATCTATTGAACATGCCGGGAAAATTTATATCAAAGACAATTTTATTTATCTAAACGAAATCAACAAGGGCATCCATATCATTGACAACAGTAACCCTTCCAGGCCGGTACAGGTGGCTTTTTTGTCTATCCCCGGCAATCTTGATATCGCCATTAAAGACAATATCCTGTATGCTGATATGTACACGGATTTGCTGTCGCTGGATATCAGCAATCCTCATCATGTAAGTATTACAAGCACACTTTCAAACTTTTTTTACGGCCGTACCTATGTATACGGAAAGCAGGTATTTATGGATGATTTGGTGGCCGCAGACTGGCTGGAAAAGGATACCACTGTAGCTGCAGATACGTATCCACCCAATGCCTGTGATTTTTGCCCCATTTTTAACGGCGATCCGCTTGCTATGTCGGCCAATTTCGTTAAGTCGGCTGGTACTGCCGGTTCAATGGCAGGAATGGTATTAATGAACGATCACTTGTATGCAATTACAGAAATGCACAGTCTTGGTATCGTGGATGTTCGCAATGCGGCCGAACTTAAACGGGATACTTCTTTCTTTGCTGGCTTTGACCTGGAAACTGTGTTCCCTTTCAAAGACAAACTTTTTCTCGGGTCATCAACCGGTATGTTCATGTATGATGTGAGCAATCCTGAATTACCTGTATCGCTCGGCACATTCAGCCATGGCCAAGCCTGCGACCCGGTGATTGCAGATGACCATTTTGCCTATGTGACCCTGCATTCAGGAGATGACTGCGGTGGCAGCGCCAACGAAATGCATGTGATCGACATCAATGATATTCAGCATTCACAACTCGTAAAAACATACCCGCTTACCAAACCTACCGGGCTTAGTAAAGACGGCAACCTGTTGTTTGTATGTGATGATGCGGCAGTTAAAATATACAATGCATCCAATCCTGCAGCATTGCAGTTATTACAGCAGGTACCCAGCAATGAACCTTATGATATCATAACAGGAGGCAACAGGGCCATTGTTGTTTGCAGTAAGGGTTTATACCAATACGATTACAGCAATATCAACCAGGTACGCCTGCTGAGTTTTATGCCTGTAAAAAGATAGGAAGACGTTATTTGTCTGCAATAAGCCGGGTGCATCCTTTGCATCCGGCTTATTGCTTTTAAAAAAGATGGCTGCAAGGGTAGTTACAGTTAAATGCAGCAACCCGCATTTTTATTCTCCTGATCCTTCTAAGTTACCCGTCAAAGATGTGGTATAACAGGTTCGTATATTCGCAAATTATTTTGGCCGGAGAGTCAATTGGATTGATTTCTATTGTTGGCAGGCTTCTCCAGGTTGCAGTCAGTCAATTCTTAACCTGCAGAATGGCTGCACTGCTGAAATGCAATGAGCCGGGATTGGGAACATTCTTTTTATTGGCATCCTGCACAGTCGTTAACCGGATGTATATGTAAAAAACCGGATATGCCTTCTGCTGATAAAAAAGCGGGTTTACCTTTTCGGTAATGTCCAGTTCAAGTTGCTGCTTTACACCGGGGGCGGTAAGAGAATACAGGTCGAGCAATCCTGCAAAGGATTTTTGGTCAGCAGCAAGCATGGTAACATCCTGTTGAACCCCTGTAACATACACTTCATAAACTCCTTCAGCCGGAGCTGTCAATACGGGGTTATCAAGCATAAGTAATATCCGGGAATTGTCTTCAGTGCTTACCGTAAATGGCTTCTTTACAAGGTTACATTTTATAAGTGCAGGAACCTCGCCTGCGGTAAAAGCGCTGTCTTTTTTAAACAATACTACGCTGTCTGTAAGCACCCTGTTATCAGCGGCCTGTCTGGTATCGCTGCAATTGAGCAGCAATAAGGTTGCAAACAGCAGTTGTAGCGACCACGTCATGGCAGGTTAGTTTTGGTACCTGTCTACAGAAAATTTAATGTGGCGGATGCTGATCTGCGCTGCTGCAGGCGCTTCCGTACCACGCAGGCTGATGCCTCTTACATAAAATGAAAGAGTAGCATTCTGTAAACTGTGTACCGTAAGGCCCAGGGCACGGGCAGCTTTGGTGGCGTCTATTTCGGTTTGATCTTCATTTTGCACAGCAGCGTAATGATTGTTGTGATGTTCTGCCGAAAAAAGATCCAACAGGCCTACAAAATATTTGCTGGAAGCAACAGGGGTTTGCCCTGCGGGCAGGTTCAGGTAAACCTCGATCACTCCCTCCGGCATCTGCTCTATCCGCAGGCCTTCAAAAGTAATGGTGAGACGTTCCGGGGTAACGCTATTGGCAAAATTAAAAGTGTTCCTGTGTTTGGTACTAACGAAGGTTTCCAGGCCTTCCGCTGATTCCCTTGTAAAATTGGTGTTTTGTTTTTTGCCACGCAGTTCAACCGGGGCTTCTTTTGTGATGAGGGTTTGCCTGCTCACCGTGGCGGGGCGTGCGGCAGGGCAGGTGATCACTGCAGGCAGATCATCATATTTGTAGTTCAGTTGGGTTGATATCTCCACCACGTCACTTCCTTTAAGGGCAACCGGTGTTCCGTTCTCATCAAAAAAAGTATAGGTTTTATTCAGCCAGGTAGTATCAATGGGGTTGGCCCTTCCGGCACATTTGCTGCGCCATACTTCCCAGAGGCGGTCAATCTCGGAATGGTGTACCCAAAAGATGGGGTCTTTCGCTGCCGTAGTAACACCGGCCATATCGCCGCTGATAGCAGTGTGTACCGAGCCATGCGGACCAGTATTGAGGTTGCTTTGGAAAGTGTAATATGGTATAATGTCAAGCGAGTTGTTGAAGGCAGTTTGGATACTGCTGGGCAAGGCGCCTCCCGCATTAATGGCTGCTGTGCGAACATTGTACAGCGGGTTACCGGGGCTGTTGTCACGGAAAGCAGGGTGCATCACCAGATTGGTTTGATAATCCCAGTAAGGTATGGTAAGATTGGCCCTGCCTGATTTAGATCTCAGGATCCTCTCAAAAAAATAAACGAACATCCTGTGCCAGGCCAGGAAGAAATTGGCTTCTGTAGGTTTATGGCAACTGTTCCATAAAGGCAGGTTATCAGTAAGCAATGTGCCATGTATGGCAGACTGGTAGGTCCAACTGGTGGGATTGGTGTAGGGCAACGCCTTCATTTTGATCACCCCAACCTTTATGGCATTGATCTCTGCCTGTGTTAACAGATCAATGTTCTTCCGCACCCGCATTGGTTCCAGGCCATACCTGCTTTTGAATGAGGTTACATTCAATAACAATGGCGCTGCAGGATTGCATTCAATAATATTTACAGCAGGCCTTTTGTTTTTACCGGTTACTGCTTCTTTTCTACCTGATGGAACAAAAAATAATAAAATTCCGAAAATGAGACCTCCGAAAATGAGCGGAAAATTTTTCATTTAAAATTATTTAGCGTGACACATATTTTTTTAAGTAATTACTTATCAGCTTCTTACTATTTGCAAACCGGCGAAACCTCAGTGAAATCAATACTGTCTCTTAATGGGGAACTGGATGATACAGGTTTTTCAAACGATTTATTGGGCCTGCCGGCTATAAGTTGCCGGCAAATGGCTTATTAATTGGAATAGGATAGGAAAAATTGTTAAGCGTTAAAGCAGCTAAAATAAGAAAAGTTATCAAATATATTTGCAACATTGTTTTTATAGTAATAAATTTGAACCGTAAATTTACCTATATCCTCCGATTTCAGCCAGCTTATTGCCCTATAATCCCAGGTCATTGCAATCATAAAATGCAATTGCTAATATCCTTTTGTTCACCTGCGTTCTGAATTCTTATTGAATAAACCTTAACCCGGTAATTGCTCCACTATACGTTCATCCTTTCGTGATGTGCCTGGCGGCGAAGTTACCATCAACAAGTATTTTATCCGGCATTCTGTGCACAACAGTTTGGCGTGTAATAAAGAATTATTAGAAATCAGGATATAAAAAGTCATTCATCACCCCATCAACTGCAGTATAAATGAAAGTAACCGCTCCCGGTAAAAATAAAACAGGATACGCTGTAAGCCATGCTATACAGGGTTGTTTTGTTTTTATCCTACTGGTCTTTTTTTCTTTAAAAGTCAATGCCCAGGCCACTTGCGTGGGCGTGATCGACGGAAGCCGGAATGAATTTTGTGTAGCATCGGGTTCTATCACGTTCTCCAATGCAGTTACATCGGGCGAAAATGTTCAATGGCTGAGCTCCGGTGACGGCACGTTTAACAACGCTTTTTTGCAAAACCCTACTTACACACCCGGTCCAAACGACATCACTAACGGTTACGTATACATCTACCTTGATGTGTACAAGGATGACCCGGTAAATTTTTGTTCGGTACTGCCGGTTGTTACACTGCACCTTGGTAACATGCGTACGGTTGCTACGCCCGCTTCACAAACCATTTGCTATGGCTCTGCCATATCTGCCATCGTTTTAAGCGGCCCTGTTAGCTCTACCACTTATACCTGGACGAGAGACAATACATCTATCGGGGGAACTACCGGCACCAGCGGAACCGGAACCATCCGTGGAAACATATTGAACACCACGGCCAATCCATTAACCGTAACATTTACCATCACTCCAACAACGCCATCCTGTACCGGAACTCCAATTACCGCTACCGTGTTGGTAAACCCGAGGATCACTGCAACGGCAAGTACAGCTACGCAAACCATTTGCTCCGGTGCAGCCATTGCTCCCATTGCTTTAAGCAGTACAGCCAATAATACTACGTATACCTGGACAAGAGACAATGCGGCTTCAGTAACCGGTATTGCAGCCAGCGGTACCGGCAATATCACCGGCACACTTACCAATACAACCGCTTCACCAGTTACGGTGACCTTTACCGTTACACCAACGGCCAATGGCTGTACGGGAACCGCCATTACTTCTACTGTAATCGTGAATCCTTCAGCTAATGTAGTCACTACTACGCCAGCCTTACAGTCAACCTGTTCCGGCGCTGCCATTACCAACATTATACCGTCGGGCGGTGTTGGTGGTACTACCTATAGCTGGACCAGGAATAACACGGCCACTGTTACAGGCGTGGCAGCAAGCGGAACCGGAAGCATTGCGGGTGCGCTCACCAATACAACGAGTGCGCCTTTATATGTAACCTTTACCATTACGCCAAGCACAAATGCCTGTACCAACAGGGCTTCCGTGCTGGTGAATCCGGTACCTGCAGCAGTAGTTACGCCTTCGGCTCAGACCATCTGTTCCGGTGCCGCAGTTACACCGCTGGTGGCCAGTGCTGCTGTGAGCGGTACCACCTATACCTGGACAAGAAATAACACCGCTTCAGTAACAGGCATTGCTGCTTCCGGAAGCGGTAATACTATTGCTGGTGCATTAACGAATACGACAGCTTCACCGGTAACCGTAACGTTTACCATTACACCAACAGCAAATGGTTGTGCCGGCACACCGGTTACAGCTACGGTATTGGTGAATCCCGGAATCACCGGTGCCGTAAGTGCAGCTCCTTTAACACAAACAATTTGTTCCGGAGCAACCGTTACGCCGATCATTGGCAGCGGCGGAGGCAGTGGTACCACTTTTAGCTGGACAAGAGACAATAATGTAGCGGTAACAGGTATCCCAGTGAGTGGATCAGATAATGTGACTGGTGTTCTTACCAATTTAACCACATCTCCTGTTACGGTAACGTTCACCATTACTCCAACAAGAAATGGCTGTGCAGGTACGCCGGTTACTGCAAGCGTGGTTGTAAATGGAGCGGTTCAGGCTGCTGCCATTCCATCGGTGCAATCAATTTGTTCAGGTACAACCATCAGTCCGGTCGTTTTCAGCGGCGCCGCTTCTTATAGCTGGACGAGAGACAATTCGGTTGCTGTTACGGGTATTGCTGCCAGCGGATCAGGCAGTATCTCCGGTACGCTCACCAATACAACCGCTGCACCTGTTACGGTAACATTCACCATTATTCCAACTACCGGAGCCTGCACAGGCATACCAGTTACTGCGACAGTAATTGTGAACCCACGTCCTTCTGCCGTGCTCTCGGGCAGCCAGGCAGTATGTTCTGCCGGCGCCTCACCAATTCTCAGTGTTGCATTCAACGGTACTGCTCCTTTTGCCTTTACTTATACAGATGGTACCACACCGGTTACGGTAAATGCTGTGAGCGCTAATCCTTATACTTTTACAGTTCCGGCTTTGTCTAAAACATATACACTTACTGCATTGAATGATGCCGCTTGTACGGCTTTGCCGGCAGGCCTTTCAGGAACGGCGGTATTGTCACCTGCAAGCTATACTATCACGGCCTCTGCAGGCACCAATGGCTCTATTACGCCGGCAGGCGCTACCGTTCTGGCTTGTGGAAACAACCAGGTTTACAGCATCACACCCAATGCAGGGTATACTATTCTTGATGTACTGGTGGATGGTGTATCGCAGGGAGCCATCAGCAGCTATACGTTCAGCAACCTGAACGCATCGCACAGCATCACCGCTTCTTTCAGTGCTGTCCTGTACAGCATTACGGCCACCAGTGGTGCTGATGGAAGCATTACACCTTCCGGCACAATTTCAGTCGGCACCGGTGGTAGTCAAACATTCAGCATTTCGGCCAGTCCATGTTACCAGGTGGCGGATGTTTTGGTAGACGGTGTTTCGCAGGGTGCGATCAGCACTTATACTTTCAGTAATGTCACTGCTTCTCATACCATCAGCGTGAGCTGTGCTCCATTGATCTATCCAATCGTTGCTGCTGCCGGTTCAAATGGTACTATTACGCCGGCTGGTTCAACACCGGTCAATTGTGGCAGCAATCAACTGTATACGATAACAGCCGATGCAGGATTTGCGATCCAGGACGTGATAGTGGATGGTATATCACAGGGGGCCATCGGTACTTATACTTTCAACAACGTAACTGCAAGCCATACCATCAGTGCAGTATTCAGTGCCGGTGTGCAGATCATCACGGCCGGGGCCGGAACAAACGGAAGCATCACACCTTCAGGGGCGGTAAGTGTTGCCAATGGAAGCAATCAAACCTTTGGTATTTCCGCCAATAGCTGTTACCAGGTGGCGAATGTTTTAGTAGACGGCGTTTCGCAGGGCGCTATCAATACCTTTACTTTTAGTAATGTTACCGTACCGCACAGTATCAGCGCTACTTTCTCACAACTTCTTTATCTGATCACGGCCGGCGCAGGTGCCAATGGAACCATCAGCTCTGCTGGAGCTACCCCGGTAGGATGTGGTAACAGCCAGGTATATACGATAACGCCTGATGCCGGTTTTGCAGTACAGGATGTGTTAGTCGATGGCATATCACAGGGCGCCATTACAACTTATACCTTCACTAATGTAACAGCAGCACATACTATCAGTGCCACATTTAGTGCCGGGGGATTCAGCATCAACGCTACTGCCGGGGCTAATGGTACCATTACTCCTGCCGGTTCAGTGGGAGTAGCCAGTGGCGGCAATCAAACATTTAATATAGCAGCCAACAATTGTTACCAGGTAGCCGATGTATTGGTAGATGGGGTTTCGCAGGGCGCTGTCAGCACTTACACTTTCAGTAATGTTACGGCACCGCATAGTATCAGCGTAACGTTCTCACAACTCACGTATGTGATCACGGCCAGCGCCGGCACCAATGGAACCATCAGCACCCCGGGAGCAAGTTCTGTGGGATGTGGTAACAGTCATTCCTACACGATCACGCCTGATGCCGGCTTTGCGGTGCAGGATGTGTTGGTGGATGGCGTGTCGCAGGGAGCGATCACCTCATATACCTTCAGTAATGTAACAGCAGCCCATAGTATCAGTGCTGTATTTGTTGCAGGTGCACATATCATTACGGCAACAGCCGGCATAAACGGTACCATTACTCCATCGGGAGCGGTACAGGTTGGCAACGGAAGCAGCCAGACATTCAGTATCGCTGCCAGCAGTTGCTACCAGGTAGCAGATGTAGTGGTAGATGGAGTATCGCAGGGTGCTATAAGTTCCTATACTTTTACTAATGTTACAGCGCCGCACAGTATCAGTGCAAGCTTCTCAGCATTCACCTATATCATTACTGCCAGCGCCGGTTCCAACGGCAGCATTACGCCGGCAGGTGCTACCCCGGTGAATTGCGGTAGCAATCAAACTTACAGCATTGCTGCCAATGCCGGCTTTGCCATCCAGGATGTAATAGTAGATGGAATATCACAGGGTGGCATCACTACTTATACTTTTAATAATGTAACTGCGACCCATACCATCAGTGCAGTATTCAGTGTTGCTTCAATCAACATTACAGCCAGCGCCGGTGCAAATGGAACTATTACGCCTGCAGGCAATGTGGCGGTAAACAGTGGCAGTAATCAATCATTCAATATCGCCGCCGCCAGTTGTTACCGCATAGCAGATGTATTGGTTGATGGTGTTTCGGCGGGAGCAGTTTCTACTTACAGTTTTACGAATGTAACCGTTCCGCATACCATCAGTGCGTCATTCACGGCCCTTACCTATGCTATTACGGCCAGTGCCGGTGCAAACGGAACGATCACGCCTGCGGGAGTAACCAATGTAAATTGCGGAAGCAATCAAACATATACTATTGCCGCCAGTGTAGGATTTGCTGTTCAATCAGTAATAGTGGATGGTGTTTCACAAGGTGCCATTTCCAGTTATACATTTACAAACGTAACGGCTGCACATACGATCAGCGCCAGCTTTATAGCAGTATCCTGCACGGCACCAACCCTTACTACCTCTCAAAACAATGTATCCTGTTTCGGTTCATCTACCGGTCTTATTAACCTGACTACTACAGGTGGAACGGCTCCATTTACTTATTCCTGGACGGGGCCAAATGGTTTCGCTTCAAGTTTAAAAAATATCACTGGTTTGGCAGCAGGTTCATATAACGTTGTGGTTACTGCTAACGGAGGCTGCACCGCCAGCAGGTCAGTTACTATTGCACAACCAGCAGCAGCGCTCAAAGCAACCATCACAGCACCGGTGATTGTATGCAATGGAACTACTACAACTTTAACCGTAGTAGGTTCCGGTGGGGCAGGAACAAGGCAGTTCAGCCTTAATGGAGGTGCTTACCAGACTACGACTACGTTTACGGTAACTGCATCTGCAACGCCCTATATTGTTACTGTAAAGGACGGCAATAACTGTTTTGCCACTTCCAATTCGCTTGTGATTGCGCCTGCTGCTACAGCCATTCCTGCAGTTCCTTCCAGTATTGACGGACAGGCATATGGCCTCTGCGGAGGTGGTAATTTTATGTATGGTACGCCAGCGGTACCAACGGCTACGAGCTATTACTGGACAGTGCCGGTGAGCTTTACTGTTGCAGCGGGACAGGGAACCAACCAGATCCAATTGACGATTCCACCTAGTTTTAATACGAATAATACGGGCATCACTGTATTTGCCAAAAATGCCTGTGGTTCAAGTGCCAGTTACAGGCTGGGATTGTATTCGGTATTAACCTATCCTGGTACCGCCATCACAGGTGCGTCTTCGGTAAACCCGGGCCAGACAAATGTTCAGTACAGCTTGCCCAATACAGTGGGAGCCACTTATAACTGGCTGGTGCCGGCTGGTGCTACAGTAGCCAGTGGGCAGGGAACGAGTACAGTGTCGGTGAATTTTGGAACAACCAGCGGCAATGTGAGCGTGGATATTACCAATGCCTGTGGTACCGGCGCAAGGGTTAGCAAGGCCGTAACGTTCAATGCTTCCCGGCCATCATCTGCAGGGCAAAACATAAGTGCACAAAAAACGGTGGCTGCGGTTAACAATGTTGCCGTTCCGGCAGGCTTTATTATCTATCCTAACCCTGCAACAGCCAAAGCCATACTTTCGTTTAATGCTGCAAAGGCAGGAGGCAAATATGAGGTGATGATCACCAGCGCAGCAGGTAAAAACCTGCTGGTTAAATCTGGCGTAACCCTTGCCGGAATCAATATGCTGCAGATTGATCTGAACGGACTTTCAAATGGTATTTATTTTGTTAAGCTTTCAGGAGAAGGAGGGGTGCAAACCCAGCGGCTGGTAAAACAGTAGCAGTGTTGATCCTGTTCAACTAATGTAAAACGCCCGGCTATAAATACCCGGGCGTTTGCTTTTAACATTATGGTTATGGTGACTGGGAGCTACTACTCTGTATACACCCGTTCTTTTACTTTTCTTTTGTCTACTACTTCCCTGTGTTTGCCGTTAGGCGCTTTTTCAAAAGGTTCATTGATGCAAACCGTGTATTTATCAAATCTTGCATACTCCCGTATCAGCGGGATGTATTTATCCCGGAAGTAAGTTTTGTCGTAGATCTCGCTCTGAATATTCAGGTTGAGAGAATCGTTATTGAACGTTACCTGGTACTGGTGAATGGCGCTGTCTTTTGAGAGTGTGATTCCGAAGAAGGAAGCATGCAATACTTTTTTGTCCATGTCCACTACTACATCATTGAGCCTGCCGATCATCTCTTTTATTACAGGAAAGGTTCTTTTACAACTGCAGGGTGCTTCGTCAAACTCCACAATATCCGTGGTATTGTACTTCATCATAATAAAGCCGTCGTTGAAAAGATCGGTACTGATCAGTGTATTGTTTTCATCTGTTTCGTATAACGCCCTTGTGCTGATGAGGTGCATGTTCTTTTTCTCACATTCAAATGCGGAGATGCCGCCTTCATTGCAGCCGTACTGATCGTATACTGGCTTGCCAAATGCTTTTTCAATCTTGGCCCGGGCCGAATCGGTCAATAATTCAGCGGTACATACGATCCCTTTTAAATGCGGAAACGAAAATTTATTTACCCGGTTCAGGTATTCGGCCAGCGTATTGATGGCATAGGAGTAACCGTAAACCACGGCAGCTTTCGAATCCCGGATATGTGCAGCGTATTGCTCCATGATCTCATCATTGAGCGGGGAAGCATACAGTACTTCCACATTCAGCAATTTGTAAAACAGCTTGTGTTTCCAATCGTTCTTAAACAGGGAAGAGCCTGCTAAAAAGATCACTTTTTCTCCCGGTTTGTAGCCCGTCATTTCCCAACTGAGAATGATGCCGGCCCACATATAAGAAATCGATTTTTTTGTAGTGTAATAGGCAAATGGAACACCTGTTGATCCGCCGGTAGTTTTTTTACTGAGTCCTTTCTTTAAAGGGTTTGAAAAAAAATCGTTGTACCGGTTCATTACATCAGCTTTGGTTAAAACCGGCAGTTCATCATAATTGTTATAGTGGCTGTAATAATTAGCGGTGGCATTAGCCAGGCGAAAGAGATGTTCAAAACGTTGCATGCGGATGGTTTCCAGTTCACTCTCGGGCAGGTACTGGTGATGGTGCAGCTCTTTCAGCGCTTTCATTATGCTGGTTCCCCTTAAAATATCTATAAGGTAAAATCCTGCTTTGCCGGGAAAAGACTGATATGCCATATTGAAACCTGGTTGCCGTTTAAATACATTGATTAAAGTATATGCCGGGTTTATTATAACGCAACATATGGTTTTTTATTATGGATTATTTAGTTGGGATCTTTCGGGAGAATTGGATGTTTTTTTTCCTTTGAGGACAACAGGTTGAGTTGCCGGGTTTTTGCTGCAGAGTATTGGCGAAAGTTCTTATATTAAATCACCGGGCACTAAAATATTCGAATTGAAAATTCCCTCCTGGTTAAGCTGGAAACTTGGTTTATACTGCAATATCGCTTTTTTTTGAACTTATACCAAATGTTGGGTAATTTTTTAAAATCTCTTAACCCCTGATCTTTTAAATCAGGCATTCTCAGTAAGCCAAACAGGCGGTTCGCATATTTGTTCAAAATAACTGCTTCAAACATATTTTTGTATATGGAACAAAAGATAAGTGCAGGAACTGTTTTATTAAGTGCTGGTATTCCCGGTGAATGCTTTTTTGATCAATCTGTTATCCTGGTGGCTGAATATGATCAAAAGGGTGCGCTGGGATTTGTGATCAACCGGCAGTTTCCACGTGCGTTGAACGAATTGGTTGAGTTTGCGGAAGGGCCCGCTTTTCCATTGTACGAAGGAGGTCCGGTTGCACAGGAAGGGCTCTTTTTTCTGCATCGCCGTCCCGACCTTATTGAAGGCGGCACCCCGCTGGCAGACGGCGTTTTTATGGCCGGTAATTTTAAGCAGGCTGTTGAACACCTTAAACACAACAGGATATCAGCTGCGGATATAAAAATATTTATCGGGTATTGCGGATGGGATCCCCTGCAGTTGGAGGAAGAGATCGCAGAAGGAAGTTGGCTGATCGCACAGCTGCCTGTAGAAAAAATATTTGCCCATCCTGCGGTATCTCTGTGGGATGAAATCAGCGCAAATAAAGATAGATACTAACCTTATTATTATAAGATCATGAACCTACCGCAGCCTCGTCTTTTACTCCTTTTACCAGTAACCAAAGACAAAGCGATAACTCGCCGATAAACGCAGGCAGGGCGATATAAGTGAACCAGGGGTTTGAAAAATCTTTTGACAGCAACAGGATGAAACTGTTGGCGAGGTAACTTAATCCTGCAATGGCATAAAGCACCCCGATGAGTTTTGGAATGATCGATGATTTTACGATAAGGCAACCAATAATGATGCAGTAGAATCCGAAAAACACCAGGCCGGTTGCATAACCCACCGCCTGTAAATTGAGCGAATGTAATGCAAGTGCCGCCAGCTGATTTGGCTGCAATGGGGCCAGGTAAGGGGCATTGCTTAACAGTAGCAGGGGCGAAAACTGGTTTAAAAGATTTACGGCAATAACGGCTGTTTGAATAAGCACAAAGAACATCGCAAGCTTTATAAAATAATTGTTCACCGGTTTAAACAGCACATACATGATTAGGATGCCGGGCAGTCCGATGATAAAATTAAAAAGATCGGCAACATAACCCCAGCGATACAGCATTGCTGATGCTTTGATATTTTGTGCTGTTGCAATGGCATCGCCGGGCACCCTCAAAGCCTGGCGTACAAATACTTCTGCAAACAGGCCTGTTGCAATTACCAGCAGGTAACACAAGCCTGCGATCCGGGCCATTTTTTTATTGCTCATTGTTCATTTTTTTGATTGCTAAAAAGGCTGTTTGTGTATCATGCATATTGTAATAGCCGTAAACTGCAGGTTAACGGCCTGATGAGGTAGTTCCTGTTATTTAAGCAAAAGATTTTTTAAAAGACCCGGTTCTTTCTTTTTTATCTTCATCAGTAATTTTTTGGGAGATGTTGTTGCATCAAAGCCATCATACTTAAACCTCGTGTTGCCAAAGTTTGCCGGCCGGAATGCCTGCCTGCTGTATGTATATTTTGTAATGCTGTAGCGATGCGGCGCAAAGTGAGCTTCTTCTTCCTTAAAATTCCAGGTGCCCTGCAGTACGATGATCTCATTGGCACTTTTGAAATAGACCAGCGACAATTCATTGAGCCGGTAAGCCGGAACCAGTGTTAATTTGCCATCTTCGTAAATGATCTTATAACAGGTGCCTGATGAGCCGGAACCTCCGCCATAGTTAATCATTTCTATAAAAATACTTCCTTCAATATTTTCTATAGCGTACTCGTTCCCGTCGATTATTGCGGAATAGGCGATGGTATTTGTTTCATTATTTTTTATTCTTAAGGCCTGCGCTTTTCCATCATTGTCTTCATCGGCATTTTTTCGTTTGAACAATTCCAGCGTAAAGAGGGCACCGTTGATCTTCACGTTATTCAGAACTGTATCCTGCAGGTACAGGGTGCTGTCGATTGCTGCAACGCTTTGCTGCGCCTGGGAGCAATAGGTCAGTAAGAAATGCAGGAGTACTGCAATGCCGGTTGTTTTTAATTTCATTATCAAACTGGTAAAAGTGAAGATAGCAAGGGTTCAATTTGTTTGCATAAATGTATGTTCTTGCCCTTTATCTGCAAATATTAAAATAAAATTCAGTTCATTAAAACATTTCAATTACTGAAACGTCTACCCGTATATATATTAAACCGAGTCTGCATCATGATCATTTTTCTTTCTCTTGTAACCCTGCTGATCGCCGCTACCTGGCTGTTTATGCAACACCCTAAATTTGGCAAACTTCCCTCCGGACAACGGTTGCAAGCTATCCACCGGTCCGGGCAATACCGGGATGCTCAATTCAGGAATATTCACCACACACCGCAGTTGGCTGAAGGAGTGAGTATGCTAACGGTAATGCGGAAGTTTTTTTTCGGGGGTACAAAAAGACGAAAACCACCGGTTGCATTGCCTTCCGTAAAAACCAATCTGCTGAACCTTGATCCCAATGAGAACGTGTTGGTTTGGTTTGGCCATTCTTCCTATTTTATCCAGGTAGATGGAAAAAAGATATTGGTTGATCCTGTCTTCAGCGGCGCCGCTTCTCCGGTTAAATTCACCACCAGGAGTTTTGCCGGCAGTGATGTGTACAATACAGGTGACCTGCCGCCGATCGACTACCTTTTCATCACACACGATCATTGGGATCACCTGGATTATGAAACCGTGGTGAAACTTAGACCAAAGGTAAAACAGGTCATCACGAGTTTGGGCACTGCCGCACACCTGGAGCATTGGGGTTTTGATATGAACAGTATCATCGAGAAAGACTGGAATGAACAGATCCTGTTGGAAGATGGATTCGGGGTGCATACAACACCCGGGCGACATTTCTCCGGCCGCACCTTTAAAAGGAATCAATCGATGTGGAGTTCGTTTGTATTGCAAACACCGGGCTTTAAAATATTCTTAGGTGGAGACAGTGGCTACGATACACATTTTGCGGAGATCGGGAAGCAGCACGGCCCATTTGACCTTGCCATACTGGAATGCGGCCAGTACAATGCCTACTGGAAATACATTCACATGATGCCGGAAGAAACAGTGCAGGCTGGCATTGATCTGAACGCAAAAACGATCCTGCCGGTTCACTGGGCAAAGTTCGCCTTATCTATACATGACTGGGATGAGTCCATGAACAGGGTTACTGCAGCAGCAAAAAAAATGAATATGCCGCTGATCCATCCAATGATAGGAGAGAAGGTTGACCTGGTTTCTCCAACGCCATCGGCAAGATGGTGGGAGCAGGTGGTATAAAAGATAAGTAAGGAGTTATGTCATCATCCCTGGATGCTGTTCTCTGCAGAACCTGCAGAAAGCTGTCTTTTCAGGATGATTCTTTAATCAGACTTTTTTAGTACTGGGACAGGCGCTATTTTATAACCGTAATTTCTTTGATCGTTACGCTGCCTGCAGACGCAATGCGCAGGTAATATTTTCCGGATAAAACATTGCTGATCTCCAACCGCTCTGTCCTGTTGAGCAGGCCGATCCTTTTCTGCAACACAATTCTTCCATCTGCGGCTATCAGCATTAGCTGCGCCGGTTTGTTCACCATGTTGCCGGTCACTGCAAGATTGATGTACTGTCCTGCAGGATTCGGATACAGCGTTAGCGAAGTTATTTTTGCCAGGTGAACCTTTTCAATACCACTGTAGCCATACCGTCCTTCGATATCCGTAAATTTTAACCGATAAAAATTAAATCCTTCTTCCGGGGCATGATCATAGATGGTATACAGTTTTACACGGGCCACCGGTATTTTTTCTATTACGAAGTAGTGTACACCGTCTGTGCTGCGTTCTACCTCATAGTATTGCAGGCTTGCCTGCGTTTGTATATTCCACTGAATGGTTACATCACTTTCCAGCAGGGTAGCTTTTAGTCGTACAGGAATGCTCAGCACATTGCAATAAAAGGTATTGAGTGTAGCCCTGGCATTGGATGCACAGCCCGTTACGGTATTGGAAACATTGAGCGTGTATGTGCTTGTGCCTAGTTTTACAGGGGTAACAGACGGGTATTGATCGTAGATGCTGCTGAGTGTGCCATTAGCGGGACTCCATAAAAAATTATAAGAACCTGCAGGCGACACCGTCGGCTGGAAACTATTGGTAGAAGATCCTAAACAGGTATTAAGCGCAGGAATGGAAACAGTGGGAGCCGGGGTTGGATTTACACCAACAATTACGGTTTGGGAAGCTACGCAGCCATTTACCCCGATTGCTGTAAGCGTATAGGCCATACTGGTAGTAGTGACACATGCCATGGGATTTGAAATGCCGGAATTGCTCAAGCCGGTGGAAGGACTCCAGAAATACTGTACACCAGGTTGAGTGAACGTGCCGATCTGTATGCAGGTGTTCTCACATACGGTTGGAGAGGTGATTGCTGAAAGTGTAAAGTCAACAACCACGACTGTTACCTGTGCCGTAGTAATACAGCCGGACGCATTTGTTTTGGTTACCGTGAACAGGAATGATCCGTTGGCCGTTGGAGTAAATACCGGGTTTGAAATGGCGGTGGAACTCAGGTTTACTGCTGCCGGTCCAGACCATGCATATGTGGCGCCAGCTTCTGCAGTACCCCCTATCTGCGTGGTGGAGTTCTTGCAGATCACCCTGTTGGAACCTGCATCCGGAACAGTGGTGGACGGTATGAAATTAACCGTTCCGCTGCCCGTACATCCGCTGGCATTGGTTACCGTTAGTGTATAGGTGGTGGCTGTTTGTGGCCGTGCAGCTAAAGTGGTTGCCACGGGGCCGTTGCTGGCTGGAGAAATTACCAGTGTTGCAGGTGACCAACTGTAAGCAGACATCGCTGCAGGACCTGCCGGTAATGGAATACTTCCCACCACGGCGGGGCAATATGATTGGTCGCTGAAACTGAATGGTGCCACAGGCGGTTTCACTGCGATCAGCACACTGTCTGTTTTGTTGCAACCGGTGATCGTATTGGTGGCAGTAACAAAGAATTTTGTGGTGGTGGCCACGGTAACGGTTGGATTGGCTGCCGTATTGTTAGGCGCATAGGTTGTTGCCGGCGTCCATATGTATGTTATTCCCGGGATAGCAGGCAGACCCAGTTGCACGCTGGTAGAAACACCACAAAAACTGACGGCGTTTCCTGCAATATTCGGTGGAAACCCGATCACAGTTAAGGTAGCAGTATCTCTAAAAATACAGCCGGAACCAATATCTGTTACCAGTACCGTAAAGCTGGCCGTGCTGTTAACAGTTGCCACAGGATTGGAAACAGTGCTGTTAGGAGACAGGCTTGATGCCAGGCCATCCCATGCATAGCTGTATCCTGCAACCGGCGCCTGGCCTATGTTGACCGGCGTTAACGGGCAAATGGTGGTATCGAATGCTTTAAAAGTTGGTAAGCTCCATGCCGGTCCATTTACAGGGATCGTGTATGTACAGGCAGAAGAAGGATCTAGTGTACTGGTGGCCGTTACTGTAACGTCACCACTGGCATTGTTGGTAAGCGAAACGGATACACCGCTGTAAGCTGACAATGTAACACCGCCGGTAGTGCTCCATGTAAAGACCGATGGGGCAGCAGCAGATGCTGTTAATACTACATCGCCTGCGTTGATACTGTAACTGGCACAACCATTTGGCGCCTTGATTTTTATATCGGGATTTACACAGCCGCAGGGAGAAATAGTAACCTGGTCTGTACATTTAGTGCCGTTATAAGATACTGTTAGCTCGAAAACGGTAGCCACCGTGCATGCGCTTACCGGCACCTGCGGAAGATTGGTAGCACCTGTAAAATTACTGGTACCTGCCCCGGCAGTGATCTTCGTCCAGGAATAAGTTGCATTGATGGATGGTGTTGGATTAGGTATGCCTACCATTTTTGGGCCGCATCCGTCTAAGCCGGCATCGGCTTTTAATACATAAGCATATACTGAATCAACAAAGATGCAGCCGTTTTTAGCAGCAGTAAGATAGTAGATGAATGGGTTGGGGTTGAACTGGTCAAAGTTGCCCGGTTGAAAGGTTGTGGGCGTAGTGGTATTGGCCGAAAGATAGTTCCCCGGAGACCAGGTATAGGTAAATCCTGGTTCGGCAGCATTCCCGATTGAAGAGGATCCGCCTGAACAAATGGTAACATCCGGTGCACCGAAACTGCTTACCGGTCCTGCTACAGGACTCACCACTACATCATCTGTACTGGTGCAGGTTCCCCCGCTGGTAACCGGCACCGTTAGTGTAAGCCGGAAGGTGGAAACCTGCGTTAAGCCGCTTACATCTGCCTGGGCACAACTTGTGCAGCTTAAAGTGGATACAGGATCACCGGCCACTGAGGACCAGCTGTACGCAACGCCAGGCAAACCTGCGATCGGCGCTGTGCCGATCCTTACCACCTGGCTGTTGCAACTGCTCACATCCGGGCCGGCATTTGCACTGTAAGCATTTACCAGGGCCTGTGCGATCTGTGCACAGCCATTATTATCCGTTACCCTCAACGTGTAGATGGTAGTTGATGCCGGTGTTACCGATGGGTTGGCCACAGCAGCAGAAGGTGTAAAAACAGCAGCCGATGGTGTCCATGCGTAGCTTACGATGCTTGAGCCTCCATTTGCTGTCGCAGTGGGAGCGCCCCCGAGCGTAACAGGTACACCGGCACAGGTATTTATAACACCGCCAGCATTTACGGTAGGGGCAGTATTGGCATTTACCAACACTTCAGCAACACTGCTGGTACTCACAGGTATTGTATTGGAACAGAGAGATGCGTAGGTATTTCTCCGGTAGTATTGATCGGTCAATCCAACCTGCGGTGAATAAGTTAATTCTACTGCTCCCGGAATATTCGTCCATACACCACTTAAAGGGTTACCTGTTTGCCACTGGTAACGGAGGTCAATGGGATTTTGTGTATTGGGAACACCTGACCTGTAAAGGAGCGGCATGCTGCTGGAAGGAAAAGTGATTGCCGGCGCAGTTAAAGGCGTTGCCAATCCATTTTTACAAGCAGTTTGTGTAGCCGGGCTTACGTTGTCTGGTCCTGGGGTAATGGTGGGGTTGAGGTTGAATTTGGTCCAGTAATAATCGTAGCCACCCGACCTGGAAGTTGAATTGGTAACAGGGAAAGAAGCCGAAGCTGTTAACCCAGAAATGTAAGCATAATCTCCTTCTACAAAAATACCAACCGGGTAATCAGTACCACTGCTTCCCAAAAAAGTTGAATAACAGATATTGTTGTTGGTGCCTATTTTGGTGAGCACTGTTTCATCGCTGCCCCCACCGCCAGTTCGTACGGAACCGTTGGTTACGGGGTAGTTATTCGAGTAGGTGATGGCAGTAAGATAGATTTCGCCGTTCACCACTTTCATCTGTATGCCCTGCTCAGCGGAACTGCTGGCAGTGATAAAGGTTGACCAGGTAACCTTACCCGTGCTGCCATCAAGTTTGGTAACAGCAAGGTCGCCACCACCCTGTGCAAATGCATAACCGGTTGTAATGGGGAAATTGCTGAATGAATTGGAATTGGTGAGCAGGTAAACAACATTGTTCTGTACTTCCATCGTCATGCCTTCATCAAACTGGTCACCACCAATGTATTTGCTGTACATTACCTGGTTGCTTGCTGCATTGAATTTTATCAAGAAGGCGTCATCCGGTGCGCCACCATATACGCTGCCATCCGTTACAGGGAAATCGTTATCTTCTGTAGTACCGAAGATATACACGCCATTATTGTCAACCCTTAAATCTACCAGGAAATCGATCCCCGAACTGGTGCCGCCAAAATAAGTTGCAAAGATGATATTGCCGGTTGCTGCATTTATTTTAGCATATACCATGTCTTCAGGGCCTTTTCTGCTACTACCATCTGTTACCGGAAAATTGGTGCTAAAAGTGTTAAAGGCTATAAAAAGGTCGTTGTTGATCACTTTGAAATTTTTACCATAGAATTGATTCTGGTATGCATCTGTCCCGCTTCCACCATAGGTTTTGTTATAAATGAGGGCTGATGTAACCACATCGTATTTAACGATCAGTACATCATTCGCCTGCAGTGCATTGATGTATTTGTAGCCCACCACGTACAAATATCCGTCTGTAACATCAAGGTCATACGCCGAACCCTGCCCGTATAAAGTTGAAAACTGAATATCACCGGTATTGGCATTCAGCCTTGTAAAAAAGCCGTTGTTTACAACGCCGGAAAAGGTACTTCCATCTGTAACGGGGTAGTCGGCAGAGGTAGTGTTGCCAACAATAAAAAGAGATCCATTGCTTACCATTATCCTGGAGCAATATTCAACATTACTGCCGCCGAGAAAGCGGCTCCATACTATGTTCCCGCTGCTATCCAGTTTAGTGACCGTCATGTCCCATTGTCCGCTGGCGGCGCCACCTACTGTTCTTGGAAATGAGTTGATCCCTGAACCTAAAAAAGTTTGCCCAACAATGTATGTAAAGCCATTGTCAACGTACATCTGGGCTTGTTGTTCCGAGCCATTGCCTCCTAAAAAAGTGGAAGCTGCAATAAAACCCTGTGCATTTACCCGGGTAGTTGTTAGCAGCAACAGCACTATTGTGCCGCATAAAAGCTGGCTGGCTTTACTGGAAAAATTTAGAATGTTCATGGGTTTGTTGGGGGCTGCTGGTTATTGCATTACTTCATAACGTTGAATTACAAAAAATTATTATTACAATAAACTGGCGCACAGCCGTTACGGTGGAGCATTGTTGAAAAAAAAGCGAAAATTTATTGAGATAGTGCCAGTTAACAGAATTTAATATCAGCTGCCATTCCTGGAATAATTAACAGGCGGCCCAGCCGAAAAATACCTGCATCTGCCTGCATTTGTAAAAAACAATAATTCTTTCTATTTTGACTGAATAAAATCAGCAGCATGAAATATTCATTTACATTCCTGGTACTGTTAATCGCCGTCAGCGGAGCTAAAGCACAAAACATAGGTATTGGTACCATCAGCCCTATAGCAAGGTTACACGTAACCGATAGTAACGTGATCTTTTCTGCTCCCTATGTGGAAATAGCGCCGGCGTCTTTTTCCGTGCCGGTTTCGGGAACCGGTGCAAGAATGATGTGGCTGCCTCAAAAAGCAGCATTCAGGGTAGGTGAAGTGCTGGATACTGCCTGGAATACAACAAAGATTGGATTGGGAAGTTTTGCTTCAGGTGTGAGCACTACTGCTTCAGGTGTGTCTTCCACAGCAATGGGCAGCAGTACAAAAGCAACAGGTGCAGTTGCATTTGCTACTGGTACCAGCTCCACGGCAGCGGGCAATTGGTCTACAGCAATCGGTTATAACGCAACTGCATCAGGGGTGTGGTCAACTGCGATCGGCTATGGAGTAACGGCATCAGGTCAAAATTCCACCGCCCTGGGCGACAGGGCGATTGCTGATGCTGTAAATTCTACTGCTTTTGGCAACCAAACGAACGCTTCAGGGGCTATTGCTACGGCGATGGGATATAGTAGTGTGGCCTCAGGTTACGTTTCAACAGCAATGGGAAACAGTACTGATGCGGCCGGCACTTATTCCACCGCAATGGGAACCAATACTACCGCCAGGGGAGTGGCCTCGATGGCCGCCGGTGAAAATTCCACCGCATTTGCTTACGCATCGCTTGCCCTTGGCCGGTTTAATGACAGCGTGGGCGTTTCCAATACAGTGAGTTGGTCTGCCGCAGATCCCTTATTGTATCTCGGTAACGGATTGAATTTAGCAAACCGCCATAACGCAATGGTAGTTTATAAAAACGGCAATACGGATATCAACGGATATGTAAGATTGGGGGAAAGTACTGATGGTGCCCCAAGGATCAAAACAAAAAAAATAACGGGTTACAATACACCGGCAGCAGCCAATGGTTTTGTGTTTATACCACATGGACTTAACAGGGATAAAATTTTATCCATCAGCGTACTGGTCGATGCCGCAGGCTACGATATACTTCCCCATTCGCCCAATGCCGGCTTTGTGTACACAGTAAACACCGATCCCAACGGTGGTGGTTCAGGCGCATCCATCGCTGTGGGTGTACTCTCAAATGTGCAAAGCGGTTCGGTAATGGGTAAGGCCATTAAAATTTTTATTACCTATGAAGAATAGGTTTTGTGGTTGCAGGCTGCCGGGAGGGTTAAAGTAATTGTTCAAAATAAGCACCCCGCTGGCTTTGTTCGTCAATGAACAGGAGCTCCAGTATCCAGTGCCTTGGCTCACCATTGGCATCGGTTAAAAACATATCGTTGTGGTTGGAGGGATGAATATCCAGTTCCAGGCTTGCAGGATCAGCCGGTTGTTCGTGCGGATATTTGCCAACGATATGGCCGGCAATTTCTCCCCCAAAGCTCCAGCCGAATTCACCGGCTTTGCCAACAACGTATTGAAACAGGGTGGAGGCTTTTAAAGAGTTTTGCCGGTGATACCATTCCTGTGTTTGATACCAGGCTTTTTCCACATCCTGCTTCATCTTTAATAGGCGGGCGTTATCTCCCGGAATATACGTGCGGCCAAGATCGGCTTCGTAACCTTCCACAACAGGACCGAAGTCGAGGATGACAGTATCATTGTTTTGTATTGTTTCATCAGGCGGGTTGTCAGGATAAATACAAGTGCTGTTTTTGCCAGCCCTTACAATTTTTTTATGCCAGTGTTCATTGATTCCAAACTGACGGGATGCCATATCGCACACTTCCAGGCAAAGTTGTGATTCGGTTTTGCCGGCAACGATCAAGTTACTTTTTTCAACTGCTTCAAACAACTGGAGCGTGAGCTTTTCAGCCTGCAATAATTTTGTCCTGGTCATATCAATTGATTTAATCCAGGTAAAAAAAAGAAATCCGGCAGTAGTAAAAGTTAATCTACATTAAGTCATCCAAGTTTTTTCTTCATGCTGCTAAAGAACTGCGGCGTGATACCAAGATAAGCAGCAATGTCTTTTTGAGAAAATCTTTTAATGGCATAGGGCTTCTTTTTGAGAAAGGAGCTATACCTTTCTTCTGCGGTGGCAGACAACATTAAATTGATCTGCTGTTTTTGTGCGATGTAAGCATATTGGAAAAGTATCCTGAAGAAACGCTCAAACTTTGGAATGGTTTGATACAGGTTTTCCAGGTCTGTTTTACTGATCTGCAGCAGTTCTGTATGTTCTATTGCCCGGATGTTGCAGGTAGCAGCCGTACCGGTAAAAAAACTATAGAGGTCATCCGCCCACCATTCTTCTATCAAAAAATCAACAATGTGTTCAAACCCGTTCTCATCGAGCTGGTATGTTTTTAAACAACCCCTGCTGATAAAACTGGTATGCCTGCAAACAGTTCCCTCCCGCAATAAAAAATCACCCGGCTCCAGGGTTTTTACCTCCAGCATGCTACAGAAGAGTGTTTGTTCCTCTTCTGTGAGTGTGATGTGTTTGGCTATATTGGTCAGCAGCAGGTGAACGCTCATTGTTGATTACAATTTTCCAGCCTGCGTGGAGGAACGCAGCTTTAGCTAAGTTCAGCATTATTGCTTACATGCGGTGCTTAAAATGGTACTGATTTTTCGCAGGTGCTGCCGCTGCCAGGTTGACTATTATCATGTTTTTTACAATAGCCGTCATTAACGCTTTGCTGCTGGCGTACCATCTTTGTCATGGTAATTTTTAATCAATCCATGATGCAATAAAAAATGATTTTATGAAAAGAGTAATTACTATTTTAACAGGACTGGTTTGTTTGATAGCAGTATCTGCTCAAACACCCGGTAGCAATGGCGGAAATGCACTACGCTTTGATGGTGTTGACGACGCCATGCTATCGGTTAACCAGCAAACCACTGTGTACAATAATTTTACCATTGAAGCCTGGGTGAATCCCACTGCTGCGATCACTGTTTACAACCAGAATATCGGGAGCACGGAAGGCTCGCCTTTTTATGGAGGCAGCAACAGGTATTTAATATTTCCCCCGTATGGCGGATATTTTGGAAATGCTGACACCTATGCTTCTGCCGGTTTAACGGTTGGCAACAATGGTGTTTGCGTTTTTGAACATGGTAACTATTATATGCCACCGATACTGGCCTGGTCGGGTATAATAATCGGCTGGACGCACATTGCAGTCGTTTACACCAATCGTCAGCCTGAACTGTATGTAAACGGGGTAAAGGTAAAAACCGGGCTTACGAGCCACCGGTTGAAAGTGTTTGTAGCGGATTCAGAGTTTGGCGGTGGTGCTTACGGCCATTACCAGGGAAGCGTGGATGAGATAAGGATATGGGGAATTGCTTTAAGTGAAGCACAGATAAAGGAAAGGATGTGCCGCAGGCTCACCAATACGGACGCTTTGTTTCAACATCTTATCAATTACTACAGGTTAGATGAATCTGCAGGCGACAGCGTAATGGACTACAGCAGTTTAGGCAATACTGCGGTACTGTTAAACGGGCCTGTGAGAGTGGAAAGCGGCATCCCGGCTGACTGCAGCGTTCTTTATTGCACAGCAGGCGCTGACAACGGTAACAAGGGCTTTATCGGTAATGTTGCTGCCTGTTATGGATTTGATCACAGCAGTGGTTTCAGCGGGTATGCTGACTATTCAAACTTTACCGTAACCAGTGCACCGGGTAAACTGATCGGGCTTAGCATTACTCCTGCTTACAATTTGGCCGACCATACAGGCCTGTACATTACTGTATATGTAGACTGGAATGCTGATGGAGATTTTGCTGACGCAGGTGAAATGGTATTTGCGCCCACTTATCCAACCAATGTAAAAACCAAATTCTACGTGAGGGTACCTGCTGGTACAACAGCAGGCACAAAGAAAATGCGTGTGACTGTACGGTCTGACAAACATGCAGCAGCCTGTGGTGCATTCGGTTTTGGCGAAGCGGAAGATTACAGCATTAACATTGCAGAGGAACGCCCTGGATTGAATGCAATTGAGGATGAAGCCGTTGATGATGCCGGCAAAACTTTCAGCGTATACCCGAACCCGGCAGTAAACCAATTTGTAATTGAACGATCCGGGTATAATGAACTGATGGCCCGTCAGGCACCTGTGCAGATGACGTTATCTGATGTGCATGGAAAGATACTGATCAAAGCGAGCCTCACAAGTCTTGTGCAGCAGTTCAATACCAGCAACATTGCACCGGGTGTTTATTTTGTAACAATCTTTAACAGCGATCATCCTGTAGTTAGCAGGATAGTGATTAGCAGGTGATCCGGCAATTTTCTAAATTCTTTTATAAGGGTTCGTGTTTTTCACGAACCCCTTTTGCAATAAGGACAAATCACAGTGAATGTGCATGGACAGCATTTGATCAATCAAAATACTTCACACACAAAAAGTACCGGTGATCTTTTGAAACTGCCATTTTGATCGATACCAGTGAAATAGAAAATGATTTGTTTAGTTTTGCAGGGAACCTGTTTTACGATCCCTTCCGCTATTTATGCAAAACAAAAGACTTTTTATAATCTTGATCATTGTCGTGATCCTCCTGCTCATCCCGCTGACAGCAATGCTTTTTACTGATGAGGTAAGCTGGACAGCCGGTGATTTTTTGGTGGCTGGAGTATTGCTTTCTGTAACCGGGTTTGCCTGTGAGTTTGTTTTGAGAAAAGTAAAGCAAACAAAATACCGCATCCTCATTTGCGGGATATTATTGTTGTTGTTATTGCTCATTTGGCTGGAACTGGCCGTGGGCTTATTCGGAACGCCTCTTGGTGGGCATTGATGGATGCCGCCTTATTAATTTGCTTGTCGTAATGCGACTTCTTTTTCACTCGCCTATTGTAAGAAACTGGTTAGAGCGACTAATTTAGTGTGCTGGTTTTCTGTAGCAACTTGTTTAAATAAAAAATCTATCCCGGCAGTGCCAGGATAGATTTGAGATGTTATTTTAATTTGAGCTAATAGAAGATCACTCCATCACCAATTCATGTTTGCTATGTGCTTCAGTTAACTTGCGCTGCACTTCGTAAGCCACCGGTGAATAAGAATCGAAACGCATGTTAAAGCGTGCACGACCCTGTGTGAGGCTTCTTAAAGAAGATGAATACTGGTGCATCTGTGCCAGTGGCACTTTGGCAACGATCTTTTGAAAATGCCCTTCCGCATCCATGCCTTCAACTACGCCCATACGTGTTTGCAGATCGCCCATTACAGCGCCTACCATTTCATCAGGACAAAGCACTTCCACGGTATAGATGGGTTCGAGTAATTGCGGATCTGCTTCCATAAATGCCTGGCGGAAAGCCTGCAGTCCTGCAATTTTAAAAGAGATATCATTGCTGTCTACATCGTGCATTTTCCCATCGTATACACTTACCCGTATGTCACGTGCATAACAACCGGTGAGCGGACCATTCTGCATTTTTTCCATTACACCTTTTAAGATGGAAGGAAGGAAACGGGCATCGATAGCGCCACCAACAATACAATTGCAGAATACGAGCTTTCCACCCCAATCAAGGTCAAACTCTTCTTTGTTGCGCAGGTTAAGTCCATCCGGGTTAGGCATGCCTTCGTACCATGGCTCAATGCGCATGTACACTTCCGCAAACTGTCCGGCTCCACCGCTTTGTTTTTTGTGGCGGTAGTTGCTTTCTGCACGGCGGCTGATGGTTTCCCGGTAAGGGATCTTGGGTTTCTCCAGTTTTACTTCCAGCTTGTGTATATGATCTATCTTCCATTGCAATACTTTCAGGTGCAGTTCTCCCTGGCAGTGCAGCAGCGTTTGTTTTAATTCGGGAGATACTTCAAACCGCACGGTGGCATCTTCTTCCTGCAGTGTATGCAATGCCTGTGATAATTTTTCTTCGTCGCCTTTGTTCACTGTGCTGATGGCCACGGTAACATTGGGATGAGGGAATTCAATCGGCACCAGTTCTATATTGGCACCCTTGTCGTGCAATGTGTTGTTCACATGGGTGCTTTTCAGTTTAATGGTAGCGCCGATGTCTCCTGCCACCAGTTCCTGCACCGGCACACGGTTATGACCTTCCAGCAAAAACAGCTGGTTGAATTTTTCTGTTACGCCGGTGTTCTCATTTACCAGGTCGCTGCCGGCCTTGATGGTACCGCTGTACACTTTGAACAAACTCAATTCGCCGATGTGTGGTTCAATGATGGTTTTAAAAATAAAGAGGCAGGTTGGTCCATTCGCATCACAACTAACGGTGCCGCCTGTTTTTGTTTTCTGTGGAGGCATTTCAGTGGGTGCCGGGGCTACATAATCAATAAAACTCATGATGCGTCCGCTGCCCATGTCTTTTTCTGCCGATGCACAGAATAGTGGAAAAATGTCGTGCCTGATCATGGAAGTGTGCAGGCCGGCTTTCATTTCTTCTTCGGTAAGTTCGCCTTTGTCGAAATATTTTTCCATCAGGCCTTCGTCGTTGCTGGCGATGGTCTCGATCAGTTCTTTGTGCAGTTGTTCTGCTTTTTCTTTCTCGTTTTCAGGGATGGGCAATTTTTGTGGTTTGCCGCCTTCCAGGCCAAATTGGTACATGATCATGTTCAGCACATCAATGATCTGGTAAAATGCGGCACCGGTTTGTACAGGGTATTGTACCGCCACTACGCTGCCACCAAAATGTGTTTTGGCTTCCCGTAAGGTTTTATCAAAGTCTGCGCCATCTGCATCCACTTTGTTTACTACAAAAACAGTAGGTGTTTTAAAGGTATCGGTGTATTCCCAGATAATGTCGGCACCCACTTCAACGCCTTGTGTGGCATTCAGTACGATCACACCGGTATCGGCCACCCGCAGTGCGCTGATCACTTCGCCGATGAAATCGTCGTAGCCGGGTGTATCGATGATATTGATCTTGTAATCCTTCCAGGTGGTGTGCATGAGGGAGGAGAAGACGGAACTTTGTCTTTCTGTTTCCAGTTCGTGGTAATCGCTTACCGTATTTTTTCCGGCGATGCTGCCGCGTCTTTTTGTGATGCCTGCTTCAAAGAGCATGCATTCGGCAAGAGTGGTTTTACCACAGCCTGCATGCCCGAGCAGGGCGATGTTTTTTACATGGTTGGAGTCGTAGGTTGGCATAGCAATGAATTTTTATTGTGAAAGATTTTACCTTCTTATGGGGTTTTGCAGGTTGCAAAGTTTGCCTCCACAGCCGTTCCGATAGCTATCGGAATGCGTAACTGGAACGCCGCTGCTTTTGCTTCTTTCAAAAAAATATGCTTTGCATTTTTTTGAATTCCGCCTTCGGCGGCACCGAACCAAAAGAGGCGGCTAACCCAGTTACTGTTAAAAGTGGGAAGCCACTTTTTATAGCCTCTTTTTGTGAACATAGCCATAAGAACTTTTGAAGTGAACATCCATATAAGCCACCAGCCAATCTTATGCAGATTGGCTGGTGATTAGATGGCGTTATTGTTTTATAAAGTTGTGGAAGTCTTCTTCCAGTTTGTCCAGGTCGCCCAGCAGCATATCCAGTTTGTCTTTTATGTAGTGATGTGGTATGCGATGACCAAAATTTGGATGCCGTTCTGCCTCCACCACATGGTGTTTGATCTCGTGTTTAAGATCGTGAATGTTGATGAGTTGAATGTGAAATTGATTGTGAAAGTGTTCAATGCCGATGAGCGTGTCCTGTTCTGTTTTGCCCGGTGCAAAATAATATAGTTCATTTTTAAGGGTATTGAGCTTGGTGCGGTATGTAGTGAGCTGGTCATACCATGCTTTGCACTCATCGATGAGTGTGCGGTGTTGGGTTTCTGTAACCATTGTAAAATGTTTTAGATTTATAAATGATGAACATAGTTGCAAGCTTTATCATCGTTTGCTGTACTAAAGGTCTACAAGGGGGTATTAAAAAAAACTGACATTCGTCATGCCTTTCTGTAAGCGTCATCATTTTTCGCAGGGTAGGGTTGGGGTAGTAACAGGTTAGTGGGTGCGCTGTGTTCTATGGCCGGCAGCGACTATAAAGTTATAGGATAATATTTTATTTTGAAAGCAGTTTTTCTTTCCAGGTCATTCCTGCTTACAGCTATGTTGGTGGTTGTGTTACTTTTTTTACCCGCCGGGAAAGCAACCCGGTTGTGGCCAGCGGTAATATTAGAAAATATTTGTAGTTGGTTTCAAAAGCCTCTTTAGTCCCGACTCCTTAATCATTTTCTATCCACAGCACCGAATTGTTGGTGCCATATTCATTCTGTTCCCATAATTTATTGGCAGGATCAAGTATCCATTTACCATCGATCACAAATTTATAGATGTGCTTCCCTTTGTTGAGGTGGGCATTAAATATCCACTCATCACCCTGCCGTTTCATGCGGAAAGAAACCGGGTTCCAGTTGTTCATGTCGCCACTTACACAAACGGTTTTTGCATCGGCAAATCCCTTTAACCTGAAAGTAAAATTGGGACTGATCACTAACGCAAGATTACCTTGGGTAAGGGAGTCGCCGGCATAGTTATCATCGATCTTTAGCTTGTATTCATAGCTGCCGGGCCCCAGTGTATAAGGCAGTTCCCAACCGGTAGCGGTCCGGTTCATAAAAAGTTCATCCTCTTTCCAGTTGTTAAACGAACCCAGTATCGTTATTTTTTTTGCATTGGCAAATCCATCCAGCTTAAATATATAAGGTTTGCCTAAACGGATCACCGAATTGTATTCATTGAATTCGTTAGGAAGTTTGTCGGGGTTGGCAGGATCAGCAAACCAATTGCCATCGGCGATAAAGCGATAGGTATGTGTGCCTTCAGAAAGATATACGGGTATTGCCCACCCGGTTGGCGTGCGCTGCATCTGCAATTCGTTCTCCCGCCAGCCATTAAAACTGCCGGCCAGGTACACTCTTTTTGCAGTTGAATACCCATCCAATTTGAAAGTATAATTGGTTTTATAAAATACCGAGTTGTCATTGCCCATGCCATCATTCTCGTTATTGATATCATCCCTGTCTACCGTCCAGTTTCCGTCGATAATAAATTTATACAGGTGTTTGCCTGCAGCAAGTTTGACCCTTGCGATCCAGCCACTGTCAGTTTTAGTCATCGCCAAAGCTCCATGTTGCCACCTTGTAAAAGAACCGGCCAGTTTTACGCTGTTGGCGTTGGTATTGCCCCGCAGGAAAAAATTGACGATAGAGTCACTAACGGCAAAGGGTGCCTTGTTTTTATAACGGTTGAATCCAAAGTGTACCTGGTTGGCAGGTGCTGTTACATTACTTCCTTCATCGGAGGTAAAGATGATCTTTTCTGCCGGGTCTGTAATATTGTCCGAACTGAACAATGGTTTGCTCGACTCGGCACCGGAATCGATGATCAGTTTTAATTTTTTTCCTGCAAGCACTGTAGTGGTTAAAATTTTATGATTCCATATTTCAATCGGCACGGTACTGTAGGCGGCGGTATCCTTTAGCATTGCATGTTTATAAGAGGCAGCTTCCTTTTTCCCGATCCGGTGCAGGTAGAGTAAACTGTTCTCGTAATCAATGATCATTTCAAATTGTTTGAATACCGATAACCCCAGCAGGCCGAGTATCCTGATTCCTTTTACAGTTTCCAGGTGACCAAGATTGAGCAGGTCGGCAGCAACCATATTGGTTTTAATGCATCCCAGGGCCAATTCGCTTACCTGCGTTTTTGTAACTGCTGCAACAGCGCCGGTGATACCGGTTTGTTCTTCATTTTCTGCAACCGTTGCAGGATAGTCGCGGAAATAAGTGATGTTGAGCACAAGGCCGGGTGCGCCGGTATCTAAAATGAAATTGCCATCAGTGGTGTCTGCTTTGGCTCTCAGGATGATGAGGTTGCCGGCACGACTGAAGGGTATGATGCAACTTAAAGTATCTGTACCTGGCGCCGCCTGCAGGGTTTGAAAACTAATAGATGTTATTTTGTGCTTACCTGGTGGATTGGGGAAATGATTTGCGTTTGCATGAAAATTGGAAAATGCAATCAATGCAAACAAGACCAATGTTATCCTATGGTGATACCGTTTTATAAAATAAATTAAGCACCTAATGTAGTGGATTTGTGAACAGGATGTGCTATTGTTTTACCGGTGGTATTATTTTAATGATCTGAAAAATTCCCAGGCGTAAACATACACATCAATATCTCCCGGGTAATCGTGTTTGCCACCGATCACTTTTAATAAGGTAACAGGTGGTTTATTGGCCTGACGGTAGCTGTACTGTTCAATGGTTTTATGATCGGCAGTGTCGGTATCCGGCAACAGTGTTTTTACAGGATCGCCTGTATAACCTGCCAGTGATGCCCAGTAATGAAAACTGTTTTCTGTACTTTTTACCACACCAAAGCTGGCCTTGTTCACGAACATTTCACCGCCATTGTAGGGGTTCACGTTATCCTCCGTTCCATTGATGATAAGCGCAGGCAGGGCTTTGCCTGACAGTGCGCAATCGCAGGAAGCAGAGTCGGGCATATTGGCAACAATAGCGGCGATCGCTTTTACCTTACCCGGCATGGTAAGCCCCAGTTTATAGGCCATGTGTCCGCCCCCGGAAAATCCTGCTGCATACACATTGCTCTTATTGATGCGGAATCTCCTACTGCAGGTGTCGATCATAGCTGTAAAGAATGCCTGTTCATTAATGTCTTCCTTATTGGCAACTGCTGTAGAATATTTACGGCATTCGTTCCAGTAATGCTGGTAGCCGTTGGGGTACACGATCAGCAATTTTTCTGTTTCAGCAGTGGCCTGTAATTTGGCAGCCCGTTTTATCATCTCACTGCTGCTGCCTCCGCTGCCATGCATGATAAAAAGCAGGCTCCCGTTGACTGGCTTTTTTTTCGGTTCAACATATTGAAAGACCCGGTAATGACCTTCAACTAATATCGAATCCGTGATCAGCTGGCCGTAACCGGCGGTTGAGATCAACAGGAAGATAAGTACCGGTATCTGCTTCATGAGAGAAAGTTTATTGGATGCAGAATTAAAGTTAGCTGTTTGTAATGGATATGTTAAACCGCATTTGTACAGCAGGCAGTACAAGGATTTTTATGGTTATCTTTATCGCTTCTATTATACAGGCATAAATCAAATCCAAATAACTGTTCATGTACACCAGGTTTTATAAAGCACTTAGTTTTTTATTGCTGTTCACAGGCGTTCGTATCACAGTAAACGCCCAGGAAATCCCGGATATCCTCAATACTGCAGAAACTAAATATTTACAGGAGAAGATCTACATTCAAACGGATAAAAATGCCTACAGCAGTGGTGAAACCATCTGGTTCAAAACCTATATTGCTGCCGATAACCTACCCTCCGCCATCAGCAAAACTGTGTTTGCAGAGCTGATCAATGATAAGGGCACAGTGCTTCAGCGAAAAATGATGCCTGTTATTTTATCCGGTGGAGCTTCTGATTTTGTGATACCGGATTCTATGCCCGATACCCGTTTGTTTATCCGGGCCTATACCACCTGGATGCTGAATTTCGATTCCAGTCTTTTATCTGTAAAGCCGCTCAACATCATTCCTAAAAAAGCGACCGTTAAAAAAACTGCCATCGTTCCTGCATATAGCCTAGTGTTTTTTCCTGAAGGAGGGGATCTTATCGAATCACTCGAATCGCACGTGGCCTTTAAAGCCACGGACCAGGAAGGAACGCCTGTTTTTATCAAGGGAGATATTTTAAACAATAAGAACAAGGTCATTGCTTCTTTTACAGCCATTCATGATGGGATGGGAATATTTCCATTGCAGCCATTGGCCGGTGAAACCTATAAAGCTCTATGGAAAGATAAGTTGGGCAAGTTGCATGAAACCCCGTTGCCTGCTGCAAAAAAGGAAGGAGTAGTGTTGGCCGCCAGCTTTCCTGAAAACAAACTGCACTTCACCCTGACAAGACCTGATTCTGCAGCACCCGCCTTCACTAAATTTACGGTGGTGGCACAAATGCAGCAGCGCCTGATGTACAGCGCCCTTATCAACATGGCAAAAAAAACTACTGTAACAGCGCCGATCGTAACCGACAGTATGCCCGATGGCGTATTGCAGATCACTGTTTTTAATGCAGCCATGGTGCCGGTTGCAGAACGGTTGGTATTTGTAAACAACAATAATTATTCCTTTATCACCGACCTGCACCTGGTTGAAAAGAATATCGTAAAACGTGGCCGCAACGTGATACAGGTTGATGTGGGCGGTTCTTTATTAAGTAACCTATCCGTTGCCGTTACTGATGCCGATATCAACCCGGTAAGCAAAAACGAAGAGAACATTTTTACCCAATTGTTGCTCAGCAGCGATCTGAAAGGATATGTATACAATCCTGCTTATTATTTTTCTGCTGATGAAGATTCTGTAAAACAACACCTCGACCTGGTGATGATGACGAATGGCTGGCGGCGCTTCAAATGGCAGGACCTGCTGGCAGAAAAATGGCCAACACTCAATTACCTGCCGGAAAATTATCTTTCCGTTTCAGGCAAAGTGATCGGTCTTTCAAGATCCGCTTATTATGGACGGGATCTCAATGGTATCCTCAAAACAAAGAACGGAAAGCCTTCCTTTTTTACGATGCCATTGGGCGAAAAGGGCGATTTTGAACAATCAGGGCTTTACTTTTTTGATACGGCAAAATTGTATTACCAGTTTAGTAATGACAAGGATAAAAATCTTACCAGCAGCGCTTCGTTTAATTTTAAGAGCAGTTTTTTAAAGGCGCCGCTGCTGAGCAAAAGCCTGCTCGGAAACATGTACCTGCCGGATAAAACCGACAGCAGCATATTGGCGAAAACGGGTAACCTTGCAGCGCTTCGCCGCACACAGGAAGCAGCAGCTGTGAAAGTGCAATTGATGGATGAGGTAAAGATCAAAACAAAATCAAAGACGCCAAAGCAAAAGCTTGAAGAAGAATATACATCCGGTTTTTTTGGCGGCGGCGATGGTTACTCATTTGCTGTAGGAGATGATCCTCTTGCAAGAAGTTCCACTGGTGTGCTGGCCTATTTGCAGGGTAAAGTAGCCGGTTTGCAGATCACCACAACCGGCGATGGCAGTGCTACCTGGCGTGGAAGTCCTACCACTTTCTTTTTAAATGAAACACAAAGCGACTTAAGTATGCTGCAATCGATCAGTATGGCTGATGTGGCGCTGATAAAGGTCTTCCGTCCTCCATTCATGGGGGCAATCGGCGGTGGTGCCGGCGGCGCCATTGCGATCTATACAAAAAAAGGTGGCGACAATTCATCTTTCACTGGTCTGCCTTCTGTAACATTATATGGCTATTCTGTGATCAGGGAATTTTATTCGCCCGACTATAGTGCCAATAATAACGATCCGCTGGCAAAAGATTTTCGCACTACCTTATTCTGGTCGCCCAATATCTTTATTGATAAAAATGTTCGCCGCATTACGCTGCCATTTTACAACAGCGACAATTGCAAAAGATTAAGGGTGATTGTGGAAGGCTTGAATGAATTGGGTCAGCTTACCAGGGAAGAAAAGATATTTGAGTAAGTAAACTGCTTGTTCAGCATTGCTGAAGATACCATCACAGGGCAAGCAATTCCCTGATCTTGTCAGCCTGTTGCAGCCAGTCGTATCCTTCGAACTTAACTGTTACCACTTCGCCTTTTTTATTGAGCAGGTAAGTGGTAGGGAAAACGCTGATACCAAGTTCCTTCATCGTGGCTGAACGGGTGAACAGGATATTGTTACTGGCGAACCGGTTTCGGAAGCCATTGATCTTTTGCTCATCTTCATCAGTGATATAAACTACTTTAAATGCGGGTGAATGAATCGTGGCAGCCAGTTCATTCAATACAGGCGTTTCCCTGGCGCAATCCATGCACCATGTTTGAAAGCAGGAAACGATCACTACGCTGCCCCTGAGATCATTGATCCGGAGTGGCTGCTGACCATCTACCGTCGTAAGCAGGTTGTTCGAAAACTTCATTGCAGGCGGAAACAGGTTGCGGATGTGCTTTCTGCCTGCCCAACCTGCCAGTAATAGTACAAAGGCTGCGGGCAAAAAATATGGTTTCAGTTTCTTCATTTAAAAACAGTTCTTTCGGCTAAGTTATAATTGGCAATTGAATTAAACCGTTTCCTGAAAAAATTGATGGTAAGATCAACCAGCAAATTGTTTACCTTGATATAGTTGAAAACCTGTCTTGGTAAGGCCCCGGCGTTTGCCTTTGCTTCTCTGCCCGTGCGACCCAGTTCCAGCAGTTCACATTGTTGTTCTATCATTTTCCGGATGCTGATGAACAGGATATTGAAGTAAAGATTGTGGCTTTTATTTACTTCGTAATCCAGGCCGATAAAATGCGTTTCCATACTTTCCTTGTAAAAAATGAATGTATAAAATCCAACCATTTGTCCGTTCCGGTACATCGCATGAAATTCAAAATCTTTCTGCAGGTCTTTTTTCAATTCATATAAATAAGCGGCGTTGATCGTTCCCAGTTTTACCGTTTGCCTGTTCACCACGTTCCAGTACAATTGTTCAATGATCGCTGCCTGCTCCCTTATTTCACCGGCAGTTAATTCTTTGGTACAGATGCCGTCAAAATTATGCTGTATTTTTTTTGCCCGCTGGCGGTAATCTTTTTTAAGGCTGCTGGTATAATCTTCAAATCTCAGCCATTCCGGTTTCCTGCTGATTTCCATCGTAACATCGCCATCAAAGTAGCGGTAATTAAAAAGGCGGCAGTCCTTTTGCCTGAAGTTGCCCGTGCAATCTTTTATAATGATACCACGGGGTTTGTACCGGCTTTGACTGCAAAAAAGATCGATCGCTTCAAATAAATAAGATTGCTGTGTTTCATCTTTAAAATAGTATCCTTCAAAATTGATCCTGAACAGGTGGCCACAGATCAATACAGGTATCCTGGCCGGTAAAATAAATTGAAGCAATTTTAATGAAAGGGTAGGATTGCTGTTAAAATTGAGGTGCTGGTGTTCAAACGAAAACTGCTGGAGGTACAATATGCCGATCAGTTCATTTTGAAGAAACACCTGGATGTAATTGCATTGAATGTTTTCGATCCCGGCGTTTTCAAAAGCCTGCAGGTGGCGGCTTTCCAGGTGGTGTGCTGCAGGCAAAAAAGCATCCCAGCTTTGCTGAATGCTGTTGATCTGTTTTGCAATGGTAATAGTGATCTTCAAATGTAGTTGCCTGTTGGTAACCATGGTGGCAGTGCCAAATGTAAAGGATAAATTGTTTACAGCAGCTTATTCAACGCTTTCAATTATATACGGATTATTGTTGATTTCTGTGGTAGCGCCCGCCGTTAGTGTGAGCAGTTTTAAGCCGAGCGGAGATTGAGGCGACAGCGCAATAACAGCGATATCTCCTATCACCGTTTTACCGAGTGCCGTACTCATGAACAGGTAGCCACGGTTGGTCTTTATCAAACTGCCGGGTACGATACGCACTGTTGTAACAGCAGGATTGATCTTGTTCAGGGCTGCCAGCTGAGCCTGTGCTTCTTTCAATTGCTCCCGCTTTTGTGCCTGCTCTATCTGCAACATTGCCAAAGCGGTTTCATGCTTGTCGCCGGCCGTACTCTTGGTTTCATTGCTGCCCGTTTCTTTTAAGTCGGCCAGCACCTGCTGCAGTTGCAGCACTTTTTGCCGGGCCAGTTGAAGGTAATGGTGGTATATTTTATGCTTTAATGTCATTTTAGTAGCGGCAAAAATAAGTGGGCAAGGTTTAAAATATATATTTCATCCTGCATTAATCGTTGTCATACGCAATTATTGCCCTTTAAAAAAATGATGTCAACATCTTTGCAGGTGAGCCACATTTTTCTCATTTTAGCGAAACCATCATTGCCAGAAAAAAATTAACACCATGAAAAATTTTTCCCGCCGTTCGTTTTTGCAGCAGGTTGGCATGGGCGCTGCCGCCGCAACATTGCCTTCATTTATTACCCCGTCTAATATGTCAGGGGAAGAAAAAAAATTAAACATCGCTCTCTGTGGTTTGGGCCGCTATGCAGGATACCTGGCGGAAGGGCTGGAAGTGGCAAAGCACTGCAGGCTGGCGGGCATTGTTACCGGTACAGCATCAAAGGCAGTGGAATGGAAGAAGAGATACAACCTGCCCGATAAAAATTGCTATAACTACCAAAATTTTGATGAACTCATTCATAACAAAGACATTGATCTTGTATACGTGGTGCTCCCCAATTCGATGCACAAGGAATATACCATCAGGGCTGCAAAGGCCGGTAAACATGTGATCGTTGAAAAGCCCATGGCCATTACTGCCAAAGATTGTGAAGAGATGATGGAAGCCTGTAAAGCAGCGGGCGTACAGCTTGCGATGGGATACCGCCTGCATTTTGAGCCTTATAATATGGAAATAAAGCGGTTGGGGCAGGAGAAGGTTTTTGGCCAGGTTAAACTGATCGAGTCATCGCTCGGTTACAGAACCAGCGACCCGGATGAATGGCGCCTGCACAAAGCTTTGTCCGGAGGTGGTCCGCTGATGAATCTCGGCATTTATTCTGTGCAGTGCAGCAGGTATGTATTGGGAGAGGAACCTGTTGCTGTTACGGCGCAGTTTGGCCCGGTGACCAATAAAAAATTATTTAGGGAAGTGGAAGAGCTCATCACCTGGCAACTGGAATTTCCGGGTGGTGCGGTGGCCACTTCTTCCAGCACTTACAACTGCCAGATAGACCGGGTATATGCCGGGGCAGAAAATGGTTTTTTTGAATTGAGCCCGGCCATCAGTTATGGGCCGTTCAAAGGCCGGAGTTCCCGGGGCGAAATGAATTTTCCAGTGATCAACCAGCAGCAAACGCAGATGGATGAAATTGCAAAAGTGATACTGGCCGGTAAACCATTGCCCGATCATATTGCCGGTGTAGAGGGATGGAAGGATATGAAAGTGCTCAACGCTATTTATGAAGCTGCAGAAACGGGTCGTAAGGTGATGATCGTATAAAGATATTGTAAAAGGAAAACAAGTTTCAATGAAACAACGCTTCACCATCATTATAGCCGCGGTATTGCTGCACAGTTGCTCAAACGTTGACTCAAAATCATCCGGTACTGCAAGGGCAGGTAAACTCACGGGTGACTATGTATGTCTTCCCTGTGGATACGATTGTGATTCCATTCGTACAACAGAAGGCGGAAACTGCAGCCAGTGCGGCATGCAACGGGTGAAAGCATCGGCCATCACATTCCACAATGTATCCCCGGCGGAACTCTACCGGCATATCGCGGCCAAAGGAAAAGACAGTGTGTTGTTACTGGATGTAAGAACGCCGGAAGAATTCAATGGTACGGCAACCGAAAAATTTGGCCGGTTAAAGAACGCCATCAATATTCCTGTGCAGCAACTCGAACAAAGGATCAAAGAACTGGATGCATACAGGAACAGGGAGATCATTGTGTACTGTTCCCATAGCCACCGTAGCCCTGCTGCCAGCTACCTGCTTACACAAAAGGGGTTCATGCAGGTTACAAATCTTCAGCATGGCATGCACAGGTGGAAAGAGGAAGTGACCGACAAAGAAAGCAATGATAGTCTTTACCTTAGCCAGGAATGATGATTTCTTCTACAGTGTAGCTTTGATGGCCGTTTTGGGGAATATGCTCAACGCAAATGATACCAACCTTTATAGATCTTCTTTTTCAGAATTATATTTTACCCGAAACTCAACAGCCGCCAATTGGTTGCATTCTTTTTTCTTTTATACTTAACCTGCTTGAATACAGTTTAAAAATGGTGCATTATCGCCCGGGCTAAACAGGTTTGCGTGTATGGGTAACGTTTAGTTAATGACTGATCGTTCATGATAAGGCTTATTTTTTGTTGAAGTATTACCGTTACCGCTACTTATCAAAACTTAAACTGTAATTATGAATCTTAAACACCCCCTTGCCATTGCAATGGCTGTTATTATTTCTCAATCTGCCATTGCTCAACAACCAGCCAACAACAAACTTTCCAATCTTAACACCGTTACTTCTGTAAATGCATCGTTGTTGCCGGCATCAGGCAATACACTCAATCTTGGCAGTACTGCTTTAAAATGGAAGAATATTTACCTATCGAATCTTGTATTTGCAAATGGTTCGGTGCAGTCAACTGCTTTTATACCTTACGGTGCAGGTGCCGGGATCAATATCAGGGACAACAGGATCGTGAACACGCTGCCCGACAAGATTGTAACACTGGTTGCAGGAAATGGGATAAAGATAACCGGTAGTTATCCAAATTTTAATATTGAATCATCCGCAGATGCAGCCTGGCTCAGCAATGGCAATTCCGTGTACTGCAGTTCACGCAATGTCGGTATCGGAACAGACAATGCAACTGCGAAACTGCAGGTGGCTGGTGGTGATGCAATTATCAATGGCGTAAGCATCGGCATGGGCAGCGGAGGTATCAGTTCAAACCTGGCTGTAGGATCGCAGGCCCTTGCCAGCAACATTGGCGGATTTTCAAACACCGTGTACGGCACCAATGCACTGTTCTCAAATACGAACGGCTACGACAACAGTGCGATCGGAGAGAATGCACTTTACTCAAACATCGATGGAATCGAAAATACAGCCCTTGGTAACGGAACACTATATTACAACCTGAGCGGCTATGGCAATACTGCGGTTGGAAACGGCGCACTGCTGAATAATGGTGCCAACGCCAGTAATATTAACCAGCCGGAAGGCAGTTATAATGCAGCGAACGGATTCTTTTCCCTCTTTAACAACAGCACCGGTGCTTACAATGCGGCTTTTGGTACTGCTTCATTAAATACGAATACCACGGGTTCTTACAATACTACCATTGGCTCATTCAGTGATGTGGCAGATACCGCTTTTCAAAACGCCACTGCTATCGGTGCCAACAGCATCGCCAGTAGCAGCAATATGATCCGCCTGGGTGATGTGAATGTAACGGTGGTGGAATCTGCTGCCGGATCATGGACTACCTCTGACGGTCGGTTTAAAACCAATATCAGGGAAGAGGTAGCCGGACTTTCGTTTATCAATTTGTTGCGACCTGTATTATATAATTTTGATGCCGGCAAATTTGATGCTTTTTTAAGCCAGCGTTTCCCCGACAGTATTAAAACAAAAAGAAAAGAAGCGTTCAAAAAAATGCGTTCCAAAAGTAGCAGCATTGTGCAAACAGGTCTTATTGCCCAGGAAGTAGCTGCGGCTGCAAAAAAGGCTGGCTTTACTTTTAACGGGGTTCATGTGCCTGAAAACAACCTCGATCATTATAGTTTGTCTTATGAGAAACTAGTAGTGCCACTAATAAAAGCAGTGCAGGAGTTAAGCCTTCAGAACAGGGAAATGCAGGAGCAATTGACAGTAATGCAGGAGAAGATCAATGTGCTGGAAAATAGCAAAACGTCTGCAACTCCCACAGGAGCATCGCTGCAACAAAATGTTCCGAACCCTTCTGTCGGCAGCACGGTCATTGCCTATTCAGCTCCGGCAAATTCCCGATTCGCCGAGCTACTGATCAACGATAAACAGGGTCGCAGTATGCAGCGCATTTCATTGGCTGGTAAAAAAGGTTCTGTGAACATTAACCTGTCGTCTTTTAATGCCGGTACTTATCAATATGCATTGTATGTGGATGGGGTGTTGGCTGCAACAAAACAAATGACGGTACTGAAATAACTGAGCTATTTTGGCAACAGGTTTTTTTTGACAAACAGTGTTTGCTGAACGGTGTCATTTCCTTTCCTGTAAAATAACAAGGTGGCCGGTTCATTTGGAGCAGCTGTTTTTTTGATAACTGCAAAACTGAAATAATTGATTGAAGCTGGATCAAGGTCTATGAAGAATATACTATCGTTTTTAAGCCGGTATTTACCCTTGAATTCTTCGATTCCGAAACAGTAAGTTTTTTCTTTGAATGTAAAATTATCCTTCAATTTAAAATTGGTATTGCAGTTCGCAACACCCGTCCTGCTGGCGATCAAAACATCTTTTCCTTCCAATGCATCAAAATTGATGAGCCCGGCAGGCCTGAGAAAAGAACTGGCGAGTACAAAAAATAAAAATAAGATCAGTAACAGGCGGCTTTTTTTGCCGCCTTTTTCTTTGAGCAACAAATATAACTGGCGGAATAAGCCACCGGCAAGCAATCCATAGATCAGAAACTGCAGCATGAAGACAGGGAAAGCTTTGTTTCCCAATTTGCCTTCCCAGAAATATTTTGTGTTTACAGAAATAAAAAATAAAAGGGCTGCGAGGAACAGCAATTTGTTTTTCATGATGAAGAGATGCTTAGTTGATCATTGATTACAATTGTAGTAATCCTGCTTTGTATAAGGTATTCACAGGTTTGTTATCCCAAAACAATTCAAAATTCTCAAATCCTGCTGCTTCATAATTTTCTTTGACTTCCTGCAAGGTAAACAGTTTGTCCTGCGATGCCAGTTGCTGCAGCATCTCCGCCAGCCACCTGCCTTCCGCTGCATTTACTTTTATATTGAACGCTTCTTTTTTTGTTTGAAAAGTTAGCGAGCATACCTCCCAGCTATTGCCCTTTTTCGATTTGGTAGAGATATCAACTGTTGGCTGGTGCCCCATCCAGAAGATCTTTGTATTGGACTTAGTATTCAACTCTTCTTCCTGCAGCGCATTTGCGATATAATCCGGGGGAATGCTGGTTTTCGGAGTTTTAAAATCGAACCATTTATAAAGCGGATGATCAAGACAGGCTCCATGCATATAATTGAGCAACGATTTTTTTAAACCAAAACTAAATAATTCATGATCGGCACCGGTGGGGTCAAGATGATCGATATCATTGTTGGCAAAGGTTCCCGGTTCACTATTTAGTTTTTCCACTTTGTATTGTTCCGGCGCCATGCCAACCGGGCTGTGAGCCGTCATGGTAAAGCGGTGCCAGAAAGCTGATTGTAATATACCGGCCTCGAACAACTGTCTTACCATTTCCAGTGAGTCGATGGTTTCCTGCGCTGTCTGCGTAGGAAAACCATACATCAGGTATGCATGCACCATGATGCCGGCTTCTGTAAAATGACGGTTCACTTTTGCTACCTGTGCTACGGTGATCCCTTTTTGTATCAGCTTCAATAAGCGGTCACCTGCTACTTCCAGTCCACCACTTACACCAATGCAACCCGATGCTTTGAGCAGGAGGCAAAGGTCCCTGGTAAAACTCTTTTCAAAGCGGATATTGGTCCACCAGCTTACCACCATTTTTC
>DDEU01000064.1 GCA_002336815.1 Chitinophagaceae bacterium UBA1946 | reverse complement strand
CATTGCCCAGGGGGGCGATGGCATTCGCATAATCAAAAAAGTCACCAAAGCCCTTGATGCCTGTTCCTGCCGTGGTTTTGGTAGGCGATTGTGATACCGTATTGATCCGCACTTTTTTCTCGAGCCCGTAATGATAGCCAAAACTGCGGGCAATGCTCTCCAGCATGGCTTTGATATCGGCCATATCGGTGTAAAAAGGATAGGTACGCTGGGCGGNNCCCCATTCATTGATGGCATCCAGCTTTTTGGCAACTGCCAGCATTTTATGCAGGCTCAATGCACTTACATCGATGCCTTTGGCGAAGTATTCATAGTTACTTTCAGTATAAGGTATTTTTTTACGGATGTTCACACTCATGCCGATGGAGTGCAGCACAAAATCAATTTTTCCACCCAGTACTTCCTGCGATTGTATAAACAAAGCCGTGAGGTCTTCCACGCTGGTTGCATCAGCAGGAATGATGCTGGCGCCTGTTTTTTCTGCCAGCTTATTGATCTCCCCCATCCGCATGGCGATGGGTGCATTGGTGAGTACAAAACTGGCGCCCTCCTCATGTGCTTTCTCTGCTACTTTCCAGGCAATCGAATTCTCATCCAGTGCACCGGTTATAATGCCACGTTTTCCCTTTAATAAATTATAGGCCATAATCAATTGATTTTTTAGGTGGTAAAAATAAGGTAGTTGGGGCAATTTTTTATAAGTGACTGTAATGCAAAAATATCCGGCCGGCGGCAATCGGTTGTATGCTGGGAGGCCCCGGGTAAAATCCATTTGTTGGCGCCTTACAATTTACTGTTAAATAAAAAGAATGCCTCCGCTAAAAAACCTGCCGATACAATTTTTAGCTAATTTCAACTTACCCTTTTACACAGCTCTAAAAAACGCTTATGCCAATCATTGTTTTAGCCATACTGATCATCCTGGGAATTATTGGATGGGCTTCTTACCTCATCGCCCGGAAAGCACATACCGGTTTTATAAAAAAGAAACTGCCCTATGCCCTGGCATTAAGCGCTGCGGTATTCCTGCTTTGTTTTTCCCTGTTTTCCTTTCTTATCTTTTTACTGATCATCGAAAACATTTCGCTGGGCAGGTAAACATCGCTACTGTTTATCATCAGGCACCCTCTTCCATGTGGGCTGTGCTTTTCGCCGGCGGGAGAAGGCAGTACCAGCTTTTCGTATCCACCATTCGGCAAACAACAGGTTGGGTACAAAACCCATCCAGGCATCGATCATGTAAATGGTTTCGGAGTCGAGATGAGTCGTATGCAAAAACACGATCTTCCAGGTACGCAAACTGAGGGCAGAAAGCGTGAGTGCATAGCTGCGTATCATAAAGCGCCGGTGCTTGCGGATATCGCCTGCCCTTGCAGCAACAACAGCCCTGTAAGTAAACCAGCACCAGAGACAATCGAGGATCACAAAAGCAATTTTGGAGGGCAGTTCTCCATTTGCATAGATGGCCATTACCATACCTGCCGGGAAATTGATAAGCATCACATAATATGCATATAACCTGCCGATCCATTTGTGCAGTTTTGCATGCTGCTTTAAAACAACCGTGGAGAACTGTGTAAAGCCAGCACACAATGTAAAGATGCTGGAAAACACATGGATGTAGAAGGCAGCACGCCAGGTATCGTTGTGCAGGTAGTCCTGCTTTTGCAGTAAAAAACCGGTATCTGTGTGAAAGCTGCTATACTGCAGGATGGTGAGCAGCATGGCGAATGTACCTGCGCTTAGTACCAGGTAGATCAGCAGGTCGGCAACAATATTTTTAAGCAGGGCTTTCAGAAGAATGGCTTAAGCGGGTGGCTGTTTGATAAATATATTTTGTAAAATCCTTACAGCAGTTTTACAGCAAGCAATTTAATGAAGTATTAACTGTTTGAACGCCGCCGGATGATGCTTAAGCAATCCCTCACAGGATGCTTTAACCGGCACTGCCCGCTTCTCCCTAACCTGTTCAAAAAAATCCCCCGAAAATAGTATAGGCCGTTCGATGCCGATTTTATAATATTACCACCTGAAAAAAATTTACATGAAACAGTTATTCTACCTCTCCTGCTGCCTGTTCCTCTGCATTGCCGGCATGGCCAATCCTGTTGATGAAAATGTTGCGATCAACATGGGCAGGGCATTCCTGTTAAAAAATAATACGGGTCATACACTGCCGGGCGGCGATCCCGGTCTTACGCTGGTATACAGGGCCCGGGCAGGCAGTAACCCGGAAGGCAATCCCTGCTTTTATGTTTTTAATTTCAGCAACAGTAAAGGCTTCGTGATCGTTGCCGGCGACGATGCGGTTGCGCCCGTGCTGGGCTATTCGTTCGAAAGCAGTTTTGACCCGGCCCATATACCGGAAAATACCGCCAAATGGCTGGAAGGATATAAAAAACAGCTCCTGCTGATCACCACGCAGCACATTGCCGCAACGGATGATATCAAAGCGCAATGGCAGCAACTGCGCAGCAACAACAGCAGCCAGCAGCAGCCCGCCAATACCAGCAGCGTGAACCCGCTGGTACAAACCAAGTGGGACCAGTTACCCTATTACAATGCGCTTTGTCCTGGTGGTTCTGTTACCGGTTGCGTAGCCACTGCCATGGCACAGGTAATGAAATACTGGAATTACCCGGCTACGGGAACGGGCTTTCACTCCTACAACCCGCCCGACAATGGCTATGGAACGCTTTCTGCCAATTTTGGCAACACCACTTATCAATGGGCCTCCATGCCGCTGCAGCTTACCGGCGCTAACGGTGCCGTAGCCACGCTGATGTACCATGCAGGCGTGAGTGTTGATATGAACTACAGCCCGCAATCAAGCGGCGCCTATGTGATCAGCGCCCAGAGCCCGGTTACCAACTGTGCGGAGTATGCCCTCAAAACATATTTTGGTTACCGCAGCAGCCTGCAGGGTGTAGAGCGGGCTAACTATACCGATGCACAATGGATCGCCCTGCTGAAGGGGGAACTGGATGCCGCAAGACCGGTGATCTATGCCGGCTTTGGCAATGGTGGCGGGCATTGTTTTGTAAATGACGGGTACGACAACAATAATTTCTTTCATTTCAACTGGGGATGGAGTGGTTCCTTTGACGGCTATTTCCAGGTAAATGCGCTTAACCCGGGTGGGGTGGGTACGGGCGGCGGTGCCGGCGGGTACAACAGCGGCCAGCAGGCAGTGATCGGCATTCAGCCGCCGGCGGCCACACCGCAGTCTTATAACATACAACTCTACGATTTTGTAACTCCTTCTGCTGCTACCATTGGCTATGGACAGGCTTTCACCGTGTCTGCCAATCTCAATAACAGCGGCACGGGTGCCTTTAACGGTGATTACTGTGCGGCCGTGTTTGACAATGCGAATAATTTTATCGACTACGTGGAAATAAAAACGGGTTTAAATCTGCCGGCAGGTTTTCATTATACCAACAGCCTTGTTTTTTCCAGCACCGGCATCTTTGCCATGTTGCCGGCATCCTATACCGTTAGTATCTACTTCCGCCCCACCGGCGGCAACTGGACGGCCGTTGCAAACAGCGGCAGCCTGGTGAACAATGCGGCGATCAGCGTGATCAATCCCAATGATATCGAAGTGAGTTCAGCCATTACAACCATTCCGGCCGGCGCCTTTACAGCAGGCGAACCGGCTTCCGTAAATGTAAATATCCAGAATGATGGCAGCACCACTTTTACCGGCCAGTACCAGGTGAACCTGTACAACCTGGATGGCAGCTTTGCCCAATCCATCGGCACCGTGGATGAAAGCAGCGGCCTGCCTTCGGGCTACACATACCTGGCACCCTATCTTTATTTTAATGCGGCCGCCATCACTGCCCCACCGGGCACCTACCTGCTGGCGGTACTGCACCAGCCCTCCGGCGGCAGCCTGCAGTTAACCGGCTCCAGTTATTTTCAGAACCCGGTAAAAGTGATCGTACAGGCGGCAGCGTTAGTACCTGATGTATTTGAAGTAAACAACACGGCCGTAACTGCCAGCAGCCTGCCCTTTACCTTTACGGGCAATACTGCTTCTGCAGCCAGTACCGGCTCCAACTGTCATGTAAGCACCGACCTGGATTATTATAAGCTCGTGCTGCCGGCGGGCTTTAACTACAGCATCAATGCCCGGTTACAGGACTCCTACAACAGCAATAACGGTAACAGCTATACGCTGGATGCCCTCTTTACTTATTCAACGGATGGCATCAACTGGTCGGGCACCTTTGATGATGTGATGCCGGGTAACATTATACTTAGTGGCGGACAAACGATCTATTTTAAAGTGGCACCTTTCTTTGTAGGTACCACCGGTTCTTATTTGTTAGACATCCGTTTAACCAGGAGTGCCTACTCTTTTGTGTGGACGGGCAGCATGAACACGGACTGGAACAATACCGGTAACTGGTCTGCCAGCAGGTTGCCACTGGCATCAGACGATATTACCATTCCGGCCGGTACTGCCTTTATGCCGGTGATCAGCAATGCGGTAAATGCACAATGCAAAAGCCTGCATGCAGGCAGCGGCGTAACAGTTACGGTAGAAACAGGAGGAAAACTAACGATTGCCGGGCACTAACGGTTACGCTTAGCACAACAAAATGGTTGGTTACCGTTGCTGGTAATCAAACATGATTTCTTTCAGATCAGGCAGGTTTTTTTTCTCCCTGCCCAGTTCGTATTCATAGATCACCCGGCCAAGATGCTTCATAAAAGGCAGGCCCATGGTCTCATATTCGTAATGATCATCGTCCAAAATGCCATCGCTGTTGCAGTAAATAACGGCCGACAAAAAGAACTCGATCTTTTTATCTGTATCGGTGATATAGGCAACATCAGTAAGGTTGCCATAGCCTGCGCCGGCCTTATTAAAAATGCGGACATTGGGCAGCAGCGGTCCGGGTTCGGCACCGTATAACAGGTACTTGTTACAGGCCGGGAAATATTGCAGGCTGTCATCCCGGTAAGGCGGCGAAACCGTTTCGGAGGGCAACTGCCCCAGGTACTTCATCAAATATTTTTTATCCTCCTCCGTAATGGCAAAGCGCTGAGCTGCGGTTACCTTGTTGGGGAATACGAGGCTTACCAGGATACTGTGCAGGTCTTCCAGGCTGATATGATTGCGGCCGGAAAAGCTCATGGCACGGGGCAGGATTTCTTCCCCTGTATAATAAGCCCTTCCCAGGGAATCGGTAGTTGATACAGGATTCGTGCTGTTATATTGAGGTGGCTGCCGGTACAATAATTTATTGCCGGGGCCCACAAAACTGATGGGATTCGTATGCCGGTTCTCTTCGGTGCCGGCTACTGTACCCAGCCGCTCCACTATGCTGGCAGCGGGATATCCTTTTTGCCGCAACTGGTCGTTGATGTATTGCTGGCCGGTAAATTCATAGAGCCGGTTTACAGCCGTCTCGTCACCGCCGATGAGCATTCGCTTTAAATACTGGTCAATGCAGGGTTTACCATCCGGCGTGGTGGGATCGTTGTACACCGCCGTTTGCCCCGGGTAAGCAGTTTCAGTAAGCATGGTGCTGTGCTGATCGATGCCATTGGGTTTGAGCTCCTCCAGTTTTTGAAGGCTGAGGATCGCCAGCGGTAATGCGGCTGCAGTGCCGGGATAAAAATAATGGCCGGCATTTACATTGAAGTAGTAATGCCTGAGTGCTGCAATACCATTGGCCCCCCTGTCTACCGTAGTATAGATCACCTGTACATTGTATGCCTTCCGGTTGGCAAGCACCGTGTCGAAATACTGCGGGTACCGTTGCAGCAGTTGTTCCAGGAACAGATCGGTGCGGCTGCTGTCTTTGGCCGGGCGAACGGGATCTGCAGGTATTGCCTGCGGAGGGTTGGCTGGCTTTACTACAGGCTGGGCATCTCCTTTTACGGGCATCCAACAGCCCAAGATTGAAAAAATGGCGGTCAGTACGGGTGAATAGCGTGCTTTGGTTAGCGGCATGTATGGTATTTGGCTGCAAAATGGTGAAAATTCTAAAATTAACAGCCCCTATTCTTCAATAGCTTTTTCCCCTATCTTTGCGAACTTCTAAAATTTAACAAAACAGCTATTTAAAAAGCAACGATTATGAAACTGAAAGGTTTAGTGTGGTTCTTCGCCATTGCCCTCATTATCATCTCCCTTTGGGAACTGTCCTACACTTTTGTAGTACGCAGCTACGAAGGAAAGGTAAAAACGCAGGCTGAAAGAATTGTAAAATCTCAATACCCCAATGTAAACACAAAGGGCGAAGAGTATGAACTGCTGGTAAAAGGCAGGATGCAGCATATTCTTGACAGCACGAGGGATAAAGCGATCTACCCTGTTGTGGGCAGCAGCTACCAAAAGTGTAAAGAGAATGAACTGAACCTTGGGTTAGACCTGCAGGGAGGTATGAGTGTAACCATGGACGTGAGCCTCGAAGGGTTGCTGAAATCCATGAGCAACAACTCCAAGGATGAAGGGCTGAAGAAGGCGTTGCTGACTGCCAATGCGCAGAAAATAGGCAACAATAAAGACTACATCACTTTATTTACCGATGCTTACCTGCAGCAGAACCCGGGCGCTAAACTCGCCAGCTTATTCGGCGGTGCAGGTAAAACCATCAAGGTTACCGACAGCGATGACAAAGTGATCTCCCAGATCAGGACCGTTGCACAGGGCGCCATTGAAGAAACCTACAAGATCTTGTTAAAACGTATCGACAAGTTTGGTGTGGCTCAGCCCAACATCAACCTCGATAAGAACAAGGCGATCATTCAGGTAGAACTGGCCGGTGTTACAGACAAACAAAGAGTAAGAGATTACCTGCAGGCAAGTGCCAACCTCCAGTTTTGGGAAGTGTACAATATCGGTGAACTGGCTACTTCACTCCAGGCGGCTGACAATGCAACGGTTGACCAGATCAGCGGTGGTGATACGAGCAAGGCAGCACTGAATAAAAATGCTTTTTTGAAAGTGATCAACCCGATCAACCCGCAGCCTGATAAGAACGGCAAACAGTCTTACGCTGCGGCGATTGGCAGCATTGCGCTCAAAGATACCGGCACCTTTAATGCCTACATGAATATGCCTTCTGTAAAAGGAAGCTTTCCATCGGACATGAAATTCTTACTGGGTGTTGAGGAAAAGGTTGAAAAAACCGGTGACCGCTACTACCCTTTATATGCCATCAAAACAGTTGCAGGCAGTGAAAAAGCCAAACTGGAAGGCGACGGTGTGGAAGAATCAGGACAGAGCTATGATGACAAAGGACGTCCTTCTATCAAAATGCAGATGACGCCGCTTGGATCAAAGATCTGGTCAAAACTCACCGGAGATAATGTGAACAGGCCGATCGCCATTGTGCTGGATGACGTAGTGTATTCTGCCCCCAATGTAAACGGGCAGATCGATGGCGGCAATTCTGAGATCTCCGGAAGCTTTAGTGTTGAACAGGCACAGGATCTTGCGAATATCTTAAAAAGTGGTAAAACGAATGCCCCGGCCAAGATCGTTGCTGAACAGGTGGTAGGTCCTACATTGGGAGCTGAATCGGTGAACGGCGGTATGATGGCATTTGGCATCTCCTTCCTCGTAATTTTTGCCCTGATGCTGGTGTATTACAATACCGGTGGCTGGGTAGCAAATATTTCATTGATCCTTAACCTGCTGTTTACTGTAGGGGTGCTGATCGCTATGGGCTTTACCCTAACTGCTGCCGGTATTGCCGGTTTGGTATTAACAGTAGGTTTGGCGGTGGATACCAACGTAATCATTTTTGAAAGGATCAAGGAAGAACTCACGAAGGGCAAATCTTACCAGCAGGCCGTTAACGACGGTTACAAGCGTTCACTGGCGCCGGTGATAGATGCACACGTTACTACCTTCCTTACAGCAGCCATGTTGTTCATCTTCGGTTTGGGACCTGTACTTGGTTTTGCCACTACACAAATGCTGGGTATCACCCTCTCTTTGTTCTGCGGTATCCTCGTTTCAAGATTGATCACTGATTTCTGGACCAACAAGAACCGTCACTTCAATTACTTTACCGGTGTTTCAAAAAGAGTATTCAAACACGCCAGTTTCAAGTTCATCGAATACAGGAAGGTTGCGTATGGTATTTCCATCGTGGTAGCCTTGCTGGGTATCGGCTCTTTCTTCAACGGCTTTCATGAAGGCGTTGAATTTAAAGGGGGCCGCAGCTATACCGTTAAGTTTGACCAGGCGGTAAAGAACTCTGATGTACAGGATGACCTTAAAAAAGCTTTTGAAGGTGATTTCCCGGTGATCAAAACGGTGGGAGATAACAAGCACCTGAACATTACCACTTCTTACCTGAAAGGGCAGGACAATGCAGACGCCAAAGTGCAGGAAAAACTGTATGAAGGGTTGAAAAAAGTGTTGCCGAACGTGGCCTATGATAATTTCTCCAAGAATTATATCCAGAGCTCACAGACCGTGCAGCCGACTATTTCTGAAGACCTGAAGAACGGTGCGATCAAAGCTACCATCTTCTCTATTTTGATCATCTTCATTTATATCCTGATCCGTTTCCGTGACTGGAGGTATTCATTTGGTACCATCATTGCGTTGCTGCATGACGTGTTTGTAACACTGGCAGTATTCTCTTTCTTCAAAAACATCGTTCCATTCCCGTTAGAGATCGACCAGCACTTTATTGCGGCGATATTAACGGTGATCGGTTTCAGTATGAACGATACGGTGATCGTATTTGACCGTATCCGTGAATACAGCAAAGGAAGCAAGGCAAGCGAAAAAGGCAATATCATCAACAGGGCCATTAACGATACCCTAAGCCGTACCGTTATGACGTCACTGACCGTATTCTTAACCATCCTGATCCTCTTCATCTTTGGTGGAGAAGTAACAAGAGGTTTCGCATTTGCGATGCTGATCGGTGTGGTTACGGGTACCTACTCTTCTATCTTTGTGGCAGCCCCGATACTGGTTGATTTTGCAAAAGACAAACCACTGGGTGAAGCAGAGATCATCAGTACTGATTCGCATACAGAAGTAAAACCAGCATTGGCTAAAAAAGCATAATACGCTGTATCATATTTTTAAAACGCCCTCTTTTGAGGGCGTTTTTTTATTGAGGCTATGTGAAAAGTTTCATTGATCGTTAGACGAAACTTTCGGAATATAATAATCGATTGACATCATCACATCTTTAAATATTCCCGGTGAATTCAATCTGCCGGTTTGACCTTGCCCTTGCAAATAAATAACAGCCACCTGGCAACGCTTAAATTTCCGGCAGCACCGGCTTACGCCTATCTTTGGGGCAATGAAGAAAGCACTCCTTCAACTCCACCTGGCGGTTTTCCTGGCCGGCTTTACCGCTATCCTGGGAAAACTGATCGGGTTAAACGAAGGCCTGCTTGTTTGGTACAGGCTGCTGATTACCGTAACCACACTTGCTGCACTATTACTGCTCCGGAAAAAACTGGTGCGGCTTTCATTAAAGGATACCCTGCAGATCGTTGGCGTAGGATTGATCGTGGCCATTCACTGGCTTACTTTTTATGGCAGCGTAAAATATGGCAATGTGTCAATTGCCGTGGTTTGTATTTCCGGGGCTGGCTTTTTTACAGCTTTTTTTGATCCCCTGATCTGCGGGCGGCGGGTATCTGCCATAGAAGTGTTGCTGGGTAGCATCGCCATTGCCGGCATTTACATCATTTTTGATTTTCACCCCCAATATAAAACCGGTATCCTTTTTGGCATCATTTCGGCCCTCGGCAGTTCCCTCTTCCCTATTTTTAACAAACGGCTGCTGGCAAAACACGAACCCGAAATATTAACCCTGTACGAATTAGGTGGTGGTTTACTCACCCTTAGCTTTATCATACCTTTTTACCTGCAGCTTTTCCCGGCCAGCTACTACCTGCCCACCAATCAGGACTGGATCTGGCTGCTGCTCCTGGCATGGGTGTGTACGGTGCTCTGCTTCGATCTGCAGCTACAGGCGCTGAAGAAGCTCAGTCCCTTCACCAGCAGCCTTGCTTATAACCTGGAGCCTGTATACGGCATTATACTCGCCTTTATCTTTTTTAGTGAGAACAAAGCCCTCAATAGCCAGTTTTATCTGGGAGTAGGCCTGATTTTGCTGGCGGTGCTGTTACAAATGGGCCGGGTTTGGTACAGCCGACACCTGCTCAGGAGGGTTTGACAGCGTAAAAGCAGGGTATTTGAAGAATGAGGAAAAAAAATACAAATACATCCTGTAAAATATAAAATCTTTACTTACCTTCGCCGTCCAAAAAATTAGTACTATGGCAAGAGTATGTCAGGTGACCGGAAAGAAGCCCATAACAGGTAACAAAGTGTCGCACTCAAATATCAAGACAAAGCGCAGGTTTTTACCGAATTTGCAAACCAAGCGTTATTTCTTTGCTGAAGAAGATAAGTGGATAACACTTAAGGTTTCTTCAGAAGCAATCCGCACCATTAATAAAAATGGCCTGCTTTCAATTGTAAAAGAACTCAGGGCAGCAGGAGAAAAGATATAAGTTCACTGGTTGAAAGGACGTTCCTGATCAACTTTTAACTTAATAACAAACAAACTATATAACAATTTACAATGGCAAAGAAAGGTAACAGGGTGCAGGTAATTCTGGAATGCACAGAACATAAAACAAGTGGCCAGCCGGGCACCAGCCGCTACATCAGCACCAAAAACAAAAAGAACACACCGGAAAGACTGGAGTTGAAAAAATTCAACCCTATTCTTAAAAAGGTGACTGTGCATAAAGAGATTAAGTAATCGGCCTGGTTTACAGGTTAACTGGTTTGCGGGTGGAAATACCTGTTAACTTACCAACTTATAACTATCAACTTTTTAATTTAATACAATGGCAAAAGTAGCTTCAAAAAACGCGAAGATCAAAGATGCTAAGGCCTCAGCCGAAGCAAAGAACTGGACAAAAGTGATCCGTCCGGTAAGAAGTCCTAAAACAGGCGCTTACACTTTTAAAGAAGCGATTGTTCACAAAGACAAAGTAAAAGATTATTTAGCTCAGTAATTTTTTGTATGAGCGTTGAAGATACCAAGCTGTCCTGATTTATTTCGGGACAGCTTTCTTTATTTTCGCCCGGAACATTAACCATCTACCCGTTAAACTTTAAACCTGTTTTTATGGGATTTTTCGACAAATTATTTGGTAAGAAAGAGCAGAAGGAAAGCCTCGACCAGGGACTTCAAAAGACCCGGGAGGGATTCTTCAGCAAAATAACAAAGGCCATTGCGGGCAAAAGCACCATCGACGAAGAAGTGCTGGATAACCTGGAAGATGCCCTTGTAAGCGCTGATGTAGGCATTGAAACAACAGTAGCCATCATTGAGCGCATCGAAAAAAGAGTAGCAAAAGACAAATACCTTAATACCTCCGAATTGAACAGCATCCTGAAAGGGGAAATCGAAAATGTATTGGTGGATGCGGAACAGGACAACAGTTACCGGCAATACGAATTGCCGGCGGGCCACAGGCCGCATGTGATACTGGTGGTGGGTGTAAACGGCGTAGGCAAAACCACTACCATCGGCAAACTGGCGCATAATTTTTCGCTGGCAGGCAAATCGGTTTTACTGGGTGCTGCAGATACCTTCAGGGCTGCGGCAGTGGACCAGCTCACCATCTGGAGCGAAAGGACCAATGTGCCGATCGTTAAAAAGGAAATGGGCAGTGACCCGGCTTCTGTTGCGTATGATACCATCATCAGCGGGGTAGCAAGAAATTCCGATGTCATCATCATTGACACAGCAGGAAGACTCCATAACAAAGCGCATTTGATGGATGAGCTGAGCAAGATAAAAAGAGTGATACAGAAAGTGATACCGGAAGCGCCGCATGAAGTAATGCTGGTGCTCGACGGCAGCACGGGCCAGAATGCACTGGAACAGGCCAAACACTTTACGGCTGCCACCGATGTAACTGCCTTAACCATTACCAAGTTAGATGGCACGGCAAAAGGCGGCGTGGTGCTGGCCATTGCACACCAGTTCAACATCCCGGTTAAATTTATCGGCGTAGGCGAAAAAGCCACGGACCTGCTGGTGTTTGACAAGAAAGATTTTGTGGACGGGTTGTTTGGAGGAATTGCAGGGTAATTTTGAGTTATGAATTTTGAGTTTTGAGTTTTGAATATTGTTTGTATGATAAAAGTTGGTGAATATAATGTATTGAAAGTGCTGCGGTTTACCGAGTTCGGCGCTTTTTTGGATGACGGTGACAGGGGCATTTTATTGCCGAAAAGATTTACGCCATCTACGTTAAAAGAAGGTGATGAAATAAAAGTATTTGTGTACCATGATGGAGAGGACAGGCTGATCACTACTACGCAGCAGCCCAAAGGTATCCTTGGCGATATCGTAAAACTGAGGGCTGTTACCGTAACGCCACAGGGTGCTTTCTTAGACAATGGTTTGATGAAGGATCTATTTGTTCCCAAGAGCAAGCAGGTATTTGACATGCGGGTGAACGGCGACTATCTCGTAAAAATTTACCTTGATGAACAAACCGGCCGCCTGGCAGCTACCGAAAAAATTGAACCTTACCTGAGCAACGAAAGCCTCACCGTGAAAGAACTGGAAGAGGTAGACCTCACTGTTTACCGCAGAACAGATATTGGTTATGTATGCATCATTAATAATGTGCACACGGGTGTATTGCATCACAACGAGATCTACCGCAGCATTGCTGTTGGCGATAAATTTCGTGGCTTTATTAAAAAGATCTATCCTGAAAGCCTGGATAAGGCAGACCGCTTCCGCATTGATGTGGCAGCCGGCAAAAAAGGCTACCAGCGGGTAGAAGATGAATCAGAAAAAATACTGCGGTTGCTGCACGAAAACAACGGCTATCTCCCCTATCATGATAAAAGTGACCCGGAAGATATCTATGATTTTTTTGGCATGAGCAAGAAGACATTTAAAATGACCACCGGCAATTTATTTAAACAACGAAAAATAAGTTTTGAAAAAACCGGTATCAAATTAATTGATCGCTAAGGCTGCGGCCTCAGCAGGTATCGCAGCGGCGCTGTTAACCTGTTGATAACAGCCAGCGCAGCCAGCGGCAATAATTTTAACAACCATAACTTGCAATATGTATTGCAACATCCAATTTCCCGACAGGGCCACCAGGCCATTATTTCTCCTTATTTCTTTCCTGCTGTTGCAGGGCATTTACGCTGATTGTTTTTCGCAGGTAAAAATCTTATTCGACGCTACAAAGGCAGAAACTGCGGGCAGCGCCGACTGGGTGATCGATGCCGACCAGCACAATATCCAATGGAATCCTTCAGCCATTGTATGCAGCTCCTCTGCCTGCCACCAGTCAAACGCACAAAGAATACCCACTCCTGCCCAGCCACTGGCGGGTGTTGCCACAGGTGAAACCTACTGGAACGGTGCTCTGTCTTTTTGGGGCCTTGATTGCGCCTACAAAGGATATAAGGTAGAAACCCTTCCTGCTATCAGCGGTCGTATCACTTATGGCGATGCCGCCAACGCACAGGATCTTTCCAACTACAAGGCCTTTATTGTTTGCGAGCCCAATATTCCATTTACGGCAGCTGAAAAAACTGCCTTACTGGATTTTGTGAACAATGGTGGTGGCCTGTTCATGGTATCCGATCATGATGTATCAGACAGGAACAACGATGGCTGGGATTCACCGCATATCTGGAATGACCTGATGCAGGTAAACTCCACCCAGAACAACAATCCCTTTGGATTTATTTTTGACTATGCGAATGTATCTGAAACATCTACCAAAGTGGCCGGCGTTGCCGCAACCGATTCTATCATACATGGCGCCTGGGGAAATGTAACCAGGGTAAAATGGAGCAACGGCACCACGATGACCATTGATCCGGGCGTGAATCCTTATGTAAAGCCGGTGATCTATAGAACAAGCGTAAGCAGTGCCTCCGGCAACACCGGTGTGATGGTGTTGTATTCAAGGTATGGGCAGGGGAAAATAGTTGCTATCGGTGATAGTTCTCCCTGTGATGATGGCAGCGGTGATACCAATGATGCCCTGTTTACAGGTTATAACGGCGATGTAACGCCCAACCACCGCAACCTGCTGATGAATGCTACGATATGGCTGGTGAGCAACGATAAAAAAACCTATACGTTTTCAGGTAACGGCAACTGGAGTAACAGTGTCAACTGGCTGGGTGGCAAAGTACCACCGCTTATATTGCCTGCAGGTGATTCCATCATCATTGATCCTGTTGTAAACGGTACCTGCATCCTGGATGTTACCGAGCACATTGCAGCGGGCGCTACCATTAGCATTGCAACAGGAAAGAACCTGCTGGTACCCGGTACGCTCAACATCCAGTAACTACAACAATTTATTTTTTACGCTGATGATCTCAGCAGCAATGCTCACGGCGATCTCTTCGGGCGTCTGGCTTTTAATGGGTATGCCAACCGGTGCGTAGATATTGCGGAGCCAGCCTTCGTCCATCCCGCCTGCAGTCAATTGCTCCAGCATCTTCGCTATCTTATTTTTACTGCCGAGTAAACCGAGGTAGGTAAAAGGCTTTCCCTGCAGGGCTTTCAGCGCTGCTTCATCGGTGCGGTAGCCAACAGTCATGATCACGGCAAAACTATTACCGGCAGGCGAAACCAGTGATGACAACTCTGCATAATCGGCCACCGTTCTTTTTTCATGCACAAAACAATTGGCGTCCATCGTATTAAGCCCTTCCCTGTTATCAAAGAGGCGGATGTAAAAATCCATGCCACTCATAAGTTGCGACAGCGCCAGGGCACAATGCCCGCCGCCAATGATGTACAACTCATTCTTGTAGCCGATCTTTTCTGTAAAAATAAAACCGGCTGTACCGGTTAATTGCAAGGTATAGTTGTGAGTGGGTGCTCCTGTTGTAAACCGGATTCCTGCAGGAGATAATTCCAGGCTGGCTTTTTGCTGCTGTTCCAGCGCTGTAATGATCAACTGTACAACAGGCGCTTCTTCTTTTTTTACGCTGTATAAAAAAATGGTTTGTTCCCCTGAACAGATCATGCCACTTTGATTCCTGGCAGCCGTTTTATCATGCACCTGCTGATGAACGGAGATCTCTGTGGCTGTTGCTGAAAGTTTTGTTTTGGCCAGTTCGACAAACTTGTGTTCCATGATGCCGCCGCCAAGAGAGCCGCTCATAGCAGCATTGGCATTCACTACCATCATAAACCCCTGGCGTCCCGGGCTGCTGCCACGGCTTTCCAGCACATACATCAGCATCACAGCAATGTTTTGCTGCAGGCTTTGATGAATGAGCTGCCAGGATGGTAATTGTTTGTGCATGCTGTTTCATGCAAAGATGCAAAAGAGCAAGGAAAGAAAGCTTAAGTAGCTGTGCATCTTCTTCACCTGGCACCTTTGCGTAGAATTGTACTGTGGGAAAACGCTGTATTTATTTCTTCCTGAAAAATATCCTGATGGGCACCCCCGTAAATTTAAAGTTGGCCCTCATCTGGTTCTCTAAATAATTCCTGTACGGCGTTTTAATATCATCGGGGTAGTTGGCAAAAAAGGCGAAAGAAGGAACCACTACCGGTAACTGTGTTACATATTTTATTTTAACAGAGTTGCCTCTTACTACCGGCGCATGGTAGGCTTCCACTGCTTTCAGCATTACATCGTTTAGCTTTGAAGTTGGTATGTGCTGCTTCCTGTTCTCATATACTTCCAGCGCCAGTTCCATCGCTTTGAAGATCCTTGTTTTTTCAGTAGCAGAAATGAATAAGATGGGCAGGTCAGTGAATGGCGCAAAACGTTTTTTTAGCTGTGCTTCATAATCACGGGCTGTGTTGGTTTCCTTCTCCATCAAATCCCACTTGTTCACCAGTACAACAATTCCTTTTCCCTTCTTCACTGCCATTGCAAAAATGTTCAGGTCCTGTGCAGATACCCCTTGCTTTGCATCGATCACCAGCAAACAAACATCCGCTTCATCCATTGCTTTTACAGCACGGATCACAGAGTAAAACTCAAGGTCTTCATTTACCTTGGCCTTGCGGCGTATACCCGCTGTATCAATTAAAACAAATTCTTTGTTGAAGAGTTTGTAGTGCGTATGAATAGTGTCCCTTGTAGTGCCTGCAATATCACTAACAATGGTACGCTCCTGCCCTATTAATGCATTGAGCAAAGATGATTTGCCTACATTGGGCTGCCCGATGATCGAAAACTTTGGCAGTTGCTCATCTTCCTGCGATGCTTCATCGTCTTTTATCTGTGCCACAATATCATCCAGCACTTCACCTACACCCGTGCCACTGATAGATGACAGGAAATAAATATGCTCAAAACCTAAACTATAAAACTCTGATGCTTCCAGCAAGCGGTCGTGGTTATCTACTTTGTTCACTACTAAAAAAACCGGCTTGGAAGTTTTGCGTAGAATATTTGTCATGGCTTCATCCAGGTCAGTAATACCTGTTGCAACATCCACCATAAAAACGATCACATCTGTTTCTTCCAGTGCGATCAATACCTGCTTGCGGATCTCTCTTTCAAACACATCTTCGCTCCTGGCCACAAAACCACCCGTATCGATCACGTTGAAAGATTTACCCACCCATTCTGCCACACCATACTGCCTGTCTCTTGTTACACCGCTCACATCATCTACGATCGCTTTGCGTTGCTCCAGCAAACGGTTAAAGAATGTACTCTTGCCCACATTGGGCCTGCCTACTATTGCTACTGTGAAACTCATAATTTTTTATTTTAAATTTTAAATGCTGAATTTTAAATTATTGTCTTCATTCAACATTCATCATTCAACATTTCTTAATACCCATATTCCCTCAACTGCATTTCATTGTCTCTCCATTTCGGTTTTACTTTTACAAACAACTCCAGGAAAACCTTGCTGCCCAAAAATTCTTCAATGTCTTTTCTTGCCAGCGTACCCAGTTGCTTGATCATTTTACCGCCTTCTCCCAGGATGATCCCTTTTTGCGTATCCCGCTGTACAATGATGTCTGCCTGGATCTTGATAAGGGTCGTTTTTTCTTTGAATTCCTGCACCAGTATGGTACTGTGATAAGGCAATTCATCTCCGTACAATAAAAATATTTTCTCTCTTATCAGTTCACTCACAAAGAATTTTGTCGGCAGATCGCTCAGGTCGTCACCATCATAAAAAGGCACTCCTTCGGGCAGTAAAGCAACGATCATCGCCAGCAATTCTGCAATCCCCTTTTTTTGCAGGGCAGAAATGCTGATCACGTTTTTACAATACGGCTGTTGCCTGAAAAAAGCTTCGGTTGATTTTAACTGTTCGCCGTTTACCGTATCTGATTTATTCAGTATCACCAGCGCCGGCGCTTTTAACCTGAGGGCAGCAAAGATGGCATTGCTCTCTTCCTGGTTCTCTCTTACGTCGGTTATCAGCAAGGCCACATCAGCATCTTCCAGGCTTCCTTTAACAGCCTGCATCATTTTTTCATGCAGCTTGTATTTGGGTTCAATAATGCCC
>DDEU01000006.1 GCA_002336815.1 Chitinophagaceae bacterium UBA1946 | reverse complement strand
AATGGGGCCGGGTAAAAATAAAATACGAACTGAAACAAAAGCAGGTAAGCGAATACTGTATCAAAAAAGCACTGAAGAGTATTGATGAAGATGAGTATGAAGCCACCCTTCAAAAACTGGTATTGCAAAAATTACAAACGCTGAAAAGTGAAAAGAATATTTTCATCAGGAAAAGAAAACTCCAGGATTTTTTACTGCAAAAAGGATTTGAAACGGACCTGGTAAGAGAAGCAGTAAAAAAAATATAAGCCTTATTGTTCAAGTATTTCGTCCACCGCGTTGATCGCCTTTTGCAAACGTTCATCATAACTGCCACAAATATCTACCCAGGGCACGCTTTGATTTACCATGATGTCTTTGTAATGGTTATACAACCTTTCCCTTGTGGGAAGATCAGGATATTCTCTCAGTTCATCCTTCACCCAGGGTGCATCGATATTACCCAGCAGGTACAGGTCGTATTTCCGGTCAACTATTTCATTGAGTATCCAGTTGTGGCATTTATCAAAAACAAACTCACACCATACTTTCATTACGATCATATCTGTATCAATAAAAAGCGGTGTGTGGTGCTGAGGGTTGAATGATGATGAAGCTTCGGCTTTTATTTTCTTTTGCAGTTCTTCCAGGCCGCTCTCTTCATTGGCCAATTGGCCTTTTGCTACATCAGAGAGATCTTCAAAGGTATAATCAGTTCCATTTTTTAAAAGATACTCCCTTGCATATTCTTTTACCCAGATGGTATTGTAGTGATTGGCTAATTTTTCACACAGTGTACTTTTACCTGTTGACTCTGGCCCTACTATAACTATTTTTTTTATTACACTCATTCCTGGTCTTCAACTTATCGGTGATGCCTGCTATTTTTCGGCCGCAATTTAATTGAACAATATGAAAACAACACGACATATTTACTATCGTAATACTACGCTGTGTGCATCGTATTTGCACGGGCCCTTTTTATCCATTCCAGTAAACCAAAAATGGCCATACAAAAAAGTACTGCATAATACACACTGGTAAAAACATAGTGCTTTACAAAATACAGTGGTATCGAAGCAATGTTGGTAGCCAACCACCAATACCAGCTTTCCACCTTTTTTTTCGTCATCAGCCACATGCCAGTAAAAGCAGTAGCAGAAGCGAATGCATCGGCCCAGGGAATAGCGCCGGGAGCAAATGATTGTTTGAGATAAGTGAGGGAAAAATATATTACAAGATAGAAGGATGTAAAGAACAGGAATTGCCAGGCCCACCAGCGTTTATCCGAAAATGCAATGTTCACCACTGTATGTTGGGTATTGTCTTTTTTTGACCAGAGCAACCAGCCATAAATACTCATGATCGTGTAATAAAGATTTACCGAGGCTTCGCCAGGCAGTTGGCCTTTGATGCTTAAATAAATATAAAACACCGTGTTTACCAGCCCTACAGGATATACCAGTATGTTTTCTTTGCGGCTATACCAAACACTGGCGATTCCTGCAAACACGGCGATGTATTCCATCCAGCCCGTTTGCTTTATGCCATCTACAAACTGGGTGTATATTTCTGTAAAATTCAACGGAGCTTTTTTTCAAATGTAACGGATTGTTCCGAACTGCAATGACCCCTGCATCAATTACTCTTGTAAAGCAATGCCTCCCATGGTTCCAACTCAAGCGTGAGCGCATCAATTGTTTTGCTACTTGCCGGTTGATTGGCCAAAACCAGTTGATATCCCTTGTACCCCGCATCCAGCGTAAAGGTTGTTTTTTTACCCGACATGTTGAGCAGGGTAAGATAAGTGCGATGCTCACCCTTACGGGTAAACGCAAATACCCGGGGATGCTCCGGAGCAATATCCAGGTAATCACCATAAATAAGATCTTCATTACCACGACGAATATTGATCAGTTGCCGGTAAAAGTTGAAAATGGAACGGGGATTGTTTAATTCTGAAGCTAAATTGATCGTCTTGTAATTGGGATTTACGGCGAGCCAGCTTTTATTGCCTGTGGTAAAGCCCGCCTGCGAACCGGCAGTCCATTGCATGGGTGTACGGGCATGGTCACGGCCAGACTTATTTAACTCTTCCAGGTAAGTAGCTGCAGGAATGCCTTTTGCCAATACCTGTTTGTAATTGCCTTTGATCTCTACATCGTCAAACTGGCTGAAAGAAGTAAACGGGTAGTTGGTCATACCGATCTCATCTCCCTGGTACATAAAAGCGGTACCCTTTTGCGTTAGTAAGAGCATGGCCAGCAATTTTGCAGATGCCTCCCTGTATTGCGGTGATGCATCGCCAAACTTGCTCACCGGCCTCGGGTTGTCGTGGTTTGACAAAAACACTGTTGGCCAGTGATACTGATCAAGATCGCTTTGCGTGGTAAACAGTGCTTTTAACTGCGGTACCGTCCATGGGCGCTGGTACCAGTTATCACGGCCGATCCTGGCCACATCAAATGAAAATGCCAGGTTGATCTCCCTTCTTCTTTCATCGGTAAGCAATTGCGTTTTTTCGGGTGTGCCGCCAAATGCTTCACCCACCGTCATTACATCGTATTTTGATAACACTTTGGTATTCATCTCCTGCAGAAATTCATGGAGGCGTGGCCCATAGGCATACATAAATTCAGGATGGGCGAGGGTAGCGGAATCCATATCGGGAAAATCTGTTTGCTTGGAGATCATTGGTATCACATCCATGCGGAAACCATCAACACCTTTATCAAGCCAGAATTTCATTATGTCATACACTTCTTCCCGGAGTGCTGGATTTTCCCAATTTAAGTCGGGTTGCTTTTTGGCAAAATAGTGCAGGTAATATTCACCGTCAGGTCCGGCCTGCTGCCAGGCAGAACCACCAAAAAAAGAAGGCCAGTTATTGGGTGCCTTCCCATCTTTGCCGGCACGCCAGATATAATAATCCCGGTATGAATTGGTTTTGGAAAGCATGCTTTTTTTGAACCACTGGTGCTCATCGCTGGAATGATTCACCACCAGGTCGATGATGAGCTTGATCCCTCTTTTTTTAAGGCCCGCCAGCAATTCATCAAAATCTTTCATGCTTCCAAATTCTCTCATCACTTTCCGGTAATCCCGGATGTCGTAGCCGTTATCGGCATTGGGCGAATCAAAATGCGGGCTGAGCCACACTACCTGTACACCAAGCGTCTTTAAATAATCCAGTTTGGAGATCATGCCTTTAAGGTCGCCGATACCATCACCGTCACTGTCTTTAAAACTGCGTGGATACACCTGGTATACCACGGCCTCTTTCCACCATTTTTTTTCGGCTGCTGTTGTAGTCGTTTGAGAAGATATAGTTGAAGTAATTAAACCGGCAATTACAAGTAAGCACAGGTTTTTAAAAAGGGGTTTCATAATTGGAAGCGTTGGTTGCTGCAAAGGTAGTGAATGATAGTGTTGGTGATGGCGAAGAAGAAGCTGCAAAGGAAAATTATGGCAAAGGAATCGTCTTTCAAAAGAAGAGGTTTTGGCGATGCCAAAACCTCAGTGTGATCAGTTCTGTTTACAGAACTAACTGCGTCAAAAAATCAGTTACTCTTTGTTGCTGGCATGAGACCATTATGCATCCGGGATTTCCGGCTCTACCAGCCTGGCCAGTTTTTCAAGCGATTCCTGCCATCCCAGGTAACACATTTCAACCGGTATCACCGATGGAATGCCTTCCTGCACAATCTTTAGTTCGGTGCCTGCGATCACTTTGCGAAGGGTTACAGACGTGGTCATTTCACCGGGAAGGTTGGGATCATCGAACCCGCTGGTGTACTGTATAAATTCCGACGGCCTTATCTCTACATACTTGCCGCCAAATGAATGGCTTTTACCTGTTGAAAAATTCTGAAACGACATTTTGTAAGTGCCGCCCACTTTAACATCCATTTCATGAACAATGCAAACAAAGCCATACGGCGGTATCCAGGAGGCCATGGCTGCAGCTTCTGTAAAAGCACGGAAAAGTTTTTCAGGTGATGTTTTCAGCACCCGGTGTAAAGAGACAGTGTTATTTGACATACTATAAATTTTATGGTACCTACTCGTTTGGCTTTTCGGTTACGCCCGTTTTTGAAGTGGTAGCTGCTCCACTGTTTTGTGATGGTTGCTGTAAATTTTTACCATACAAAGCTGGCAATAAACTATCATTGTTGCAGGGTGAGCTTACGGCAATTTAGGGGTTGATCACGACTCAAAGTGAACAACACTCTTGCTGCTCTTTATCATCAGCTTAAACGTTCAAAGATTACTCCAGAGTTTTGGATCAGCTCTTTCATGGAATAAACATTCGGCCTGTTACAGCACATTTTTTTGGTTCTAAAAACGACATGCTTTTTAACCGGTTATCAGCACTGCATATTGATCGCCTGGCTTCAATAAAAAAGGCTGCCTGGTTAGACAGCCTTTTTATAATGCCTTAGGTTGCTTTATTTAGTATTGATTATTTGCCTGGAAGCCACAATCCTGTTGTCTACATACAAAGAGTACTGGTAAACACCTGCAGCAAGCATGTCGGCATTTAGAGTAATGCTTCCTTTCCCTGCACCTGACAGGTTCACCTCCCTGATTTTTTTACCGGATGCATCGGTAAACGCAATGCTTGCTTTGGAATAGCCTGCCGGAAGCGTATAGCCGATGCTGGTAGTTCCGGAAAAAGGATTTGGCACATTCTGTTCCAGTGCAGCGCCTGTTAAGCTGATGTTCATTCCGCTGCCTGTTTTGGCTGCAGTAGTATTGCTAAGCTGTTTTACCATCGCCCTGAGTTCTTCCATTTCCCTTTTCATGGTTTCATTTTGCTGCGAAAGTTCCTGCACTGCTTTTACCAGCGGCACTACAAATTCAGCATAGCGTATGCCATAGAGGTCTTTGTCATTTTTAGGAACATCTACACCACTAAAATCATATTTTGCTGCCTGTGCAGCTTTTTCTACATCCTGTGCTATAAAACCACTGTATAAAACCTGTTGTTTTGCAAGACGGGCTTTGTTTTCTTCTGACATATTTAAGCCCTCTCTCTTTTTATCCGGTGTTGTAAATGCAGTAATTTTTTCTGCCTCATCGATATTAAGGTTATAGGTAACAGGCTTTAACTGGTTGATGAATAAAAGGCCCGGCACATTTTCCTGTATATTTCTTTTTACACGACCATCAGAAATGTTTGTCCAGTTTACATAGCCCCCAATGCTGGTTACGCTGCTATTTCCTATGCGAACCTGGTTGCTTGCGGTACCCCGGGCATTGTATCCAAACTGGGAAGTATTGCTAAGCGCTCCTGTATTGGGAGTTGCCAGGTAGCCTACACCGGTATTATATCCGCCGGTGGTATTATTAAAAAGCGCATTGTCACCAAAGCCGGTGTTTTCTGTACCTGTAGTGTTGTACAATGCGTACCTGCCGGTAGCGGTATTATAACTGCCGGTCCTGTTTTTATACAGCGCATAATTACCGGTGGCTGTATTGTGTATGCCCGATAAATTAGAATCAAGCGACCGGTAGCCAAGGGCAGTATTCTCATTGCCGGTTTTGTTAAAGAACATGGATTCTGAACCGACAGCTGTATTACCGTTGCCAGAGAAGTTGAACTGCAGCGCATAGTTGCCAATGCCAGTATTGTCTGCCCCGGAAGTATCACCATACAGCGCAAAATATCCAAATGCCGAATTTTTGTCTCCCCTTCTGTGCGAACCAAGGGCCCTGCCTCCTACGCTTGTATTAAACATACTGGTTTGGTTTACCTGCAATGCCTGTTCGCCGATAGCCGTATTCCAGGAACCAGTTGTGTTTTGGTTCATCGCCCAGGCACCCATTACGGTGTTTGCTGCACCCCTGTTAATGGTAAGTGCATAAGCACCAACGGCAGTATTGTCGATACCAATGCTGTCGAATTCCATTACTCCATACCCGATGGCTGTATTTTCATCCCCATACATGTTTTCACGAAGGGTATTGCAGCCTACCGCTGTATTAAAAAATCCTTCATAAGCGCCTACATTTTGATCAATGGTGGCCAGGTTTTTTGTAAGTGAATTTCTGCCCACACAGGTATTGCTGCTGTCGTTTCCATTGCCCGTACCCACTCTTACCATCTGGATGTACGCATCGCTGCCACGTACATCCAGCCTTGCCGTTGGAGTGGCTGTGCCAATGCCGACGTTTCCGTTTTGCAACAAACTCATTTGAGCTGTGGCGTTATTATTGGTGCGGAAATACAGCGGGTGATTGGTTACTGTACCAAAGAATGCGGCTGTAGTTGATAATAAGCTGCCGAGTTTAACCGTGCCGTTGGTATGGGCAAATCCGAGTACATTGGCGGCAGATTGTACGGTTAATCTTTCTGACGGAGTGATGGTGCCGATACCAAAGTTACCATTGGTTAGCAAAGTCGTTTGTGCGGACCCGTTATTGGTTCTGAAATACAGCGGGTGATTGCTTACTGTTCCGTAATAACCCCCCGAAGTATTTACGTAAGTGCCTACTTTAACGGTACCGTTTGTTTGTGTGATACCGGCTACCGATGAAGCCGTGAGCACAGTTAATTTTTCAGCCGGTGTCAATGTGCCGATTCCTACATTTCCGGTTGCCGGAAAGATATTTGTCTGGGCCTGTACCCCTGCTCCCAGCATGCATAGCAGCAATGCGGTCAAGCTAATTTTTCGTGTCATTGTTTTTTGTTTTATGATGATATAATCCATGCAACTAAATACCAGGCTTTAACAGATAGCGCAGTTTTCATTGCAGGCAATGACCGGAATTAAATACAGGATTTTGATGGGATGAAGGAAGGATTTAAAGGATCGTTGTTATACTCTGAAGTGAATGTTAGCGTATGTAAATATATGTTTTTTTTATTACTTAAGCCATATCATCCAAAATGAGGGACTAAAATTTTTGAACCAATATATCAAAGCTTCTAAAAGAATGCCGGCAGGCAGTTAAAAACAGCAGGCCATAAAAAACCTGTTTCGCAGACTATGATTCCGGGCAGTTTACCTATACCACATTCCACCAGGATTGATTGCTATCGTCCCTACCATCTTTTTTATCTTCTTTGGTCGTACCAGTATTCTTCTCCGGCATATTTACGGATGGTTTGTGCGCCTGCTGTTGAAGCAATTTATCTTGAAAAAGCTGGTGAATGGTTTGCTGGAATCTTGCTGCTTTTGCAGGGTTTACCATGTTGATGAAATTGACGTAACCAAGAATACTGTTTGAAATATCTTCCGGGTATCGCTGCCGCTGATCGTTCTTTTTAATATTGTACAGCAGCGCCCTGAATTCACGCAGGTCTTTGCGGTTTACATTCAGTTGCTGGTTTACCACAACGCCGGTAACTTCCTGCCGGGTGCCCCTGCGCATGATGCGTATCTTATCGGGATGCACGGTAAAGCCTTCATCCTGCAAAATTCTTTTGATGCGCCATACCAATTGTTGGGCGTTTATTTCCTCTCCGCCGGAAAAAGTGATGTCATCTGCATAGCGTGTATAGTTGCAATTCAATTTGTTAGCCAGCCCCTGTAAGCGATTGTCTAATGAATAACACAAAATATTGGTGATGGCAGGACTGGTAGGCGCTCCCTGCGGCAACACCCGTTCGCCTTTTTGAACAAAATAATTTTTGCCGTCAACAGTTACCTCATCTGTTACAGCTTCTGTGCAAAGCAAGGCCAGTATGGTGGCTATTTTTTCTGAGTATCCTAACTGCTGCAGCAATCCCTTTACTCTTTTAAAATGTACAGAGGGAAAAAAATCCTTTACATCCATATTCAGTACCAGGTGCTTTGCAACATGTGGTGCTGCGTTGCTTACAATAGAACGGTTTTCGATAAATCCATGAGCTGCTTTGTGCAAGGCGGCCCTGTTAAGTATATTGCTGAGTATCCAGTGCTGTAATTTTTTAAGCCTTGGCATTGGTGCCGAGATCAAACGCCTGCCACCGGATTTTTTAGGCATATAAAATTTACGGTAGTGGCAAACCGTACTTACCTTCCGGTTGAATGCTAAAAAACGCAACTCCTTCAATTCAACGCCCATAGCTGCTGCCAGTGCTGTTTCATTTTCAAAAAATGGGAGGTTGTTTTGTTGAAGCGTTGCTGTTTTAGAGCTGGTATCATTTAAACCAACAGATACATTTTCGCCGAGGTAAATTATTTCAGTTGACTGCTTAACTTTCCATGCTTCCGCTTTTTCGACACGCTCTTCTTCTCTTTTCTTTTTAGTGACCGCTCTCTTTGCTTTTGCTTCTGCCATGCGTTTCATTCGCATTTCTTTCAGCACGGCTTCCCTGTTCTGGTATTTTCTCTTTTCTTCCCAAAGCCTGTTCAATTCTTTCTGGAGGTCTGCTTCTTTTTTGATCAGGAGTTCCGGTACACCGGGCTCGCCATCTTTTTTACCCCAAAAGCCAAGGCGCTTCATTTCGGCGAGTACAAATTCGTCTTTGGAAGTTTCCCTGATGCGGTCGTAGATCTGTTGACGGGTTAATTTGATATCGGCCATAGTAATGGAGAAAGAGATCATGTTTTAACAGAGAAAAAAAGTGGCTGCTGCCTTCGTGCCCGCCGGCGACCAGATTAATCAACGCCAGGCATACAGGCCCTATCGAACTATTTGGGCACACGGTGCCTGCACTGTAAATAGTACGATAGGACCTGTATGCCATAGTAAAGATTACATTTGGTGATGCATGATCAACTCATGTTGCATGAACGACGAAACATCGTTCTTTCCTTTTCAGGAAGCAAGGTGCTGCTTTACTTTTTCTCTCTGTCAAAGAACATGAATGCGGTTAACAAATATAGTTTGCTGTTTTTTATTTTGATTGAAATACCAGTTTATTATTTTTTGATCCGGGTAATGAATTCAACTTGCATTGCCAAAAACATATTGACAATCGACAATCGACAATCGACAATCGACAATTGACAATTGACTATTGACTATTCACCATTCACTATTGACGATCCCCTCCCTCCACCATCCTGATTTTATTAAACGCCTGCCTCACCGCCAGCATGTGTTCGCAGGGCCCCTTGTATAATTTATTTTCGATATAAAAACTGCAATCGCAATGGGCAGATTTTATTCTTTCGTCTGCATCGATCAGCATCGCCGGGTTAAATGTTTTCTTTTTGCCTTTTACCGTCCCTTTTAATTCTATTGATTGATCGGGCAATGACTGTGATGCAAATTTTACTTCCTGCTTCTGCAGAATTTCTTCGGCCAGTTCTTCCTGCGGATTGTTAAACCGAAGTTGTTCGAAAGGCAATGGCTCCCGGCTCAATTCACGAAGGCGGTACAGTTTACTGTTGAGGTCGTAGATCACCCGGCCGGCCTGTGTATAAGCACTCAAGGCGCCGGCCACCTGTGCATTGTCAAGCGTTAAATCAGCAGCGATCTTTTGCGAAGTACTCATCCAGTCCTTTCGCAAAGCCTGCATTACTTTTTGCTTTACTTCATCTTCTACAGTCATCCTGGGTGCCAGCAGGTCAAAATTTCCGGCATGGCTCCAGTCGTTGTTGGTCCAGCCACTCAGCCCCAGCGTAAAATTCATATCACCCAGGTCGGCAATATAAAATGCCGGCAACCCGGTTCCCAGCAAATGCACCGTAAATTTTTTTGCAACGGGTATCAGTCTTTCCAGTATTAATAATCTTCTCCTGCCCCATGTTCTTACTTCATGCCTGCTGTTACCGGTGTACACACTGCGGGCGCAAATGATTTCTTTTCCCCAGGGTTCTAAAATTACTTTCACCGGCTGCCCCGGGTCCAGTACATAGCGCAGGGATCTTGGTCCACGTTTTTCCTTAAAACGCCGCAGCAATAAGCAGATGCTGTAAACATCCATTGGATGCAGATCAAACCGGATCGTGGGCAGCGTCATTGCGCTGCTCACCTGTAAAAAACCCCGGACCCAGCTTTCCGGCAGATCGATCTTTACTTCCTTGTATTGCTCTTCATCGGTAGTGGCAACGGTAAAGCCAGTTGGATCAACTTTTAATTCTGTTTCTTTATAATCACGGATCTTTTGAAACTCTTCATACAATTCCCTTGAATAATCAACATTGGTGGTGCCGCATTTATAATCATCAATGGCGGTAAACACATTGTAGTTGCAGCCGAGTTTTCCGTAGGTACTTTCATCCTGGCTAAAACACTCAAAGAACAATTCATCCGGATGGATAGTGATCACCGGGTCAAGTACGATCCATGCATCCCGGTCGTTTGAATAGAGGTAATTATAATAATGCTGACGGGCTTTGTAAAACGGCGCCATTATCTTTTCCTTTTCAGCTCTTACGGCAACCAATTCCGTTTTGAGGGCTTCTATCCTGTTGTTGGCAAGGCTGGCATCATAACCAGCCATATAATCGGCCAGTATCATGGCCTCGTTTTGCGCCACCCATTCTTTGTAAGCCGTTTTATCTTTTGGCTTGAACCGCAGATCGCTCACCACCACATCATGCAGTGCAGAAATCGCTTCCCTGAACGCAATCTTTTTATTCAGCTTGCCCACAAACCAGGCGCTCTCCCTCAATGTATCCGGCGCAAAGCTCATACCCGTTTGGTAGGCCGAACTGGTAACGTTGGTATTTCCCGAAAAACGATAATTGAATAACATGTTACTTTTATTTTTTTGAAACCAGCCCTGTTACTTTATTCAAATGTCGTGGCGTCGCACTCTTGTACTGCAGCAATATGGCATCCGGCAACGTCATCTTAACTCCATCTCTTTCAACTGCAGCGGTGTAGCTACTTCATACAAAGCTTTGAGCTGCATCAATATCTCAATGCATTTTGCTTTATCGCCTATGGCAGCAATGGCAGATACATCGGATATTATTTCGCTCACTGCTTTTGCGGCAGCTTCACTCTTTCTTCCCTCCGTTAATAAAAAATGATAGATCCTGTTCTTTGCAATGCGGCTTTTGTTCACCCGGGTAAGTACCGAGCGGAAATAAAAATCCAGCGATTGAATTTTTACCACATCACCTGCTGCAAAACGTTCTAAATAATTGGTAGCAAACAACTGCATTTTTTCACCGGGATGCTGGCTCAGTTTTAATAAATACTGTACGCCATTTTCGGCTGCAAAAAACTTAGTGATCAGTTCCCTGCCAAATGCTTCAATATCGGGTTTTACAGAATCGGCCAATGTTATCAATACTTCGGGGCTCCAGTCATTTTCTGTAAACTGCTCCCTGAAGAATTGCATGGCGAATTGCCTTGTATCCTGCCACTTGCTTTCCAGCAGTTTAATGCTGCTGTCTTTTTCGTATTTGATCCTTGGTGACTGTTCGTTGTAAAATTTCCAGCACCATTCCCTTACCGAAAGGTTTTCATGTGCACCCAAGGCGATTACCTGTGGTATGGTTAACTGTGATGGATCGGTGTATTTTTCCAGTATCATCACCCCCACATTTTGTGCAGCGCCGAAAGTGGAATACAATAAATTCAGCGCTGTTTGTTTGTTCGCATTTTGCAGGTAAGTGCTCAATTCATTACACAATAGTTTACTCACATCTGCATGCACGCCTTCTGCAGTTTCTTTACGAAGCAGCACGGGCATCAGTGTTTCAGCAGCCTTTATGCCGAAGGCGTTTTCCTGTTTCGCCATCCGTTCAACAATGGCTGGCAGGCCTTTTCGTACGTTCTCAAACTGCGACAAACAACTCAGCAATATTTCCTCCTCATGTTGCAGCAGAACGGCGGCATCTATGTTGTTTAATAACGACAGTCCTTCATCTCTTACCAGTGCATGAGGATGCCGCAGCAATCCAGATAAAAATGCACCGGAGAGTTTGTTTAAATCAAGTTGTGCCTTCTGTATCTTCAGCAGGTGAAGCCCAAATAGAAGTACCACGGGGTTTTCATGCTGCAGCAGGTCGGCCACAACGCCAATGTTCAATTGTTTTAATTCATCTGCAAACAGTTCAAACAACAGCGTACCGGCATCTTTTAACAACGATTCGTTTTCAGGACTTTGATCTTTATAGCCAAGGATCGTTGCAATTGATTTGCCAACCACCGCATTCCTTATTTCAGCAGGCGCCGGATTGTTTCTTAAAAATATTTTCGACCAGCTTCTTACCCCGGCATGTTTGGCAAAGATCAATGCTGTAATAAAACTGCTTTCCTGAAGGTATCCTGCTTTGTATTGATCGGCCCATTGCAGGCCCCTGTTTTGTGCATCGCTGTTCACGCTGTTGATCAGTGCCGTTACCAGGTCGTGATCGGGTATTGACCCAGCATATTTTTCTACCGCCAGGTTGAACCCAATCTTTGCAGGAATGGCAAAAGCCGATGACAGTAATTTTTTTACTGCCTCTTTATCAAGTCTTGCTTTTATGTTGTTAAACTCCGGGTGAACAGTAAGATTTTCCGCTGCAAACTGGTGAATTTCTTCCAGCTCCCCATCCATCAGTAACTGTACATAGGCCTGTGGTATCTTATTCCAAAGCTGCAAAAAAGGCGTGCCGTTGGCATTGGGTGCTGCAGCGTCCGGCTTTGCAATCTCCACGGGTGCTGGCACTGCTGCATCTTTCTTTTTGCCAAAAAGGCCGGTGATCTTTTTTATAAATCCACCAATACCTTCAGTTACATCATTTGCTGCTTTATTGGAGGATGAAACTGGTTTTACTTTTTCTCCCTCGGAACGTAACCGCCACAAGTGATCCGGCTGCAATACCAGTTTAGGGTTATCGCCGCTCAATACCTGGTGCAAAAAAACAGCCTGTGCATTTTGTACGAACCTTGTTTCTATCCGCTCATAGGTATTCCTTTTCCACACCGAATGAAAAGTAGAATAGTGTTCTTTAAAATCCTGGTTGAATTTATAGCCGATCAACAATGCGGTGGCCAGCTTTACATAGTTGATGTCATCATTCTCTCCCAGCATTTTCAAGCGCCTTAACATGCGGCCATGAAAATACCAGCGTGTTTTTTGAGAATAGGCAAGTTTGCTGCTTGCTTTCTTAAATTCCTTTTGCAGTTTTACCCATTCTTCAATCTCCGGAACAAATACTTCCGCATTGGGGCCATCGGATAAGGAAAGATTGTGGCGGAACATTTCATTTTCCCTTTCAAACCTGGTAGCGAGCAAACCGGCTATTTCAAAATCATCCAGCAGTTCGGCCTTTTTAAAAACAGATCGTATGTGTTTAAAATAATTGGGCCGCAGGGGAATTTTCAGCAAGATTTTTTTTATGCTGTTCCGCATCCAGCGTTTTTCAAAAGCCAGCAGGTAAAGGTCTTCCAGCCAGTTATAATTTGGCTGCTGCTGTACGATCCTCTCCTGCAGCAATTCATCCAATAAAGTATTGTTTTCCGATTCAATGATCGTTTTGAATGCTTCCGGAAGTTTATTGATGTAATGATTGAGGTGGGCTTCTTTTTCAAGTCCTGTCAAATTTTTCAACAGTCCTGCACCGGCCAGTTTTGCAATGGATGCAACAGGATGTGACGTATACACAGCTCTTAATGCAATGATCGCATTGGCATCTTCACCGGCACAACGGGCCAATGCCCATACGCAGGCGTATTGGTGCAGCAGGTCTCCATTCCCAAATAATTTTATAATATAGGGTACTGCTTCTTTAATTTGATATTCTCCTGCTTTCCAAATCACCCGGGATAATTTCCAGGCAAATCTTTCTGCTGCTGCAGTACCATTTACTGCATTGTGCAGGCGTTGCAAAATCGCTTTGTTACGGCCAGCCGGGAGAACAGACCAGTTGTTATTAATGAGGATGCTATTGCTATCTAATGCAAAAACCGTTTTAGGTGCTATGGTTGATTCGCCGGTTTCAGAAGTAGTGTACCCTTTGGTTATTTTTTCGGTTTCAACAGCGTCAAATATTTTTTCCGCTTCGCTTAAGCTAACCGGCACTGGTGTTTTACTTCCTTCCTTTAATTGAGCGCCCCTTCTTCCGTAGCGGAAATTCACTACATATTTATCATTGCCCACATCGCAGAGATCAATCTCGTATACTTTATCGGAGTTGCCCTCTTTAAAATAGAGAAAGGATTGCTTTACAAGCCGCATGGGTTAAAATTGATTGAGAGGGAAAGTTAAAGCAAAAGCGATAAATAAAGGGAAGGATCTAAAGATAATTTTAGCAGAATTAATTGCACTCACAGAATAGTTCTGAAACAATCTTAACATTAAGTGAATCAACTTTCCTTTCTATAGCGAACGATTGTGCAGCCTTCCTCTAAAAAGAAATCGTCCAGGAGAACATACTTCCTGAACGATTTCGCTTCTTATAAAATCTCCTCTTACTCCGTACAACAAATAAACGGAACTTCCGTGAGTGGTGAGGTCCGCAGTATCCTGTACAAACCCAACTGGCTATTCAGCGGATCCATACCGGTAGAGGCTTCCGGTTGCTGTACCTCCCGGAGGTTACGCTGCACTTCATGCCCAACCTCATCATTGAATACTACCGAAGCCTGTTCTACCAGCTCATCCTTGTGGCGGCCGAAATCACTGATGTGCTCAAAGGCATTGGTGATGTGGCCAAACACTTCCACGCACAAAATACTCAGCGATGAATCAACCGGCAGCCCATACAAGTCCAGCAGTTCTTCCACTTCTTTATTGCTCCAGCGGCCAAAAGCCTGTTGTGTACTTTCTTTTTCCCATGCTACCTGCTGAAAGACATTTTGCTGCAACAACTCTGTCGTAATCTCTACTACAGGTAATCCTTTCTTTTCGTATACCCGGTTCTTCTGTTCCAGCGACAGTTGTATCTCCTGCATCAGCAGTTCCCGGTTACGTTTCCGTTGCGGTTTCAATTCTATTTCACTGAGTAAGATATTCCTGTAATCAAGCCCATCCGCCTGTTTTACCTGTGCATATAACAAGGCCCAGATACTGGTATGGGGTGGTGAAGCTGTCACATTCTTTCCATTGAAAACGGCCGTTGCAAAAGGCGCATTCACCGTGATCACAGATTCATCCCTGTTGAGCAAACAGGTAAGTGCCGGTGCAGGATGCTGCAGGCCTGCAACCCTCAATGGCCGGCCAAATCTTCCCTGTGCGGTACTCCAGATCTTGTCGGTATGGCCATAGCGAAATTCATAAGTGAACATGCCAAACAGCTCTGGGCTTTCGTGATGCAGACCGGGTGGCAATGGTAATAAATAAAAATGCCGTTGGGTATCTACCGACTTTTCCATCAGCTGCATGGCTTCCAGCCCGCTGTGATCATGTGCACTGTCGGGAGTAACCACCCGGATGTATTCAGGGTTGAGTGTGAGGGATGGTTCTTTGGGTATCAACATCAGTGAAGGGTGATTATTGCTGATGAGCTGATCTGGGCTATAGGCCAGTACCCGGCAAAAAATGCCATCGTGTTTGTCAACCGGTGCTTTATCAAATTCCAGCCAGAGATACCTTGTTCTTACTTCGGTAGCAGAATATTTTTTATTCCTGTTATACGGACTCAATGCTATACCGGCCGCCAGCAGTTTTGGTATTTGTGTTGGGTTGATGGTAGTGGGCAGGATGATGGGCTTCGTTTCAAAAGCGCTGCTGGCTGGCGTATGCCCAGTCCTGAATTTTGGTTTGATGCTGTACTGCAGTTCAATGGTATCGGGCAGGGCGCCAATGGCCGGTTTGATATCTACCACATCTATCAAAATGATCCTTGTGTATTCACGGTGCACCAGCCCGTCTTTTCCTGCCTGGATGGCCTGGAAGGAAGCCGTCTTTTTTAATTCGAGATCGCCGATAAAATCATAGACTTTATTTCCCAATGGAATATTATCTGCACCCATTTTTCTTCTCCTGCTGATATAAAAACTGCTGGCATCTAAGCTATCCCAACTCCAGTCCCGGTCGATAAACAAAGTGGTAGCAACTAACCAGTGATCATGCAATTCATTTTTATTGGAAAAAGTGATGCTGCTGTTATCGGGCGCCATACTATGGCGGAGCATGCTGCTGCACCAAAACTGCAGCCGTTCGCCATTGGCTGCATTGAGGGTGAGCTCTTTTGCCTGCACATCGAGCTGACTGGCGAGGCGATGCACAATACCGGGCAACTGTTCTGTTCCACCCTGCAAAGCTTTAAAGAAAATGGGATCGAGATTCATGGTGACAGGATCTGGCTGCAGGTAGATACCCTGCAATGTTTTTGGATTAGCCGTATCGGTAAAAATATCCTGCTCCTGAAGCGATTCCCGGCGCATGCGGATGACCGTTGTTTTACCAAAACGGGAATCGAGGTCGCTGTTCTTACTGTTTCGATTGCCCCAGTAATTGGGTTTCTCTTCTCCCACCGGCCGCAGTGTAATGCGGATATTCCTTGCCGTTGGCAGGATGATCTCACCAGCTGTTTGTAGTATAAAATTATTATCGGCAGCTTCCGGGAATGGAGTAGCCGTGTTGGTAAGGTCCAGCGCTTTCACATCTTTAAAAGAGATGGGTACTTCAATTTCACCGGTGGCATCATTCTCATCAAAATCGATAAAATTACGCTGGGTTTTGTACAACGTAATATAGTGCTCACGCCCATCATCACTGGCCAGGTTGTCCATCTGCAATGTTTCCACTTCAACTTTTATCTCTACACTTACCACATCAGGATCTGGTATGCCGTAAGCTTTTGCGCCGGCAGTACCGCCTGATGAAACCTGTAATGCCAGCAGGTCCTGCACCGATTGCGCCAGCTTACTGATAACATCTGTATATCTCCCGGTGTAAACAACAGCAGGATAGCCCAATACCGGTCTTGACAACCGGAAAGCATTACCGTTGAAATTATGATCATCTGTATTAACGGTGATATCGGCTTCATTTAAAACAGTAACCGCATGTGGTGCCACGTATCTTTTAAACATGGTTTTAGCAATGCCACTCACCGCAAAATTTTCCGGCGTTGCGGCAGCAGGTGAAGGGCAGCCACCACTGATATCGGCCAGCCTGATCCTGAAATCATATTCATTGCCATAAACCAGTTTGGTGTTTGTTTCAACAGGCAGGTAGGTATCACTAACAGCTACGGGTGTGTTTTTTTCTGCGCTGTTCTGGTAAATAAGCGCCGCCGTTTTATCGGGCAGTACAATAGAGCTGTTGTTCCAGTTGGCAAAATACATGGGCAGCCAGTAATTATTACTGTCATCATTGCCATCATAAATTTTTGTGGGATACACCTGGTAAGGCAGTTCTCCATCGTATTCGCCAATATCAATTCCTTCCAGTTGCAAGGGTCCGTTGCTTCTTGCTGCAGTCAGCGATTCCCAGGCATCATCGCCTGCTGAAGTTTTCTTTACATCTACCTGGTAGCCCGTAATGCCCAGCGGTGCATCCAGCCTTTCGGTAGCATTGGCATCAACCGCCATCTGGCGCAGGTACCAGATCAGTATTTGTTCATCTTCCCAACCCAGGCGTATGCCTGCTTCTTTCTGCGGATGAAAACCATCCTGTTCCTCCTGCAATAAATTACCGCTTACGGGCTGGTTGGCATGCACAATAGTAGCAAAACCTTCATTAAAACGGGCGGCTTCAATGTACAGTTCATCATAGATGCCGGTTGGTGGCTCCAGCGGTTTCATCACCGGGAATAACACAGCCGCAAACAGGTTTCTTGCTTCTCCATTTTTTATGATGGGGATACGGGCTCCGTATCGTTTAATAAAAGGATCAGTGCCTGCAATGATGGAAGCATTTTGTTCGGCATAATAATCCGTGTCTTTTTTTAGGTCTACATATATCCAGCCTCCTTTTTCAAAATCACCCGCCTGCAACTGGATGCTTGTTTGATAAATGAGTCCTGCCTGCGTTGCCATCAGCGGCTGCCGCATTAAATGTGCGTACACTTTACCCCAACTGATCTTACTGTCTTTTACAAAGGGCTTAGGCGGTGTTTGATCTCTCATGGCACAATGGTAACTGTCATCTGTAACTGCATTTTTAATGCGTGGCGAGGTGAAGTTGAAAGCGTTACGGTAACTCAGGGGAAGGTATTTTCTAACCGCCAGGTCCCTGTTAAGAGCGGCTTTGGGTGCCCGGTGTTTGGGATCTACGGCTGCATTGTCGGAGCTGCGGCTTTCGTCAATATCAAAATATTTGGGGTTGCCATCACCATCTTTGGCATCTCTCAGCGTAGTGTAAATGTCGGTTGCAATTGCTGAATAAGCAAGCGGATTGATAGGATCCTGCGCCCTTTCGTTGGCAGCTACCTTACCCGGGAATTCATCAGGATTATTCACCACCATGATATCAAATTGCGGCTGCACGGTTACAAACGGTTTGGCTTTATTGCCGGCACCATAAATAGTATTTACTTCCAGCAGCGGATTGATATTTCTTGGAATGAATACGATGTTGAGTGATAAAACACCTGCTGCATCTACGCTTTGGGGCAATGCCATCAGGGTGAATCTTGTTTGTTCGAATGCCATATCAATGAATTTAATTTTTTAGAAATAGCGTTTCCTGCCTATGCGATCTGCCTGCTTTCTTCCCAGCTTTCGCTGAAGCTGATATCAATAATGAGGAAGATGCTGATATCAATGGCGAAGGTTACCTGCGCCTTGCAATTGGCCGGTGCGCCGGCGCCTGATTTTTCAACAGAGCCCTTCGCTTCAATGGTGATGGTAACCGATACCAGTCCGCCGAGTAATTCTGCCTGTCCTTTGAACAGCATAAAGGCGGTGATCCTTACCACGGCACCACTATCTGCATAGATCTCAACACCTACCATGAATAATACACTGGCATGGCCTACTACAGGCAAACCAACAGTGATCTGTGCCCCAAAACCAAACTTGAGCGTAACACCCACTTTAGGACTGGTATCTGCTTCCAACTTCAGATCTACATTGCCCACGGCGTATATGGTACCCACCCCAACGGACACACACATTACCTGCAGGCCTCCATGAAATGTAAAGAAGCCACCGGCGGTTGGTAATAATTGAGATGGATCGGTAGTGACTTTTAATGCTGCATTAAAGAAAACACCGATGGACAAACTTGCCTCGAGTTTTAACGGCGTTGCAGGATTCTCATAGGCTTCTTTCAGCGGCGGAAAGCGCACCAGCGGAATATCCTTGGTGGCTTCAAACTTGTATTCCCATATATTGGCGCTGTTGCTCATGGCTACCTTCAATCCCTTTTTTAGAGCAGCACCATAATCACCGGAACTGAGCGATGCCAGTATCTCCAGTATTTTTATCACCGGCTCCAGTGCATCACTGAATTCAATTTCAGGCGTGGGTAAATTCAATGCAGGATCATCGCCGGCACTGCTGCTGCCGAGATCAACTTCTTTCCCTTTTTGCGAATTAAAATTTCCCTTGATGGTCATCACATCGGTAAGCGGACCGATGGATACTACCATGGCCAGGTTATTCATCCGGCCCTTCCAGGTATCAGCCAAATCACCGGCAAAGGAATCCACATCAAAATCAAATTTGCCTACATAGTTTTTAGCTGCTTGTCCTTTTGGTTTGCTGCTGGCTTTGTATTGAATGGCGATGACCAGTTTGCCCGGGAAATTGATCAATGGATAATCAAAATTGGGCAGGTCGAATTTGATGGCTTTATCTGCGATACCATTTACCGCACCCTTGGCCAGTTCATAACCCTGGTCGAGTAATTTACCGGCTTCTTCTTTGACCTTCAGTTGTAACACATTCAGTACATCACCGGCATCAGGCAGATTAATTTTATTGAACGCATCCAGTGGATTATTGCCGGCACCAATGCCTTTGAGTAAAGAGATGGCCTGTCCGAAATCATTTTCAATATTGCCGATATTGGGGAAGATCCCCTTGCTGTTCAGCAGGCGATAAGAATCGGCAAGCAACGGTGGAGTTTTACTTAATAAAGAATCGATGCCCTGTTTAAATCCCGGCGTCATGAACAACACTTTTTGTGTACCCATGTTTTGTAAAAAGCCAAAATTTAATGTGCCGGCATCGGGAAGTTTTAACAGGTCTTCAGGGTGGGCTATCCGCAGGAGATTGCTGATATCTGCAGGTTTTACTACCTGGCCTTTTACCCACTCGCCAATGCGGATCAATGGTACGCTGAGCTGCTCTGGCAACGGCGCTACTTCACCCGTTCCTCTCTGGTGCTGCACCATCGTCCAGCTGCCGTCTTTTGGCATAATGACGGAACCTCGTGCCGCTGCAACAAAGATGGGATTGCCACCGGCATCAACAGCTGCACTTACATCCACTTTATCCAGCTTCATCCGCTGTTTGGTGCCTCCTACTTTTACAATACAATTGACGGGACCCCCCAATGAATTACTTTCATGTTTGAGCAATGCTGTAAAATCTGCCACATCAACATACCTGCCTAACGGTAACAACTGTACGTAACCATGTATAGATTTTGCGCTTACCCTGTCACCCTGGCCACCCTCTGATACATTTTCCAGTTCAATGTCTGCATCATAGGTTACAGCAGAAAAGGTGGCAACACCAATCTTAAGTGGTAACTGTGGCAACTCCCGGATGTTCCTGATATTATAATAGCCCTTTACAATACCCGGGTGAAAAGTGAATTTATTATTGGCTGCAGGTGGTTCTATAAAATCATACTTTCCATCACTCCTCGATTCCCAGCCACTGTCGATCCTTGCCACATATCCGTTGGCCAGCCGGAAGATGGTGATCGTTCTTACCACATCTGCACCGCAGCCATAGAGCTTACTTTTTACCTGCACTACTTCATGAGTGGTGCGGCCGGTTACTACATTGAAATAAGCCTGGCTGGTGCCGACGAGCACATTCTTATTCTGCCATTCGCTGAACATGCTGGTACCATAACCACTGATGCCGATATTTTTTACCGGTACTGCAGGCCGGCCCTGCTGGTTGCTGGTATTGGTTAAAAACTCATCGTTGTACATGGTCCACACATCCATGCCGAGTGTACTGGCATTGGCGCTGCTGCCATCTGCATTGTTGATATTGATGAGCTGGATGGTGAAGCCTTCAAAAATATTGTCTGAATCATTGGTATTAAAAGAAGTGCCGGCTGTCATCTCCAGTTGAATGCCACCGTTGATATAGTTTTCAAATACCGGGCTCGTACTTACCATGGTTGGTTTTTCTGCCTGTGCAGACTGGTTATCAAGAATGGTGATCGCCAGCATACCAAAGGGCAGGTTAAAGATGGCAAAGGTTTTTCCATCTTCTTTATGCTTATAAGTTTCTACCAGGTATTTGGCCATTGGTATGGGAGACAAGGTAACCGGCTTCCTGCTTAAATTGCCGATCCTCGTTGCAACACCATCACTGTCGTAATAATTAAACCCTACCGGCGGGTCCTGTTTGGGAGGTGTTGGTTTGGTGAGATTAAATACCGGTTCCCAGGAAATAGAGGGCACTGTAAAGGCCTGTGCATTCATGCCGGCGGTGATCACATCCAGCCCGCTTACCTGGATGGGAAAAACGGTAGCGTTGTGCTCATCATTGATATTGATCTTGTATTTGCGTGCAATTAAATTTTGCAGCGCATTGCTTTGTTTGGAATAAGCCACGCCCATCTGGTTGGCCTTACTGCTTACATCCAGCAATGCAAAATCTGTAAGGTTGAGTGCCGCCAGCGGGTTTCGTACGGCACTCCGACGTACATCGTTATTTACGCTGGCAAAGTTGGTAAGATCGGTTGCCGGGGCAGTATTCGTGTTCGCCGATAAATGGCTGAAGATATCAGTAGTAAATATTGGCGTAAAAGTTCCGGGTTGTGTATCTGCATGGCTATCCCTGGTTTCTTTTTCAACTTGCAATGGCGCTGTAAGTGGTGCAAAATGAAAGGATACGCCCACTTTAAAGTTATCCTCTTCTTTAGGCTCCCATTTTACCAGGCCGATGAGCCAGAGCCATACCCGACTGGATCTTTTTCCTGTGAGAGCGGCGCCAGCAATGTTGGCTGATTCAAACTGTCTTTTCAAAATACCCAGGTTGGCTGCATAAGGATCGGGCAGTGTGGGAAGATAGCTGAACAAACCAAAGCCCAAATACATTTGTCCCCTTTTCAATGCCTTTAAATCGGGTGTGGCTTCTGCAAACAATACCAGGCTGTTCGGCGGAGTCACGGTGAACAACGCATTGTGCATGGCCAGCGCATAAGGCTTCACGTGAGGGATTTGATCTGCCGGTAATTTATTATCCCACAATATGTTTTCATCGATCACCAGCAGCAGGGTTTTTAACTTACTGAAGGCAATGATAAAGGCACTGTTTTTTGTGTTAACTGCTACAGCTTCGCCGTTCACTTTTACGGGACGATCTGTTTTAATATTCCAGTCGCTTACACCAAAAATCAGTTCATCCCCTTTGGCAACGGTATTGAAAATGAGCAGGGCATTTTTATTATACCTGCATTCAAAGCTTGTTCCGTATTGATTCATTTCATCTTTCCAGCCATCAAATTGCTGAAAGGCGCCACTGCCATCGCTCAGCAGATCGGTAATGCCGATGCGGCCCGGCTCGCCGAGTATAAATGGATTGCCGAATGAAATGAATTTGTTTTGCAGGTTGGTCCATCTTGCATCCAACCCTTTTGCACATTCAACAATCAATGCCCCGTTGCCATCTGCTTCAAGCGGATTTGCGATGTCCAGTTTTGTAACTGCCAATGCCCACCAACTGTTGTTGATGGCAGCAGTTCCGCTGATACTGAAAAATGGCGACTGGCAATCACTCACGGTAAAGGATGCACTATTACAATGCATTGGTATGGCTACCCGTCCAATAAAGGGATTGTACACACAGTTCTGTACTCCCTGGTAAACAAATTCGCTTTGCTGCCCGTAAACTTTCCAGGATGAATTGCCAACAGCGATGAGTTGCCTGTTATTATTCACCAAACTGAACTGCAGGTTATCGGGTAATTGAAAATTCGCATTCCTGGCATCTTTTCCATACTCACTGCTGGCATCCTGCTCAAACACATCATTTTGTTCCAGGTTGAGATTGCAGGTAATTTTTGTTGCTGCTGTGATGGTAAGATGATCGCCGGACATGAACGGATCTGTATCAAGTGTAATGTTACCACCCTTAACCCGGAGGCCGCAATAATATTCGTCCGGCACAGTTGCGGAGAATACTTTTCCGTGAATCCACACCGAATCTGGATCTATAGTAAAAGCTTTGGTGATCTCTACGGGTTTGGCATTAACAAGCTGAAACCTCGGTTTTTGAAAAGTAGCATCAAACAATATCACCGGCATGGCCTGCCCCTGGATGTATAAAGCGATCAGTTTTTTTACTTTCACAAAATCAAACCAGCGAAGACGCCCGCTGATGTCTGCAAAAGGTCCCAGGGTGTTGACCCTTACGCCTGCTGATGCTGCTGTAATACTTCCGGCGATCTGCGTACTCCTGATGGGAACGTTCCTTACAAACACATTGGTTTCTGCAAACGCTTTCTCAGCACTGATGAGCGGCAGTAAGTCTTTTATCTTTTTCAGCCTGCCGGGTTCAATGTTCTCCGACATAAACAGGTCGCTTTTTTCAAACAGCAAATCCTGGCTTTGCACAGCAGCCGGATCCTGGTGTATTACCGCCGCAGCAATTGCTGCCTGCAGTTGCTGGATGTTCATTTCATCTGCTGTATTGCTGCTATGCAACTGGCCGGTGAGGGTAGCCATCAACGCACTGAATTGATTGGTGTTCATACTATAGTTTTTGCAATATTGTAGAGATCATGTTATTGAAATGGGACACAGTATTGCCTCCGCCATTAGCGCCGGGCAACAGGAAGATTGAAGAACTAAAAGATCAACCCGGTACAAAGGGGCTGGTGAAATACCTTGTGGACCTGGTAATAGTATTGCCCTGTAATCTTTTCATTATTTATTTTTTTAAAAAATAAAAAACTAAACAGATCAAGTGGTAACTGCACAACGATGTATGCAGGATTCAGATTTGGTAAGGCAAAAAATTTGAAGGTTTAGGATCGGCGAAATGCCGACAGGATGCAGGGCTTAAACGCAGTCAACGAAAGTTGCCATTGATTGGCGTCAACCGTTGTCAGACTATAAATGTATAATTGTTTTTGAGAAATCCAAAGTTATATTTTTAAATCAGCGGTGACCGCTACATTAATATTTTTATTTATTTCTGCCGGTTTCACCTGGATAGAGATCCGGTAATGCATCGCTCTGCCAGTATTGTTTGGTATCAATATCCATCACAGAAAGTTTGCCGGTAAAGGCAGCGCCGGTATCAATATTCCATACATTGGCGCCGTGCATTGGAGTGGCTACATCGTAATACAGCGTGGGTGTGTGGCCAATGAATATTTCTGAAAATAATTTTAGCCGTTTGGGAAACAGCAGCGAATCCCGCTGTATGTGTTTATCCATAGTAATGGCCATTTCCCACAAAGTTCTGTCCCAGCTGAAATTAGAAGAATGAAATTCTTTTTGCGGCCCATGCATGGAAGTAAAGCCGGCATGAATGAACAGCCTGTTTTGATCATCAATAAAATAGTAGGGCATTGTTTCTAAAAAATGTAGCTGGACCGCTCTTTGGGCAGCAGTGCTGTTATCGTAACTGCTCACCGTTTCTTCGCCGCCATGAAACAACCAGGTACTATTGGAAGCACCGCTGCGTAACCATTCTTCGCACCATACATCATGATTGCCCTTGATAAAAATGCAGGGTTGCTGTTTTGATAAAGCCATTACATGATTGATGGTTTGTGCAGATTCACTCCAGCCATCAACATAATCCCCTAAAAAAATGAGGTTATCCGCTTCCGTTACACCGGCCCTTTCAAATACCTGCTTCAAGGCCCGGAGGCCTCCGTGTATGTCTCCTATTGCTAATGTTCTGCTCATTATACCTGCAAAAACTATTTTTTTAATCCTAAGAATATCAACTAATTAAAAGAAAATTCCCTCTGCTAAAATTACAGTATTTAAATGCCCCAACAGACTACTATATGCTATTGCTGTCTAACCACAAACCCTTCCAAACTATTTGCAACAACGTTTAAATACCTATTCCGCCGCCAATACCCCTATATTGCCGTCCAACAAACCTTAACATACCAATCATCACACATACTTTACCACTTGTGAAACCGCAAGTCCCGTTTGTACCGGATGATATTATTGGATTTCTGCCACCACTATATCTTTACGTCTTCAAAGTCAAAAACGGAGAATATCTCCAAAGAACATGAACCACAAATTTCTGGAACAAACATTTACCCTTGTAAGACAAAGGGAAAATCCACCGGAAATCTCCAGCCTGTAAATTTTCAAAAACAGTAAAGATTTAATTGAACCGCATCATCCTTAGCCAGGATGTGCCGGGGAAACGTTTCCAAAAAACAAACGATCATTTCAGCAATGAAAAAAACTAAACTGGTTTTAGCCGGTATCAGTATACTTATATGCGTACTACTAACAATAGCGCAATATAAAAGCGAATACTCCAGCCCAAAGACTAACTGCATAGGCCAGAACTCAACAAGGCAACTCAACAACGGGGTGGATTTACCGGTGCTGACGATCGGCTTGCCGGTAAACTTCTAACAGGCGCTTCTCCCCAGTGCAAGGCTGCTTTTAAAAAAAGTGATGAAAATCACAGGGCCATGCTTTGCCCAAAACGGAATAAACAACAATTGTATTTCATCATTAAAAACAACACTATGGCAAGTTTAGGAAAAAAAATTCTTTCTGCTTTTGTGGAAGTAACAGAAGACAAAGAAACTGTTACTCAGCCGGAAGAAAAAAAGCATTACTCCACACCGTTAGCATCCACAGCAGTTTCTTCAAATACGGCTGAAAAATTCAGGCAGTATTTCGACAAGCTGTTCGCCGAAGCGAATCTTCCCGGGCCTGACTATTTTGAATTTTCGAAGATGACACAGGCCATGGTGGCCATTGCAGATGAAAATGCCAGGTATTGTGCAGCTTATGCAGGCCTGTGTGTACAGGGGCTTGATAAAAGCAAACTGCTCAACACGGCAGAAGAGTATTTGAAAATACTGCAAACAGATGCCGCCGATTTTAATTATTCGGTTGATGCTGCACTAGATGAAAAAGTAAGACTGAAGAAACAGGAGATAGAAAACAAGAAACAGCGTATTGAGCAATTAGGCCGGGAGATGAGTGATCTCCAAAACCAGGTTCAGCTATTGATGGCAGAAGAAAAAGAAAACGAAGAGAAGATTGAACAGAACACTGGCGGCTACCAGGCAGCGGCTGAAAATATGAAACAACAGATCGGGAGTGATATAGAAAGGATAAAGCAATACATATCGTGAATGGTGAATTGTAAATGACCAAACTTTTCGAATGCAATACTAAAAAGAAAATTAAAAACAATAAAAAACAAACAAGATGATCAATACAATCAAACAAACAACAAAACCCGGGTGGTTTGCAGAGCCTAAAAATGTTGCAACAGCTATCATAGCTGTATCGCTGTTTGGAGGGCTGGCGTATGTCTTTCTAACATTTGTATTACCCTGGCTGGTAACTGTTACCTGGAATATGGTAAACCTGGTGATAGGCGGTGTGGTACTTGGCTTTTTGCTCCTGCTTATCAGCAATAAAAAATTCTGGCGGGCCCTCAGGTATTTCTCTGAGTTTATTGCCAACTACACAGTTGGATTGGCGATCGAGCTAAATCCCTTTAACATCCTTCAATTAAAAATAGAACAGGGTTACAAAGACAGGGATACACTCTTTCAGCAGTCGGCCAAATTAAAAGGCAAGCAAAGTGAATTGATGGACAAACTTGGCGATAAAGAAAAAGAGTTGCAGCTAAACATACAGAAAGTAAAAATCCTGCAACAGGAAAATAAACAATCCAAACAGGTAGACCTGTATGCAAACAATGTGTTGCGTTGCCAGGAATACATCAACAATGTAACGCCGATCGTAGGCGATCTGAATAAACTGATCAGGTTCTCCGATACGGCTTATGAAGAGAGCGGCATTATGCTGGAAGATGCAAAGCTCGACCTGGAAGCAAAAAAGGACCTGTATTACTCAGTCACTACCGGCCTCTCTGCAGTAACCAGCGCTATGAAAGCATTTAAAGGCGATGATGAACTAAACCAGGATGCCGAAAAAGCACTGGCCATCTTAAAACAACAGATCGGCGAAAAGATCGGCCACATCAAATCGGCCATTGATGTTACCAGCAGGTTCATGGACGATAAGGTACTGGAAGATAAAGCAAAGTCTGCCCAGGCCATTGAACTCATCAATCACTTTGATCTCAATTCAGATTTCAACTATACTAACAATGCGTTGCAAAATAACAGCAACAGCGGAAAGTTGAAAGATGTAAACATTACCGATAGGTACAGGGGTTTGCTGGACTAAAATGGGTTATGAATTCATATTTAGAAAAGAAAGCCTCAATAAAAAACAAACAAATAAATATTTTAAAAACAACAATTAAAAACATACAACTATGTCACTCAAATTAAAACCCGCTGGAAAATTATTCATTATCGCTGCAATTGTAACTGCAGGAATATTCAGTGTAAGATGGTATCAAAACCGTCCCAAAGAAGCTATTCAGTCAGTAGACCTGGGCAAGGTAACGTTGCCGGATGCCCCGGAAGCCTCACTAAGCAGCAATGCCCTGTTACTGCCTCTTCCAACAGCAGACAAAGCTGTGAATGGCGGTACGCAGATCACCTGGGAACGCATGGCATGGAACAGCCAGTTTAGTGGGATGTATGCCAACGGTGGTGTGCGCACAACAAAAAACTCATTGTTTGACCTTGCGCATTTAGATATCACCTATTCCCGCCAGGATGACTGCAACAGGCAGATGGCCGACCTGGTAAAATTTGCAAATGACTATAAGCAAAATCCCAACACGCCGGCTGTACTGATCACCTTTATGGGGGATGGTATGCCAGCTTTTATGACTTCCCTGGCAAAAGAGCTGGAACCACTGGGGCCAGAGTATCAACCCGTCATCATCCCTGTATCACATGGTAAATCTTATGGTGAGGACCAGGTGATGGCCCCTGCATCATGGAAGAAAGACCCTAAAAATGCCATCGGTAAATGCGTGGCCGGTGTACTGCGTGACGGTGATATCAATATCCTGCTGAAATGGGCTGGTGATAATGGTATAAAGGTAAATCCCGATGAGACCACTTATGATGGAGCTGCTATCAATATCATTGCCGCCAATGATTTCCTGGATGCACCCAACAAGTACATAACCGGGTACAGCGAAAAAAGAAAAATGGTAGAGAATGGAAAAACCACCGGTCGTGATACTACTGTAGGTGTGGACGGTGTAGCCACCTGGACACCGGGCGATGTTAATATCGCCACTAAAAAAGGCGGCCTGGTAACCATTGCCAATACAAGGCAATATGCATCTCAAATGCCTAACCAAACCATCGCCATTAAAAAATGGGCAAATGATCACAGAACAGATATTGAAAATATGATCATTGCGCTTGCCCAGGCCGGCGACCAGGTTCGCTCATTCAATGAGGCCAAAGCATTTGCTGCAAAAGTGAGTGCTGAAGTGTACCAGGAGAAGGATGCTTCGTATTGGTTGAAGTATTACAACGGCGTGGTAGAAAAAGATCTGCAGGGCCAGCCGGTAAACTTAGGTGGTTCAACCGTATTCAACCTTGCCGATATGGCCAATACGTTCGGTTTGGGTGAGGATAAAGTGGATCGTTACAAAGCTGTATATAACACTTTTGGTAACCTGATGGTTAAGATGTATCCATCTTTAATGCCCACATTTTTGCCTTACGAAAAAGCAGTAGACAAAAGTTTTTTGTTAAGCGTTATTTCAAATCACCCGGAGTTGATGCAGGGCAAAGCCATCGCTAACAGTTATGCGAACGAGATCACTTCGGCAGTGTCTTCAAAAAGTTACAGCATCGAGTTTGAAACCGGCTCTGCCAATATCAAAACAGTAAGCTATAAAGTACTGGACGAAATTTTCGAATCCGCTGTGGTGGCAGAAGGTTTAAAGATCGGTGTGTATGGACATACAGATAACAAAGGTTCTGATGCAGTGAATACCCCACTCTCAGAAAAAAGGGCTGCTGCTGTGAAAGCTTACCTCCTGAAAAAAGGATTGAAAGAAGATCGTATTGAATCCAAAGGCTTTGGTTCAGCCAAACCTGTGGCCGACAATAATACAGAAGCCGGTAAAGCTAAAAACCGCCGTGTGGAAATAGTGTTGGGTGAATAATGCTCTTGTAGAATGGAGCCAAAAAGCTCCATTCTTCTTCTTAAAACCAACCCCGGGATCACAAAAGAAATATTATATGAACAGGAAGATACCCAGTTAGATCTTTTGTGACCCGGTGGTTTAAAAAAACAACATGAAAAATATTTTCAACCCATTTGCCAGCATAAGCAAACAAAACACCAGCATCATGATCGTTGTACAGGTGCTGATCACGTTGATGGTATGGCATAATACATCAAACGGACTGATACCCAGGCCCGGCCAGGTAGCCGCGGCTTTTGGAAAATTACTTACCACAAAACTGTTGCTGGATAATATGCTGGTAAGTCTCGTACTTACATTGAAAGCGATGTGCTATTCGATCATCATCACCTTGTTTTTCACATATGCTTCCGTGATACCATTCTTTAAAACCATCGCACAGTTCATTGTAAAGTGCAGGTACCTTACCTTAACAGGCCTCATCTTCATTTTTACCCTGCTTACCAAAGACGGCAGTCAATTGAAGTTGTCCTTACTTGTTTTCGGCATCGTGCCATTCTTTACCACTTCTTTTTTAGCCGTGATACTTAACATAGACAAGCAGGAATTTGAATTATGCAAAACACTTGGTTACAGCAACTGGCAAACCCTGTACGAAGTGATCATCGTTGGCAAGGCCGACCAGGTGTTTGAAATACTGAGGCAAAACTTTGCTATCTCCTGGTTGATGATCACCATGGTAGAAGGTTTGAGTATGAGCGAAGGGGGTATCGGTTCCTTACTGATTAAATACAACAAGTACAACGACCTTACAAATGTGATCGCATTACAATTGCTGATCTTCCTTATTGGATTGTGTTTCGACTTTTTACTGGGCACAACAAGGCGTTGGTTATTCCCTCATTGCAAATTAAAACAGGCAACATCATGACAGTTTATAGCAAAACAAACACCTTGCTGCAGGCCAGCAATATTGGCCTCGGGTACGATGACAAGATCATTTTAAGAGATATCAATTTTTGTATAAAAGATATTGTTCGTCCGGGTATGCAGCAGGGCCAGGTGATCTCCCTGATCGGCAGAAGCGGAATCGGTAAAACACAGTTGTTCAAAATATTATCCGGCTTGCAAAAACCAACAACCGGCACTGTTGCTATTAACGGGGACCAAACCGTTAAAGCCGGCGATATGGGCGTTATCTTTCAGAACTACTATCTTTTTGAATGGAGAACAGTGTACCAGTCCCTGTTAATGGCTGCAAAAAAGAACCCGCAACTGAAAGGAAAAGAGAAAGCGATGGTCGATCACTATGCCGGTGAATTTCAATTAACAAGCGAGTTGAAAAAATATCCGCAGCAGTTATCCGGCGGGCAGCGCCAGCGGGCAAGCATCATTCAGCAACTTCTGAAAGGCTCCAGCTTTTTATTGCTCGATGAGCCTTTCAGTGGCCTCGATGTTTGTGTGCTTGATAAAGTAACCGATCTGTTGTTACAGGTTTCACTATCAGATGAATTAAAAACACTGATCATTGTGTCGCATGATATCAGCACCTCCGTGGCCATTTCAGACACCGTACTGATCCTGGGTAATGAAGCCGGTAAAGAAGGCGCCACCATCAAAAAAGAGATCGACCTTGTTGAAAGAGACCTTGCCTGGAAAAAAGACATCAAAAAAGAAAAGACTTTTATTGAAACAGTGGCCGAAATAAAAGCTTGTTTGTAGTTGTTGTTAAACAGCCTTTCCTGCACCTGGTGGGGAGGGCTGTTTTTTTGTGGCAAATCCTTGCGAATTCATTCCTGCCGGCAGTTTTGGGGGATTTAGAAATTGAGTAGGAACAAAGTTTTGGTAAAGGAATAAATCTATTACATTTGCCCTCCCGAAAAAGTTTGCCGGGATTTTTGAGGTCAGGAAACGGAGGCACGAGCCTGTGCGGCAATAACATTACCGCACCGGTTTTCCCGAAGGCTTTTATAAATTTATTTTTAACTGAGTAGTTCGGTCATGCAGGTAAACCTCCTGAACCTCAACAGCAATGTTGGGGTTTCTTATTAATTGATTTATTGAATAACAAAACGGATGTCGTATATACTTTCACTTAAAGAACTGATCAATACACTTGGCTGGTCAAAAGACCTGCTGGTAGAGATGTTTGAAAAGCGTAAATCCTTTCTGTACAAATATGATGATGCGGCAGAAATATTAACGGAAGATAAGATTGAGATCCTGATCAGCAAACACATCCTGCGACGCAGCGGTGCTTATATAGAAATAGACGACCAGTTTCAGCAGTTCTTTGAGCAGGTACTGGAAGTGAATGAAGAGATCAATACATCTTATATCAACGAGAACATTCAACAGGTAAAACAATACATCAATTTTTACCTGCAGGAAAATAATGAGCATCGCCGGTACAGTTATCTCAAACAAATAAAAGCATCGCTTCGTAAGATCGGCAGGATCACTTTACGCAATGTGATCGACCTTAACCGCAACATCGAGAATGCTTTTAAAACAGAACCCAACTACGCCATTAAAATCGCCAAACTGGAAGCCTTTGATGAAAAAAGAAGAACCATCTATTTGCTGATCGAACAGACAGATCACTTGGCAAGCGATGAAGAGATCACTTTTTTTACTACGGCTTTGGATGAAGAACTAAAGCAGGTGGTAACGTCACTTCGTGGGCAGTTGACCGAAAGCCGGCATAACCTGATCGAAACACAAAAACAGATCATCGAATACCTCAACCAGGTAAAACACCAGAGCAGGATACAGGAAAAGATCAAACAGGTGAAATATTTAAAAGACCAGTTTGAACTGAAAGCCAAAACAAATATTACTTACCTGTTGCAGGAAAGCAATGATGTATTATTTGAAAGCAGGCCCAGTTATCCATTAAAATTATCGCTTGATTTTTTACACACCGATGAGGGAAGACAGCATATAGAAAAAGTATCCGCCAAACAGCGGCAGACCAAAAAACCTGCAATGCTGGTGGCAGAAAGCATTGCCAGCAAAGACCTGTTGCCACAAACAGAAGAAGAAATATTTATTGATCTTGAAGAAATGAAAAGAGGCTTCTCGGCATCAAGCCATCACCTGCACAACTTTATTATGCAGTACAAATATCCGAGGCCGGTAAGCTATGAAGAAAAGATCACCATCTTTTGCCAGATGGTGTCGATGTATGAACAGGATCTGAATATTAAAGAGATTTTTCAAACAGATGAACAGGTAGAATATGCCATGGTGCTGGGAAAGTAGCACAGATTATCCAACTTTAATTACAACAAACAATGACTATACCCGGTAAACATACCGCCGATATTTTTGACACACTCAGTAAGGGCAAATTTATATGCAGTAACAGCGTAGAAGACGGCAGTCGCAGATTATACAATGTGGTAGAGGAGAATTTTGATGACCTCTATAATTATTTCATGGCCATTGGCTTTGTACTGGAAAGGGGCGATGAATATTTCTATTTTTCAAGAAACGAAGTAAAAGCACAACTCGAAAATAAGATCGAACAGGCCTACCGCTGGATAGATGTTGTAGATTTTTTCATGGCCTTCAACAGCAGCTTTGCACCCGGCTTTCGCTTTACCGCCAGCCATGTAGCGCAGCAGGTAAAAGTAGACGCCAGCCTGAAAGATAAACTCGAAATAATGAAACGCCTTACCGGCGATGGCAAATACGATGAACGCATTTACAACTTAATTGAAAAACAACTTTGTGCCCCCGGCTTCGCAGAACTCGAAAACGAACTGACGAACGAATACAAGGTGCTGGCCTCTTTCAACTACATCAAACAATTAATCGTAAGCATACAAATACAAGAAGAAGCAGCGCATGAGATCCCTGAATAAAATCATTTTTATCAATAGTGCCACCATACAATATGCAGAAGTAATGGTGGATGGCAATGTGCATTTGATCGGCACACAGGGCGTTGGTAAAAGCACCCTGCTGCGTGCCGTACTTTTTTTTTACAATGCAGATACTTTAAAACTGGGCATATCAAAAGAGAAAAAAAGTTTTGCAGAATACTATTTTCCTTTTCAAAACTCCTTTCTCATTTACGAGGTTCAAAGAGAAACCGGGCCATTCTGCATTGTGGCTTTTAAAAGCCAGGGAAAGGTTTGTTTCCGGTTTTTAGATACCGCCTACAACCGTGATCATTTTGTAAGTGCCAGTGGTCATGCGTTTGAAAAATGGGAAGATAACCGCCAGGTGCTGGATGCACAGCGCATTGACCATACCCGCAAAATTGACCGCTACGAGGAATACCGTGATATTTTGTATGGCAACAACGAAGCAGGTAAAAAAGATTTTACCAGGTATGCACTGTTGCAAAGCAAACAATACCAGAACATACCACGTACCATACAGAACGTTTTTTTAAACAGCAAGCTGGAAGCTGAATTCATTAAGCAAACCATCATCATGTCGCTGAATGAAGAAGACATCAGCATCGACCTGCAGAGCTATACCCATCACTTAAAAAACTTTGAAGCACAGTTAAACGATATTCATTTATACAAACAACCGCATATCATTAAACAGGCAGAGAATGTGGTAAAGAATCATCTTGCTATCAAACACCTGGAAAGTGAGAAGAATAATTTTTCGCTGCAACTGGCATGGTCGGCAGCCAATGTGCAACGCAGCATTCCGAAGTTGCTGGATAAAAAAGACAAGAGCAATGCAGAAAAAAATAGCCTGATAGAAAAAGGAGAAGGAGCAGAACTCCGTTTCCGGAACAAGGCAGATAAAATCAAGGGTGAGATCAGCGTGCTGGAAAATGATATTAAAAAGGCAAAAGAAAAAGCAGATTACTACAGCAGGCAGGGCATCAACAATATCATTGAAAGGGTCAATCGGAAAAAAGAACAGGAAACGGAGCTGCAAAAACTTAGCAAAGAAAAAACGCTGCTTACTACACAGTTTACTGAGGTTACTCAAAAATATGAAAGCCTGTTACAGGCGTTGCTGCAATCTGCTACTGCATTTGAACAGGATAAAAAAGAAGAGTTGATCAACGGTAGAGAAAAAGCTTCGGCTGATAAGGAAGAGGCCAGGCTTTCATTGGAAAAAGCATTGGCCGATACAAGACAGCACAATACACAAGGCATTCTGCAGGCAAAGCAACAGGTAGAACAACAGCAACAGTTGCTGGAAAAAGAAAGACTGAAAAGAGCAACCATCACCCACCAGCGCTTTTATGAAAAAGAACTGCAGGATGCAAAAGATACCGTAAGCCAGTACCAGGTGACCATACAGCAAACAACGATTGAACTCGAACACCTAAAGAACAGCAGCACCATTTTACAAAAGCAGTGGGAAATTGATGAAACAGCTACCAAACAGACAACAGAAAGAGAACAGGAAAAACTGCAAACCAGCATTGCCCAATACCAGCAACAGGTAAAAGACATTACACAAAAACTGGAGCACAACGAAGCTGCACTGTATGGCTGGCTGAATAAAAACAAACCTGGTTGGGAAGAAACAATTGGTAAGGTAGCCAATGAACAATTATTATTCAACGAAGGGTTATCACCGCAACTCAAAAAAGAAAACCATGGTTTGTTTGGTGTAGAGCTGGATGTAACAGATATGCCGGTACAGGTAAAAACGCTTGCTGAATACAAAGCAGAATTGACTGTTGCCAAAAAAGGCATCGAAACACAGCAAAAACAATTGACCAAACTGCAGGTAGATGAAATTGCCAAACAGGAAAAATTAAAAAAGAAATACCAGCCCCAGATAAAAGATGCGAAAGACAGCCTGCTCGAAAAACAGTACAAACTCGAACAGGATACATTACAGTTACAACAGGCACAACTGGCGCAAAAAGATTATGAAGTAAAAGCGATCGCTGCCCGCCGGGAAGCACTGGCTGTAATTGATGCTGGTTTGGCCGCCGCCAGTGAAGCATTGGTACAGGCACAACAAAACCTGCAGCAAACCGAAGATGAGCTCAACAAACAATTAAAAGCGAAAGAAAGAGAGCATACCAAAAAAATTGCTGCGATCGATACACAATTGAGTCAGCAGGCAGCTCAGGTACAGGATGCCATTAAGGCCCATCAACTAGGTTTAAAGCAACAGCAGCAGGAAGTACAAAAAAGGCAGGAAGAAGAATTGGCTGGCAAAGGTGCTGATACAAAACGCATAGCTGTGCTGGACGACAAACTTTTTATCATACAGGTCGAATTAAAATTTATTGAAGATAAAAGGGACCTTGTTGCAGAATACAAAAAAGATAAAAAAGAGCTGATCGATAAAGCAGACAGTTTTAAAACCAGTAAGGCCAATTTCGAAAAGCAGTATCAATTGGAAGAAGAGAAATTCAAACTTCAAAAAGAAAAGACCGCCGGGGAAATTAAAGAGATCGATACTTATTTATATCAGCTGCAGCAGGATCTTCACCGGTTGGAAGAAGATACCAAGGCCCTGGCACGTTTTCATCAAACAGAAGCCTACCTGTCGCTGCCCTCTGCCTATACCGAGGAAAAAGAAATGTATAAAAATGATAAGAGCTGTGTGTTTTTGATTGAAAAATTAAACAGTTGCTTTTATACCGCAGCGAGAAGACTGGATGACCTGAAAGAAGCTGCCACCCGGTTCCTCGATAATTTTTCGGATAACAATATTTTCAATTTTTCCAAAGCGTTGACCGATAAACACAGTCACCAGGCATTTGCCGAAGACCTGAATGAGTTTATCCAAAACAGTAAAATTGAAGAGTATGAAAAAAGGGTGAATGAGCGCTTTGCCAATGTGATCAAACTGGTAGGTAAAGAAACCGGCGACCTGATGAGCAAGGCTGGTGATATTCAAAAAGTGATCACGAGTATCAATAAAGATTTTGACAATAAAAACTTTGTAGGCGCCATCCGGAAAATTGAATTGAGGATCGATACCAGCGCCAATAAAGTAGTTCAGTTACTGATACAGATAAAAACCTACAACGACGAACATGCTTTTGACATTGGCGGGTTAAATCTTTTCTCTTCTGTGGACCAGGAAAGCAAGAATAAAAAAGCGGTGGAATTATTAAAACAACTCAGCAAAGCCATCAGCGAATACAGGAAAGACAGCATTGCTTTGTCCGATTCTTTTGAACTAAAATTCAGGATCGAGGAAAACCAGAATGATACCGGCTGGGTAGAAAAATTGTCGAACGTGGGTAGTGAAGGAACCGATGTGTTGGTAAAGGCCATGATCAACATCATGCTGCTGAACGTATTTAAAGACGGCGCCAGCAAGCGATTTAAAGATTTCAGGCTGCATTGTATGATGGATGAGATTGGTAAGCTGCATCCGAATAATATCAAGGGGATTCTGCAATTTGCCAACGACAGGAATATTTTGCTGATCAACGGCTCACCAACAGAAACCAACGCACTCAATTACAAACATATTTACAAGCTGGAGAAAGATGATAAGCGCAATACAAAGATCAAAAGGATCATCACACAGTTGATGCCGGTTTAACACTTGGCGAAGCCCTGCAGCGCTGTGGCAAAGATGTTGAAAGATAGCCGTTACAAATATTAAGGCCCTACGGGTTTATCCCGCTCAACAAGATGGCAGGATTTTTTTAAGCAATCCATACGCAGGTTGATGATTTTACTTACTTTTGCCATCCGTTATTGTAAAATAACAGGGCCTATAGCTCAGTTGGTTAGAGCACCTGACTCATAATCAGGTGGTCCCTGGTTCGAGCCCAGGTGGGCCCACAGTACAGACAAGGGTTTCAGACGATTAAGTTTGAAACCCTTTTTCATTTGCACAGGATTTGCACAAGGGAAATTACCTAAGCCGATGAGTGCTTCTCGGAAACGCATAAACATTGCTATCTTTCAATATTATAATTATTATAAATCTTTAGGAGACAGTATGCCAATTTTAGTAGAAACAGTTAGAGTAGCGAATTTTAGATCGCTCAAAAATATCGAAGTGGTGTTAACACCTTTAGTTGTTTTAGTAGGTGCCAATAATGCCGGTAAAACATCCTTTTTAAAGGCATTAAATCTGGCCTTGGGTATTGAAAGAAGAAATGTTTCTAACGAAGATTTTAATATTGCAAAGGATGATAATGGTGAGCAAAAGCAAATAAAAATCGATATTAGAATTGTCCCCGTTGATGCTGAAAATAAGAGGGTAGAAGATTTTGATGATTTATGGAGGGATGTTGAGTTTGGGGATTTAATCAGCATTGATAATCAAGATCGTCAATATGTTGCTTTTAGAACAGAGATATCATTTAACCCATTAAAAAATGATTTTGAAATTAAAAAGTTTAAGATAAATAATTGGCCTGATGATCCAACATCTTGGGAAACAATTATCTACAAAGATTCCCTAAAGCCTTCTTTTCCATGTATTCCTTTATTTTTTATTGATGCTCAAAGAGATATTTTGGAAGATTTAAGAAGCAGAACATCTTATCTGGGAAAACTTGTATCCAAAGTAAAAATTAGCCCTGAAAAATTAAAAGAATTAGAAGATAAAATAAAAACTCTTAACGATGATATCGTGGAAAATAGCGATATATTATCACATTTAAAAGAAAAATTAAAAGAACTGTCCAACACAATTCAATCGGGTAATACAGGTATTGATATTACACCAGTAAATAAAAAAATTCGTGATTTAAACAAGGGTTTAAACATAAATTTTCAAGACGGTAAGAATGAGAGTTTCCCTTTAGAGTATCACGGCATGGGTACTCGTAGTTGGGCTTCTTTATTAGCATTTAAAGCTTACATAAGTTGGCTAAGTGAGAGTTTTGAAAATGAAGGGGTAAGCCCTTATCACCCAATTCTTGCCCTTGAAGAACCAGAGGCACATTTGCATCCAAATGCTCAAAGGCATTTATATTCTCAATTGTTAAATATTAGCGGACAAAAGATTATAAGCTCACATTCTCCCTATATATCTGGTCAGTGTAAGTTAGAAGAAATTAAATTATTTTATAAAGTCGATGATGTTCCTCAAATATCCTTTTTTGACTCTACTGATTTAGATAAAGAAGACATTAGGAAACTTCAGAGAGAGGTTTTTCATTCTCGTGGAGAGTTGATATTTTCTAAAGCAATTGTATTTTTTGAAGGTGAAACAGAAGAACAGGCCTTGCCTATTTTTGCTAAGTCATATTGGGGCTCACATCCTTTTGAAACGGGAATTAATTTTGTTGGCGTAGGAGGACACGGTAACTATTTGCCGTTTCTACGGTTTTGTAAATCATTTCATATACCTTGGTTTTTATTAAGCGATGGCGAAGATGAAGCGATAAAATCGGTAAGAACAGCAGGAAAAAAAATAGGCTTAGATGAAAATAACCTACCCTCAAATATTAGTATTATTCCAAATAAAAATAATTTTGAAGAATATTTAATTGCGGAAGGTTATCAAGAAGAAATTAAAACTGCAATATTAGCTTGCTTGGAAAGTACTTTTCACTCCCCCGAACATAAGCAAGCCAAAACAGAAGAAATTGCAGGGTGGCAAGATGCAGAAATAAAAGCTTATATGGAATCAAACAAAACAGCTCTATGTTGCGACTTAGCCGAAAAAATTGTTGGTATAGCAGATAAAAAAAGACGATTCCCAAAATCTATAGAAAGTCTTTTTGAAGAGATGTCAAAACAGTTAAACATTACTATAGCACCGGAAAACAAATGACGAATATTAGATTATCGGAACAACAAAATCAAATTGTGCAACATGGTGACGGTGCACTGGTAGTTTTAGCTAGCGCAGGAAGCGGCAAAACTAGAGTGATAACTGAACGTGTTCGTTATTTACTTTCCCAAAAGCCAGGTGTATTCAAAATTTTAGCTTTGACTTTCACAAACAAAGCAGCAGAAGAAATGCAATTACGCCTGAAAAATGTCCCTGAAGTAAAAGATCGAACATTTATCGGTACCATTCATAAATTTTGTTTGGAAATAATTAAATCCAAAGGTTCTTCTATCGGCATAAATGAAATGCCCCACATTTTCGAAAGGGATAATGACAGATTACAAATAATAATTGAAGCATTTGAAAACAACCCTACTTTAAAAAAATATTTATATGATTTAGAGGAAGTAAAAAGGCAGAAATATTTATACGATGTGCTCAATTTTATAAGTCACAAAAAGAAAATGCTTTTTGGATTGACTGGGCGCATAGAGGCAGAAGATGAGGATATACTGCTGTTGTATAATGAATACAATTCAATTTTGACTTCGCAAAACGCAATAGACTTTGATGATGTTATTTGTCTTGCGTATAAAATTTTTATTGAGAGACCAAAGGTTGCAGAATTGTATAGGAAAATGTACAAGTATATTTGTATTGATGAAGCCCAGGATTTAAATTTTGCGCAATATGAATTCATAAAAATTCTTTGTTCACAAGAGAATAAAAATATTTTAATGGTAGGTGATCCCAATCAAGCAATTTATGGGTTCAACGGATCTGATAAGTCCTTTATGTCAGAAACTTTTGTCAAAGATTTTAATGCTACTAAAATAATTCTGTCTGAAAATTACAGGTCATCAAAATTAGTTTTGGAGGCTGCAAACAAATTAGTTCCAAATTCAGTGAACTCTACTAATGCAGCCATAATTGGAGAATTTGAAATAAATGAGTTTAAAAATGAGCTTGAAGAAGCAGAATGGATAACTTCTAAGATTTCAAATTTTCTAAGGAATAAAAAGCACCCTGATATAGAAGGTGAAATTACATTTGAGAATATTGCTGTATTAGCTAGGAATAAATATGTATTTCAAAGTCTAGAAAAGCAACTTGAAAAGCAAAACATTTCTTATGTGTTTAAAAAAACGTCTGACCTCAGTGAGTATGAAAGTGATATAATTAAGCTATTTGAACTTGGAATACGCATATTAATTAATCCTGTTGATAGATTACATTATCTTCAGTTGATTAATCTTATTGGCATTTCTCAATTCGAAAACACTGAACAATCTAAAGGATATGATAAATTAAATTCCATTCTT
>DDEU01000016.1 GCA_002336815.1 Chitinophagaceae bacterium UBA1946 | reverse complement strand
GAGGCGGCGGCGGCGGGGGAGGAGGTTTTGGCCTCGGCAAAACCTGCGCTGACAAATACACGGTTGATTTTACAGATACGGTAAGCAATGCAGTAGTGCAAAGCTGGGACTTTGGCGATGGATCACCTTTGCTGAATACCGGCGTCCTCAATCCTGTATCTCATACTTATTCTCCACCGCAAAAAGTGTATGTGGTTACAGTGATAAGACTGGATACACTTACAAGCCAGTTTGATACAGGCAAAAAGCGGGTGATCATCATCGATGAAAAAGCAAATTTCACCCCGGATAAAACAGATATCTGTACCAATGGCCTCGTGAATTTTTCCACGGTGGGCATTGATTCTTCCAAGATAAAAACTTACACCTGGGATTTTGGTGACAGTACCGGCAGGTTCGTGATAGATAACCTAACCAACTTCAATAGTTTTGGTATCTGGCTCAAAGGCAACGCCAGTCACACTTACATTGATACCGGTTTGTATTATGTAAAACTGATCATTGAAGACAAGCTTGGTTGTGCCGACTCCATTTATTATCCCTTGCCGGTAAGTGTCCGTGGCCCCATCGCTAATTTTATTCCAGACATCCAGTTGAGTTGCCTGGTGCCATTAAAGGTGATCTATACTGACTCTTCTGTGCAAAACGGCATCATCCCGATTACCAACTGGCAATGGACTTTCGGTAACGGTAATCCTGTTATCAACAGCACGCTTGATACAGCCGTGAGCAGTTTATACACTGCCAACACTTACAATGTAAACTTAAAAGTGACCGATTCCATTGGATGCTTTTCTACCATTACCAAACAGGTGATCGTGCCACTCGTAACTACTGGTCCACAGGCCGGGTTCGTGGCAACGCCGCTCACAAGTTGTTCTGCCCTGCAGAATTTTGTTTTTACGGACACTTCTGTTCAAAGCACCAATGTGCCGATTGTAAAATGGGAATGGAATTTTGGTGATGGCAATACATTGGTTACAACGGATGATTCGCTGATCAATAAAACCTATGCGGCCACTAATTATTATAATTTTTATTCGGTATCGCTGAAGATCACCGATTCTTTTGGATGTACTTCTACCACGTCGCAACCAAACTATATTAAGATATACCGGCCCAAAGCAGACTTTTTCAGTTATGATACGCTGAAGTGTGGCGCCTTTAATGTTTTCCTGTACAACTACTCACAGGTTTACAACGGCAATTACACCTGGTATTATGGAGATGGGGCCTCTTCTGTGGGATATTATGGATCTCACACCTATGGTACAGAAGGTAATTACAATATCAAACTGGTAGTGCAGGATGAGAATGGCTGTACCGACAGCATCAGCAGAACATCGTACATCAAACTGGTTCATCCCAAGGCTGATTTCAAGATCGGCGATACAACAAAGTGTGCGCCGACCGCCATTATTTTCTCGGACAGTTCTACTTACTCCAGCAGTTGGGTATGGGATTTTGGAGATGGTGGTACAGGCAGCACAGACCAGTTTCCTTCACCGCATATTTATGCGCTTCCCGGCTTTTATACGGTGAAATTAAAAGTGAAGGGCTTGAACAATTGTGAAGACAGTATCTCGAAAGTGATCCGTGTACGTGGGCCAATTGCCGTACTTAACAACAACAATGGTGATGGTTGTAAGCCCTATGGCATTGCCATGAATGTAAGGGGAAGTTTTATCCAGACCTATGCCTGGGATTTTAATGATGGTACGCCGGTATTGCCGAATTCTATAGATTCAAATGTTACCCATACCTATATCAACGCCGGCCAATATCTTCCCAATGTGGTGCTTACCAGTCCTGAAGGTTGCCCTTTCACTTTAAAAGCATCGGACACTGTTTTTGTTGATTCCGTAAAAGCATTGTTTACATTTGACAACAATCAATTTTGCGACAGCGGCTATGTTACTTTCAGCAATCTCACCACGGCGCCTTTCTTTTCCGCTGTGCGGTACAGGTGGTCATTCGGTGATGGAAAAACAGACACTACCGGTAACCCACCACCGCATTTGTACAACGCCCCTGGTGTATACACTGTAAAATTGGCTGTAAGTTCCACCTATGGCTGTACTGATTCTTTTACAGTGGTAAATGCAGTAAGGGTGTATGCAAGTCCGAAGGCGACCATCAATGGTCCGGGTACAATTTGCCTAAAGCCTGCCACAACTTTACAGTACACGAATTCTGTAGTTAGTGCTGATGCAATTGCGGCCTACCAGTGGAGCATTGATGCTGATAGTGTTGGGAATGCTGCCACGCTGAATTATAATTACAGGGTGCCGGGCAATCACGTGATCACCTTGTTTATCCAAACGATCAATGGTTGTACGTTTACTGTTACAAAAAATATCATTATAGATTCCGTCGTCACAGGTTTTTCGGTAAGCCCTTCCCGCTTCTGCAATAACGGCACTGCAACCTTCAGCAACCTTAGCACTAGTTTTGCCGGTATTTCATTTTACGACTGGCGCTTTGGTGATGGCAATACATCGGCTTTGCAGGATCCTTCTAACAATTATTTACTGCCGGGCAACTATACCGTGCAGTTGATCGCAGGTACGATCAATGGTTGCAGGGATACCACCCGTTTTACAGATACGGTCAAAGTGTTTAACCTGCCATCTGCTACCATCAATGGGGCCGGGGTGGTTTGTTTAAGGCCGTCTTCGCTTTTGCAGTACAGCAGTACGGTGGTTAGTGTGGATGCGATTGACCGGTATAAGTGGAGCATTGATGCCGACAGTGTTGGGAATGCTGCAAATCTAAACTATGATTATCGTATTCCAGGCAATCATGTACTTACCTTGTTTATCCAAACGGTGAACGGCTGTACATTCTCTGTAACAAAAAATATCATCATCGATTCTGTTGTTACCAATTTTTCCGTCAGCCCGGTTCGCTTCTGCGGCAGTGGTACAGCAGCTTTTACAAATCTTACCAGCCATTTTGCCGGCATCGGCTCTTATAGCTGGAGTTTTGGTGATGGCAATGTTTCTGCCGCACAGGATCCTTCCAATAGTTACTTATTGCCGGGCAATTATTCTGTACAGTTGATTGCGGTTACCATTAATGGTTGTCGTGATACAACCCTGTTGACGGATACGGTGAAGGTATTCAATGTGCCCACTGCTACTATCAGCGGCAGGGCGGTCGTTTGTTTAGTGCCAGGTTCAAGGTTACAATACACAGCTAACATAAGCAGCGTAGATGCAATTGCCAGGTACAGGTGGAGTATTGATGCTGACAGCGTTGCCAACAGCCCCAATCTTGACTATGATTACAGGATTCCAGGCAGTCATGTGATAACCTTGTTTATCCAAACGATCAACGGTTGTACTTTTTCCATTACAAAAGATATCATCATCGATTCGGTTAAAACCGGCTTCAGTATCAACCAGGCGAAGTTCTGCGATAATGGTATTGTAAGCTTCACCAATACTACCGTTCATGCATATCCCATTATTTATAACTGGAACTTTGGTGATGCCGGAATTTACAATGGTATTGACACCTTGCATCATTACCTGAACCCGGGTGATTATACAGTGAAGTTGTTGGGCACCACTCAGAACGGTTGCACCGACAGTACGGTTTTTGCTGATACCATTCATGTTTACAATTTGCCGGTAGCAGCGATTACAGGCGACAGCATTCATTGCTCACCGGGGAACTATCCATACCGCAGCAGCATAAATTCCGTAGATAGTATTGTACGTTACCAATGGTTTGTTGACAATACAGAACGAAGCAACACTGCCGGCCTGGATTTTTATTTCAATGCAGGCAATCATACCGTTGGCTTAAAAATTACCACTGTAAACGGTTGTACAGATTCTGTAGCAAGAAACATTATCATCGATTCTGTAAAAGCATTGTTCAGCATCAGTCAAAATAAATTTTGTGCTGATACGGGAAGGGTAGTGTTCACTGATAACAGCAACCACCTCTTCAACATTGCACAATATCAATGGTCGTTGGGCGATAATACCGGTTCCTCATTGCAGAGCCCGGTGCACACTTACCAACCGGGTGTATACGATGTAAAACTTGGGGTGACAACGGAGCATGGCTGTGCCGACACCATCATAAAACCACGTGCCATTGAAGTGTACAGGAACCCGGTTGCCGCCATTACCGGCGACAGTATCCATTGTAGTCCGGGAAATTACCGGTATTTCAGTTCATCTACTGCCAATGATGTGATTGCTCAATACCAGTGGAAAGTGAATAAAATCAATGCAGGCAGTGCAGATACATTGGATCATAATTTTACTCCCGCTGGTTTATATGATATCAATTTAAAGATCACAACAGACAAAGGATGTGCAAATGATATCAGCAGGCGCATTGTGATCGACTCCGTTGCCGCTAAATTCTCCATCACAAATCCCAAAATATGTGGTGATACCGGCACGGTGCAATTTAATAACCTGTCAGGTTCCCGTTTTGGTAACCTGGCCTATGAATGGCATTTTGGTGATGGCAATAATGCTGCTGCACAAAATCCTTTCCATTTTTATACTCCTGCCGGCCGCTATGTGACGTCGCTAAAAGCTACCACGGCTTATGGCTGCAGCAATAGTTTTGAATCTGCCGATACTGTCGTGATCTACAAAACTACGATCGCCAGTATTATCGGTGTGGATGAAAAATGTATGCAAAATGTATTGCTTTACAGGTCATCTGTTATCACAGAAGATGCAGTTACATCTTACACCTGGAAGCTCAACAACAATACGGTGAGCAATGCGGATACAATGTTGTACAATTTTACCACCGCAGGTAATTACACTGTGCAGTTAAATGTAAAAACACGCTTTGGTTGTGATATTACAGTCAGTAAGCCGGTTGTGATTCATCCTTTGCCTGTACCAGCGGCAGCACCTGATACCACTATATGTTTAGGTGGTAATGTACGGCTCCGCAGTTTTGATGGTGTTGATTATGCATGGGATGCTGCGCCTACTTTGCAGAATATCAATACCCCAACCCCATTGGCTACACCGGCTACCACTACCGACTATATTGTTACCGTGACCAACCAGTTCGGTTGTGTACAGAAAGATACCGTTACGGTGAGGGTTGATATGCCGGTAAGCCTCTCTGTTAGCGGCACTGATAGTATTTGTATTGGTGATCACCGCACACTGAGGGCCAGCAGTACGGTGAGCAATTATGTATGGAGCCCGGCTGCAACCCTCAGCAATGCAACGGTGGCAAACCCGGTTGCAACACCCACCGGCACCACCGTGTACCAGGTAATTGCCTTCAGCAACAATGTGTGTAAAAGTGATACCGGTTTTGTTACACTTTTTGTTGGCTTAAAACCAACAGTATTTGCCGGGGCCGACAGAAATGTTGCCAATGGTACGCCTTTGCAACTAACCGCTACCGTTACAGGCAACGATATCAGCGGCTATTTGTGGACCCCTTCCACCGGCCTGGATTGCAATAACTGTTTATCGCCTTCCCTCGTGGCCGATGACAATATTATTTACAAAGTAACCGTGCAAACACGCTTTGGATGTACTGCGTTTGATGAAGTACGAATCATTGTTTTTTGTGGTAAAGGCCAGTTGTATATTCCCAATGCATTTTCTCCCGATGGAAACGGCAAGAACGATATTTTCTTCATAAAAGGATACGGCATACGCAGCATTAAGCGAATGATGATCTTTAACCGCTATGGTCAAAAGGTTTTTGAAAAACAGGATGTACCGGTGAATGATCCTTCCCAGGGATGGGATGGCACCACGAAAGGTGATCCGCCGGGCGGCACTGCGGCTTATGTATATGTACTGGATGTGATCTGTAAAGATGGCCAGGAGTTTAATTATAAAGGAACCATTATGCTGGTGAAATAATATTTTGTTGTAAAAAAAGCAATGTATTATTTTTAAGGATGTCATCAGCAATCAATACAGCCCGGCTTTTAATCGATGCCTTAACAGTTAACGATCATGTGTTCATCTTTGAATTGCTGAATACAGAAGGGTGGATCAACTTCATAGGGCAGCGGAATATCCATACAAAGGAAGATGCCATTGCATATATCAATAAAATTCTTGCCAACAGGAATCTCCATTACCAGGTAGCCAGACTTCAGACAAGTAATAGCCCGATCGGGCTCGTAACGTTGATCAAAAGGGATTACCTTGCTCATCACGATATTGGCTTCGCATTTTTACCCGCTTTTACTGGCAAGGGTTACGCACATGAAGCAGTTGTTGCAGTGCTGAAGCAGATCAAAGCAACTGCAACCCACAGTCATTTGCTGGCCACCGCTGTTCCCCAAAACACGGCATCCATTAAGCTAATAAAAAAACTGGGTTTACAGTTCCGGGAGACGATAACAGAACAGGGCGAATTGTTGCATGTTTACGGAGCTTCAATCGCTGACTTGTAAGCAGTTTTCTGCAGTTTTACGGGATTTATTTGCAAAATCCGGAGCTGGAATGTATTTTTTTATATCTTTATTTCACAGTCGATCCCAATCCCTTTGCAACCAGTCTTTTAAATTTCAATATTATCCGTTTAATACCATCGCTTTTAAGCACCCTTTAAAGTTTCTCCCGATACATTGCCGGTGAGTGATTTCAGCGCTTTTTTAGTATCTCTTTAACCTTATAACCATTGTATGAAACTGGCCGTATTCAGTGCTTTCTTATTCTTATTGTTTTCCGGAAAACTATTTTCACAGGGGGCGTGCCCTCCCAATGTTGATTTTGAACAGGGTTCTCTTGCAAACTGGAATTGTTTTTTAGGCAGTGTGGACACAGCCAATGGGGCCAACGTGATCACATTGAGCCCGAGCAATCCTACTACGGGCCGGCATGAACTGATTGACTTTAATACAGCAGGCTTTGATCACTATGGTGGATTTCTTGAAGCCTGTCCTTACGGGGGCCGGTATTCTGTGAAGCTGGGCAATACAGATGTGAACAGGGAGGCAGAAGGCATATCATATACTTTCCAAATTCCCCCCTCAGCAGACACATTTAGTATTACTTATTATTATGCAGTAGTGTTTGAAGATCCTGGTCACGACCAGATAGAACAGCCACGTTTTTTTGTATCGGCGTACGATGTAGAAACCGGCAGGGTGATCGATTGTGCATCGTACAACTATATATCCAGCGGGGCCATACCCGGCTTCCTGCATTCTCCGCAAAACCCCGATGTATTGTATAAGGAATGGACACCTTCTTCCATCGATTTTTCCGGCTACAATGGCAGGCAGGTAAGGCTGGAATTTAAAACAGCAGATTGTACCAGGGGCGGCCATTTTGGGTATGCTTACCTCGATGTAGGTACAGGATGCGGAGGTGTGCTGGCCCTGGGTGCCCATTGCGTTAACAGCGATAGTGTGGTACTGACAGCTCCGTATGGATTTGCATCTTATACCTGGTACAATGCCAACTATACAGCAGTAATGGGCAATACGAGGCTGGTGAGTTTGCGGCCAGCGCCGGCGGTGACTACCAAATTTCACGTAGACATGGTGCCATACCCTGGTTATGGTTGCAGGGACACGGCGGACGCAGAAGTTACTATTTTACAATTGCCCGATACGCCTACAACTTTTGATGTTGGATACTGTCGCGGTGACTATACCACCCCATTAAAAGCACTGGCATCGCCGGGCAATGAATTATTGTATTATACACAGGAGTTTGGTGGCGTGCCCGAAAACCGTGCGCCAATTCCTCCATCCAACAATGTTGGCGTGCTGGAATATTGGGTGAGCCAGCGTTCCCTTTTTGGAGGCTGCGAAGGACCCCGGAAAAAAATGAATGTCACCATCTCTCAAACACCGGATGTTTCATTCGGCATCAATGACGATCAACAGTGCCAGGTAGGTAACCAGTTCGTGTTCACCAATACCTCAACCAATACATTACCGGGTGCACTCTACTCATGGTCGTTCGGCGACCATGATAGTGCGTTTACAGCGGTCGCCAATCATACCTATACCAATCCGGGCAGGTACACGGTAACACTAACGGTGCAAAACCCGGGTTGCAGCAAACACGATTTTAACTATGTTTCAGTCATTGATAAGCCGGTGGCCGTTTTCACTTACCCGCCCGTGATCTGCGAAAATCAAACCATCATTGCATTCCAGAATAACTCGTATGTGCCCGGTGGGCTGAGTTCCATCGATACCTGGTGGTGGCAACTCGGCGCTAACGTTAGTAATGCGCAGGTGCCGGCTTCCTTTACTTCTCCTGCAGGCAGTTTGCCGGTTAAACTGGTAGTAACAACGGTCGATGGATGCCGCTCTGATACGGCGGCTGATGTTCTGGGTATTCATTATTTTCCGGTTCCCAAATTCAGTTACCCGGCGAGACTTTGCAACAATGAAGTGATACAATTCCAGGATGATTCGTATATGCCGGCAGCCTCCACAGATCATATCGTAAAATGGTATTGGTATTATGACAATGCGCTGTCTTCTACGCTGCAGCATGCGGCCAATACATTGCCGGCCGGTGTTCGCCATGTATCACTAAGGGCCGAAAGCGACAAAGGTTGTTTGTCAGGGGCAACAGAAAGTTTGTTGACGGTATATCCTAAACCATCCATCAACCTGCATATTTCTGATTCCTGTGTATTCAGGAATATTGTATACAGTGCAAGTACCAGTTCACCGGTACCGGTAAACAAATGGTACTGGGATTTTGGATATGGATTGAATACGGGTGCCCCAACCATCACCAAACGTTTCTCCAAAGAAGATTATAATCCTGTAAAGCTGATCGGCGAAACGATAGAAACCTGCAAGGACACCATCATCAGGCCATTCATCATTTACTTTAACAGGTCGGCTGCACAACGAGACACAACTGCTGCAATGGACGAGCCGGTGCAGTTGATCACCACCAAGGCGGCGAATATGCTGTGGTACCAGTGGAGTCCTTCCACGGGGTTAAGCAGTACCAGTGAGCAAAACCCTGTTGCCACACACAATGAAGACCAGTTGTATGAATTGAATACGCTGACGGTGCAGGGATGCGAAAGCAAAAGCAGGGTATTGGTAAAAAGATACAAAGGACCGGAATTGTATGTTGCAAATGCGTTTACCCCTAACAGTGATACCTGGAACGACAGGTTGCATATTTTCCCGGTAGGAATCAGGGCCTTCTATTATTTCAGGGTATACAACCGCCGTGGACAACTGGTATTTGAAACCACCGACTATCACAACGGCTGGGATGGCCGCTTTAAAGGTGTGCTGGTTGACCCGGAGAATTATGTGTGGATAGCAATGGCCACCGACTATAAAGGAAAGCCGCTCTCCAGGAGAGGCAATGTACTGGTGCTGCGATGATATTTTTTGTATTACAACTAGTATAGATTTTCTAAACCTGTTGCAGAGGTTGGCTGTCAGTTCAGGACAGATCAACTTGCAGCATGTTTTATCTGCCTGCCGTATTGCGATAAATTATCTTCCTTTTTCTGTCTGCCTCAGTTAACTTTGCATCCTAAAGATTCTTATCATGAAAAAGACAGTTTGCCTGTTATTGTTACAGGTGATGCTCATAAGCATAGTAATCGGACAGCATAGTAAAAGGAGTCCTGTTAAAAGGCAAAATGTAAATCATCCTGCCTGGAGCGTGCAGGGCAATATCTATGAAGTGAATGTGCGCCAGTATACAAAAGAAGGCACGTTCAATGCCTTTGCGAAGCATTTGCCACGATTAAAAGCAATGGGTGTTCAAACACTTTGGTTCATGCCAATTAATCCGATCAGTAAATTAGACCGTAAGGGAACACTGGGCAGTTATTATGCGGTATCAGATTATACATCGCCCAATCCTGAATTCGGAACCCTGGTTGATTGGAAGAATTTGGTGAAAAAAATTCATGCACTCGGAATGAAAGTGATCATTGACTGGGTACCTAACCACGCCGGAGCCGATCACCGCTGGGTTACAGATCACCCTGATTTTTTTATAAAAGACAGTTCCGGAAAACCGGCTGTTCCATTCGACTGGACAGATACCCGCCAACTGGATTACAGTAACATGATCATGCAGGACAGCATGATCGCTTCCATGAAATATTGGCTCGTAAACACCGGTATTGATGGTTTCCGCCAGGACGTGGCCTGGAATGTTCCGGCAACATTCTGGAGCCGCTGCATCAGTACTTTGAAAAAAGTAAATCCCGGCATTTACTGGCTGGCGGAGGGCGAACTTTCTTATTTGCATCCCAGTGGGTTTGATGCTACGTATCCATGGGATATGTTTCATAAAATGGTCCAGGTTGCGGCAGGCGAGCGGCCTGCTTTTGCACTGGATAGTATCAAAGCAAAATATGATACCATGTACCCGGCTTCTGGCGAACTGTTATATTTTACCAGCAACCACGATGAGAATAGCTGGAACAAATCAGACTACGGTACTTTTCCGGGCGCATCACATGCACCCTTTGCCGTGTTTACACAAACAATGCATAAGAGTATGCCACTTATCTACAGCGGCCAGGAAGAACCCGTGCTGAGAAAACTGGAATTCTTTGAAAAAGATCCGATCGAATTCAAAGAATTTAAGAGAGCCAAATTCTACAAAACATTGTTGTCATTGCGGAAGCGAAATGCAGCCCTGGCTTCCGATGCGTCTTTTAAGAAGGTGGTAGTAGGTGATGAAAAAGCCCTTTATGCATATACAAGAGCAAAGGCAGGAAAAAAGATCCTGGTGATCCTGAACCTTTCCGTCAGCGAACAAACCATTGCTGTTAAGGACAAGACTTTATGGGGCAATCCATACAATGTTTTTATGTTCAGCAAAGAGCCATTAACCGGCAAAGAATGGAAGTTAGAGCCATGGGGTTATGTGATTTATGAATATTAGATCATTCCTGCGGTAACTCAGTAAGCATCAAAAAAATACCCAATAGCCCGTACTTACGGGCTATTTTCTTTTTTTATCTTGGTGGAAAATTGTTATATGAAAATAAGTCGCATTGGCATGGCACTTATGATTACAGGTTGCTTTGCCATCTTTACAGCCACTGCTCAAAGCAATTACGCCGCTACTATTAAAAAGGCGTATTATTATCTGAATGAGCAAAAAGATCCCTACACTGCCGAAACTTATTTTGAGAAAGCTGCCGGGCTGAATCCTAAAAAAGGTGAACCTTATTTTGGGATCTATTTGTGCAGCTCCGTAACTGAACTGCAAATGCAGGCGTTGAACAGGGCTATAGAACTTGAGCCCAATGTAGGCAAGTATTACGAAAGGCGTGCTTACCTGTATATGTCGATGCAGAAATACGAAGAACGACTTGCAGACTTTAAAAAATGGGCATTGTATGATCCGCAAAACGGAGAAGCCCATGCCAGTCTTGCCTGGGCTTTATACAAAGAAGATGCCGCTAACCCGGATGTAAAAGCACATATTAAGATCGCCATACAAAAATTAAGTAGCGATAATTATGAGCTGGGCTTGCTGAAAACAAATTTGCCTGTACTTTATGAAGAGGCAAAAAACGAGTTGGGGAGTGAAACTTCTTCGGTTAACAAAACAGAAACAGCAAAGCCGGTAGAAACTGCAAAGACAGAGCAGCCATCCCCTAAAAAAACTAAGCCGGCAAAAGTTATTCCGTCCAAAAAAACAACTACAGTGTCGCCGGCATTAATGGTTGACAAGGTATCATCTCAATTGGCAGATTCCTGTGCCATCGTTTTTGCTGAAGCCATTGAAAGGTGGTCGGGGCAAATGGCAAGTCGTAGTGATATCGTTACCCGGTTTACCGCATGCGGCTCGGCAGACTGCAGGCGGAGTCAATTTGGTGCACTCAACGAATTGCTGGTTGCCATGGGGAATAATATCAACCAGCGGATGTATGTTGTACTATATAAAAATGATGCAAGGCTTGCCACCTGTGATCAGTTTGCTGAAAAGTTAAGAGCCGCTAAATGGCAATTATCGGAGTCTGGAACAAACTATGAAAGTGCGGCAACCTATGCTATCAATCTCAAAAAAGGGTATACGGACTACAGCAGCAGCCAGCGGGAACAATTTATTAAATTGATGTTTGATGCCTATGATAAAGCCGATGTGGCAGCACAGGATGGCATGAAACTACTGATGGATGCTTACGAAATTTACCTCGCAAAACAATGCAGTACCTTAATCGCCGGCGAAGCTTTTGCTGATGGCAATATGGTGTACCATGCTTTGGCAAAAGCACAGTCTTATCTTAAGTTTAAACTGGAGGCTGCTGAATCAGAACAGCAAAAGAATATTGCTGCCTTAGAAAAGAAGAAGAAGGAAACAGCAGCGGCCACGAAAACCAAAGCAGAAAAGTCGAACGGGACAGATGTTGCAGCGGCAAAATGTAAATGCTGCAAAGGCAAATCATATATCAATAAGCAGGTTGCGGAATTTCACAAAATGAGTGAAAAGAGAGTGGAACGGGTAAAACGATATGTAAATGGCAAAGCTGAAATTGAGGTAAGCTACGAACCCATTGGATACACTACTTATAAATCGGTTACAGAAAAATGTACCTGTTGCAATGGTTCAGGAGTTCAATGAACTGTTGGAACAGTAACCCGCTTTCTTTACCAGAATCTTTTGATTTAGATAGATATATTTGCAACCATTCATTTTTCATTAACAGGAACAGGTATGCGTTGTAAATATGGTTGGTTGTTTTTTTTGATCTGCAGCTTCAATGCTGCTGCACAGCAATTGCCATTAGAGCAGCATATTCAGAACAGCACCACACCGCACCTGAATCTTGTGTTCAACAGGATCGTAAACGGCAACCTGCAATATTTTTATAAAAGGCTGTCGGCGTTAAAAAGCAGCGGATCAGGCGTGGTGAACATTGTACATATCGGCGATTCGCACATTCAACCCGATTATATTTCGTCGGTGTTGAGAAATAACCTCCAGGATTTTTTTGGTGATGCAGGGCGTGGACTTGTTTTTCCTTACCAGGTAGCGAAGTCAAACGCACCGGAGGATATCATTTCCTCTTCCAATATCAACTGGGAATATAACCGGCTGGCACATCCCGAAATTCCGATAGAGTGTGGCATTGCCGGGCATACGATCAGGAGCAGCCGGGCGCTTGCCAACATCAGTTTTTCCTTAAAAGACCGTGAAGGCCAGCCTCAATTATTTAACCGCCTGAAGTTTTTTATTGAGAATGCAGTGTCTACTGCCTGGATGTTTGAATCAAATAAAAACAACATGCCGGCGATGCTCAATGATAAGAACGGCGACAGCATTCCCTATGAAACTGTAGTACTTGATAAACCGGTGAACAGCTTTTTACTTACGTCTCATTCAGCGGGTGAATACCAATCCTTTTACGGTGTGTCGCTTGAAAATGATGCGCCCGGTATACGGCTTCATACCATTGGAGTGAATGGTGCCAGGTACGATCACTACAACGCACAACCGCTTTTCTGGCAGCAACTGCCTGCGCTGGAGGCCGACCTTGTGATCGTTTCACTCGGTACAAACGAGGCACAGGCGGCTCCGTTCAACGGCCCGGCCTTCTTACAACAGGTTGATACATTTGTTGAAAGGATAAAAAGGGCATTTCCTGCTGCATCCATACTGATCACAACGCCGCAGGATTCTTATAAAGCCGGGCGTTCCAATGAAAGCATGCGTAATCTCAACTTTGCATTGTCTGGTTATTGCCAGCAGTACAATATCGCATTGTGGGATCTGTATAAGATCACGAGTGGGTACGGCTCAGCAAGAAATTGGCTTAAGAAAGGTTTTATGAATAAAGACAGGATTCATTTTACATCCGATGCATATAAACTCCAGGGAAAACTATTGTTCAATGCGCTGGCAAAAGGTTACAATGACTACATCAGCAGTCATCAGAACTTTAAGTAGATCGGCAGTACCTGCTCGGAAGATTTAAAAAATCCATACACGATCACGAATGCAAAAAACAATGCGATATAACCAAGCATTGGTATCTTATTGAATTTACCAATTACCCTGTCAGCCAGGTCATCTGGTATCAAATGCAGCAGGAATGCCAGCGCCAGGATTGCCAGCACCGGGCGGTAGTTCGCATAAAATGCTTTCCATACAGACGGGCTGAAATCAAAGAATATCTGGTGGATCATGTTGCCGGCTGCATCAAAACTGTTGGCCTTAAAAAATATCCAGCAGAAACAAACAAAATGAAATGTGAGGACGGCAGCGATGATATTGTAGATGCGGCTGTTGTTGAATGAAGCAAATGCTTTGCCGGTGAGCAGTATCCAAACTTTGTGAACTGCCAGTGCAATACCATGCAGGGCACCCCAGATGATAAAGTTCCAGCTGGCGCCATGCCAGAATCCGCCCAGCAGCATCGTTGTAAGCAAATTCAATCCTGTCGGTATACCGGCCCTGTCTTTTTTAATGATCGCAGGAAGAATGAATAACAGCAGAATGGAAGCTGTAAGAACTGATGCCCACAAATAAGAAAGATGAAGCAGGTGAGTGCCTGTCATGAACACGCCTGCAAAAAAGATCGCAGCAAATAAATAAGTGGCAAAGCTTCCTTTGCGGTTACCGCCAAGTGGTATGTATAGATAATCTTTTAACCAGGATGATAAAGAGATATGCCACCTCCGCCAGAATTCAGTGATGTTCTTACTTTGATAGGGCGATAAAAAGTTGGCCGGGATATCAAAACCCAGCCATTTTGCAACGCCCAGCGCCACATCGCTGTAACCGCTGAAGTCGCAGTAGATCACGGCTGCGTAACCATATACCGCCACCAGGTTCTCCAGGCCGGTATACCGTGCAGGGTCATCAAAAATATAATCTACATAGTTGGTTGTGAGATAATCGGACAGTATCAATTTTTTGAAGAGGCCGGAAATGATCAAATAAAAACCTTTCGCAAAATCATTCTCCGTTACAAAATAATCTTTGTTGATCTGCGGCACAAAATCATGTGCCCTTACAATAGGCCCCATCACCAGTTTAGGAAAGAAGGAAAGGAAGAGCAGGTAGTCGGTGAATTTTTTTGCCGGTTCAAACTGCCCACGGTAAATATCAATGGTATAGCTCAGGTTTTCAAAAGTAAAGAAGGAGATGCCCACTGGCAGCAATACATTGAAAGGATGAAAATGGCTTCCTAAAAAATCGTTGCTGAAGGAGATAAAGAAATTGGTGTATTTAAAATAGAACAGCAATCCCAGGTTGAAGATAATATTTAAACACAGCAACCATGTTTTGCTGCTCTTTGTACGGGATTTGAAAATGGCATTGGAAAGTACAAAATTGGCGATGGCTGAAATGATCACCAGCACTACAAAAAAGCCACTGGCCTTGTAAAAGAAATACAAAGAAAAAAAACAGAAGATATAACGGCGGACTGCAAAATTGTTCCTGAACGTGTAGTACAGTGCAATGAAAGCCGTAAAGAAAAAAACAAAAAAGCCATTGTTGAACAGCAACGGATTTTTGGGATCGTATAAAAACTGTTGAAAAAAAGCTGCGGTTTCAAATGATGGCATATACGGTTGCTGCTGCTTATTTTTGGGTGAGGGTATATTTTTTATAGTCTTTCATGATCGCCTCAAAAAAATATTGCGCCAATACAGCAGCACCCCGGTGATTGGGATGTACATAATCTTTGTTGGCCAATGAAGGCGTTGTATCTGCCCATTGCACAATCGAGTTATGCCCACCCATTGTTGAGAACTGGTTATAAAAACAGGCGCCTGTTTCGTAGGCAATGCCAGCCTGTAATTTTATCAGTGAATCAATCCCTATGGCCGATTTATATTCGCCATCATAGCGGAAAGCCCTGTCCGCAGTGCTGATGATCAAAAAATCTGCGTTGCTGAAACTGCTTTTCAATTTTTTAACGGATGGCATTACCAGGCGGGCATACCAGTTAAAGTTCTTGTCGTTGGGTTTAAACAAAACATTGACGCCGTATTGAAACACCAGCAGGTCGTAATTGGTACTGGCGGCTACCGCATTTAAAAACGTTGTATCAATGGCGCCAAACTCAACACCCGAAATGCCCCTGAAAGAAAAATTATCAACGATGATGCCCGATTCTGTCTCAAAGCTGATGCCATAGAGTGGTAAGCGATTATCAGACACTCCCACTTTTATATAGGGACTTTTATTTTGGCCGATGACCATGTTACCAAATGTTTCTTTCGCAGGCACTGAAACTACATTGTCGTTTACTTTAATTGAAACAGGTGCATCCGCATCTGCATAGCCGTAAAACAATCTCTTTTCGATCACTGCATTGCTGTCTTTGATGGTATGATCCCTCATTTCAACCCAGTCATTGCTGCCACGAAACAGGTAGCCCGAAAGAAACAACTGGTTGTTCTTTCCTGCATTCTTGAAATTATATTCCTCCCATCCGCCTGAAAAATTATCCGTTACTGTTTGCCTGATCTTTGCAGAAGGGTTACTCACCGGTACAAAGCCAACACCGCTGCCACCAAATTCTCCCTGCAACAAGGTTCGCAAAGTTTGTGTGAGGAGGTCGCCTTCGATCATGCTGTCGCCAAAATAACCGATGCGGATCTTTCTTTTCTTTCCTTTTTTAAGTTCATGCAGTTTTTGCATCAGGCGCAGCAAGGCAGGCTGGGTAGTATCTACATTAAAATCGGTGATAAAACGTGGCTTTACATAAACCGTAAAATCTTTCGAGGCTTTATTTTCGATGAGCAGGGGAGGTGCCACAAGCGCCGTAGCTGATAAGCTATCGGTTGCAACAGCGGTAGTGTCTTTTGTGATCACGTCCGCAATTAAATTGATGCGTTTAAAAACAGGCCAGTTTAAATGAAAAAGGCTACCGAGTAAAGAAAAAAGAAAATACAGCAGGCAACTGCTTAACACAAAAATTACAATGCGCCGGTTACTGTTCATGCAGGAGGAGTCTATCGGGTGGCAGACAACTTATAGTTTTTGATAATAGAAGTGATCCGCGGAATCCAAACGGAAGGTAATTCAGAATATCCACTTTTACTGATGGCAGTCAACCATAATTTATAATTTAAGTTTCCTTTAAGTTTTTTGTAAAACTTTTTTCTCGTCATCAGGTTGCAGAAAGATTTAAAAGATTCTGTGGCATTGGGATAGTACTTATACCTTGTTTTTATCTTTTTGCTTTTCATCAGGTGGTTCTTGCCAACGATCCCAAAATGGTTGTTCAGCAATTTTACATTCCTGCCGGCGCCGGAAGAAGATTCCACCACTGCAATACCAAGGATCACTCCGGCCGGTATACCGTATTCTGCTGCCAGCGAATCTGCGAGCGGACGGTATTTCCTGATATAGGCATCGGTTTGCGCCGGTGCCTCGCAAAAAACGAACAACAGGCAGCAAAACAGGAAGATCTTGTAACAGGTATTTTTCATGAAAGAATTTAAAATGATGTCATTGTATTATGGGCGCTAATTTCATACTAAGATATATAAATTGTTTGTCATTCAATCTTAGTATACAACGCTCAGATCGCGGCAATAGTACCCTAAAATAAAAGCAGTGAAAAATTTCACTGCTTTTAAAGAGATAGCGGGTTTATTAAATACTCCTGTTGCTGTCAAAATTTTCGAGTTCTTTCGATACCGCATTCAGGAAGGTAGCGCCCAATGCACCATCAATAATGCGATGATCGTAACTCATGGAAATATACATCATGTGGCGGATAGCGATACTGTCGCCCTGCGGTGTTTCAATTACCATGGGTCTTTTTTTAATGGCTCCTACCGCCATAATGGCTACCTGCGGCTGGTTGATGATGGGCGTACCCATAATGCTGCCGAACGTACCAACATTGGTGAGGGTAAAGGTGCCACCGGTAGTATCATCCGGTTTTAGTTTACCGCCCCTTGCTGCATTGGCAAGCCCGTTCACTTTTTTGGTTAAGCCGGCCAGGTTAAGCTGGTCAGCATTTTTTATTACGGGTACGATCAAATTTCCTGTAGGCAAGGCTGTTGCCATACCAATGTTGAGGTCTTTTTTGATAACGATCTTATCGCCATCAATAGAGCTGCTCATCATTGGGTATTTTTTGATGCACTTAACAATGGCTTCAATAAAAATGGGCGTGTAAGTTATTTTTTCACCTTCCCTTTTTTCAAAATCCTTTTTCACTTTTTCTCTCCACAATACGAGGTTGGTTACATCGCATTCTACAAAACTCGTTACATGCGGACTCGTCTGTACACTATCCACCATGTGTTTGGCGATCATTTTACGCATGCGGTCCATTTCTATGATCTCCACGTTGCCGCTATAAGTCTGCACAGCCGGTACTGCCGCAGGTTCGGGCTGGCTGGGAGCAGCTACTGTAACAGCCTGTGTTAATACCGGTGCTGTACTAACGCTGGCAGGTGTATGCTGTTCGGAATTGGTATTATTGCCCTGGGCTGATCTGCCATTGGACACATAGGTTAAGATATCTTTTTTACTTACTCTTCCATCCTGGCCGGTGCCGGTGATCTTTTCAAGTTCAGCCATACTGATGCCTTCCTGCTGGGCAATATTGAGTACCAACGGAGAATAGAAACGAATGGCATTTGCTGCCGGTACATGGGTTACGGCTGAAGGCACGTAGGGGATATGCTCCACTACGCTGGCCTCTTCATAAACAGGAGCGGCGGGCTGCGCCGGTTGTACAGGTGCAGCAGTTACGGCCGCATCGGAACCCACTCTTATTTTTGCAATGATGGCACCAATGGGTACCACATCATTTTCCCTGAACAGTACTTCTTCCAAAACCCCGGCTGCAGTAGAAGGAACTTCACTGTCTACTTTATCTGTAGCAATATCCAGTACCGTCTCGTCTTCTTTAATGGTATCTCCGGGGTTCTTGTGCCATTTTAAAATGGTGGCTTCCATAATACTTTCACCCAATTTTGGCATTACCAGGTCAACTAAAGGCATATCATTAATCGGTTTAATTAAATAATCAGAGAACCTTCCGGTGAAGTCTTCTCATTTGGCGCAATCGGTGCCAAAGGTAATTATTTCCGGCTAATCGTTGCCGATTGATATGGACAGGCTTGTGCGGCTTTTAACCTCCCGGGAAAGCCTGTTGTGATCGCCGTTTTAAAGAACTTCCCGGTCTTTTTGCCGATCTTTTTTAACAGAATACAAAAGACTAGCTGGGTCTTTTGTATTCCGGACATTTTGACTATGATAACGGGCAGGATGCAATTGCGATCCTTCATTTTGGAGTTATAGCCGTTTGCTTGTATGCTGCCAACGATGAATGACCGCTTTTGTAAAACAGGACTAAGGCTGTTGGGCGATAATAAACTTCCGCAATAAATTCAAGGCATTCATGGCCGTTAGTTCAATATTGCGCTGCCGGTCGAACCGGAAATGAAATTTGTGTGTGCTGATCTTTTCGTTGTTGCCAACCGCCACCCACACGGTGCCGGCAGGTTTGTCATCGGTACCACCACCGGGGCCCATGATGCCGGATACGGCAATTGTATAGTCGGTATGCAGTGCGTTCAATGCTCCCTTCGCCATCTGTATCACTACCTGTTCACTAACGGCGCCGAGTGTTTGCAATGTGTTTTTGTCAACTCCAAGCAGGTCTTCCTTCGCCTGGTACGAATAGCTCACTACGCTTCCGTTGTAGTAAGCGGAGGATCCGGCTTTGGCCGTAATGAGGCTCGCAATATAGCCGCCGGTGCAGCTTTCGGCCGTGCTGACTGTTTTGTTTGATCGTTGTAATAATTTGGCTACTACATCCTGCATCGGTTCGTCCTCGTTTGTTACGAGGTAATCTTTCACCAGTTCCTGTAACTGTTGAAAGAGAGTATCTACTTCATTTTCAACGGCAACTTTATCAACCCCGGTGGAGGTTAACCGCAACCGAACCATGCCATAATTTGGCAGGTAGGCCATTTTGATATGCGCCGGCAGCGCCGCTTCAAAATCTACCAGCAGATCTGCCAGCATTGACTCGCCGATACCAAAAGTGAGCAATGTACGGTGAGCAATATGCGGAAATTGAAATTGCCGGCCCAGCATGGGTATTACATCATCCGTCATCATCCCTTTCATTTCGTGCGGCACTCCGGGCATACTCATATAAACTTTTCCCTCTTTTTCAAACCACATCCCGGGTGCAGTGCCTCTTTTATTCTGGATCACTTTGCAGGTATCCGGCACTTCTGCCTGCTTGATGTTCCGGTCGGTTACCGGGCGCTTAAATACCAGTTCAAAAAGATAATTTACATTCTTCAAAGCGGCTTCATCAACAACTAATTTGCCATTAAAATACTTACACAATAGTGGCTTGGTGATATCGTCTGCAGTGGGCCCCAATCCGCCGGTGATCAAAATGATGTCTGCATGTTTGCTTTCTTCATCCAGTGCAGTCCAAATCTCCTCCCAAACATCGCCTACAGCTACCCGCCTGCATACACGGATGCCGGCCTTGTTCAATTGTTGCGCCATCCAGGCGCTGTTGGTATCTATAACCTGTCCTATCAATAATTCATCGCCAATGGTGATGATGCTTGCCTGTGTCATAAAATGTGTTGTGATGAAAATAATGCCTGCTCAAAATATACTCCTGTAAACAACTTTAATGGTAAATTGATTTGAACCGTATCAAAGTCGATGGAATATCCCTGTACCGGTATTCCTCCTGCGAAATGTAATTGTATTTGAGCACCCGCTCCTTCACTATATTTTCCATGCATCAAATTTAATTCTTTTAGCTTTGGGAACACCCGTTTGTTACATCATATAAAAATAAACCATGCAAACTCAAAACTATTCCAATCATTCCAGATTTGTTCCGCTCTATCACTACGTAGCTTCCACTTTGTTGCTGGCAATATTGATCGGTTCATTTATCAACCTTGCCAATGCTGTTGGTAAACATGATGTGCTTTACAGCGCCTCTTTAATTTGTGCCATGGCAATCGCACTGGTGCTGGTATGGTTCTTTGCCCGTTCGTTTGCCCTGAAGGCGCAGGACAGGGCCATTCGTGCGGAAGAGAATTTTCGTCATTTTATGTTGACAGGCCAGCCACTGGATAACCGTTTGCGGATGTCGCAGGTCATTGCATTGAGATTTGCAAGTGATGAAGAAATGCCGGCGTTGGCAAAAAAAGCACTGTCCGAAGAGCTTTCCTCCAAACAGATCAAACAGGCAATACAGCAATGGCGGGGTGATTACTATCGTGTTTGATATTAAAACAATTCATAAAAAAAGACAGCGGTAAGGGCTGTCTTTTTTTGTCAATATTCTGAAAGTGTTATTTGATCGTAAAATTGATCGTGATATTGGTTTCATTATTGTTGCGGCACCTTACCCGTGGCTCATATACTTTTAAGATCACCTGCTCGGTGTTGCTGTCGCCGGTTTTGCTCCCTGCTTCTTTGGCAAATGTATAAATATAATCCCCTGTGGGAGATTTGCTGATGGCCGATGTTATATAAGAAGCAGCCTGTTTGGTTATTGTTGCCAGGTCATCGGCATCACCATACTGGCGAAGGTTTAACTGGTAGCTTTCACCCCCATTTACCGGTACGCTCAACGTTATGGATTTGCTTTCGGCGCCATGGCGTCCATGCCCTTCTTTCATACAGGAAGATAGGATTGCAAATGAAAATGCCGCCAGTAATAAGAAGTAAAATTTCTTTGTCATGACCGTTAGTTTTGAATGAAAGAACCTTGTGTTCAAACAACAACGTATTGTTCTCTATAAAACTACTCTTTTTTTAAAGAAAGCGTGGTTTTTTATCACCCGTTAACAACGCTCATTTTTTTATATGCATTGATCAGGCCGTTGGTCGAACTGTCGTGAGATGCAATGGTATCGCCCTGTTGAAGTTCCGGCAGGATCTTCCCGGCCAATACTTTTCCCAGTTCTACGCCCCATTGATCGAAGCTGTAAATATTCCATATAACGCCCTGCACAAATATTTTATGCTCATACATCGCAATGAGCTGTCCTAATGTAAAAGGAGTTATTTGCTTAACCAAAAAAGAGTTGGTAGGCCTGTTGCCCTGAAACACCCGGTAAGGATCAGTATGCGTAGCACCGTTCATGAGCGCTTCTGTTTGTGCAAAAAAATTGCTGAGTAATTTTTGATGATGGTCGCCGATCGGGTTGTGGCTGATGGCCGGTGCTATAAAATCGCAGGGGATAATTTGTGTTCCCTGGTGAATGAGCTGGTAAAAAGCATGTTGCCCGTTGGTACCCGGTTCGCCCCAGATAACGGGGCCTGTAGAATACGTAACTTTTTCACCGTTACGGTCTACATATTTTCCATTGCTTTCCATGTTGCCCTGCTGAAAATAAGCGGCAAAGCGGTGCATATATTGATCATAGGGAAGGATGGCTTCAGTGGTAGTGCCAAAGAAATTACTGTACCAAAGTCCGATCATTGCCATCAATACCGGGATGTTCTGTTCAAAAGAAGTAGTCCTGAAATGTTCATCCGTATGGTAAGCGCCTTTTAGCAACGCTTCAAAATGATCGTACCCAACAGTGAGTGCAATCGACAAACCGATGGCACTCCACAGGCTGTATCTTCCGCCAACCCAATCCCAGAACACAAACATGTTTTCTGCAGCAATGCCAAATTTTACTACTTCTTTTTCATTGGTGCTGAGGGCTGCAAAATGTTTGGCAATATGGGCTTCCTCCTTTGCTGCTTCAAGAAACCAGGCTCTTGCAGTATGCGCATTGGTCATGGTTTCCTGCGTAGTAAATGTTTTGGAAGCTATTAAAAACAGTGTTTCATCAGGTGTGACTTTTTTAAGTGTTTCGGCTATATGTGTGCCATCCACATTGCTTACAAAATAAGTTTGAATGCCGGGTACCCAATAAGGTTTGAGAGCTTCTGTAACCATTACCGGGCCAAGATCACTGCCGCCAATACCGATGTTCACGATGTATTTTATTTTCTTGCCGGTATAGCCTTTCCATTCCCCGCTGTGGATGCTGCTGCAGCATTTTTTCATTTGCTCCTGCACTGCTTTTACATCCGGCATCACGTCTTTTCCATCTGCCATCACGGGCTTGCCGGAAAAATTTCTCAATGCGGTGTGCAATACCGATCTGTTCTCTGTTGCATTGATCTTATCGCCGTTGAATAGGGCGCTGATGGCGTTTGGCAGTCCGCATTCGTTTGCCAGTTGCAGTAAAAGCGCCACTGTTTCGTTGCTGATGATATTTTTTGAATAGTCGAACAAAATATCACCGGAACCCAGTGAAAATTTGTTGAACCGGTCGCTGTCATTTGCAAAAAGTTCTTTTAAAGGAGTTGATTTTACTGCTGTATGATGGGCTCTAAGCGCCTGCCAGGAGGCCGTGGTGGTGGGGTTGGTAGTTGGTAACATGTGGGTGCCTTTTTAATTCCGGCGAAGATAAGCCATCTTAAAAATTGAATGGCAGGTTGTTTTAATAAAATGTGGTTTTTACGGTACGGTATAGGCAAATGCAATAATCTATCAGCCATGGCGTTATGTTGTATTAATAACCATGCAATAGAAGCCGCTTCTTATCCAGGCACTTCTTTTTTATAATATCCATAAAAACCAACAGCTCGTTTTTGCTGAGAAACATTAACGTGAAAAATTACCATCTTCCACTTAGCTGGAACCAACTTATATCCATTCCCGGCAACAATCGTTGCAGTACTATCTATCCAATCAATTCCAACAACAAAAAAAAGTTTTCTATGCGGAAAATCTATTCGCTCATGTTTGTATTGGCCATATTGGCAAGCTCACAGATCAATGCACAGATCAGCGTTTCAGGAGGAAGCAGCCTTGCAGCCACTTACACTTCTCTTACAAAAGCAGGTGGTTTGTTTGCAGCACTCAATGCAACGCCTCAAACCGGCAATACCATTGTGGTAAGCATCACAGGCAACAGCACAACCGAAGATGGAGCCAACGTATTAAATGCTGGTGCCTGGACGAGTATTACGATCTCGCCTTCAGGCGGTGCGGCAAGAACCATCTCCGGGGCCGTTGCAGCGGGCAGCCCCATGATATCTTTTAGTGGCGCAGACAATGTGACCATTAACGGGTTGAATACGGGTGGTAATTCGCTTACGATTTCAAACACCACCGCAGCCGCTACAACAAATACTTCTACCATTAGATTTTTAGGTGGCGCTATTAATAATACCATCACCAATTGTACCATATTAGGATCTTTTAATGGCGCTGTTGGTGTTAACGGGGGTAATATTTATTTTGCCACAGATGCTAATACCGCAAATGGCAATGACAACAATACAATATCAAATTGTACGATCGGGCCTGCAGGTGCCAATCTTCCCAGCAAAGCCATTTATGGCAATGGCTCTACAACAACAGCCCCAATTGGTAATAATGGAATCATCATCAATAATAATAATATTGTAGATGTGTTTGGAGCAGCGGTACAAAGCGCCGGCATATATGTGGGCGGTGGCTGCAGTGGCTGGACGATCACCAACAATAGGATCTACCAGACCACTACAAAAACTTTTACAGCCGCAGCTACCAACCGGGGTATCGATATCCAGAATGCCACCGGAATCGGGGGGGCACAGGGCTTTACCATTACCGGCAATATCATCGGGTATGCTTCCAGTACACAAACTGGTACTTACACGCTTGCTGGTGCAACCTTTGCAAGTAAGTTTAACGGTATAGTATTTAACGGGCTAACCGGGGGAACGAGTTCAAGCATATCAGGCAACACGATCGCATCCATCAGTGTTACCGGCGTAACTACAGATGGAACGACTTCCAATACGCCCTTTGCAGGAATTCTGATCACTTCGGGCACTGTTACAGCGAGCAGCAATACGATCGGCAGCCAGTCTGCCACAGGGTCGCTTGTTTTTTCTACCAATACTATTTTAGCAACCGATGTATATGGAATTTTCAGTAATTCGGCTGATGCGTTTACCAGCAGCAGTAATACTATTGGTGGTATTACGGTTACCAATGCGGGAGCCTCCGGATCTTTTTTGCTGTACGGGCTAAGATCAAGTACTACCGCTGCATGGACAGCCGCATCGAATATTATCGGTGGAACAGTGGCCAACTCTATTTCACTTTCGGCTACAGGAACCGGTTCACAGGTAGCAGGTATGTTTACAAGTACGGCGGGCGCATCGCTCACGCTGAACACTATACGCAACCTTACCTCAAATATCGGTGCAGGTACTTCTGCAGGTGTTTCGGTGGCGGGGATCATTGTAACTTCTACCGGACTTAACAACACAGTTTCTCAAAATACTATTTACAACCTCAGTAATTCCAATGCCAGTGCTGCTTCTACAGTTACCGGTATTCATTTTTCCGGCAGTTCGGCAAATGTGGTCAATGCCAATAGTATTTATGCACTTACTGTTGCAACAAACAGTAATGCAGCTGAAATAGACGGAATCCGCACTGGTGGAGGAACAACCATTTACAGCAACAACATGATTGCATTGGGTGCAGGCAGTACCGTGGCCATTGGAGCCGCTGCTACAGATGCAGGTACAGCCGGTATCAACGGGATCGTTGACGCACAGGGCACCAATAGTTTCTGGAATAACAGCGTGTACATCGGTGGAACTCCCACCAGTGGAAGCGGCGCTTCATTTGCATTCAACGGTATACAAACAACCGTTACAAGAAGTGTCCGGAATAATATTTTTGTAAACAGCAGGAGCAATGGTGCTGCAACGGGCAAGCATTATGCAGTAAAAATAAATGGTACTGCTGCCAATCCCGCAGGTTTAACCATCAACAATAATATTTACTTCGCCAACGGAACGGGTGGCGTATTCGGCTTTTTCAACAGTGCTGATGTTGCCAATATCGGTTCATGGAGAACAGCAGCAGGGCAGGATGCTGCCAGTTATAACAGCGATCCAAAGTACACTGCTCCGGCAGGCAGCACGCCTGATCTGCACATCAGTACTACCCTGGCAACCCCGGCGGAAGCAAATGGGGTAGACCTTGGCGTTACTACGGATTTTGACGGACAAACCAGGTCTGGTTTAACACCTGTTGATATCGGTGCTGATGCAGGATCTTTTACTGGTATTGACCTTTCTGCACCTACCATCAGTTATACACCGCTCAATAATACCTGTACATTAACGGGTGTAACTTTAACAGCTACCATCACCGATGCCAGTGGTGTGCCTACTTCAGGTGCTGGTCTGCCAAAATTATACTGGAAGGTCAATAGTGGTGCTTACAGCCCTGTTACAGCAACCTTTGTAAGCGGCAGCACCTACACATTTAGTTTTGGAACAGGTTCAACAGGCAATGTGATATCTTACTATATTGTTGCGCAGGATAATGCAGCAACCCCAAATGTAACGGCCAGCCCTTCAGCAGGTGCCGCTTCATTTACAGCCAATCCACCGGCAGCAGGCACAGCGCCAACTACCCCCAGCAGTTTCACGCTGCAGAACTCATTGGGTGGTTCTTATAATGTGGGTGCAGGGCAAACTTACACGACTCTTTCAGCTGCAATTGCGGCATACAATACTTCCTGTTTAAGCAGTGCGGTCACTTTTAATTTAACCGATGCTGCTTATACTGAGGCTGCTGCCATCAGCATCAATGCCAATTCATTCGCCAGCGCTACCAATACGCTAACGATAAAGCCAACACAGGCTGCTACCAGCATTGCTGTTACAGGTGGTAGTGGTACTGCTGTGTTTGTTTTAAATGGCGCAGACTATGTAATCATTGATGGTTCTACAGGTAGTACGGCGAATAGCCTTTGCCCGGCTTCAGCAGCTTCCCGCAATCTAACGGTTACCAATACCAGCACAAGTGCGACCAGCGCTGTGGTATGGTTACAAACCACTGCCGGCGGTGATGCAGCTACCAACAACATCATTAAGAACTGTAACCTTGTTGGTAACAGTAATACCACTACCTTATTTGCTGTTGGATCAGGCGCTGTTGCTATTTCAACTACCAGTACGGGTACAGGCAATAACAACAATGCATTCGTAAACAATAATATCAGCAAAACGCAATATGGTATTTATTCAGGCGGACTTAGTTCGGCGAGTAAAAATTCCGGTAATACCATCAGTCAAAACCTTATCAATACTGCATCTCCCAATAACGTGGGTATCGGCGGTATCCTGGTGGGCTTTGAGAATAATATTACCATCAGTGGTAATACTATTTCTGAGATCAACGGTACTACAGACCGCTTTGCGATCAGTGCAGGTTTTGGCACTTCGTTCAGTAACACTACTACTGTAGGGTCAGAAGTTACCAACGCTACCATCACCAGCAACATTATCGGTAATGTTATTGGAAGCGGTGCCAGTACCTCCCTTGGTATAGCACTGGGTGCAGCTACCAGCGGCACTTCTGTAATAGCCAACAATATGGTATATGGTGTGTCACACAATTCAACCTCACCCGATTTTGCAGCAGGCATTGTATTGGGCGGTGGCACAGGTTCTTCAACTAAGATCTATCACAATACGGTTTCTATGCAGGGTACTATCACTGGTGTAAGCGCTGCTACGCAAACCTCAGCCTGTTTAGCGGTAACGGCTACTTCTGCACCAACCCTCGACATACGAAATAATATCTTTAGCAATACGCAGGCAAATAACTCCGGCAGTACCATGCGCTTTACTGCTATAGCGCTGGGATATTCTTCTACCACCGGAAACTACAGCGGCTTAACCGGTAATAACAATGATCTGTATGCTGCTGGTAGTTTGGGCACTTACACGGTTGGTATTACCGCAGGACTCACTGGTACCAACAGAACAACGCTCGCTGCCTGGACAACAGAAACGGGGCGGGATGGGCTTTCAAAAAATGTGTTGCCAGTTTTCTCCGGCACCACCAATCTTCACCTTGATAACAGCATTACAAGCAATACCACCAATTTCGACGGCACAGCCGCTTCAGGTACCGGTATTGCTGTAGATATAGATTGTGACACAAGAAACGCTACCACACCTGATATGGGCGCCGATGAATTTTCTGCACCAGGATGCAGCGGCGCAACAGGTGGCACTGCATCAGGATCTGCCAGTTTCTGCGGATCCGGCACACCAACCATCACTGCAACCGGTTACACATCCGGTGCCAATATAACTTACCAATGGTATTCATCAACTAACATTGGCGGATATCCCAACGGCGGAACACTTGTAAGTGGTCAAACCAATCCGGCTTCCTTAACTACCGGCACGGTAAGTGCAACTACTTACTATTGGTTGAGGGTAACCTGTACCACTACATCTACCAGCGGTAATTCTACCATGGTAACGGTAACGGTTAATCCAATACCTGCTGCAGTAACCGTAACAGGTGCAGGTACCTTCTGCGGTACCAAGACCATCACAGCCGCTAACGGTAACGATGGTACGATCTATTTCCAGGGCACGGCGAGTGGCGGTACATCAACAGCCACTGCATCTGCATCGCAGGTGATAACTGTTTCCGGAACTTATTACTTCAGGGCAAGATCGGCCGCAGGCTGCTGGGGCACCGAAGGAAGTGCAGCAGTGGTGATCAACCCTGCGCCTTCAGCAGTAACCATCAGTCCTTCTGCCACTACCATGTGTGCAGGCGGCGTGCAGTTATTCACTGCCTCTGGCGGAAATATTTCAGGAACGGGTACGTTGTTAAGTGAGAACTTTAACGCCGGCACCAATAGCTGGACCACAACTAACAATTCCACCGGAGGTACACCTTCGCTTGCGGCCTGGACGCTGAGACCTAACGGTTACGTATACACAGGAACGCCGTTCAATAGTAATGATAATACCCAGTTTTATCTCTCCAACAGTGATGAACAGGGCAGTGGCACTACATCTACTATTTTGCAGAGCCCGGTTATGAATGCCTCTTCTTTTACTTCCCTTTCATTAAGTTATTACCAATATTTTGAATTCAATGCATCCCCGGATGAAGCGTTGGTTGAAGTATCTACCAATGGCAGCACCTGGACTCCTGTGCAGAGCAATACAGCCAGCGTTGGAACCTCAACTTCATTCGCTCAGTCAACCGTTAACCTGGATGCTTACGCAGGCAGTGCAACACTTTATGTGCGTTTCCGCTTTACAGCAGCATGGGGTTATTACCTGGCGCTGGACAATGTTTCCATCACCGGTCAACAGGCTACGCAGGGCAATATTGTATGGACACCCAATGGCACCGGTAACGGGTTATTCAGCAACGCAGGTGCAACCACCGTATATTCGGGAGCAGCTTCTCCAACGGTATATGCATCACCTGCCAGCACCACTACGTACACCGCCACCGCAACATTGGGTGGTTGCAGTTCATCTGCCAACGTAGTCGTTACAGTAAATCCTAACTTCACTATTAATGCCAGTGCAGGTGCGAATGGCAGCATTTCACCAACCGGTACAACTACCTTATCGTGCAATGGCACAGGCAGTCAAACTTATACGATCACGGCAAACAGTGGTTATGCTATCAGCGATGTACTCGTTGATGGAATTTCAGCCGGAGCTGTGGGTACTTACACTTTCAATAGTGTGACTGCCAACCACAGCATCAGCGCAAGTTTTGTGGCAGCCTGCATCAATGCCGGTATTAGTAATGTTACTTCCCTGCCTTCAGGAGCCTTGTGTTCGGGGCAAACAACTACATTAACAGCCAATGGCGTTGCAGGAACAAGTGCCCTGGTAACCTGGTTTACCGGTACTAACGGAACCGGCACCAACCTCGGAACAGGAAATACTTTGAGTAACCGTGGTCCCGGTATTTATTATGCAAGGGTTACAGCTGGTTGCGGCGCTCCTGTAGAAGCCAGTCTTACAATAAGCAGCACCGGAAACGTGTTTAGCGGAACCGGCAACTGGACGGACAATGCAAGATGGAGTTGTGGTGCACCGCCGGCCAGCGGCGATAATATTACCATCGCAGCCGGTGCCAATGCTACACTCAATACTGATTTTACAGTCGACGGGAATTTTAGTATGACTGCTACGAGCACACTTGCAGTAAATCCTGCCAACTCTTTTACAGTAGGTGCAACAGGTAACGCAAACTTTGCCGGCAATGCTGTTACATTTAAATCCAATTCCAGCGGTACGGCAAGTCTTGGTAAGATCAGCGGTACACTGAGTGGGGCAACCAATGTAACGGTTGAAAGATTTATTCCACAAAATGCAACGAAAGCCTGGAGATTATTGGCATCTAACACTACCGGGCAAACGATCAAGCAGGCATGGCAGGAAAATCAAACCGGTGCCAACCTGAATAGTACCCCCGGGTACGGAACCATGATACCGGGATCAGGCGGCGGTTTAAGTGCAGTGCAGGCGCTTGGCTTTGACACGCTTTCACCAGGCAAATCATTATTCAAATACAACCCTGCTACAGATAATCTTGATCCCGTATTGAATACCAACAGCACACAGTTAAGTGATGAGCAGGGATACTTTATTTTCATCCGTGGCGATAGAGGTGCCAACCAGTTTGGCGCAGGCGCAGCCAGTTCTTCAACTGTGTTAAGAAGTACCGGTACTATTTACCAGGGAACACAAACTGCAGTTAGCATCCTGCCGGGCAAATGGGCACTGGTTCGTAATCCATATCCTTCAAGGATCGATATGCGCCAGATACTCAGAACCGGCGGATTGGTAGATGCATACCAGGTATGGGATCCCAAACTGGCCGGAACTTACGGAGCCGGAGCATTCCAGACATTTACAAAAAGCAATGCAGACTATATCGTGTCACCGGGTGGCGGAAGCTACGGTGCCAACGGGTCCGTGCAAAACTACATCGAAAGCGGCGCTGCATTTTTTGCGCAGGCATCAGGAAGCACTGGTTCCGTACAGATAACAGAGAATGCAAAAGCCAGCGGCAGCCAGGTGGTATTCAGGCCTGCTGCACCGTTAGCAGGCAACAGCAGGGTACTCTTTAACCTGTATGCGATCAATCTCAATACTACCGACCTGGTAGATGGCGGACTGGTAGACTTCAACGATGCCTACAGCAATGCCATTGATGTGCACGACGTAAGAAAGAGCCCGAACTTTGGAGAGAATTTTGGTATGTTGAGAAACAATACGGAGCTGGTAGTGGAAAGAAGGTCTGCCATTACCTCCAATGATTCAATATTCTTCAATATGTACCAGTTAAGAAATATTTCTTACAGGATAGATATTGAGACCAATGGATTTGATCCGCAGGTAGTGTCGGCAACATTACAAGATAAATTTACTGGCACCAGCACCAGCCTGGACCTTGCTGCGATGAACAGTTATACTTTCACCGTAACAACAACGCCTGCCTCTTATGCTGCCGACCGTTTCACTATTGTACTGAGTACGGAAAATATTTTCAGCGGCACCGGTAACTGGACGGATAATGCAAGATGGAGCAGGGGCACGGTGCCGGTGACTGGCGATGCGGTAGTGATCGCAGCAGGTGCCAATGCAACGCTCAATACCGATTTTACTGTAGGTGGTAGTTTGAAAATGACCCCAACCAGTACACTAACGGTTAACCCAACACGAACACTGGCGATCGGCAATGGTGCTACAGCCAACTTTAACGGGCAGGCGGTGAGCTTTAAATCAGATGCTACCGGTACGGCCACCCTCGGCCAGGTAAATGGTACGCTCACCGGCGCAACCAATGTAACCATCGAAAGGTATATTCCCAATAATGGCTTCAGGAGCTGGAGGCTGCTTTCTGTTCCAACCTTTGGCAACGGACAAACCGTTCGCCAGGCATGGCAGGAAGGTGATGCCAACCCTGCTGCTTTGCAAAACAACCTGCCTGGTTTTGGTACACAAATAACAGGACCGGGTAACAGTGCCGCTGCTTCGCAGGCACAGGGCTTTGACAATGCAGGTACCAGTTCTGCTTTATTGAGCTGGAACGGAACCGGTTGGACGGCGCAAACTACTACAAACCAACCCATCGCAGGCCAGAAAGCATGGTTCCTGTATGTTCGTGGAGAAAGAAGCAAGGGTGTTACAGGTTTAACCACCGATGCATCTGCTACTACACTCCGGACTAATGGTACCCTGTACACGGGCGACCAGGTAAACACGATCGGCGCCAATGCAACAGCATTGATCGGTAACGTATACCCATCAGCCATCAACTTTACCGGCCTTGAACGTACCGGTGGTGTAGGCAGTACTTTTTATATCTGGGACAGTAAGAAACTCAATGGCAGCAGTCTTGGAGCTTATCAAACTTTTAGCAGCACCAATGGCTTCAATTGTATTTTAGCCGGTGGCAGCTATACATTAGGTCAACCCAATACAACGATTGAAAGCGGGCAGGCCTTCCTTGTAAAAAGTACTACAGCAGGTTCATTGACTTTGAAAGAGTCTGCCAAGATCAATCCTGCAAATGGCAATCTTGGTCTGCGCCCGGCCGCAAATCCTGCCAGGATCAGCAGCAGCCTGTACAACAGCAGTAACGAAATGATCGACGCAAACGTGGTGGTGTTTGACGCAGCCTACGACCGTGCTGTAGATGCAGATGATGCCATCAAACTGGGTAACCCGGGTGCCAATTTTGCAATAGAATCACAAAGCAAATTACTTGCTGTGGAAGGCACTTCACTGCCGGCACAGAATGATGTGATACAGTTCAGGATGTGGAACCTGCAGCAGCAGCAATACCGTCTGGAGTTTGCATCAGTCAATATCGCCAATCCATTATTGTCGGCTCAACTGGAAGATGCTTACCTGCATACGCTCACCAACATCGATCTTTCAAATAACACTGCGGTGAACTTTACCGTAGATGCCAATGCTGCTTCAGCAGCGCCTAACCGCTTCAGGATCATTTTTAAACAAGCCGGTACTTTACCGATAAGTTTTGTAAGTGTTGCGGCCAACAGGATGAACCACCAGGTAAAACTGGAATGGAAAGTGGCTGCTGAAAGAAATATCCGCAGTTACGTAACCGAACGTTCGGCAGATGGAAAGAACTTCAGTACAACGGGTAGCCTTGCTGCTGCAAGCAATGCAGGCAGGGATATGGCTTACAGCTTTACTGATGGGGATGCACCTGCTGCAAGTTTGTACTACAGGATAAAAAGCATCGGTACTGCCGGTGATATTCATTACAGCCCCGTTGTAAAGGTAGCGTCAAACAATAACGTGAAGGGATATGCTATTTCGCCTAACCCGGTAGAGAATGGCATTGTAAACCTGCAGTTCAGCAACCAGGCGGCCGGAACATATTCTGTCAGGATCATGACAAATGAAGGACGCAGCATCAGCGCAAAAACGATCAGGCATAGCGGCGGTAACAGCAATCAACTGGTTGACTTACCTGCTAATATTGCGGCCGGCACTTACCAGGTAGCCATTGTTGCGCCGGATAATACTGTCACAGTGAAGGTGCTGGTAGTTAACAGCAGGCATTGAGAATAATATTACCAGGGTGGAATACTAACTTATAAGTATATACGCATTAAGCTCGTTAAAAGAGACAAACCTGTGACATGGATGTGTTTACAGGTTTGTTTCTTTTTTGATTACTGTATTTCGATAAGAACCATATTGCTTTTTCTAAGATTTATTGAACGGACCTTTTGCCCCGGATTTGTTTAGGCGGCCAGCAGCTGGGAATGTATGCCTTATCGCTGAAGTTTCCCACTGGCGTCTCCTTTTAAAAGCGCTTTTACTTCACTGAGTGCAGCATGGCTGAAGTCTCCGTGGATGGTATGCTTTAATGCCGCCGCTGCTGTTCCAAACTCAGCAGCATCTTTCATGTTCATGCCCGTTAGCAGGCCGTAAATAAGGCCGCCGGCAAAACCATCGCCGCCGCCAACACGATCAACGATGCCCACTTTGTATTCAGTGCTGTGATGAAAAGCTGTTCCATCATACAGCAACGCACTGATGCTGTTTTCGCTGGCACTATGGCTTTCCCTGAGCGTAGCCGCAATGTATTTGAAACCAAATCTTGCCTGCATCTGTTTGAGTGCTTCTTTCAGGGCTTCAAAACTTGGTTCGTTTCCAGCACCGGCAGCGGTTGTTGGCGGCAGTTCATTTTCATCTTCCAGGATGCCGATGCAAACATCAGCATATTGGCAAAGCCTGCTCATTACCTGTGTGGCTTTTTCTTTACTCCATAATTTTTTGCGGTAGTTGAGATCAATGCTGGTTGTAATGCCCTTTGCTTTGGCGGCCTTTAACGCTGCTTCTGTAAGTACTGCTGCTTTATCACTGAGTGCAGGCGTGATGCCGCTTGTATGAAACCAATGAGCGCCTTCTAATATTTTATCAAAATCAAATTCGTTTGTATCCGCTTCGGCAAAGGAAGCGCCGGCACGATCGTAGATCACCTGTGATGCCCTTACAGATGTGCCGGTCTCTAAAAAATAAATACCCAGTCTTTCGCCACCCCGGGTGATGAATTGCGTATCTACGCCATACCGCCGCAAATGGTTGATGGCAGCCTGCCCGATGGCGTTGCCGGGAACTTTGCTTACAAAAATGCCCTGTTCGCCGTAATTGCAAATGGCCGCTGCTACATTGGCTTCGCTGCCGCCATAGTTCACATCAAAGCTTTCGGCCTGTACAAATTTTTTATAGCCGGGTGGTGAGAGGCGGAGCATGATCTCCCCGAGTGTAACTACTTTTTTGGGCATCATCGTTTAACGGGTTGGTTTAAAAATATCTTTTTGGAAAGAAACCAAAAGTCAATGATTATTTTTGAAAATGCTACTGTTTTTAAAAATTTAATTGTGTGGCTGCACATCAGTAAAAATGCCGGCCGCTGTTGAGTGAGCAACCAATGTAAATACCGCACGATAAAGCTACTATATGAATAAAAAAGAAACCTTATTGCAACTGTTACCCGAACAGGGAATGCTGCCCTTGTATTTTTATGAAGATACTGCCGTGACACTGGAAGTATTGAAAGCACTGTACCGGGCTGGTATACGCATAGTGGAATACACCAACCGTGGTGAAGCATCACTTCAAAATTTCAAAGCCATGCGTGCATTATGTGATATGGAGTTGAAAGGAATGTACCTTGGCGCCGGCACCATCAAAAATGCCCAACAGGCGAAACAATTCATGGAAGCCGGTGCTGATTTTATCATTTCCCCGGGCCTGGTGCCGCAGGTTGCTGCAGTAGCGGATGAACAGGGATTGCTTTGGGTACCGGGATGTATGACAGCAACTGAGATCATTGCTGCTGAAAATGCAGGAGCAAGGTTTATAAAACTTTTCCCGGGAAATTTATTGAAGCCGGATTTCATGGAGGCCATCAAAGACTTGTTTCCGGGTCTGAAATTTATGCCAACAGGTGGGGTAGATACTTCGTACGAAAATCTCAGCGCCTGGTTCAAAGCCGGTGTGGCAGCAGTTGGCATGGGAAGTAAACTGATCAGTAGGGAGTTGCTGAACGCTAAAGATTATGCTGCCATAGAAGCGCTTACCAAAGAAGTAATGACCACCATTTCAAGGCTAAGAAATGTTGGAGGTTTAAAGTTGAAAGGTTGAAAATCAGTACCAGCGCCAACCATAAACCTTCAACCTTAAACCTTTTATGCCTTCAACCTTAAATTTTGAAAGATGAGCCATTACAGGTGGAAGATCTGCGGTTTATTGTTTTTTGCTACTACCATCAATTATCTTGACAGGCAGGTGCTTTCAGTGATCTGGAAAGATTACCTGGTGCCGGAGTTTCACTGGACGGACAGCGACTATGGAACCATCACCGCATTGTTCTCCGTTTTTTATGCGGCATCAATGTTGTTCGCCGGAAGATTTGTTGACTGGATGGATACAAAAAAAGGTTTTCTCTGGGCCATTGCCATCTGGTCGGTAGGTGCCTGCATTCATGCATTTTGCGGCATCGCTACCTCCGGCCTGCTTACCGGAAATTGGTTCATAGGTTTTACAGAAGCGAAAGATAATATTGCAGCCATTGATAAAACTGCTGTTGTTACTACCACTTCTGTGTCCCTGTTCATCTTCGCCCGTTTTATCCTTGCCCTTGGTGAAGGTGGTAATTTCCCTGCTGCCATTAAAACGATCGCAGAATATTTCCCTAAAAAAGACAGGGCATTGTACACCAGTATTTTCAACTCCGGTACCACGGTGGGCGCTTTGTTTGCACCGCTGAGCATACCCTTCATTGCAAAAGCATGGGGCTGGGAAATGGCTTTCGTAATAATTGGGGCGCTGGGTTTTGTGTGGATGTTTTTCTGGTGGCGGATGTACAAAAAACCGGCAGAGCATCCTGCGGTGAACCGGCTGGAACTGGAATACATTCAGCAGGACATTGCCAAAGATGCGGTTGCTGCCATACCCATTATTGAAAATACCAGCAAAGTGTCTTTTGCTGCCTGCTTTAAGTACCGGCAAACCTGGGCTTTTGCTGTAGGTAAATTTTTGACGGATGCCGTTTGGTGGTTCTATTTATTCTGGACGCCTGCTTATTTGAAAGATATTTATAAGATGAGCTCCACGCAAAGTGCAGGGCCATTGTTTGTGTTATACATGATCACGCTGTTGTCGATCATTGGCGGATGGTTGCCCACTTTTTTTGTAGAGAAAAAAGGCATGCATCCTTACCGGGGCAGGATGAAGGCTATGCTGGTATTTGCTTTTTTCCCATTGCTGGCTTTGATGGCACAGCCGTTAGGACGGTTTGGTCACTGGTTGCCGGTGATCATCATCGGTATTGCTGCGGCTGCACACCAGTCATGGTCGGCAAATATTTATTGCACGGTCGGCGATATGTTTCCTAAAAAAACGATCGCTACCATCACCGGTATCGGTGGCATGGCGGGTGGCCTTGGTTCTTTTTTTCTCAATAAAGGATCGGGTGTTTTATTTGAATATGCCGGGAATACACAAATGCAGTTTGCCGGTTTCCGGGGCAAAGAAGCCGGTTATTTCATCATCTTTTCCTATTGTGCGGTCGCCTATTTACTGGCATGGATCATCATGAAAGCATTGGTGCCAAGTTACAAACCCATTACTGATTTGTAATGCAGATGGTACTATGATTTTAAATGGGGAGTTTAAAGGCAGTCAATGACCGGAATCGTATTATCGCTGATGGGCTGGGGGATTGAAGCGAAAAGCCCGGTGAGGCTCGTACAGCCGGGTTGCTGTGCCGTACTTGCAGCGTAAAGCCCCGGCAAATGATGCTGCGGTTTACGGTACTGAAAGCCCCGGCTATTGGTTACAAAAAAAAGCCCTCAACGTGGTTGAAGGCTTTCTATAAATGAGTGTGTGTTGTATTAGAACTGCTCTAATTTGCTGAAGAAAAAATCTCCTTCGATCCTTGCATTTTCATCACTGTCACTTCCATGAATAGCATTTTCGCCAACAGAAGCTGCATACAATTTACGGATGGTACCTTCTGCAGCCTGGGCTGGATTGGTAGCGCCGATCAGTTTCCTGAAATCTTCCACGGCATTGTCTTTTTCAAGAATGGCAGCGGTGATGGGGCCACGGCTCATGAACTCAACCAGTTCGCCATAAAAAGGCCTTTCTTTATGTACTGCATAAAATTCGCCTGCTTTTTCGGCCGACAAATGCAACATCTTAATGGCCGCTATGCGAAAGCCGGCTGCGTTGATCTTTTCTAAAATTGCACCGGTATATCCTTTTTCTGTAGCGTCCGGTTTGATCATGGTGAATGTCCTGTTACTCATAGTATCGTTTTTGAGCCGCAAATATAGACTGTTTTGGCTTTTTGAAAGGCAGTTTTTGTTATCGGGAAGTAAAAAACTGCGACCGGCCACCGGTAAACTGGAAACTAACCGTTACTTTTGCGCCTCTTTTATGCAACCGATCAGCGAAATATATCCATTACTGGCTACTCCTAAAAAAGTGGTAGTAACCATGCACCAGAAGCCTGACGGTGACGCCATGGGTTCAACCCTGGGCCTTTATCATTTTTTAATACAACTCGGGCATTCAGTTACCGTGATCTCGCCCACTAACTGGGCCGATTTTTTAAACTGGATGCCGGGTATAAAGGATGTACTGGATTATGAAAGGCAAACAGCAGCAGCCGATAAACTGATCGAAGCGGCCGACTGGATCTTTTGCCTGGATTTTAATACCCTGGGCCGCACCAAGCGCATGGAAGAAAAATTAAGTAACGCTGCTGCGTTACGGGTGCTGATAGATCATCACCAGGAACCACAGGAAGAAAAATTTGCTTACGGTATCAGTGATACTTCTAAAAGCAGTACCTGCGAAATGGTATTCGATTTTATTGAAGCCGCAGGTTATGATGACAAGATCAATACCGCTGTAGCAGAATGTTTGTACACGGGTGTGATGACGGATACCGGGTCGTTCAGGTTTCCATCCACTACTGCCAGCGTGCATACGATGGTTGCGAAACTCAAAGAGAAAGGGTTTGATCACAGCCAGATACATGAAAACCTCTACGATAATTTTTTAGAGGCCAGGTTTCGTTTTATTGGCAATGTGCTGCTGAACAGGATGGAGTTGTTTTATGAATACAACACAGCACTGATATCGATACCACAGAGCGACCTGATCAAATACAATATCACCACCGGCGATACCGAAGGATTGGTAAACTACCCACTGAGCATAAAAGGCATTCGCCTGGCAGCGATCATTATCGACAGGGGTGAGGAACGAAAAAGTTCGTTCCGCAGCAAGGATGGATTTGATGTAAACACGTTTGCAAGAAAATACTTTAATGGAGGCGGGCATTTTAATGCAGCCGGCGGACAAAATAAAGAACCTTTGGAGGAAGTGGTCAGGATGTTCATTAAAGCCATGAAGGAAAACAAGGATCAACTAAGCAATTATGAATTTTAAATACAAAACAAAAACGATGAAGCAATCTTTTTATTTAGCAGCGGCGGCAATGGTATTGTTGGCAAGTTGTACAGCTCCCTTTAAAAAAGTTGGAGAAGGCATTGAGTATAAAATAATTTCAGACGGCAAGGGCAGTGTAGTAAAGCCGGGCCAGTTTTTTGAAATACAGTTTGACCAAACTTACAAAGGCAACAATAAAGACACTGTGTTGCTGAATTCAAGGGACTATGCCAACCAGTTGGTATCGCTTGATTCTACTGCGATTCCTCCGGTTTACTATAAAATTTTCAGCCAGATCCGTAAGGGAGACAGCGTGATCGTTAAGCAGATCACCGATAGTATCATGAAGCGTGGCAATACACCGCCGTTCATGAAAAAAGGCGCTTACATTATTGCGCACTACAAAATTGTGAACATATTTGATACCAAAACTGCAGCGGACAGCGCTTACAAAGCACAGATGCAGATCGCAAGGGCAAAGGATTCATTAAAAGGCCTGGAGCAATTGAAAAAAGATGACAAAGCCATCACTGATTTTCTTTCAAAAAATAAGATACAGGCAGTAAAAGCACCACAGGGTACTTATGTACAGATCATCAACCCTGGTGAAGGTGATTTGCCGGATTCTTCCAAAGTATTAAAAGTAATGTACACCGGCAGGTTAATGGATGGCGGTAAAGTGTTTGATTCAAATACTGATCCTGCTTTCAATCATACCAAAGCTTACCCTGTACACATTGCCTCAGGCGGTGTTATCAAAGGCTGGTTGGATGGATTGAGCCTGTTGAAGAAAGGCGCTAAAGCGGTATTGTACATTCCTTCAAGTTTGGCTTACGGAGCACAGGGTTCCGGTGAAGACATTAAGCCAAACTCCAACCTGGTATTTGATGTGGAGATCGCAGACGTGATCACTACTGCACAGGCACAGGCCGAATCAGATGCATCCAGGAAAGAAATGGAAGCAGAGCGCAAACGCATGATGGACTCTGCACAACAGGCACAGAAAAATCAGCCTGCACCAAAAGGTCAAAAATAATTTCTAAAATATTAGTTGGGAGAAGCGCTTCGAAAGAAGTGCTTCTTTTTTTATGCGTTTATTGCAAAGCGGAGTTTATGCTTTTTGATAAGCGTTGTAAAGCTTTACCGCCTGTACGGCTTCTTTTACATCATGCACTCTTAAAATGGCTGCGCCTTTCAGCAGCGCCATGCTATTAAGCGCAGTAGTGCCGTTCAATGCTTCTGCAGCAGTGATGCCGAGTGTTTTGTAGATAGTGCCTTTTCTTGAAAGTCCGGCCAGTAAGGGCCTGTCGAGCATCCCGAAAATATCCAGGTGTTTGAGTAACTGGAAATTATGCTGTATGGTTTTGCCAAAACCGAAGCCGGGATCAATGATCACATCTGTGATGCCTGCGTTTAAACAATCACCTGTTTTTTTGATAAAAAAATCAAGCACTTCTTTTACTACATCTTCATAGGTTGGCTGCTGTTGCATTGTGGCAGGTGTGCCCTGCATGTGCATGGCGATAAAGGGCACTTTTAACGCAGCGGTCACGGGCAGCATGTCTTCATCCATATTGCCGGCGCTGATATCGTTGATGATGGAAGCGCCTGCTGCTACTGCTGCTGCGGCCACTTTGCTGTAGTAGGTATCAATGGAAATGATGGCATCGGGATATTGCTGCAGGATACTGTTGATCACCGGGATCACCCTGTCCATTTCTTCATTCGCCGTTACAGGCTGGCTGCCGGGCCGGGTGCTTTGCCCGCCTATGTCCAGTATGGCCGCACCATCTGCCAGCATGGAGCCTGCAAGTGTTGTGATGGCCTGCAATCCCTTATCCAAATGACCCTCGTAAAATGAATCAGGTGTCGCATTGATGATACCCATCACCAATGGTTGATCCATCACCAATAATTTTCCTTTGCAGTTGATTGTGTACATCAGGCAGAAACAAGTAATTTTGACAATAAACAAAAATAGACAGATTCAACTTACGATGAACACGAATGAACAATACGACCGTGCAGTACGCAGTTGTGAAGATATTTTTTTAAAGAAAACAAAAGATTACGGCACATCATGGCGGGTGTACCGTACCATTTCGGTGGTTGACCAGATCTACATCAAGGCCAAACGCATCCGCACCATACAGGAAAAAGGCGAACAGAAAATTGGGGATGATGTAATAAGTGAATTCAAAGGCATTTTAAATTATGCCATCATTGGCCTGATACAACTCGATCTGCCCGTTGGCGACCCGGAAGAATTGCCGGTAGAAACAGTGGAGCAGTTGTACAACAGCAAAGTGGCGATGGCCAAAGAATTGATGGAAGACAAGAACCACGATTACGGGGAAGCATGGCGGGAGATGAGCCAGGAAAGTTTTGTTGACCTGATCCTTGCCAAATTATTACGCATAAAAAGTATTTTAAAGAATGATGGCAGAACCATTATCAGCGAAGGTATTGATGCTAACTTTTTTGATATACTCAACTATGCCGTGTTTGCATTGATATTGGCAGTGTAGCTGCCATTTGATTTACCTGAAATAAAATAACCAATATTGTTATGAAAGTAGCTGTTACCATTGCCAGGATCTTAGTAGGGGTGTTGTTTATTTTTTCCGGGCTTGTAAAAGCCATTGACCCACTCGGGCTTGCCTACAAAATGCAGGAGTTTTTTGAAGTATGGAAAGATTCGGGCTACCTGCCGGGGCTGATGAGCTGGCTAGATGCCCATGCCTTTATGTTCTCCATAATAATGATAACACTGGAAGTGGCATTCGGAGTGGCCTTACTGGTTGGCTGGCGAAAGAAACTCACCATGCGGCTGCTGCTGTTGCTGATCGCTTTCTTTACTTTTTTAACCAGCTATGTTTTATTCAGTGGTAAGATCCGGGCCTGCGGATGTTTTGGCGATTGCATTCCATTGACACCAATACAAACATTCACCAAGGATATCGTACTGCTGGTGCTCATCTTGTTCCTGCTGCGCAAACAGAAATACATCGAACCCATCTTTAAAGAGAAATTGCCTTTTGCATTGGTGCTGCTTTCGGTGATCGCTACCTGTTTGTTACAAATGCATGTGGTAGAGCATTTGCCCACAACAGACTGCCTGCCATTTAAAAAAGGCAATAATATTCTTGAGTTGAGAAAGATGCCGGCTGATGCGGTTCCCGATAAATTTTCTTACAGTTTTATTTATGAAAAAGATGGTGTTAAAAAAGAATTTACCAGTGATCTGCCAGACAGCACCTGGAAATTTGTAGACCGCAAACAAACACTGGTTGAAAAAGGAAAAAACAATATGCCGCCCATCAACGACTTCTCATTATCGGATGCAGAAGGCAATGATTCAACAGAAGCCATTCTTACCAAACCCTCCTACTACCTGTTCTTTGTAAAGAATATGGAAGAGGCCAATGCTGCAAAATGGCAGAGTGTGTTTACAGACCTGGTAAAGAAAGCCCGCCAGCAGCAGTTACCGATCTATGTGCTTACATCTGATCCAAAGGCTGCGAATGTATTCTTTAATGTTACCAACAGCTACAACCTGCCGATATATACCACCGATGGCACTGCCATTAAAACTGCAGCCAGGGCCAATCCCACGATCTTTGTGATGAAAGGGCCGGTGGTACAGGAAAAATATAGCTGGGCAGATCTGAAGGAGTTGGTGAAGTAGGGGCTGAAGGTTGAAGGTTCTTGAAGGGTTGAAGAGGAACCCGCAGAGAATGGCTTCCCTGGATATTGTTCGTTGAAAATTGTTTACAGAACATTATTCAATACCTGTCTTAAATAATGATCATAACATTGCAACTTTATATCTTAAAGTCTCCTTTTGACATTTCTCCTTAAAAAAATATCATATTCGGTGCTTGTACTGCTGGGTATCGTGGTGCTGGTGTTTATTATGTTCCAGGGCTTTGGCGATCCTGCAAAAATGATTGTAGGCCAAACGGGCGATAAAAAAACGCTTGACAATATCCGGAAAGACCTGTACCTCGATCAACCCAAATGGAAACAGTTTTTTTTATACCTCAATGATGTTTCACCTCTTTGTATTCATACAAAGAATGACATCGTCAAAAAAGAACTCAAGGGTTTTTTTATCGGCGGTGATGTGAAATTTGGCTTTAAAGCCCCTTACCTGCGAAAAAGTTACCAGACAAAAAAGAATGTAGGCGCTGTGCTGATGGAAGCGCTTCCCGGCACATTGCTCCTGGCGGTGGCAGCCATGCTGCTGGCGGTTTTTTTTGGGATACTGCTCGGCGTTATTGCTGCTGTAAAAAAAGGAACCTGGCTGGATACTTCTGCCGTATTTGCAAGCATTGCCGGTATTTCTGCACCGTCTTTTTTTATGGCTATCGTGATCGCCTATTTTTTCGGGGTGGTACTGCATCCTTACACAGGCCTTAACCTAACGGGTAGCTGGTTTGATATTGATGAAGTGACCGGCGAAAAATATTTAACCCTTAAAAACCTGGTGCTTCCTGCACTCACACTTGGCATCCGTCCTTTGGCGATCATTACCCAACTTACCCGGAGTTCTATGTTGGATGTATTGAACCAGGATTATATCCGTACTGCTTACGCCAAAGGATTAAGCAGCAGAACGGTTGTATTGAAACATGCCTTACGCAACGCTCTCAATCCTGTGATCACAGCAGTTACCGGCTGGTTTGCCGAATTGCTGGCCGGTGCTTTTTTTGTAGAGTATATTTTTGGCTGGCAGGGTATTGGTAAAGTCACTGTAGACGCTTTGGAAAAACTTGATTACCCCGTGGTCATGGGTTCTGTGCTTATCAGCGGCTGTATTTTTATTTTGGTGAACATGCTTGCAGACCTGCTGTATGGAGTTGTTGACCCGAGGGTGAAGGGATAAGCTTCTTCTTCTACACGGTTGTCTTTTTCACTTAAATAAAATGCTGCACCCTTTATCCTTCCTTCATCACCACCTGTATGGTTTCAATTGTTTTTTGGCTAAGTACCTGCTGCCTTCCTGCAGTGAGTTTTTCAACAATGGCATCGTTGTAGTGCCGCACTGTAAGGAGTGTTAAATTTTTTTCTACCTGTACATCAAACAATTCACTTGCTGCAAGCGCCAGTTTTTCGATCCTTTCCGGTCTGTCATCAAGTGAACACAACACCGTGATGGCGCCACTCTGCATCAGGTTGGGGCGGATCTTGATATCGGCAAACAAGTCGTACAGTTTTCCAACTCCTTTTTCTCCGATAAAAGAAAAATCTTTCGAGCTGAATTGAAGCAGCACCTGCTCCTGCTTCACCACTATAATTGGCGGAAGATTATGTACCGGCTGGTTGCTGATAACGGTGCCTTGTAACGCAGCATTTAAAAAACATTTTACATGCAGCGGAATGCCTTTGTTCTGTAGTGGCTTAATGGTTTTGGGGTGTATTACCTGTGCGCCGTAGTAAGCCATTTCTATCACTTCAGTGTAGCTGAGTTCACTGATAAAAACCGCATCTGTGAATTTTTTAGGATCGGCATTCATTACGCCCTCCACATCTTTCCAGATCGTTTGGCTTTCAGCATTCAGCATATTGGCAAAGATCGCTGCGGTATAATCGCTGCCCTCTCTGCCCAGGGTAGTGCTTTCATTTTCATCTGTACAACCGATAAAGCCCTGTGTGATCACGATATCGGTATGTTGAAACATGGGTGCCACCTCATCGTTCACCTTTGCCTGTGTATAGTTCCAGTCAATACCGGCATCCCTGAAATTATCATCTGTACGCACAATATCCCTCACATCGATCCATTGATTCTTAATGCCGCACTGGTTAAAATAATGGCTTACGATGGCAGTACTCAACAGCTCCCCGATGCAGACGATCTGGTCGTAATAATAGTCGTATTCCCTCACCGGTTTATCATGCAGCAGCCATTCCACTTCTGTAAACAGGTCGTTAAAAGGCGGCATCGTATCGCCTGTTAACTGTGCGGCCACATTTAAATGCTCTTTTTTAAGCTCATTGAATAAAGCAAGCGCCTGTTCTTTATTGCCCTTGTAAAATTCACCTGCTACCATTTCAAGCGCATTGGTCACTTTGCCCATGGCCGAAATAATGATCAGCAGTTTTTCCCCGGGAAACGACCGGATGATCTTTGCAACATTTTCTATCCTTTCTGTACTGTTAATGCTGGCGCCGCCAAACTTAAATACTTTCATAAAAGAGAATCTAATGTGTGCTGGTTGTTTTAACCAGTTTGTGCAAATGTAGCAATGCCATTGTGTATTGATCCGCTAATAGACAAATTTTTTATAACAGGGCTTAATTGTCTCCTGCCGCTCATCCGGTCCGGCCATCCCGCTGTTCACCGCGGAGTTCCTCCGGTTAAAATTGCGGTACCGAATAATCCTTATTTTTGATATGCCAGTGATTATTTTAAACATTCCAAAACGATTGCTATTATGAGTTTGATCAACCGCCGGGTGCAAACCCTTGATGAGTTTACCATTCAGCAAATGCGCAACTTTCCCAATGCAACGGGCGAACTGTCCGGCTTATTGAGGGATATTGGTCTTGCTGCCAAACGGGTGAACGTAGAAGTAAACAAAGCAGGCCTGGTAGATATCCTGGGCGATTATGGTACCGTAAATGTGCAGGGTGAAGAAGTGAAAAAGTTAGATGTATATGCCAACGACCAGTTCATGGGTGTATTGCGGCATGGCATCAGTTGTGCCGGTATTGGCAGCGAGGAGCTGGATGATGTGGTGATCTTTGATGATGAAGTAAGCAACAACAGTAAATATGTTTGTCTTTTCGACCCGCTGGATGGCAGCGCCAACATTGATGTAAATGTTTCGATCGGTACCATCTTCAGCGTGTACCGCCGGGTGTCGCCCATCGGGGAGCCGGCCACCAAAGAAGATTTTCTGCAGCCGGGCATTAAGCAGGTAGCGGCAGGCTATGTGATCTATGGTTCTTCAACCATCCTTGTATATGCCACCAGGAGAGGAGTGAATGGCTTTACCCTTGATCCGTCTATCGGCGAGTTTACATTGAGCCACCCGAATATTCAATGCCCGCCGGGCGGTAAAATATATTCGGTAAATCATGGTAATTTTTTACGGTACGAAGAAGGCGTGAAAAAATACATCAATATCTGCCAGACAAAAGATAAAACTACCGGTGGTCCCTATACGCAGCGTTATATCGGCAGCATGGTAAGCGATGTACACCGCAACCTTCTCAAAGGCGGCATCTTTATGTATCCTGTTACAACCGACAAACCCGGTGGTAAGCTGCGGCTGATGTATGAGTGCAATCCATTTGCTTTTATCGTGGAAGTGGCAGGCGGTCTCGCAACCGATGGCAAACAACGGGTACTTGAAATTCAACCAACCCATATCCACGAACGCACCGCATTTTTTGTGGGCAGCAAACTGATGATGGAAGAATTGAAAACTTATTACCCGGGTGAATAAGAACAGCCCAAAGCGGCCATTCACAGCCGGGTTTGATATAGGTGGCTGGGAGAACATCAATAGAACTGCCGGAGTATATGTTTTAAATACCCATCCTGTTAATATTGCCCCCGGGAGGGTGATGTATTAGTTTAAACAGGCGAAATTGATTTATTTTGTGGCCTGATTTTGAACCCTGCCAAACTATTTGCAGTTATTACGGGCGGCAGGTAAAATAAAGTACATGCAAAACACCATCATATCGGTTACTGATCTTAAGAAGACCTACGGCAGTTTTGAAGCTGTAAAGGGCATTTCTTTTGATGTGTTTGAGGGCGAAATTTTTGGCTTGCTGGGTCCGAATGGTGCCGGCAAATCCACCACGCTGGAGATCATTGAAACCCTCCGGGAAAAGACAAGCGGCAAAGTGATGGTAGACGGGCTGGATCTTGATAAGGCTGCAGATGGCATTAAAAAGATCATCGGTGTACAGCTACAAACCTCCGGTTACTATCCCGGCTTAAACCTGGTAGAACTGATACAACTGTTTTCCGGCCTGTACAACCGCAATACCGATGCAAAGGAATTGCTGCACCTGGTAAACCTGGAAGACAAAGCAAAGAACAAATTCAAGGAATTGAGCGGAGGACAAAAACAGCGCTTTTCCATTGCCACCACGCTGATCAACCAACCGAAGATCATTTTCCTGGATGAGCCCACTACCGGGCTCGATCCGCAGGCCAGGCGCAATTTATGGGGACTTATCAAAGACATTCGTTCCAAAGGCACTACAGTGATCATCACCACGCATTATATGGATGAAGCGGAGCAATTGTGCGACCGGATCGCAATAATGGACGAGGGTAAAATAATTGCCTTAGCTTCGCCGGATAAAATGATCGACGACCTGGTGGCCACCGGCTTTGAAAGACCGAAGCAGGTAAAAGCCGCCAACCTGGAAGATGTATTCATACAGCTTACCGGTAAAGACATACGGGAAGAATAACTTTTAATACATAAATCAATAACAAAAAAGTAAACAATGAAGCAATTTATTTTAGTGGTGGGTGTATCATTACTGGCAGTAGCTGCAAGTGCCCAAAAAAAGGGAGTAAAGGCTAAAGGCGCTGCCGAATCTGACAAAACAAAAACTGCCGGTGCGGCATTTCTTAAAACACCGCTCGATTCTTTCAGCTATGCATTGGGAATGAACATTGCCAATAACCTGAAAACACAGAGCATCGAAAAGATCAATTATGCAGCCATGCAAAAAGCCATGACTGACATCTTTACTAAAAAAACGGCGATCCTTACCGAACAACAGGCTAACACCTGTATACAAACGGAATTGCAAGCCAGCTCCTCTAAAAAATCAGGCGCTGAAAAAGCAAAATCTGCGAAGTTTTTGGAAGAGAATAAAAAACGTGCTGGCGTAATTACACTGCCAAGCGGCCTGCAGTATGAAGTGATCACAAAAGGAGATCCCACTTCTGCAACGCCTAAATTACAGGATACGGTTGTAGCACACTACGCAGGAACACTGGTAGACGGAAAAGAGTTCGACAATTCTTACAAAAGAGGAGAACCATTGACCATTCCGGTAGCCGGCGTGATCAGGGGCTGGACCGAAATCCTGCAATTGATGCACACCGGTGATAAATTCAAAGTGTACATTCCAAGCGAACTCGGTTACGGCGACAGGGGAGCAGGTGCTGATATCCCCGGGGGAGCAGCACTGGTATTTGAAATGGAACTGATCAGTATCAAACCGGCAGGCGTTGCTCCGGCTGCTGATACTGCCGCACCAAAGGAAGAAAAAAAGAACTAACCGTTACCGGTAGTTGACAAATGATAGAACCATTTGCCACTGCCTCCGGTGTTGTTTTAATACAATTGCAATAATCAATAATTATGCTTCGGTGTGATTATTGATTATTGTTTTTTATAACCGTCAATGAATCATCATGGAAGATCTTCGCTATCCCATTGGTAAATATGAACCGCAGCCCTTTTCTGAAAAGCAGCTACAGGCATGGCTTACGGATATCAGGTTTCTGCCGCAGCATCTTGAAAATTCGGTACTCAATTTAGATGCGGCACAACTGGATGCGCCTTATCGCCCGGATGGCTGGACGGTGCGGCAGGTGGTACACCATGTAGCCGACAGCCACATAAATGCATTTATAAGATTCAAGCTTGGGCTTACAGAAGATAAACCAACCATAAAACCTTACGATGAAGTGGCCTGGGCTAAACTTCCCGATGTAGCATCCATTCCCATCAACGTGTCGCTCACATTGCTGCATGCCCTGCACAACAGGTGGCTCGGCGTTTTAAATGGAATCAAGCCAGCAGAGTGGCACAGGGCGGTAGTACACCCGGAACACGGTCGTGAGATGACCTTATGGTATCTGCTTGGCTTATACGCCTGGCATGGCCGGCACCATACAGCACACATCACCTCATTGAGAGAACGAAATGGATGGAGTTGAGAACAGGAAACCGAAGTGATCAGTGACAAGTTAAAAGTTACCGGATATGCAGGCTGTGGAAATTGCTTTTAACTGATCACCGGTCAACTGATAACCTCATCACGCCCTTCAGGCAATCAATTTTATCAATAAAAAAAAATCAAGTGAACTGGAAAAAAATATCTTCAGAATACATCTCGAAGCACCAGTACTTTACTGCCCGGAAAGACAGGTGTGAAATGCCGGACGGCACCATTATCCCGGAATATTTTGTAGTGGAAATGCCCACCAGTGTTTGTGCCATGGCCATTACTGAAGATAACAACGTAGTAATGGTAAAACAATTCCGTTACCCGATAGAAGCGGCGATTCTTGAAATACCCGGCGGTTTTATGGATGCCGGTGAAAATACCAAAACCGCAGTCGCAAGAGAACTCCTCGAGGAAACAGGATATCATTTCCCGGGGATACATTATGTTGGCAAGGTAGCCGCTAACCCAGGTGTACTCAATAATTACACGGAATTGTTCCTCGCCACCGGTGGCAAAAAGATCAGTGAGCAACAGCTTGATCACAACGAAGACATTGAAGTACTGCTGTTGCCGGTTGAAACCGTAAGAACAATGCTGCAGCGAAATGAATTTGTGCAGGCATTGCATGTGTGCTGCATGATGTATGCTTTTCAAAAATTTGATGAACAGCAGGCTGGTTAATTATTAACTGAACATTTTTTTTATAAAGCAAACGCCCTTCAACTCAGTTGAAGGGCGTTTGCTTTATAAGTTGCTGTATTCTTTAACTGTTGTCTGTTTATTTTTTATTTACAAACAAGGTGCGAAGCGTATTGGTTTTGTCCGGGGCTATGATCTCTACCTGGTAACTGCCACGGGCAATTGTTTCGGGCAGGTTTACCAATTGAGTGCTGCTTCCGCCTGCATGAATAACAGACTTTGAAAGGATGAGCTGACCATTTCCGTTGAAGATCCTTACACTGTATTTACCGGCCGCCTGGTTATTGAACTGCAGGTTCATTGTCCCGGTTTCTACAGGGTTAGGCGTGATGGCATAGCCCGCTTTCACATTGCCTGCTGCAACTTTTGCGATGGCGCTGTAGCGGAATTCGCCTGCAGTACCTGTGCTCCTTATCCTGTAGAACGCTGTCACAGCAGGGGCTGCAGCATCTGTAAAGCTATAGTTCTTATCAGCACCCAAATTATTGGTAGCTGTTATACTGCCTGCGATACTAAAGTTGCTGCCATCTGTAGAACGTTCCACTTCATAGCTTTTCATGTTTCTTTCTGCAGCTATCTTCCAGTCTACTTTTACACTGCTGCCATCCCTGTTAGCTGCGAGGCTGATAAAAGTGATGGGCAATGGTGCAGCCTGTTTGAACAGGATCCTGAACCTGTTGGCATCAGCAGAAGCGCTGTTGCCATCTACAGTAAAGTTTACTGTAGTAGTGGTTGTAAGATCGATGATGGTACTGGTATGCAAGTAAGCATCTTCCAGCGTAGCAGACAATCCTTCTGTATTCATATTGCTGGCTGCAAATTCCAGTTTGTAGGTTTGCTGCTGCAGGTTCCACATCCTGAATGGGATCACATCATTGTTTACCGGTGGCTGGGTGGCTTCTATCGCCAGTAAATTGTTTTCTCTTTCCACGGCGAAGTTGGTACCCGGGTTACCCAGCTTGTTGGCATCATCGCTGTTCACTGTTCTGTCGTAAGCTGCATCAAATACTACTGCATTGGCATCCAGCATATCGCCACCGGCATTGAACAGCCTGCTGTCGATCTTGGCTTTTGGAGCCGAAGGACGTAAGCCCAGTCCGTTGCTGCCGCTTACTTTGGCAGATTCTTTCAGTGTTAGAGTACCCGCTGCAATGCTTTTTACCAGGAAACCCTGTCCGCTTTCGATGATGGTATTGGGCTGGCCAACTGTATAACTACCGCCAGACAATAAGCAGAGATAACCATTGGTACCGCTGAAGGTTTGGTAAGCACCCAGGCTGATGCCATTGAGTTTTTTACTATCCCAGATATAGAAGGTATTGGTTACACCGCCGGTACGTACCAGGCCGGTGAAATCGATCGCTGACGGATAAACATTACCAATTAATGCAGTGGCATTGGCACCGATGGTATTTACCTGGTCGCCGGTGTATACAGTACCGGTAGTTCTCAGCGTAGTGGCAGAAGCATCACTGGTGAGGCCGGTTACACCCTTGCTTCTTTCACCACGGATATAGAGGAACCATGCTTTCTGCCCGGCTATTGNNTGCGGAAGTAGTACCTGCATTGTCAAAGCCCTGTGCCTGTGAAGCAGCTGCATTGTTACCCGGACCTGTGATCTGTGTTCCAAATCCAGGCAGGTTATTCTGCAGGGCAGATGGATTGGCAACGCCTTCCTGCCAGGCCTGGCGAACGGTTTGGCCGTTGCCAAAAGTTGGAACTGATAACAATCTCCAGCTTCTGAAGCCATTGTTAGGAATATATCTTTCTACTGTTACATTGGTAGCGCCGGTGAGCGTTCCGTTTACCTGTCCGAGACTGGCGGTGCCGGTAGCATCGGATTTGAAGGTTACGGAGTTGCCGCCCAACGCCAATGTACCGGTAGCTCCTACCGATAAGGTTACCGATGGACTAACGGTTAACGTTGCCGTGTTTGACAGTGTTAATGATCCCTGCACGGTAAAGTTCACATCCAATGTTACATCGCCTGCATTGATCGCAATTACATCGCCCGAAGAAGGAACACCGCATGACCATTTACTTCCATCGCTGAAATTGCCGTTGCTGCCATTCCAGGTATTGGTACCGTTTACCGTAGTAGTAATGGAAGCTGTGCTGGTACAGCCATTGGCCCCGGTTACAGTTACCGTAAAAGTACCCGCCGTTGCAATGCTCGCATTGGCGCTGGCACCAAGCCCATTATCCCATGCATAGCTTACACCACCGGTTGCGGTCACGCTGATACTGTTGTTACAAGTAATGATGGTGGTTCCGCTATTATTGGTAATGCCCGCTGTCGGTGACGTAATATCCTGTGTAACAACGATCTGGGCCGTTGAGGTACAGCCATTGGCTCCTGAAACTGTAACGGTATAAGTACCCGGAGAGGTAATGTTTTTTGAAGCGCCTGAACCAAGGCCATTATCCCATGAGTAAGATACGCCGCCTGTTGCTGTAACGCTGATGGCCGTCTGGCTGCAGGTTAGTAAGGTTGTTCCGCTATTGTTGGTGATGGCGGCTGCAGGCACCGGGCTAACATTAAAGGAATAATTGTTTCCTCCATTATCGTCATATCTCAATACTGCAAGCGTACGGTCAGTTTCGTTATCGCTGCTGATCTGCGACAGCGTACGGGTACTGGTGTACACATAATAATAAACAGTACTGCCGCAGGTTTGCTGCGGAAGGGTTGCCGTCCAGGAAGTACCTGAGCCGGATGCCTGCACTACTGATGTACTGCTTGTAAAATCATTGGTGCCTGCACGAAAGCGCACATAAACATTTTCACCGGAGGATGGGGTGCTGCTTGTGCTGATGCTTATAACAGGTTGCCCTGCGCTAAAACTTACGCTACCATTGCTAACGGTAACAGGTGCTGCTGCAGTATAACCAACATAATACTTTGCATTGGTTTGCGTATATCCGCAATCGTTAAAAACAAAGGTGTAACGGCCTGCGGTCCCCATATCCAGTCCCATGTCGTTACCGGTATTGTAGGCAGAGATACCGTTTATAGCATTTAAAGCACCCTGTCCAATGCCGCTGAATACCCATTTGTTCAGAAACCGGTTACTGGAAGGACCAGAAATGAAAAGAAAACCGTTCCCTCCACCGCCGGGCATATTAGCCGGGGTAAAATCGCCGCCTGAACTTTGGGCATTCATGGTAGTGGCCCATTGTCCACGCCCATCGGTAGGGTTACCCGTATTTACAGAAACTCTCCGGTAAGAAGACGTTCTGTAGTCACCGTTATAAGGAGTAGTAACATACCCGTTGAATGAGCCAACCACCTGTACAGGCTCCCCGCTGAAGATATTCTGGGCCTGAACAGAGTTTTGCGCCAGGAGTATAAACGATACCCCTAACAGAAGTAATAAATTTTTCATCACAGTTGTTTTTAGTTTGAAGAGATAATCAGGAAAAGACGTTGAACTGATTCTTGTTTCAGTGTGTATTTTCATAAACAGCATTTTAGCAATCGTTGTTATTAATATTGGCATCCTGTGCCGGAAGCCCTGAAAATAAATATGGAGCATACCCGGAAAGAATGTCCCATTAATCCTTTGTACAATTGAATCGGCAGCTTTTGATAAGGTGGCGGCAAGCAATAAATAATAGTAGCAATCAAAAACAAAAGTAAATAAAAAATTGAAATGCGTATTTTTTACACAAAAGATTTTGTTAACGCATTGTTGTCCGGCAGGGTACCGGGCAGAAAGAGTTAATCGCCACCGGGCAATACCGGGCAGAAAGCAGGAAGGCCACACTTCTGCCTAAGGCAAGGAACAATCCCTTTTGACTGTTAACACCGGAAAGCTATATTTGTAGCATGTTAAGTATCAGTAACCGTGGCTTACACATGCCACCCTCCCCCATCAGAAAATTAGTGCCATATGCAGAAGCCGCAAAAAAGAGGGGCACGAAAGTGTATCATCTCAACATTGGCCAGCCTGATATAGCTACTCCCGAGTCTATTTTAGATGCGGTGAGAAACAGCGATTTTAAAGTACTGGAATATAGCCACAGCGCAGGTAATGAAAGCTACCGGAAAAAATTGGTGCAGTATTACCGCCAGGTCGGTATAGCAGTAACACCGGAACAGATCATAATCACTACTGGTGGCAGTGAAGCCATCCTGTTTGGCTTTATGGCCTGTATGGACGCAGGGGATGAGGTAATAATACCTGAACCATTTTATGCCAATTACAATGGCTTTGCCGTTGAAGCCGGGGTAATAGTAAAGCCCATCACCTCCTCCATTGAATCGGGTTTTGCACTTCCTCCCATTGAAGATTTTGAAAAAGCCATTACTTCCAAAACAAAGGCCATCGTGATCTGCAACCCCAACAATCCTACCGGGTATTTATACAGTGCAGCGGAAATGGAAGTGTTGAAACAGATTATTGTAAAGCACAATCTTTTTTTATTTGCAGATGAGGCTTACCGTGAGTTTTGTTATGAGGGAACGCATACCAGTGCCATGCATTTAACGGGTGTTGATGACCATGTAGTGCTTATGGATACCATCAGCAAACGCTACAGCGCCTGCGGAGGCAGGATCGGCGCATTTGTTACAAAAAACAAAGATCTACTGAATACAGTAATGAAATTTGCACAGGCAAGGCTGAGTCCCCCCAGCTTTGCACAGATCCTGGGCGAAGCGGCGGTAGATCTGCCGGCGAATTATTTTGATACCACCAAGGCCGAATACAAAAAAAGACGTGATACAATTGTAAAAAGACTGAATGCAATAGAAGGTGTATTTTGCCCAAATCCCGGTGGCGCATTTTATGCAATGGCTAAATTACCTATTGACGATGCAGATATTTTTTGCCAGTGGTTGCTTGAGTCATTTTCATACCACAACCAAACCGTAATGCTTGCTCCTGCTACCGGGTTTTACAGCACGGCAGGGCTGGGTAAGCAGGAAGTGCGACTGGCCTATGTGCTAAATGTTGAAAGCATTAATAAAGCCATGGATTGCCTTGAAGCAGCCCTAAAGGAATACCCCGGCCGAAAGAACTGATGCCCGGTAGTGCAACATTTAATTATCAAGGTCACTTTGGTAGAGTGGTGTTGTGCATCGCTTTATTTTGAGACCGGCCCTGATGCATAACTGTTTGGAGATGCCGGCAAATCCTGTTTAAATAAACAACACTCATAGTATCCGTAGCAGATCGTCAATGCGATTTTAAAATATGATAATATCAAAATATTAACCCGGTTCCCTTAACTTGCACCCCCATTTTACCTAATAACATTTTGATGATCAAACCGGCTACATCAAATTCTAATAACCCCCAAGGCAACCATTCTTATTCGCTGTCAGTCTTACTCCCAATGGCCATACAGGGAGATGAGAAAGCATTTCGGGAAATATATGACATGCTTTCAGGAAAAATGTACAGCCTTTGTGTACGTTATACCGGCAATACCAATGACGCTGACGACGTGTTCCAGGAAGGGCTGATAAGGCTTTACAGGAACCTAAGTAAATTCCAGGGCACCGGCTCTTTTGAGGGCTGGGCAAGGAGGATTTTTGTGAATAGTTGTCTTGACCATTTAAAGAACAAACAAAAACTTTTATATACAGAGCTTTCTGATAATAACGACGTACCGACATCCGAACTAAGCGGCATCGACAAATTAACAAATGATGACCTGCTTAAAATAATACAACAACTGCCAGGCGGATACCGTTTAATTGTAAATCTTTATTTGGTAGAGGGATACAATCATAAGGAAATTGGCGAAATGCTGGGCATTTCAGAAGGTACCAGTAAGTCGCAACTGTCAAGGGCAAGAGTAATATTACAGAGGAATATCCAGGCAATCAATGGCTGATAACAGCAACAACATATCAACCCGTTTACAACAGCACGGCATTGAGCCACCTGCGGATGCTTTTGCAAAGGCATGGCAGGCGATTGTACAGCAGGAAGCCGCCGGCGACAACATTGAAATGCCTGCTGAAAAAAAAATATTTTCGCAATTGCAGGAACATACGATTCCTGCACCCGGTTTTGATTTCGATGTCATTTCCGGAAAGAAATCCAAAAGATCTGTACACCTCCTTCCCGCCGCCTGGATAAGAGCGGCATCGGTTATATTGATCCTTACAGTGGGAGGCATTTTTTATTTTAACTGGTCGAATAAAAAAACACCTGTTACAAATAGTGTTGCTGCTTCTTCCTCACCGGACACCGTTCACCAGGTAGCCAACAGGAATTTTACTGATACCTTTAAAAAAGGGGAAACGCTCAATGATACTCCTGCCGCTATTATTGCAATGTCATCCAATAGTATTGAAAAAGGGCAAACTCAACCCGCCTTAAAAAACGGCCTCACCCCTTCCCGGAGAAAGGCCGGCACGGTTAAGATCAATAATAACAATGGAGAAGCCAGGTTGTACGAAAATGATTTATTGCTCACCCTGGTAAATTATAAAGCCCAGGACTGGCAGCAATTTTTCACAAAAGCTGTTACAGACAAAAAGATCACGCTGAACAAGTATTCTTACCATAATCTTTCAGATAATATGGTAGCCATGCTGCAGGATATGTACCTGGTTAAAAGCAGCGGCAAGCCTACCAGGAAAGCCAGGAAGACTAAAAAGAAATTTGAAAAATGGAGAAGTAAGGATGAAAAATATTTTGATAAAGACCTCCAGAAAAACCCATCAGACATCATTGATCTTTCTGAATTTATTTTGAAAAACAATTAGGCTTATGAAAATAACATCCTGTTTTGTTTGGCTTTTGGCTGCAATGCTGGCACAATTTGTTCTTGTCAGTGCATCAGCTCAATCCGGCAAAACGGGCAACAGCATCAGCATAGTTTACGAAATTTCTGTTACCAAAAACAAACATGCAGGCGGGCTGGAAGAAACTTACAATGGCGGCACCAAATCAATCTTTATAAACAGGAACAAAGCAAGGATAAGACTTGTTTCTTTAATGCGGATACAAAGCATTTTTTTTGATCACGAAAATGAAACGCTCAAAAAGGTAACGGTGATCAAAGAATCCGGAAAAAGAAAATATCTCTTTCGCTTATCCCCTGCTGAATGGAAATTATACAATAAGAAATACGACAGCCTGGTTTGCGATACAAGCTTTACAGATTCGCTGGTGATCGCCGGGTACCGTTGCAGGAAGGCTGTACTAACATTGGAAGACAACCGAAGTGTGACAGTTTATTATACCGACAGCATTCGGTTCAATTATTTTGCAGAACCTTTATTCCGGTATCTCCCTGGTACAGCCCTGCAGTATGAGTTTCATACTAAAAAAGGGTTCGTACAGTTTAAAGCTGCCACTGTTAGTGATCAGAAGATAGCGGGGGATATTTTTAAAATACCATCAAAAGGAGCACAGGTAAGAAAATTTTACCCGGGCAAAAAAAGCAAAGCCTACGAAGAAGAAACCACCGAAGAAGAGGATCAGTAAACGCTCTTAAACCTAATGGATTTTCGCTTCAACCCTTTCACCCCCATCGACAGTTTACTTCGCCGCAAGAGAGAAAGAAAAAAACCTGTCATCATTAAAAGGTCAGACATTTCATTGTATTCTGTGATAGCGATCACACCACTGTTGTATTGCCCTGCCAGGCTCTCTATTGCCTCCACAAGTTTTGCATCTTTTCTTTTCCATTTCCAATGAAGTGAAAAGAAGTTATCGATCTCCCAGTCCACCTGCTCACCAGTTGTAAGTTCCATTTTAATGAAAGGAGAAAAAGCCGAAAAAAAAGGCACTTTAATGATACCGATCACTTCTTCTTTTGCAGTATCTGCAATTTCAATAAAAGTTCTCATACCTTTTCTTCTTGTGAACGAATACAGCCTTTCATTAACGACCACATTCACGGGCCATTTACCTGCTGCGGATTTCCTGATATTTCCAATTACCTGCCCGTTCAACAAAAGTTCAAATGCACCATCAACGATGCTGATGTTGTAATGCCAGGCTTGTAAATAATTCTTGGTCATGGTTGTAAATAAAAAAATAACAGGGTCCTTCCTACCCTGTCATTTACTGGTTCTTAAAAAAATCAAGCAAACCAGTTGTTGCTAAGATTGTCAATAAAATAAAAGGGTTGCATCGCATGTTAAATGCACCGGATGATTATCATCATGCAACCATAGTGTAAAAAATAATTAATTCAGGAACGTGAATGAGCGGTAAATTTTTGTAAGAGCCAGTAAGCGATACTAAGCAACACACAGCAGGCTGCAACGATCCACCATAAGATATTGTAACCGAATTTTTCGGCAATGTGTCCCCCGGCAGCCGGGCCAATAACCTGGGCAATCGACCAGGCGAGCGTGAATATGCCGGCATACTGCCCCCTGTTACCCGGCGCTGTTCTTGCGATCCAGTACGAATTCATAAAAGGCATAGACAGCATTTCGCCGAAAGTAACAACCAGCATCGATAACAGGGCAATGATGCCTGCACTATAAAAAGTTGAGTTGAGCATGGCATAAGACAAGCCGACCAATAATACACCAACTGAAATATACAATAAAGGAGGTCTTCTGCCCTCTAACCGGAACACGATCACCATTTCTACGAGTACGATCAATACTCCATTGAATGCCATTGTGAGGCCAATAAAAGATTCTGATAAATGCCAGGCTGTTTTGTAATATACAGGCAACACGGTAAAACTTTGAAAAAAACAAATGGCGAATAACACCTGCAGGGCAGCAAAAGCCAGGTACACACGATCTTTATAAGCAGAACTTGCGACGATGCCGTTGGCAGGGGCTTTGGGTTGTGTTCCTGCATTTTTAGAGGGAGCAAGTACTACGTACAACAAAACTGCAGCCAGTATATTTGTAAATCCGTCCACCCAAAATAACAATTGGTAATTGTGCCCTGCGATAAATCCGCCCAATGCTCCGCCAACCGCCCAGCCCAGGTTAATAGCGAGCCTGTTCAGCGAATAGGACCTGGTTCGGTTCTCTTCTTTACTGTAATGCGCTATGGCTACTGAATTGGCCGGCCTGAAAGCCTCATTCACCATGCTCAGAAAAAAAGAAGCAATGCAAATGGAAGTATAGTCTTTCATCTGCCCCATTATAATGAACATCACGCCACCCGCTAAAAGTGTAACTAACTGTACATAGTAATACCCGACCTTGTCTGTGATCTTGCCACCGGCGAGGGATCCGGCAACCGATCCTGCTCCAAATAAACTCATCACCAGGGCAGCTTTTCCAATACTAACACCAACATACTGGGTCATGTACATGGTCATAAAAGGTACTACCATGGTACCGCTCCGGTTAATAAGCATTACCAGCGAGAGCCACCAGGTATTGGGAGACAATCCTTTGTAGGCATCGTAATATAGTTTGGTTACCGACCACATACTGCGTTAAAGATAACCTGCTAACCGGAGTTTATAAAAACACAGCCCTTATAAAAAAAATAATCCCCACGGAGAACCGTAGGGGATTTAAAGTATAGCCATGAAAAACAATCTTTGCTTATTACAAGCTAGTCTTTTTTTCGTAACGTTTTTTGAATTTGTCAATACGACCTGCAGTATCAACCAACACATTTTTACCAGTGTAAAAAGGGTGCGATGTATTTGATATCTCCAGTTTAATTAACGGGTATTCATTACCATCTTCCCAGGTAGCTGTTTCTTTTGATTCAGCGGTTGAGCGGCTTAAAAACTGGTAGCCATTACTCATGTCTTTAAAAACAACGAAACGGTAATTTTTTGGATGCAAATCTTTTTTCATAATAATAAATGTTTGTACATGGATTTTGCCATGCTAATTTTAAAGACCGCAAATGTAGGCTATTTCAGCTTATCAGCAAAGTTTAAATGAGTTTTCGCTAAAATTGCCTGCCAAATATAATGACAAAATACAATAATAAAGGTTTACTATGATCCGCAAAATAAACTGTTAATTACTTATAGGGATAACATGTGAAAAACCTGCTAGCTTTTCATATTGACTGTTTGCAGGGCGATGCCAATATTCCAGCTTTTTGAAGCCTGGATAACATCCTGAAGATCATCAATTTTCTTGCCTGTGATCCTGATCACGTCATCCATAATTGCTGCCTGTACCTTTAACCCGCTGTCCTTAATAAGTTTTACTATTTTCTTGGCGTCTTCCTGCTTGATCCCGTTTTTTACCGGTACTTCCTTTTTTACAACCTTGCCGCTTTGATAATGCTCCTTGGTAATATCGTAGATCTCGGCTGCCAGCCCCTGTTTCATGCTCCTGCTGAGCATCACATCTACTATCTGGTCTATTTTCATTTCGCTGTCTGCCTCCAGGTTCACCTTAAAATCCTTCTTATTCAGCTCAATCACCACATGGCTTCCCTTAAAATCAAACCGGTTGGTAATTTCCTTTTTCACGGTATTGATGGCATTGTCAAGCGTTTGAAGGTCTACTTTACTACTAAAATCGAAGGAAGGCATAAAACTCTTTTTAGAGGATGAACTGATCGTTATTACAAATATAAAAAACGCAGTTCACTTTAAGGCTGCGTTATTGAGCAATTTTTCGTTTAAACAAGGCTTTTTCCCCTGTTGGGTTTATTCAGTAACAGCACATAAACAATGAGCAAAACACCTGCAATGGCCAGAGAAAAAGATATTAATTCAGCCTGCGTAAGCTTCATTCCCAGAAAATTCATCTGGTTATTTACCCTGATCTTTTCAATCAAAAACCTTTCCGCACCATTGAGGATGAGGTAGATACCCGTCATTAACCCGGCGGTTTTTATCCGCTTGCGAATCGACCAAAGTACCAGGAAGAGTAAAGTGCAGGCGATGGTTTCGTAAAAAGGTGTTGGAAATACCGGCACTGGCAAGGCCCTGTTGTGCTCCTCTTCCAACCCTGCTATCCTGATGCCATCCTTGTTTACATTCTGAGGATAACTGTAAGCCACCATCCATACAGGGAGATAGGCCGGGGCTTTTAAGTATTTGTGCGGGACCTTATCAAGGCTTTCACTCTTTCTGTCTGTTACAGGTATGGGCGCTGCAAACCCGGGTTCTTTAACGGTACCTTCCAAAAAATAGGTGTCGTATTTTTTTAGCTGGGCTTCAAAGTCGCCTGGTTTAGCTTCCACCGCTTTACCATTGGCATCGGTGATGTAAGCGCTGTTGTATACTCCCCAGTCGCCATCCCCTGATACCTGGCAACCAATTCTTCCTACCGCATAAGCCAATAGCAACGCTGGTGTAGCGGCATCAATTAAATGCACCAGGCGGATATTCTTCTTGACTCCATAAATACAAATGGCTGTGGCCGCCAATATCAGGCCACCATAGTAAGTAAGGCCACCTGCCGAAAACAACCGTTGCCAGGGATGCTGTACAAAATCATCCCAGTTTTCAAAACTGTCAAAAAGTTTAGCGCCGATAATACCGAAGATCAAACCGATCACAATAATATCTCCTACCCTGTCGTGAGGCCATATCCTCACCGGGCGCTGTTCGGGTTCCTTGGATTTTTGACGGTTCTTTTCCCTCCATTTTAGCCCGGCCAGCAGGAGGCCCACCAATATACCGGCGATCAAATTGCCCTGGGATGAAAAAATATATTCCTGCGGATTAACCTCTTCAGGACGGTTCAATACAAGCCCTATGAGTTTATAACCAAATAAAAAACCAACGGCAAAATTCAGCAGCAGATCAAAAAAAGAGGCTGGCTTTCCCACAACAATAAATTCTTCCCGTGGAAGTAGCAGCGCCTGTTTCTCTTTACGTCTTAGTTCACTCGACAATACAATTGCAGCGGTAATAAAACCCATTGCCACCATAAAGCCAAAAGTGTTGAGAAAACCAAGTGTTTTCCATTCCACTCCAAACCAGTCCTTAAAAATGTAATATAAATTGGGATACATAATCCTGTGATGAGTGATGAATGATCGGTTATGAGTGCTGCAAGTTATAATAATTAAGGGTTAAAATAACAGTTCGGATTTTGAAGCAACGGGTGCGGTAAACTGCTGATATAAAAATCCCGTAACATTACTGCTACGGGACGTACTTAATAACCCATCAAACTAAAAATCAATTACAGTATTGTTCAAAAGCACCAATCAGGTTCTGTGCGATCATGGCTGCACTTCTTCCTTCTATATTGTGCCGTTCAATAAAATGAACCAATTGTCCGTCTTTAAAAAGAGCGATCGATGGAGAGGACGGCGGATAAGGCAACAAATGTTCCCTGATCTTTTTTACCGCATCTACATCAAAACCGGCAAAGCTGGTAGTAAGGTGATCAGGTTTTTTGGCACTGTTTTGAACTGCCATTAAAACACCCGGCCTTGCTGTTCCTGCACTGCAGCCGCAAACAGAGTTGATCACTACCAGGGTAGTGCCCTGTTCTGTTATTTTTGATTCAACATCGGAAGCGCTTAACATTTCAGAGAATCCATTCTCTGTTAACTCTTCCTTCATTGGTATCACTATTTCTGCTGGATACATATCTTTTAAATTTGTTTGAAGGGCAAAATTACAAACATGCACTGAATTAAGCATTGAAGTTTTTCGATGTGTTGATAAAATGCAAAAGAATTCCCGATTTCGATTCACCAGATAGTTTTTGACGCCGAAGGTAGACTTCTAAAAAGCAAATTTGCGCCAATTAGTCGCTTTTTAAAATCAAAACCAGACTTTTTGTCTTATAAAAGATGAATATCCCGACAATTGTACCTAAAATTTCGACTGGAATATAATTTGAACATGTTATGTCAGAACAAAAAATTAAAAACTAAAAATTTATAGCAATGACACTCGTAAAAGTAAACAACCCGGTTGCCAAAACATTTGACGGTCTTTTAAACGACCTTTTTAATGAAATGCCTGCTTTGGGTAAAAACTTCCGAAACGAAACCTTCGGTTTTCCACCAGTAAACATCACTGAGCATGCGGATGCATACCAGATTGAAGTTGCAGCCCCCGGAATGGAAAAAACAGATTTTAACCTGAAGTTAGACGGCAATTTGTTAACCATCAGTGCCGATAAAAAGCAGGAAACAAAAGACGAAACTGCCAAAGCGATCCGCAGGGAATTCAGCTACAGTTCTTTCAAACGGAGCTTTACGCTGGATGAAAAGATCAATGCAGCCGATATTGCGGCGAAGTATGAAAATGGTGTACTGAAGGTGGATCTTCCCAAGAAAGAAGAAGTGAAAGCCGTGGCAAAAGAGATCAGTATCGCCTAAACGCAGTAAACAAAGAACATACAGTTGGTTTTGATAATAAGCCGTCCTGTTTTTACAGGATGGCTTTTTTATTTTAGCCCGGTAAATTATCTTTACCACCTCACTGAACTTCTCTGTTACAGCATGATAAAAAACATCGCCGGTCTTCTCCTGGTTCTCCTTGTATCTATCGCTACCGCCTACCCGCAAATTAAGAATGACAGCAGCCTTTCAGCTTACCACCCTGATTCTGCATTAAGAATCAAAAACCTGAATCCCTATTTTACACTGCATGTGGATTCAAGTTTAAAATACCAGCTCGACATCAATAAACAGCCTGATCAATATTACTGGTTTTTGAAAAACAGTCCGGTGGGCCTGCGCATCAACAAAGACAACGGCCTGCTGACCTTTAAAGCGGAAAAGTCATATTTTTTATCCGGCAGGTTAAAATATGATGTTGAATACAAAGTAGCTCTCAGTGTACAAAATCTAAATGATCCCGGTGACCGGGTCGATACTTCTTTTACGCTGTTGTTTTACAATACGGAGATCCTTCCTTCTAAAATAAAGCCAACGGTAACCACCAAATTATATGCAGATGAAGGAGATACCATTAGTTTTAAATTGCAATGCGATAATGGCAGCTTCCCTATCGAGGAAATGACCTATATCAGCAACTACCCTGTAAAATCGCTGACCCCTGTAACAAAATGCAATGACGACTTTACCTGGTGCGTACCATTCGACTTTGTAAAGGATACAGACAGGGATAAACAACGAATGGTGGAACTGTATTTTATTGCTACTAATAAATTCAAAAACCGGGATACTGCTGCGATACAGATCATTGTTAAAAAGAACATCAACTATCCGCAGCAGGTGATCGAGTTTGAGAAGCTGCGGGCTGAAATTGAAAAATACGTGGTACAGTTAAAAAGCAGTTTCAGGCTGGTTGATAAGAAAATAAAGAAGGTAAAAACTACCCGTACCGCATTTGACCTTGTATCTGCATCCACGGCTTTAAGCGGCACTGTGTTTTCATCATTGCCCGGGGAAGGGCAACAAACAACCGGGAAAATATTACCAAGCGTGGGTGTAGCACTCGTTCCGGTAAAAGAAGCTACTGCTCCCAATAACAACTACGATCAGAACACCGCTACGCTGATAAGAAGTACCATCAAAAGGCTCGAATACCTGCTTTCAGATAACACACTCATAAACGAACGGGATCCCGACATCCTGAACAAATCAAGAAAGCTGAAAGAGGAACTGAAACAATCGCAGATCCAGTTGATAGACATTCCTATTGCAGATGACAATACCAGCGATAAAGAACTGGACGATTATTTTAATAACCCTGAAGTGAACAAGAAATACCGGGTGAAAAGAAAATAATGACCCAAACAAAAAAAGCAGCTTACCGCTGCTTTACTGTCTTTTGAATTGCTCTTTAATAGCCCAATATCTTCAACATACTTTGCGCCGACTGTTCCTTGGCATATACCCAGTCAACAAGTTTCCCGTTTTTATCATGGCCGATGATGATGTGTTTGGGCGAAGGGATGAGGCAGTGCTTGATCCCGCCGTAACCGCTGATCTGGTCCTGGTAAGCACCTGTATGAAAAAATCCAACATAAAGCGGTTCGCCGCCGGCGGTTAATTTAGGCAGGAACACTTCGTTAATGTGTTCTTCACTATCGTAATAATCATGACTGTCGCAGGTAATACCGCCGAGCGTTACACGCTGGTATTCATCATCCCATTTATTGATGGGCAGCATCAGGAATTTTTCTCCAATGCCCCAGGTATCGGGCAGGGTTGTAATAAAGGATGAATCGATCATATACCATATCTCCCGGTCGTTCTGCTGCTTCTCTCCTATTACACTGTAAATATGCGCCATGCTTTCGCCGACCGTATAACTTCCAAACTCTGTAAAGATATCCGGCATTGGTACCTTGTTCTTTGCGCAGGCCACTTTAATATTCCGGACTATTTCGTTGATCATGAACTGGTAGTCGTATTCAAAGCCAAGTGAATGTTTGATGGGGAAACCGCCACCGATATTGATCGAATCCAGTTCAGGACAGATCTTCTTCAACTGGCAATATAAGTTGATCACCTTATTGAGTTCACTCCAGTAATAGATATCATCCTTAATGCCTTTATTCAAAAAAATGTGGAGCATTTTTAGCTGGAACTTGTGTTCATATCCCTCGATCTGGTCTACATAGAATTCCAGTATATCCTTCGCCCTCATACCGAGCCGGGAGGTATAAAAAGGGAAATTGGGTTCTTCTTCTGCAGCCACCCGGATGCCCAATTTGAACGGCACTTTTACATTGCGGTAGGCCTTGAGTTCCTCCTTACTATCCAGTACAGGAATTACATTTTTGAAACCTGAGTTCAGCAGTTTTGATATGCGCTGTGTGTAAGGTTTTTGCTTGAAGCCATTGCAGATGATGAATGTTTCTTTATTGATCTTACGGCGGCTGTACAGCTTATTGATGATGTCAATATCATAGGCATAAGAAGTTTCGAGGTGAATCTCGTTCTTCAATGCCTCTTCTACAATAAATGAAAAGTGAGAGCTTTTGGTGCAGTAACAGTAATTGTATTTGCCGGAGTATTTATGCTTCTTAAAGGCATTGGCAAACATCTTTTTTGCCTTGTTGATCTGCATCCCGATCTTGGGCAGGTAAGTAAGTTTTAGTGGTGTGCCATACTTATCTATCAGCGCCTTGATATCCTGGTTGTTGTACTGGAGGTAAGCATCCTGCACCTTAAAATCTTCCTGTGGAAAGTTGAAGGTTTGATCAACCAGGTCGGCGTAAGAGTTATTCATTTGGCTCATGTACTAAAACGGTTTTTAAAATATTTGCAAATGTAACAGATTGGTAAATGCTGGGGGATTATTTTTTAAAAAGGAAAATACAAGCATAACTATCAACTTTTTTTCTTTCTTATACCAGCACCTGACTATCTTGTAGAATCGCAACTACATGAATCGCGACAAATCACCCTAAAAAATAGGGTTAAAACACCCTTGTTTATTTCAGCCACCGTAAATAATGTTGCATATAAAATTAAAAAACTTCGATTATGCCCTTTAAAATTTCTAACAGCAAAGATTTATGGCTACTCTCAGCACTTTTTTTCTCATTGCTATATTTAATTCATGTAAAAAAACAGGTGAAAAAATACAATTAGCTGACAAAAAGTTATATGCAGAAATGTTTTTTAAAAAACCTGCGGTAACTACACCTGAATTAGACGAAATAATTGATTATTTAAAAACTGAGAATGAAAGAACTGGTTTTTTAAAGAACCTTCCGGATAACGCAGGACTGCCAGTATGGAACAAAATAATAGTTGAAAATTACAAAACTAAGCCAGGCTATGCTGCAAGGGGTATTATTACAGATACCAAAGGAAATATACTTATCCCTTTATCAAGTGATGATAAAACCTTAAGCGCCTTGTTGTTTGCTATCAAGCATGAGGAAGACTATGAATTTTATTGCTACAATAATGATTACGCATATCATATTGTTTTTGACGACAAACACTCAATCAACCATAGGGAATACGTTATGGCGTTGTTTATGAGCATGAGTAATTACGTATTTGGTATTCACGAATTCAAAAACGTACCCATAGGCTTATTTAAAGATTTGAAAGGACCGCTTGAAGCTAACGGTACGACAAAAAAGATAAATTTGGTTCCTGAAAAAGGAATACCACCTGATATTTTTACCTCGGATAGGGTGATAGGGACAATATCACTATGTGGATGGCAGTTTACGGGCTACTGCACTTGTCATTCAGGCTGCTTTTCAACTTCATGTTGCGACCACCCCTATAGTGAATGCCCCACTAATACCTGCACTGAGTATAAATGCTTAACAATCATATTCGAACAAGAAGACCCGCCGGCTGAACCAGGTGGTTCGCCAGGAAGCGGAACTCCGCCATCTTCTTCCGGCTCCACAACTGGAGGTGGTACAAATGGAACTGGAACAGGGCCATTACCAAAAGAGAACAATCCACAAACTTCCCCAAATCCACCGTGTAGCAATTGCCCTTGGTACACAGAATCGCAAACCGAAGACCCTAAATTAGATTGCGGACCTGGAGGCTTCACTATAGGAAATTATTGTGTAAGCCCAGAAAATTATCCCGGAAAAGAACAGGGATATCAATTTAAATGGTGGAGTGATCAATTATTGTTGGCACCATACGGCGGCTTAGATTTTGGGCACTGGGCTATTGATTTTTTAGTCCGGCATCCTAATATTTCATTTCCAACATTTCAAAATTGGTTTTTCAATACTCCCGAATATACAGGTGGTGAAGAGGCTGTTGATCCTACCCAAATCACCTACGAAGAACCTGTTACCCAAGAGGTGCTTCCATCATTAAGTAGCTTTGAAGCGAACTTTCCCAAAAATGGCACAAGCCCTACTTATACTCAAATGCCATCTCCGGATGTATATGAACTAGCAGGAGGAAGTATTTATCAAAGCCATTTACTGAATCCAGGCCAATATTCAAATGCTTGCGCAGTAAGGGGTTCAAGAGGTTTACTTTATTCTGGAATACAGATTCCAGTATTGCGATATAACAATTCACAAAGAACACAAAAGGGTGGCGACAACAAAAATTATATTCTTGATGCAATTTCTTTTAATAAATTTATGAACGATAAATTTGGCGCTACACCTTATACACTTACGGGTGCAGATGCGAATGATCCTGGAAAAGTAGCTGCACTTTTGAATGGCAAAAATGGGATTTATGTAATCGTCAATAATAATAGTGGTAGTTACGAAAATGGTGGTGCAGGATATTCCGGCCATGTTGATTTAATATTAAATGGAAATTGTGTTGGCGGAGCATATACCACTCCCCAAGGAGGAGTAAAATCAATAAGTATTTGGGTTTTAAATTGAGAAGTAAAATTCTCTGAAAGTAAATCCATTTTGATTAACAAATCATTCAAATTTTATGAAATTTTTTTTGGGAATAGTCCTTTCGAGTCTTATTTGCAGTTGTGCCAATTACGAAAAAATAGGGCATTATAAATATCGCATTAAAACGCAACAAGTGTTTACAGGAGATTATGGCGGTATAGTGCAATTTGTAAAATCATACTATCTCAAGGACAAATTTCAAGCAGGTTATATAATAAAATCTCAATTAGGCTTTGAACCATTGGTAGATACTATTTTTTCAAAAGGTACTACCGAAATTAATCCCAACGGAACCTTGAAGTTAAAGGAGTACTATTTCTACGGTTATAAAGATTTTCTTAAAACAGACAGTATATTAAAAGTATTTGAGCAACAATTAGATGGGACTTTAAAACTTGTTTTGTATATGAAAGACAATAAAGAAATGAAAATACCTGAAGTGCCGAAAGATACAAAATAACTCAATTTCCCTTTTTTGCTTTACTTAAAACCATAAAAAGAGATATTCGGAAAAAGAAGCCTACGCAGGCAGATAAATAGCCGAAGAAAGTCTGAAATAAGAATCGGGTGCAAACTATTCATTCACACCCGGTTCTTTAATATCTGCAAGCAAAACTTATTTAACTTTTGCTACCAGCGCCTTGAAACTCTCCGGCTCATTCATTGCAAGATCAGCCAACACTTTACGGTTGATCTCGATATTGGCTCCGGCCAGTTTGTGGATGAATTCGCTATAGGTTAATCCTTCTTCACGAACGGCAGCGTTGATACGTGCGATCCATAACCTGCGGTAATCTCTCTTTTTGATCTTACGGCCAACATAAGCGTATGTTAACCCTTTTTCCATTACGTTTTTGGCAACGGTGTAAACATTTTTACGCTTGCCGTAGTAACCTTTGGCAGCTTTTAAAACCCTTTTGCGGCGTGCTCTTGATGCAACTGCATTTTTTGAACGTGGCATATCTTAATTTTTTTAAAGTTAATGTTGAGTATTGAAATAACCGGGGTGATTAGCCTCTTAAACGCAATAAACGCATTACAAAAGCCTGCTGGGTTGGATGAACCATCCCGTCTTTACGCATGCCGCGTTTACGCTTGGTTGATTTCTTGGTTAAGATGTGACGTTTGAAAGGTTTCTGGTAACTGATTAAGCCTGTAGCGGTTACCTTGAAGCGCTTTTTTGCGCTTGAGTTTGTTTTAACTTTTGGCATTGTATAACTGATAATAGTTACTCCCTGCTGGCGCCCCGAACAGACGGGAACTTTTTGGGCCGTGTGGGAAATGTTCCTGAAAAGAAATTCTTTTCGGGCGGCGAAGGTAGGGAAAAACACGGAAAATCAAGCCTGCTGGTGGCTCTTTTTTTTCACAGCATGGTCATTTTTAGCCAGAATGCTTTAAAAACAGAAGAGGAAACCTTCCGGTTTCCTTTTTTTATATCTTTTTTATTTGTCGGATGCTTTTGCTTTTTTCTGGCTTTTGGGAGCAAACATTACCTGCATCCGCTTGCCTTCCATTTTAGGCAGACCTTCCAGCGCACCTACATCTTTTAACTTATCTGCAAGTTTTAACAGCAACAACTCACCCCTTTCTTTAAACATGATCGCCCTTCCTTTAAACTGAACATGTGCTTTCACTTTATTACCATCCTGCAGGAATTTTTCAGCGTGTTTGCTTTTGAATTCAAAGTCATGATCATCGGTATTGGGCGTAAAACGCACTTCTTTTACCTCGCTCGTTTTTGACTTCGCCTTCATTTCTTTCTTCTTCTTCTTCTCGTCGTACAAAAACTTATTGTAATCGATCACTTTACACACAGGCGGTACCGCACCCGGAGATATCTCTACCAGGTCTAGCTGAAGATCCTGTGCAATTTTAAGTGCATCGGCAGTTGGATATACGCCTACTGTTATATTTTCACCCACTAACCTAACTTCAGGTACCCTGATCATATGATTGGTACGATGCTCCTGCTGTTGTTCTTTTCTAAAACGGGGATTGAATGCGCCACGGGGTGGCCTTGGAGGGAATGCCATATTTTATTTACCTGCTGCCTGCACCCGGTTTATGCAAACTCTACAGGTTGAGTGTTTTTTATTTTTAATTGATCCCGGTGAATAAATTATTATAATCAAGCTGGTATTGAACCATACTTACTTTGTAAATATAGCTTTTTTATTCGATTGACCTTTTACTTTTTACCTCTTCATTTACCAATGCAATAAACTCGCTGATGGGCTGCACCCCTACATCGCCTTTACCCTGCCTGCGAACAGCCACTTTACCTTCGTTCATCTCTTTTTCACCGATCACCAGCATCAGCGGTACTTTTTCCAATTCTGTATCCCGTATCTTTTTACCGATCTTTTCATTCCTGTCATCAATCTCGGCCCTGATATCGGCAACTTTCAATTGCTGCAATACGTCCTGGCAATATGGAAGGAACTTATCACTGATGGGTAATATTTTAACCTGGGTTGGTGCCAGCCACAACGGAAATTTACCTGCGCAGTGCTCAATCAGTACAGCAATGAAACGCTCCATGCTTCCAAAAGGAGCCCGGTGGATCATCACAGGACGGTGTTTGGCATTGTCCTCACCAATATAAGTAAGATCAAACCTTTCCGGCAAATTATAATCTACCTGGATGGTGCCCAATTGCCATTTACGGCCAATGGCATCCCGTACCATAAAATCAAGCTTAGGACCATAAAAGGCCGCTTCATCATATTCTGTAACAGTTTTCAATCCTTTTTCAGCCGCCGCTTCAATAATGGATTGTTCTGCCAGGTTCCAGTTTTCCTCAGTTCCTATATATTTTGCCCTGTCTGTTTTATGACGAAGAGAGATCTGTGCGGTATAATCTGTAAAACTCAACGAATGAAATACATGCAATACCAGGTCGATCACCTTTTTAAACTCCTCCTTTACCTGTTCCGGCATACAAAACAGGTGAGCATCATCCTGGGTAAAACCACGTACCCTGGTGAGGCCGTGCAGTTCGCCATGCTGCTCATAACGGTACACGGTTCCAAACTCGGCCAACCGCAACGGCAGGTCTTTGTAACTGCGTGGGGATGTTTTATAAATTTCGCAATGGTGAGGGCAGTTCATCGGTTTTAAAAAAAACTCCTCTCCTTCCTGCGGCGTTTTGATCGGTTGAAAACTATCCTTGCCATATTTTTCATAATGGCCGGAAGTAACGTACAAATTTTTATGGCCGATATGCGGCGTGATCACCGGCAGGTAGCCGATCTCTGTTTGGGATTTTTGTAAGAACTGCTGCAGTCTCTCTCTCAGCATTGCCCCTTTGGGTAACCATAGCGGCAGACCCATACCCACTTTTTCGGAAAAGGCAAACAGCTCCAGTTCTTTGCCCAATCTTCTATGGTCACGCTTTCTAGCTTCTTCCAGTAATACCAGGTGTTCATCCAGTTCTTTCTGTGAAGGAAATGTAACACCATAGATACGGGTGAGCATTTTATTTTTCTCATCATTGAGCCAGTATGCACCGGCGATATTGGTAAGCTTAACCGCCTTGATAAAACCTGTACCGGGGATATGCGGACCACGGCAGAGATCGGTAAAATTACCCTGTGTGTAAAAAGTAATTTCGCCATCATTCAGGCGGTCGATGATCTCCAGTTTATAGGGATCACCTTTTTCTGTGAAATATTTTACAGCATCGGTTTTACTAACTTCTTTCCTTTCATAGGCAGCATTGGTTTTGGCAAGCTCCAGCATTTTCTTTTCAATTTTCAACAGATCTTCTTCACCAATGCTTTTTTCGCCAAAATCAACATCGTAATAAAAGCCTCTTTCGCCGGGAGGACCATATCCAAATTTCACACCCGGGTAAAAGAATTCCAGCGCTTCTGCCATCAGGTGGGCAGAAGAGTGCCAGAAGGTTTCTTTGCCGTCTGTTTCGTTCCAGGTAAGCAACTGCAGCGTAGCATCATCATTGATAGGGCGGGTGGCATCCCAAACAGCACCATTTATTTTGGCAGCCAGCACTTTTCTTGCCAGCCCTTCGCTGATCGATTTTGCAACATCCATTGCAGAACTGCCTTTGGGATATTCCCTCACTGCGCCATCCGGAAGTGTTATTTTAATCATGACCTGTATATCTAATCCTTTAATTTTGAGCGGCAAATTTAACGAACTATTAGCGAAGGAAAAATATATCTCAAATAACTTTGTACATCTTTGTTTTTAAAGCATCCGGATAAGTTTTAAATTGTTGAAAAAAGGGTTGTAGAAATGAAAAAAGTTATACTATTCGTTCTGTTTTACCTTGCTGCCTTTGCTGTTTTTTCCCAGAAGATCAACGGGCAATGGAGAGGTTATTTTAACAGCAATGGTGATATTGTGCAGGGTATGGGCGACAATACAGAATTTGTGCTGGAGGTAGAAGTGAACGGCACCAGGGTAAGCGGGTTTTCCTACTCTTACTTCCAGGGACGCACTTATTATGTAATCTGCAAATTAGAAGGCACGTACTATCCTAAAACAAAGGGGATAAAAGTAACCGAAACTGAAAGAGTAAAAGGCAATACACCGCCCGACTTCCAGGATTGCCTGCAGGTGCATTATCTCACCTACGAAAAAAACGGTACGGAAGAAAAGCTTGCAGGACGCTGGATCACAGCACCCGGCCAACGCTCCGGCTGTGGCGAAGGCAACACCACCCTCACCCGCAGAACATTAAATAAAAGCCTTTCAGCTTTCAATAAAAAAAGCACCCAGCAGCCAGTAGTAAAAAAGGCTGATCCCAAATTAAATACTGCCACTGCAAAAGCCGGGGGAACTGCTCCAAAAAAGAAGGCACCAGCATCCGCAAAAGCCCTTCCTAAAATAAAACAGGCCCCGGTTGCACCTGTAATTACAAAAGCAGAAACGTCAAAAAAAGAACCCGCCAAACTGGAAACCCCTGAAATAAAAAAACCGGTAATGGATGAAATAAAGGCAGATATCAATTTTGAAAAACGAAAAGCAGACATTCTTAAAACGATACAGATCGAGAATGAGACCTTTAAAGTAGACTTGTATGACAATGGCGAAGTAGATGGCGACAGCATTTCGCTTTTTTACAATAATAAGCTCATTCTCTCCCATAAAAGACTCAGTGAAAAAGCCATTACGCTTACCCTGGATGCCAGCACAGGAGCCACAATGAATGAACTTACCATGTATGCAGAAAACCTGGGTGAAATACCGCCCAATACCGCCCTGATGGTGATCACAGACGGCGACAAACGATACGAAGTGCGCATTTCCTCTGACCTTAAAAACAGCGGTACCATCAGGTTTATTCACAAGCCGGATAATCCACAATAATTTTTATTCAGCAGCGTTTTATAGGAGTAAATTCAAAAACATAATCCGTGAAAAAAAATTTACTCATTAAAACGACCATTGTAGTATTTGCATTTGCAGCCTCCCTCAGCAGTTGTAAAAAAGGCATTCAAAACGCCGTAACCCTCGACAAAGCCGCCGGTAAATGGAGCATTAATGCGATCAGGTACCAGGTATATGAAGGTTCCTTAACCCCCAAAGACAGTACTGTTCCGTGGGTGCCAAATCCTGAGAACTATGTGATCTTTGATGGCGTTGCCAATTTTCAATATGCATTTAACAGCCCTCAAACCATCAATGGCAACTACAGTTTTATCAGCCAGGATTCCATCAGCATCAGCATGGATGCAGAAACCACCCGGTGGAAAATTTTATTACTAACCCCAACTAATTTTAATATAGAGAGAACCTCTGGTAATCTCCATGATTTTCCCGGCGCCACGGTTGTAACATACCAGTCGTTTGTGCGCTGATTTAATCCCTACCCCCTACAAAAAAAATCACCCCGTTACCCGGGGTATTTTTAGTTTGTACAAATGCACCCCTTAATCAAACTTCGCTGAGAGTACACAAGGCTGCTGCTAAAATTTAAAATTAAATGTAACTGCCGGGATGATGGGGAAAATACTTACCTGCTTGGCCTGTATCTTGAGCGTGCCGTTTGCCAACGATCCCGTTTGATCGTAGTAAATGAAGTAAGGATTTTTCCGGCTGTATACATTGTAAATGCTGAAGACCCATTCTGTCTGCCATTTTTTACGGAGCTCATTTTTTTTGGGAGAATTGATAGCAGAAAAATCAAGCCTGTGGTAAGCCGGCAAACGGTACTCATTAATGCGGCTATACTCCTGCGTTAGTACGCCGTTCACAAAATAAAATCTTTGGGGCAGTGTGGCTGCATTGCCGCTTCCATACACAAAAGTAGCAGCTAATTTCCAGCGCTTGTTTAGCTGGTACAAAGCCACTATACTCATGTCGTTCCGTCGGTCGTACTTGGCCGGGTATTTTTCGCCTTCATTCAGATCAGGAAATTTTCTCCAGGTCCAGCTTAATGTGTAACCTACCCAGCCGGTGAGCCTTCCCCTTGTTTTATTTACAAAAAATTCTGCGCCGTAGCTCCATCCCTTTCCAAACACAAAAGAATTTTCGGTATCCTCCAGTGTATTGGGGGTATACCCCTCTTTGTACTCGATCTGGTTCTGCATCATTTTATAATAGAACTCAACAGAAGTTTCATACATATTCTCCTTGAAATTCCTGAACAATCCTGCGGCATATAGCCAGCTCATCTGCGGCTTTACCTTAAATGTGCTGGGCACCCAGAGGTCTGTTGGTAAAGTGGTACCAGCATTGCTTACGAGGTGAGTGTATTGCAAATTCCTGGTAACGGATGCCTTCAGCGAAGTTTCGTCGGTAATCGCATATCTCACCGTTAGCCTTGGTTCCAAACCGCCGTATAATTTTACCGTTTCGCCGTTCTTAAAAACAGTGCTGTCTTTCCGGTTGCCATCCGCATCAGTTGTGTAAATTTTATATTCGCCCAGCTGCCTGAACCAACTGTAACGGATACCTGCATTGATCTTTAGTTTATCACTTATTTCCCAGTCGTCCTGGAAATACAATGCGCCTTCCTGCGCTTTTTTATTTTGTGCGTTCAATGGTTTGAACTGCACGGTATCCTGCGATCCGCTCACTACGGATGGTGAATAGTTATGAAAGGTAAAATATCCTCCAAATTTAACTTTATGCCCGGTGAACGGGTAAAGGTCAAAGTCCTGCTTAAGGTTTACATCACGAATGCCTGATGACAGTTTTACATTGAAATTATTTTGGGCAGCTTCAAATGTAAAGTTGTACTTATTGAACACTGCAGTGGTATTACCAAAAAGGCGTTTATTAAATACATGATTGTAACGGATGGTACCGGTAGCATTTCCCCAGGGAATATTTACATCCAGGCTTTGCTTGCCATTTACAAAATCAAATACATCCCTTCCAAAATATCCACTAATATAAAGCCGGTCTTTTTCAGAAAACTTGTAGTTCATTTTTGCATTGAGATCATAGAAATAATATCCTGATCCGTAGAATTCACTTGTTTTTTTGATGAAGGGTTTGGAGAGTGCATCAATGTAAGTACGCCTTGCGGAAATGATAAAAGAAGCCTTGTCTTTTTTTAGAGGCCCCTGTATAGATACCCTTGATGCGATGAGCCCGATACCGCCATCTACCTGTATTTTTTTATCATTGCCTTCTTTCATCGAAATATCCAGTACGCTGGATAAGCGCCCGCCATATTGGGCCGGCATGCCGCCCTTTATCAGGGAAACATTTTTAATAGCATCTGAATTAAAAATGGAAAAAAATCCAAACAGGTGGCCCGTATTGTACACCACTGCATCGTCCAGCAAAATGAGGTTCTGATCGGCACCTCCACCACGAACGTATATGCCTGCACTGCCCTCGCCGGCATTGCGTACACCGGGTAACAATTGTACGGTCTTTAAAAGATCCACCTCTCCCAAAAACGCCGGGATAGATTTGATCTGTTCAATGGGCAACACAAATCTCCCCATCTGTGCATTCTTCACATTCACGTCTCTTTTCTGCGATGTGATCACCACTTCGTCCAGCGCCGTTCTTGGATTCATTTCAAAATTGAGTTGCTTGTCTGCAGCCAGTTTTAGTTCGTTCATCACTGGTTGGTATCCTGCATAAGAACAAATAAGTACATAACTGCCTTCGGTAAGCGTAAGTGAAAAAAAGCCAAACTGGTTAGTACTCACTCCCTTTGTTTGCCCTTTTACGGAAATGGTAGCACCGATCAATGTTTCGCCATTCCGTGCATCTTTGGCATACCCGCTTACGGTGAATTTTTTTTGTGAGAACAACGCCGCAGGGAAAAGGACCAAAAGAAAAAAACTGGTACAAAGCCGCATAAACATGGTGATCCTTTTTTTGATGGAGGTTATGATTGAACCTGGTTTAAAATTATTGTGCTTTGATGGTATCCTTTATTTCGCCGCAATGAAGCATCGAGTCTTTATGCTCCGGGTGATTTTTCCCGAGGTAAGGATTGATGATTTCTTCTGTGTTGCTCACCCAGTTAGCACCCCTGTCTTCGCCAAATGCCATTGGACAATTTTGCCAGTATAGCTTCCTGCCTTCATAGTGGATCGTTTTAAGCAGGGGATAAATATTTTCACTTACCGATTTAAAATCCTGGCGCATATCGGCAATGGTTTGAGACTGGCTCATTCCTTCAGCACTTGATTGAAGATCTGTGATAAAACCGGTTGCGCTTTCAAAAATGCCGGTCGTGTCTGTTTTTAGTTCAGCCAGGTTAAGTGTTTTGGTAAATGTAACCAGGGCAATACCGGCCTGCTTTGCCTTTACACTATCCCCTTCTGCAAACGCATCTTTCACTGCAAAATAATGGTTCATCAACGAATCGATGCTGTTGTTAAATGCCGCTGAATGCCTGCTCACTTTAAGGGCCTGTTGTTTCGGGCCGTCAGGTACCGATTCGCTCCTGAATACAAACCAATACAGCGCAAAAGCAGCCGCTGCCAGCACTAATATGAAAAATAATTTCTTCATGTTGTTGTTAAGTTTCCGCAAAGCTACAGGATAACAGGGAATTCGTTGAATAGTTTGCCGATTCAGTTACTTTTGCGGTGAAAAATTAAAAAACAACAACGGAAGGAATCGCTTCCATCCTGATTTTCGCATTTTACTTTAAAATTTAATACATGCTTCTCGGATTACAGAATGTAACATTTGAATTTGGCGCAAGAACAATTGTGGAAGATGCCACCTGGCATATACAACCCAACGAACGCATCGGCCTCATCGGATATAATGGTACCGGCAAATCAACTTTGCTGAAAGTGCTCACCAGACAATACCTGCCAAGCAAGGGTGCGGTAGAACAGGGAAGGGAAACCACGATCGGCTTTTTACACCAGGACCTGTTAAGTTTTGACACCAACGATTCTGTACTCGAAGTGGCCATGGGGGCATTTGAAAGAGTTAAGCAACTGGAAAAGGAAATAGAAGAACTGGGCATCGAACTGGAAAAGACAGGTGATGAGAGTTTAGCCATGAAATACGCCGACCTGTTGCATGAAATGGAAGTGCTGGATGGCTACAGCATCCATCATAAAACAGAAGAAGTTTTGCAGGGTCTTGGTTTTAGCAACGACAGCCTGCAAAAACCCTACAAACTTTTCAGCGGGGGCTGGCGCATGCGGGTGTTGCTGGCAAAAATGATATTGATGAAACCAGATGTGCTGCTGCTGGATGAACCAACGAACCACCTTGACATGCCGAGTATTGAATGGCTGGAAAAATACCTCATCCATTACCAGGGTGCCGTAGTAGTGGTGAGCCATGACCGTTATTTTTTAGATAGGATGGTAAATAAAGTGGTGGAATTGTACCAGCAGCAACTGCATTTTTATACCGGCAATTATTCATACTACCAAACGGAGAAAGCCCTGCGCATTGACATGCAGCAGAAGGCGTACGAGAACCAGCAGGATTATATCCGCCAGCAGGAACGGGTAGTAGAACGCTTTAAGGCGAAAGCCAGCAAGGCTGCTATGGCGCAGAGTATTGTAAAGAAATTGGATAAACTTGACCGGATCGAGAATGTGGAACTGGAAAGACCGAACATCCGCATCAACTTTTTAATAGACAAACAACCGGGCCGTATATTGTGTACCTTAAAAAATGTGAGCAAGAGTTTTGGCGATGTAAAGATCCTCGAAAATACCGGTGCAGAAATTGACCGTGGCGATAAGATCGCACTGATCGGTGCCAACGGAAAAGGAAAATCGACCTTACTCAGGGTGATCGTGGGTACAGAACAACATGAGGGAGAGAGAATTTGGGGACACAATGTAGAGGAATCATTTTATGCACAGCACCAACTGGAGGCTTTGAATGTAAACAATGATATCCTGGAAGAAATGAAAGAGAGCCGCAGTGGCAAAACCGACCTCGAGCTGCGTAGCCTGCTGGGCTGTTTTTTGTTTAGTGGTGATGATGTAGAAAAAAAGATCAAGGTATTGAGTGGAGGAGAAAAAGCGAGGGTAGCATTGGCAAAAACCATCGTGAGCAAGGCGAATTTTTTGATGCTGGATGAACCTACCAACCACCTCGACATGCACTCGGTTGAATTGCTGATAGAAGCATTGAACAAGTATGAAGGCAGCATTGTACTGGTGAGCCACGACCGTTATTTCATCAGCCGTATTGCCAACAAAATATGGGAGATCGAAGATCATAAAATAATTGAGTTCAAAGGAAGCTATGCAGAGTGGGAAGAATGGAAGGCAAGACGGGAAGCTGAGAGAAGCAAACAACAAAAGGCAATGGATCAAGGCAATAAAGTGGCAGAAGCCAAACCCGTTGTAAAAGAAGAGCCCAAACAAACGGCTGTCCATACTTCCATAGATAAAGAATTAAAAAAAGAGCACCAGAAATACAAGAACCGCTTTAACCAACTGGAAGAAAAGATTGCTTCGTTAACCAAACAAAAAGCTACGCTGGAGGCAGGCATGGCGGCACCGGAAATTTATGCTGATAAAATAAAGTTCCAGGAAACAGAACGTTCCTACAACCAGGTTGCAACAGAACTCGCCCAGTTGAATAAAGAATATGAAACCGTATTTGAGAAAGTGATGGAACTGGAAGAAAAAATGCAGTAACGTGCTGGCTGATGTTGGCTCCTGTGCAGGTAAAAAAAAATCTGCAGTTCCAAAAATTGCGATAGTTTTATAAAGCCTCAGCCACTGTTTTTTTACTACATATTTGCTGCCATGAATGAGATCATTAACTGTGCCACCTACCTTGACGGACGTAAGCTTGCCGACATTGGGATCAATGAGATCAGTACGGTACTGCAAACACCCAATCAATTTGTATGGATCGGCCTGCACGACCCCGAAGGCGCAACCCTACAACAGATACAACAGCAGTTCAACCTGCACGATCTTGCGATTGAAGATGCCCACAACGCTCACCAGCGTCCCAAGATAGAAATGTATGGAGACACCCTGTTTGCGGTGTTGCGTACGGCACAGATCAATCCAGGTACACATCATACAGATTTTGGCGAAACCCATTTTTTTGTTGGCCCCAATTTCCTCATCACCATCCGGCATGGCTCATCTATTTCTTACAACAATGTTAGAACCAGATGTGAAAGCACACCGCACCTGCTTAAAAAAGGCCAGGGCTTTGCATTGTATGCGGTAATGGATTCCATCGTGGATCAATATTTTCCTGTGGTAGAGGCGCTGGAAGAAGACCTGCAAAAAATGGAAGAAAAGATCTTTAAGGGAACACCATCCCGTGAAACAACGGAAGAAATTTACCAGTTGAAGAGAGAGTTGCTGGAGGTAAAAAGAGCCGTGTCTCCATTGATCGATATTGCAAACCGGCTGATGCGCTTTGATATCACCCTCATCTCAGAAGATACACAACCTTATTTTCGTGATATTTACGATCATGCCATCCGCATCAATGAAATGGTAGATCATACCCGTGAATTGCTGAATACTGCACTCGAAGCCAATTTTTCCCTTATCTCCATTTCGCAAAGCGATGTGTCAAAGAAATTTGCAGGCTGGGCCGCCATTCTTGCGGTACCCACCATGGTTGCAGGTTTTTACGGTATGAATTTTAAATTTATGCCGGAACTGGAATGGCACTATGGATACCCGGTGATCGTTACCTGTACCATCCTGGCCTGCATCGTTATTTACACTCTTTTTAAGCGTTCCGGGTGGTTGTAAAACAGAACTCCCGGCAGTGCCGGGAGTTGCAGTGTATAATAAATCACGAAAATCAATACATGCCGATATAAGTGAGGCTATTGCCGTTAGGACCGGTCCATATGGTTTTATAATAGAATGGGCCAACAGGGCAGGTTGTAACGGGGGCTCCTGATGCATCCAGTCCGAATGTGGTATTGGTAGTAACGGCCTGGCCTACATGCTCTACCTGGCCGCTCACCAAACGAAAATTGCAGCTTTGCTTAATTACGAGTGGTTGCAAAATAGCGCTGGTAAAATTGTGGTTATGCCTGTTTACGCCCCATTCTGCTATGCCCCCGCCATGTGTGCCTGTAATAGAGATCACAATACCATTGTCATAACTAAATGATCTTTGTCTTGCCACCTGCCAGCTACGCTGAGAACCATCATCAAAAGTAATATTCATGCCTGCGCTGGTAACGGTGTGTACGATAGGAGTTGACCTGGTGGCAAGGTTGCGAAGTTTACCGCCGGAAACATTGGTGATCGTTTTTGATCCATTCAGCGTAATGCTCTTTCCATCGATATTGCGGGTAACCTTCAGGTTTTGATAAGTAACTGTGTATTGTGCACCTGCAGCGGCCCAGCGGAAGCCGGGAGCGAAACTGAGCACAACAGTTCCGGTACGACTGCGTGATCCAAGGCATACATTTCCATTGTAAGTAATGGTGATTGTTCTTGGATTGCTGGCTGTATCAACAGATACGGTTGCATCGCATGTAAAAGGAAGCTGGGGACCTACAGGAGTTTCCCCTGCATAAGAACCGCCCAGGTTTTCCAGCGCTGCGTTGGCATCATCATCAGCTGCATCAGATTCATTGGAGAATCTTGACTGGTCGTCTGACTGAGATTTAGCTTCGACAGCAGTATCTGCGGTAACAGTTGCTTTTTCCTTTTTACAGGATGAAAAAAATAGCCCAAACGATAAGAGGGCTGCGGATAGAATGGTGAGCTGCTTTTTCATAAATTATTTTTTCGTTTTGTAATTTGGTTAAACGGTAGACCGTACACTGAGCCACTGGTTTAAATGAAACCTTAAATTTTTTTTATAATAAACTCAAAAGATCAAAAAAAATTGCCCTCCGGGGCTACCGGAGGGCAATTAGGATCGTTTATTAACAGCTCATTTTCTTAGCTTATCCACTACTCCCTGGGCAAATTTTAACTGCTGTTCCATGGTGAGATTTGTATTATCCAGTACGATGGCATCTGCTGCCTTTCGCAGGGGGCTGATCTCCCGGTTAGAGTCGATATAGTCTCTCATTTCGAGGTTATTCTTAACTTCTTCAATGCTAACGTTGGGATTTTTCTCGTACATTTCTTTAAAACGACGCTCAACCCTCACAGCAATATCGGCCGTCATAAAAAATTTCAGTTCAGCTTTGGGAAATACGGTGGTGCCGATATCCCTCCCGTCCATTACGATACCCTTTTTTTTACCCATCAATTGCTGCTGTGCCACGGCAAAGGTTCTCACCTCTTTTATAGTAGCCACATCGCTTACTTTTTCAGCTACGATCAGGTCCCGGATCATATACTCCACATTCTCACCATTCAATAGTATTTCTGACTGCAGTGATTTTGGATTGTATTCGAATTCGATGTTGATGTTTTCCAATGCCTGTTTTATTTGTTCACTATCTTCCAGGTCAACTGTATTTCTAAGAAAATAAAGTGTGATGGCCCGGTACATAGCGCCACTATCGATGTACACATACCCCAGTTCTTTGGCAAGCTGTTTTGCCAGCGTACTTTTTCCGCAGGAAGACCAGCCATCGATGGTAATGATAATCTTTTTCATCCCTGCAAAAGTCAACAAAAAAAACCAGCCGGCAAAGAAAAGCAGGGTCACTTAAACGGCGCCTGTTTTATTAAAATGGTGGGCGGACGAAAGTTTACAATAAAAAAGCCATCCTTCCGGATGGCTTTAGTTGAATATGGTTTTATCAGGCTTCTGATGATTCAGCCTCTTTCTTTTTCTCCTGGCTCTTCAAAGTGAAAATTATTTTTTCCTTCGCTTCATCCAGGTCAGCGATCAGTATATCGCCCTGTTTCACCTGCATGCTGAGTATTTCTTCGGCTAAAGGATCTTCCAGGTATTTTTGAATCGCCCTGTGCAATGGCCTTGCGCCAAACTGAACGTCGTATCCTTTTTCTGCAATAAAATCTTTGGCTTCAGAAGTTAATTCCATAGAGAAGCCGAGATTTACCAAACGGTTCATTACACCTTTCATCAGGATATCAATGATAGAGAAGATATCTTCTTTTGTAAGCGAATTGAACATTACCACATCATCGATCCTGTTCAAAAATTCAGGACTGAATGTACGCTTCAATGCTTTTTCGATCACCGCCTTATTGTTCTCTTCTGCATTTTGTACCCTTGCAGCAGTAGCAAAACCTACTCCTTCACCAAAGTCTTTCAATTGTCTTGCACCAATATTGGAGGTCATGATGATCATGGTATTCTTGAAATCTACTTTTCTGCCCATACCATCGGTCAACTGACCGTCGTCCAATACCTGCAGCAACAGGTTATAAATATCCGGGTGAGCTTTTTCAATTTCATCCAATAAAATCACACTGTAAGGCTTGCGTCGAACTTTTTCTGTTAACTGTCCGCCCTCTTCATATCCAACATAGCCGGGAGGCGCACCGATTAAACGGCTTACAGTGAATTTTTCCATGTACTCACTCATATCGATCCTGATCAACGCATCTTCATTGTCGAACATATAACGGGCAAGACAACGTGCCAATTCGGTTTTACCAACGCCGGTAGGACCAAGGAATATAAAAGAACCAATGGGCTTCTTAGGATCCTTCAACCCCACCCTGTTACGCTGGATGGCTTTCACCACTTTCTGGATGGCTTCATCCTGGCCAATCACAGCGCCTTTTAACTCATCACCCATGCGGCGGAGCTTGTCAGTTTCAGCCTGTACCATGCGTTTAACAGGAATGCCTGTCATCATACTGATCACTTCGGCAATGTCTTCTTCTTCGATCGGGAAGCGTTTGTGTTTGCTTTCTTCTTCCCAGTCGTTCTTTGCTTTTTCCAGTTCTTCCTGCAAACGTTTTTCAGAATCCCTCAACGAGGCAGCTTCCTCAAAACGCTGGCTTTTCACCACTTTATTTTTTTCCAGTTTGATGTCTTCGATCTTTTTTTCAAGATCAATCACTTCTTTTGGCACATTGATATTTTTAATGTGCTTTCTTGCGCCCACTTCATCGAGAACATCAATTGCCTTATCAGGCAATAACCTGTCGGTCATATAACGTTCACTGAGCTTCACACAGGCTTCAACAGCTTCCTGGCTATACGTTACATTGTGATAATCCTCGTATTTGCTTTTGATATTGTTCAGTATCTGGATGGTTTCTTCCACGGAAGGCTGATCAACAATCACTTTTTGAAACCTCCTGTCCAACGCACCATCTTTTTCAATGTGCATGCGGTATTCATCCAGTGTAGATGCGCCGATGCATTGCAGTTCGCCTCTTGCCAANNNACAATGGTATGTATCTCATCGATGAACAAAATAACATCCCTGTTCTTTTCCAGTTCATTCATAATGGCCTTCATCCTTTCTTCAAACTGGCCACGGTATTTTGTGCCGGCCACCAATGCTGCCAGGTCAAGTGATACCACTCTTTTATCAAACAATACCCTGCTTACTTTGCGCTGAACAATTCTTAACGCAAGGCCTTCCACAATGGCTGTTTTACCCACACCGGGTTCACCGATCAGGATGGGATTGTTTTTCTTTCTGCGGGATAGGATCTGCGAAACCCTTTCAATCTCTATCTCTCTTCCTACGATCGGATCAAGCGAACCGTTTTCCGCCAGGCGGGTGATATCACGCCCGAAATTGTCCAATACAGGCGTCTTGGTTTTGGGTTGATTGGCGGCACCACCACGTTGTGATTTTGGCTGCTGGCCATACTGTCTTTTTTCTTCATCAAAGTCGTCATCGTTTTCATCACTGAATTCGGCCTTGGGGGGATTGCTTGTTACAAATCCCAATTCATTTTTAAACATGTCGTAATCCACGTCGAATTGATTTAGTATTTGAGTTGCAATATTTTCTTTGTTCTTTAAAATCGAAAGCATGAGGTGTTCACTTTCTACCATGGTACTTTTATGCGCCTTCGCTTCCAGCACGGTGATGCGGATCACTTTCTCTGCCTGTTTGGTTAAAGGGAGCGAATTGATATTGGCAATATTCTTACCGGTTTTATCTTTTACGGCTACTTCAATTTCTTTACGCAGTTCGTACAGATCAACATTGAGAGATTTTAATATTTTGATGGCAGTATTTTCTCCATCCCGTATGAGGCCAAGTACCAGGTGTTCCGTTCCAATAAAATCATTTCCCAGCCGCAGTGCTTCTTCCCTGCTGTAGGAAATAATTTCTTTTACCTGGGCTGAAAAGTTGTTGTCCATTTGATACTAAATTTATATAGTTACAATAATAACGATTATTTGCAAGTTTTAGTTTGGTGGAATTATTAAATGTTGATATGTTGAAAAGTTACTGCGGAGGCTGAAGAACAGCGTTTTCAGGCTTTTTGACGGATCAAAGGTTATAACTATAATGGAGATACATCCGTTAAAATTATAATATGCGCAAATCCTGAATTAAAAAATCCTTTCCTTTACAAAAAACAGCATTGCAATAATTCAAATAACTGAACTTGTGACCGATGCCATGATCTTAATCTTTCATAAAACATCGATAGACTTAAATGAATGTCAAAACAGATACCAAAGAAAAATTTACGGTAATTACCCCTTTAGAAAAGCTGTTGCCTGTTAATATGACAGAAGAACTGAGCCAACTGTTGCTCAGCTACCTGCAAAAAGACATACCGCATGTTATTTTGAATCTTTCTGAAGTAAGTACCCTGGAGGGAAATAGTGGGGAATTGATTGCATTGACACAACAAAAGTTTTACGAAAGCAATTGCTCTTTTGTAATTTGTGCCATACAAAAACCGGTGGAAGACCTGCTTGATCAACAGGAATTGCTGGAGATCATGAATGTAACCCCTACGGAAAGCGAGGCCTGGGACATTGTACAGATGGAAGAAATAGAGCGGGAATTGTTAGGTGATGACAACGAAGGCTGATCGTTAGATGGTTTTGTTGTTGTCTGATTCGTATACAGGCATTTTTTTGAATATTTACTTTTACTCACTGAATGTTAGCACTCACCATACTTGGAAATAATTCTGCCATTCCTGCTTTCGACAGGTTTCCCACAGCCCAGGTTCTTCAAACCCAGGAAGATGCCTATTTGATAGATTGTGGTGAGGGAACGCAGATGCAAATGGCAAAATACAAGATAAAGCGGAGCAAGATCAGTCATATATTCATTTCTCACCTGCATGGCGATCACTATTTTGGACTGCCGGGACTTCTTAACAGCATGAGCCTGCTGGGCCGCACACAGGATCTGCACCTGCATGCACCGGCGGCGCTGGAACAGATCATTCAATTGCAAATGGATGCTGCCAGTACCGTACTCAGCTATAAACTCTATTTTCATGCACTGGGCGATGAGCAGGAGATCATGAACAACAGCCGGATGAGTGTAACCAGTTTTAGAACGCAGCACCGCATCGATTGCTGGGGATTTTTATTCAGGGAGAAAAAAAATCCACGGAAGATAGATGCCGAACGGATAAAAGGATTTGATATACCTGCCAGTTTTTACGAGCGCCTGCAAAAAGGTGAAGATTATACCACGAAAAAAGGTACCATTATTCCCAATGAAGAAGTAACCATTGCAGCGCCTGCAGCGAAAAGTTATGGTTATTGCGCAGACACTATTTACGATGAAACACTGGTAGAAAAAATCAGAGCAGTGGATCTTTTATATCATGAAACCACTTACTTAAAAGGCAATGAACAAAAAGCTGCTGCAAGATTCCACTCGACTACCCTGCAGGCTGCAAGCATTGCTGAAAAAGCCGCAGTCAAGAAATTACTGATCGGTCATTTTTCTGCCAAGTATGAACTACTGGATGAATTTTTAACGGAAGCATGTTCTGTTTTTGCCAATACGGAATTGGCACTGGAAGGTATCTGCTATAAAATTTAATGTTCGCTGCCGGTGATCACATTAAACCCATCGGCCATGATAAAATTATAAAATTCGGCAAACCATTTTCGCCAGGCGGCTTCATTGTGTTTTGCTCCAGGGTCGGTAATGGAATAGATCATTGCAGCGGAGTTTTTCCCCAGTTTTTCCTGGATACGCATCATGTCATTTACAGTTTCGCTGCCTTCTTTTCCTCCCACATAAAAAAAGTATTTACCTCTTAGTTTACCTGCAAGCGAATCGGTAGCATTGTCAATACCTTTCGCCGTCCAAAATGCCGGAGAAAATATACCGGCTTTGCCAAATACTTCGGGATATTTTAAAGCTGCGTAAAAAGAGATCAACCCGCCCATTGAACTGCCGGCGATAATAGTATTTTCTTTTGTAGAAAGGGTTCTGAAATGCTGATCGATGTATGGTTTAAGCGTTTGTACGAGAAAAGAAAGATAAGCTTCTCCTTCAGGCGCAAATGTTTTTGAAGAAGAGGAATCTTTCCAGGTGAACTCAAAAGGATTGTATTCACTCATCCTCGTTTCGCCACCATTGTCAATGCCAACAATAATGCAACCGGGCTTTCCTTTATTTACCAATGTATCAAGACATTCATCAACGCCCCATTCGCCATAAGCTGATGTAAGCTCATCAAATAAATTCTGGCCATCCTGCATGTACATTACCGGATAGTGCTTTTCATTGATACTATACCCCAGCGGCAAATAGATCCAGATACGCCTAAGCCTGTTTAACTGTGGCATTTTAAATTCGTGATCCAATACCTGCACTGCATATGAAGTGGTGTGGGACTTCACAGGTGCTTCAAAATCATCCTTCCATCCCTCGATCGTATATACAAGCGTAGTATCGCTGCTGATTTGAACGGAATGATTTTCTATCTCCTTTCCTCCAGCCGTACTTTCAACTTTATTCCAGCTTCCTCTTGTAAACTTAAATTCTATAGGTCCGGCTGGTATATCTTTCACAGTTGTTGAAAGCGAATTATTTTTCGGCAGCAATTGCTGCTGATCGGGATTCCAGTTATTGAAAGTACCTGCCACGAAAATGGCATCGCCGGAATGTTTGCCAGGCAGGGCGTCTACCCTGATGGTTACCGTAAACTGTGCAGCCACCTGCAGGCTTAATAGCAATGCAATGCAAATCAATTTACACTTCCTGTAAACCAGGCAATGAGATAGTATTGCATTGTTTTGGTGCTGCATCTGTTATTGAAGATATGCTTTTACTTTTTTGTGTACCGGTTCGCTTAATGGTACGAGTGGGAGACGAAGCACATTGCTGATCAGCCCCATCTCTGATAAAAATGCTTTTACACCTGCAGGATTATTTTCTGCAAACAATAAATTGTATGCTTCTATCAATGGATCATTTAATTTTTTTGCAGTCGCAAAATCACCGGCAAGGCCAGCCCTTACCATATCAGAAAAATTCTTTGGAAAACAATTGGCGGCCACGCTGATCACCCCATCCATACCACCTGCCAGTTCGGGCAGCACGAGATCATCATCGCCGCTCACAATTAAAAAATGCTCAGGCCGGTCACGCAGCAATTGCATACACTGGGGTACGCTGTTACCTGCTTCTTTGATGCCGGCGATATTGACCACTTCGTTCGCCAGTTTAATGGTTGTTGACGGTTCCATATTACGACCGGTTCTTCCCGGCACATTGTACATGATCACCGGCTTAGGCGAAGCAGCAGCAATGGCTTTGTAATGCTGGTATATTCCTTCCTGCGAAGGCTTGTTGTAGTAAGGTGCCGCACTTAAAACCGCAGCAGCTTTTTCGAGCGGAAAGTTTTGAACCGTTTTTACCACTTCCCTGGTATTGTTGCCGCCAATGCCCACTACAACCGGTACACGGCTGTTCACCTTTTCAAATGTATAATTTACAATATCGAGTTTTTCTTCTTTGTCAAGTGTAGGTGTTTCGCCGGTAGTACCCAGCGATACAACGTAATCGATGCCATTGCCAATAATGAAATCGATCAGTTTACCCAGTGCTTCAAAATCTACAGATTCATCCTGTTTGAAGGGTGTTACAATTGCTACACCGGTGCCTCTTAACTGTTGCCTTACTGTCATACAAAAAATTTGTGTGAAGTTATTATTATGCAATGAAATGAAGAAAGAAAAACTTTTGCGTGCAGCAGTACATACATGTCCTAAAAAAACCGCTTTAAAGCGGGTCTTTATATCTTATACGATTGGCAGCATCAATTATAAGCCAGCAACCCCGTTGAGCCTTTAAGCATTGCCGAGCGGCGCACATAATTATTGTCTTCGCCAAAAACAAACAGGCAGGTACCGTTTTTTATTTTGTCGATGATGGGCCTGTGCAACTGTTCCGGTATTGCGGGGCAGCCCTGGCTTCTGCCGATATAACCCATCGAATGTATCATCGATTCGCTTACATACCCTGCGCCATGCATTACAATATCTCTTTTGGAAACATTGTCATTGATGCCTTTTTCCATACCGAGCAGTTTCAACGAATATCCATGCTTCCCGATGTAGGTGCCAGCCGTTTCGTAAAAACCCAGGCTGCTCTTATTGCTCTCGGGAATATTGGAAAACTGCCGGGCATATTCCTGGCCCGAATTCATACCATGCGCCACATAGGTATTGAATAAGAGTTTGCAATTTTTAAGGTCGATCACAAACAATCTTTTTTTACAGGATGACTTACTCAGATCTGCAATAGAGATGATACTGGTATTGCTAAGCTTACCCGCTTCCCGGAGTGATTCAAATCCCTTCATGGCATAATCAAACACTTGTTTGCTCATACCAAATGCGGCCAGTTTTAAACTATCGTACACGGATAGTGGAAAATTTTGTTTGAACAGCGGCTGACCGGGCGTTGCCGACCCTGAAACAACAGGCGTTTTAGTAAGTGATCCATCATCTGGACTGTGTTTTGTTTTTGCAAATACAAAGGGAATGTGAAGCAGGAAGATGACCAGGGAGGAAAAAAATACATGGGCCTTCCGGATGTAAGGTCTGTTCATAATAATATTAGATTTTGAGTCTTTGGGGGGGGCAAAAGTAAAGCCAGAAGCGGAATCCGGACTGTTAAAATTCAACTTTTCTATTCATGGGAAAACAGTGGCCTGACAATCAGCCAACTACCAATAGCACTGTAAAATATCTATCAGACCGGTACGTGTATCGCCACTAGTGTTCCCTTTCCCGGCGATGAGTCAAAATCTACCGTGCCCTTTAAGTATTGTATTCTTGTAAGGATATTTTTGAGGCCCAACCCTTCAAATTTTTCTTTTTTAGATGTATCGAATCCTTTTCCGTTATCATCAATAGTGGCAGCAATCCCATCTGCATCTTTTATCAATGAGATATCGATGGCATCAGCACCGGAATGTTTGATCACGTTGTTTACGCATTCCTGTATCACCCTGTACAGTACTGTTTCGATATCACTGTCAAGCCGTTCGTTCAAACCCTCGGTATACAAATTCACTTTTAAAATGCTGTGGTCGAGCTTGCTGATGAATTCTTTTACCGCATTTGACAGCCCGTTCTTCAGTAATGCGTTCGGCATCATATTGTGACTGACATTTCTTACTTCTTTACAACTTTCATCTACCAGGGCAATGATATTATCAAATGCAGCTTTTTCTTTTTCATTCTCAAAATGCAGCCTGCTTTCAAAGCCTGACAAATTCATTTTGGCGGCACTCATCATCTGCCCTACCCCGTCGTGCAGGTCGCCTGCAATGCGCTTTCTTTCATTTTCTTCCGCCTCAATGATCGCCCGGGTGGCAAGATCCTGCTGCCGCATGATCTCCGCCTGTAACTTTTTTTCCTGTTTCAACTGGTAGCGTTTATAAAAGGAGAAGGCCAGCAGTGCCCCGAGCAGCAACAATCCTGTAATTGTTATTATCCAGAAGTTTTTCTTGGTCAATTCAAACTGCTGTTGCTGTATTACCTGTTCTTTTTTCGTGGTCTCAAATTTTGTTTGCAGGGTTGCAAAGTTCTCCCGCAGATCATCGGTGTACAGGGAATCATTTAGTTCAGAATATTTCCGCTGCATCAGCAGGGCTTTGGGGAGGTCGCCTTTGGCCTCGTACAGGGATGAAAACTGCTTATATAATTTTGGCAACTCCGGTTTGCTGGCGGCGCTGCTATCTGCAATGGATACTGCTTTTTTAAGAATGGATTCGGCACTGTCGTATTGCTGGCGGCGGGTAAAAATATCGCCCATATTGGCCATACAACTTACCATGCCTTTATTGTCCTGCAGCGATTGCCTGATTGAAAAAGATTCTTTCACATATTGCAGCGCTTTTTCCAACTGGTTGGTTTTTAAAAAATAGCTGCCGTAATTATTAAGTACATTGGATAAGTACTCCCGGTCGTTCATCTTACGGGTGATCTGCTCTGCTTTGCCGTAATACTCTTCTGTTTTTTTATAGTCTTTTTTTATCAGCCAGATATTTCCGGCGTTTACAAAAGAACCGGCCATCCCCGCCATATCGCCTAATTTTTCTTTTATAACAATGGAACGTTCCTGGTATTTTAATGCCTCATCGTAGTTGCCCATATTCTGGTGAATGATGCCGATATTATTGAGGGAATAGGAAATGCCAAAATCATTGTTGATCTGCTCGTACAGGGTAAGCGCCTTCTGCTGGTTTTCCAGGGCCTTGTCGAAATTGCCGCGTTTTTGGTAGAGTATCCCGATCTTATTATACAATGCCGCCATTCCCTTGACATCGTTTTGCCGCTTTCTTATTTCAAAAGCTCTGTTGTAGAAATCCAATGCACGGTCATAGTTTTCCTGGTCGTAGTAGATAATGCCCATGTCGTTATAAGCCTGCGCTACGCCTTTGTCAAAGCCGGATTTCAACCCAAGTTCCAATGCTTTGTTGCCATATTCAATTGCTTTATCCCTGTTTACATTGCGGTACTGCCAGGTTAATTCATTATAAGTTTTTATAAGGTCAGTATCCTTTTGTACAGCAGCAAGGCGTTCAAAACTATCGATGATCTTAGTGCTCTGTGCATGGCAGAAAAATCCGGTTGATAAAAACAGTAAGCAGCAAAGTTTTTTCATATCGTGCAGGTTTCAGGTGCAATATAAATGGTTGGATGCTGAGCATACATACCCAGCAGCGGGTAATATTAAAAATAAAAGGTATCAATTTTCATTGATACCTTTTTAAGAAAAGTTAAGGTTATGTTTTAAAACGCTCCTTTTGCCCGTTGTTGCCCGTGCAACCAACCAACTGTGCTAAAAACAACAAAGCCCCGGATAACCGGGGCTTTGTTTATCGAAAAATTCCTTGATTAGTGTTTTACAGCTTCTTTAGCTTTATCTGCCATTTTATCAGCACCTTCTTTCATTTTTTCAGCGCCTTCTTTCATTTTTTCAGCACCTTCTTTCACAGCAGCTTTCATTGTATCAGCAGTAGCTTTCATTGTATCAGCAGCAGCTTTTATTGTAGAATCAGCAGAAGACACAGCTTGTTTAGCTGTAGAATCAGCAGCTTTAACAGTAGAATCAACAGCAGTTGTTGCAGATGTTTCACCAGAATTGTTGCAAGATGTCATAAAACCAGCAACAGCGAGAATAGCAAGTAATTTTTTCATTTGAGTTTTATTTTTAATTTTAATTGGCTGCAAAACTACTACTTAATTTGAATTATGCAAGTTTTTGGGCAAAAAAGATATTTAACTGGCACCAGCTTCTACCATTTCCTTTGCATTTTGAAGGGCTGCATCACTTGGCTTTTCGCCGCCCAGCATTTGGGCGATCACATCAATACGTTCCTGTTTTTCGAGGAGACGCACCCCTGTAGATATCTTTCCGTTTACCTGTTTTTTAAACACAAAATAATGAGCGGCAGCTTTGGCGGCGATCTGCGGCTGGTGCGTAATAGACATCACCTGGTGATCAGCAGCCAGCTCTTTCATTAAGATGCCCACCTGCCTAGCAGCTTCGCCGCTGATGCCGGTATCAACCTCATCAAAAATGAGGGTTGCCAGTTTCAGCTTACGGGCCACAATAGATTTAATGCACAACATCAACCTGCTTAATTCGCCACCACTTGCAACCTTATGGAGTGGTTCAAATTGACCCGTTTTGTTGGCGTCAAAGAGGAATAAAATGCTGTCGGCACCGTATTCATTCAATTCTTTGGGTGCCAGTTGCACTTTTAATAAGGCGTTGGGCATACCAACCTGCTTCAACAGGCCATTAATCTTGTCAGCAAATGGTTTGGCAGCCTTTGATCTGTTCCCTGATATTGAAGCGGCAAATTTTAAACAGGCCTCGAGCAGGGTCTTTACCTCAGTTTCTTTTGCCAGGATGGCTTCACCGGCATTGGAGATCACCAATAATTTTTGCTGTAAACTTTCTTTTATCCCAAGTAATTCATTTGTGGTAACTACATTGTGCTTTTTCAGGAGCCGATAGCCAAGCGATAGCTTATCGTTCACCAACTGCAACCTTTCGGGGTTGTATTGTATTGAATCGGTGATCTCTTCCACGCTGCCCGCCACATCATCCAGTTCAAGCCTGGCGCTTTCGATACGGTTGCCCAAGTCCTCCAGTGATGGATGATATTGTTTCAATGCCTGCAGCCGGGAAGCCAGCATTTTAAGTTGCTGCACCAATGGCTGCTCCCGTTCTTTCAAGTCGAAAAAGATAGCGGCCAATTGCTGCTTTACCTCTTCTGCATTGCTTAGTAATTTCAACTCCGCATCCAGGGATTCAATTTCATTTTCAACAAAACCAGCTTCGTCCAGTTCATCAAAAATAAACTGGTTGTAGTCGAGCGTTGCATTGGCCTCCTGCTGCTGTTTCCTGAGCAGTTCCAATTGTTTCACTGCCATTTTATAAGCAGCAAAAAGACTGCTGTATTCGGGCATCAACTCGGTGTTGCCGGCAATGGCATCCAGTATGGTTCTTTGAAAATCGTTGCTGCCCAATTCCTGGGTATCAAACTGCTGGTGCAGATCAACCAGTAAAGCACTGACTTCTTTAAGCTGGTTGAGGTTTACGGGAGTATCATTGATAAAAGCCCTTGACTTTCCATTTACGGCGATCTCCCTTCTCAACACCAATTCATCTTCTGAATCGAGGTCGTTGGCAGTAACAAAGCTTTTTACAGCAGCATTTTTACCTGCATCAAAATGACCTTCCACCACGCATTTTTTTTCTTTGTTCAGCAACACGTTGCTTTCTGCCCGTTCGCCCAGTATCAGGCTAAGGGCTCCCATCAAAATACTTTTGCCAGCACCGGTTTCGCCGGTAATGATATTCAGGTTCGCCGAAAAATGAATGCTGATCTCGTCTATGATGGCATAATTGGATATGTATAGTTTCCTGAGCATAAAATAAGTTGGCAAATTAGCCATTTTTCATCTTTCATTTAAAAAGATCGCATGCTAAAGTTTGTTGCAAAAAAAGAAAGCACTTCGGAGAGAAGTGCTTTCAGTATTTTTTATTGATCAATATTTATTTGATCTCGATGCTGTCGTTCAGGTCTGTATCAACCAGTATTCTGCCGCAGTTTTCGCATACGATCACTTTTTTACGCAGTTTGATCTCACTCTGTCTTTGTGGGGGAATCGCATGGAAACAACCACCGCAGCTATCCCTTTCTACCGGCACTACGGCCAGTCCATTGCGATAGCTCTTCCTGATCCTGTCATAACTGGTAAGCAGGCGTTCGTCTACGTGAGATCTTGCATCAGCAGCCAGGTCATCGTAGTGCTTTTCTTCTTTCTCCGTTTCACTGATGATCTTTTCGAGTTCGCCTTTTTTGCCGCTAAGGTTACCTTCCTTGGTACTCACCGCTTTTTTAGCTATTTCCAGTTGTTTTGCTTTTTCAGCAATTTCTTCTGTAGCATCTTTGATGTGCTTTTCGCAGAGTTTTACTTCCAGGGTTTGCATCTCAATTTCTTTGTTGATGGCTTCAAACTCCCGGTTATTTTTTACATTCTCACTTTGCTTTTCATATTTTTTTATCAGTGCCTCAGCGTCTTTAATGGCTTCTTTTTTCTGGGCAATGAATTCCTGCATTCCATTGATCTCCTCTTCCACTCTCACCTGGCGGGCATGCAATCCTTCAATTTCGTCTTCAAGATCCTTTACTTCAATCGGAAGTTCTCCTTTTAAAATCTGAATTTCATCCAGCTTGCCATCCACTTTCTGAAGGCGCACCAATGATCTTAATTTTTCTTCTACTGAAAAGTCTTTTACTGAAGCCATAGTAATTTGTTATTTGTATTTGTACTGTAAGGATTTATCATCCCGGTAACTGTTTTTTTAAAAAAAATAATGCACCGGGTTGGTGTTTACTCCCGTTTTCAGGACGGCGAAGGTAGGATATTTTTGTTTCAAAATATCAAAAACTAAGCTAATGCTGTGCTGTTCACTTTCGTAGTGGCCAATATCTGCCAGTACGAGGCGCCGATCGGCATCAAAAAACTCGTGGTACTTGATATCTGCGGTAACATAAACATCTGCGCCTGCTGCGATGGCCGTTTTGGTAAGAAACGAGCCGGCACCGCCGCAAACTGCTATTTTACTCACCTGTTTACCCCTGAGTCCGGTGTGTTTTACCAACTTAAGACCAAAGCTATCCTTAAGCAATGTTAAAAAAGCTGTTTCGCTCATCGGCTGGGGAAGCTGCCCCAATAAGCCGCTGCCGGCAGAAGCCCAGGCATTTTCCAGGGCTATGATATCGTAGGCAACTTCTTCATAGGGATGTGCAGCCAGCATAGCGCTAATGATTGCCTCCTGCAGCCAGGGCTGAAAAACGATCTCCATTTTAATTTCCGGCTCGGTATGTCTTTCACCAACTTTGCCCATGAAAGGATTGGCGCCCTCTTTTGCCAGGTAAGTGCCGTCGCCTGCCGCATTAAAACTGCATTCGCTGTAATTGCCGATATGCCCGGCCCCGGCGCTAAAAATGGCATCCCTTACTTTTTCGGCATGAGTGGAAGGTACAAATACAAATAGCTTTTTCAACAAACCCTGTTTGGGCAATAGCGGTTGCCGGTTAACAAGGCCCAGCAGATCTGCTATTTTTCCATTTACTCCGTGCAGCACATTATCGAGGTTGGTATGAATGGCGTAGATAGCAATATCATTTTTGATGGCCTTGATCACCGTTCTTTCTACATAAGTTCGCCCGGCAAGCTTTTTAAGGCCGCCAAAAATGATGGGGTGATGGGCAACCACCAGGTTACATTTTTTTTCCATCGCTTCTGCAATTACATCCTCGATAGTGTCCAGCGCAACGATGATACCGGTGCAGTCCCATTCCGGGTCGCCTGCCAGCAGCCCGGCATTGTCGTAAGATTCCTGTAATTGAACCGGCGCTATGGTTTCGAGAAAACCGGTGATCTCCTTAATTTTCATCCGTACTATTTGTGGCGTAAAGCTATTTAAAACAATGAACCTGTAAACAAAGTTTATAAAAAACAGCCCCGTACTGCCCGCATTTCATTACTGCACAATTTTATGCTTCGTAAAGCGTTCCATGGTGAGCATTTGCAGCACAGGGCTTTTAAAGAAGAACATGTGCTAAAATGCAGTGAAAAAATCACAGCAGCATGTCACAGAATCATAATATCCGTAAATTTGAAAATATGTCGACCCTCATTTTCAATAACAGGTATATCATTGCTTTGCTGTGTGCAGCCATGCTGCTGCTGAGCAGTTGTAAAAAAGCGGTTCCGGTTGTTTCGCAAAATACACTGCAGAAATATTTTGAAGACAATATTTTGAACAAGCAATTTGTTGTGAACTATGCGCTTGACGACAGCACGGATAAAACCAGTGATTTTGACGGGTACACTTTTATACTTACAAAAGGCAGTTCCTACTATGACGGGCCGATGACGGGAACAAAAGCAGGCGTTACCTATTCGGGAACCTGGACCAGCAATGAGGATTATGGCAAACTGGTGATCAATTTAAATAGCCCTGTTCCTCCTGCCTCCTTTGCCTTTATCAACAGGGCCTGGCGCTTTACCAAAAAATCACTGCCGATCATGGAACTGGCACCCTGGGGATCTACAGCCCCCAAAATACTGCACATGAGAAGGTTATAATTGCACATAAAAGCATATCCAGCGCCGCCAGCCATTATTTCTGCTTTGCATCACAATTTTTAAGGCTTTTTGGAGTTATATAATGTGTTGCGTGGAGTATCCTGCCATGCAACCAGAATAAAAACAAAAGCCACTATCCATGAACTCAAGAATTTTTCTACGAGTATCGCTACTGCTTGCATTCATCTCTGTAAGTTTTGCTGCAACGGCACAAGTTGTACCAGGCTTCAGCGCAACTCCTGCAAGTGGTTGTTCGCCCCTGATCGTACGTTTTACTGATGAAAGCACCGGAAACCCTAGCCAATGGAAATGGGATCTTGGCAACGGTACCATTTCATTTTTACAAAACCCGTCAGCAACCTATTTTACCCCGGGCAAATACACAATTAAGCTGATCGCAAAAAATTCCATTAACGAGGATTCGATCGTAAAGGCAGATTACATTGAAGTGTTTGCAAAACCCCTGGTTCAGTTTTCATCCTCCGATACAACGGGCTGTTACCCGCTACCGGTTCATTTTACAGATGCATCAAATCCTGGAAGCGGAAGCATCAGTTCGTGGTTATGGGATTTTGGTGATGGTGCCACCTCCAGCTTACAGCACCCTGATCATGTGTATACTTCAGCAAGAAATTTTAGTGTAACCCTGCTGGTTAAAAATTCCAGTGGTTGCGTTTCAACGCTCACCAGGCAGTCGATGATCCAGATCAACTCCGGTGTGCTGGCTCAATTTACTAACGACAATCCTCAAACCTGTACAGCCCCCGTAACGATCAATTTCAGGAACCAGTCAACCGGAACGGGCGCAGTAACATATTTATGGGATCTTGGGGATGGCAATACTTCTAACCTTCTCAATCCATCACACACTTATACGGCCAACGGCACTTACACCGTAAAGCTGATCGTAACAAACAGCAATGGTTGTGCTGATACCATCACCAAAACAAATGCAGTAACAGTAGGGTCGGTAAATGCAGCTTTTACAACGATTGCAAGCGTTTGTCAAAACAGTCTTATTCGATTTACCAATACTTCTACACCAGCTCCGGCTTCGGTGCTTTGGAGTTTTGGAGATGGAGATACATCGACAGCATTAAATCCTTCAAAATCTTTTAACCATGCCGGTACTTTCTTTGTGAAGATGGTAGCCAGTTTTGGGGCATGTACAGATTCTATTACCAAGCCCATCGCTGTGCTGCCTACGCCGAAAGCCTTGTTTACCGCCGCTGATACATCCAATTGCAAAGCCCCGTTCACGGTTAATTTTACAGACCAGTCAGCAAACGCAGCGACCTATCTTTGGGATTTTGGCGATCATCAAACATCTACCGATGCAAACCCATCACACACCTATAACAGTTTTGGCAGCTTTGCAGTCAAACTCATTGTTACAGGCGTAAACGGATGTGCCGATACGCTGGTAAAAGCTGGCTACATCAATATTACCAGGCCAAAAGCGACCATCACCAATATCCCCGACAGCGGCTGCGTGCCATTTGCAAAAACATTCAACCTTTCTGTAAATGCGCCGGATGCTGTTACCAGTTATGAATGGAATTTCGGAGATGGCAATACTTCTACTGCCGCGGCTCCAACAAATACTTATTTACTGGAAGGGGTTTACAATGTTTCGGTGATCGTTATCACCGCAAGCGGTTGTACTGATACCGCCAGGGTAACAAGAGGCATCATCACCAACAATAAACCGGTACCAGCATTTAGTGCCACACCCACCAATGCCTGTGCAAAGGAAACCATCCTGTTCAGCGATCATTCTACCGGCGCACCTACAAAATGGCTGTGGGATTTTGGTGATCACATCACTTCAGCATTGCAAAATCCTTCACATCAATATCTTGACACAGGCTTTTTTGACATCAAATTGAAAATCTGGAAAGGCGGTTGTGTTGACAGCGTGATCATTCCAAACTATATACACATCAACCCGCCGGTGGCCAAATTCATGATAAAAACGGATTGTAAAAAACCGTTTGAAAGAGTATTCACCGATCAATCGATCGGAGCCGATGAATGGCATTGGGATTTTGGCGATGGCGTTACCTCTACCGTACCAAGCCCGGTACATATCTACACTACCACCGGGATATTTGTAGTAACCCTGAAGGTGATAAACAATACCTATGGTTGTGATTTTACCACCAGCAAACAGATACAGATCGTAAACAGCAAAGCGCAATTCACTGCTACAGATACAATAGTATGTAAAGGCAGTAACGTACGCTTCAACACAGGACTGAGCATTGCAGATGTGAGTAATCTCAACTGGAATTTTGGAGATGGAAGTTCATCCATCAATTCGCCAAGACCACAAAACTATATGGATCATATCTTCAGCAGAACGGGTGTATTTACTGTTCGTTTAGCCATGAGTGATATACTGGGTTGCAGCGATACCCTTATTAAACGGGCGTATATTGCGGTGAGCGGACCTACCGCAAAATTTTCTCCGGCAGTACCCGGTGCCTGTTTAAACAGTGCTGTTACATTCAAAGACAGCTCATTGACGGATGGTACACATGCCATACAGCAATGGCAGTGGCAATACGGCGACAGCACATCCGAAACACTTACTGCAGCACCATTTGAACATACTTACGGTGCTCCTGGTTCATATACCGTAAAACTTAAAGTGACAGATAGTAATGGATGTGCTGACAGCACTTCCCTGGCTGCATCACTGATCATTTCAAAACCAACCGCAAATTTCACTTCAGTTGATACATTGAGCTGTCCGGGAAGGCCGGTTCGCTTTGTAAGCCAGAGCACAGGCCCTCTGCTTACATATAAATGGAGTTTTGGTGATAACACCAGTGCTGTTGCTTCCAATCCATCGCATGCATACAACAGCGACGGTACGTACAGTGTAAAATTGGTGATCACTGATCAATACGGCTGTACTGATTCAACTTTTAAAACAGACTTTATCAATATCAAAAGCCCGGTTTCGCATTTTATCATGAGCGATTCGGCAAGTAACTGTCCACCGCTGGTGATCAATTTTACCAACCAGTCTTCCAATGCGGTGAGCATTAAATGGGATTTTGGCGACAGTACCACTTCGTTGCAACCAAACCCGGCGCACTTTTACAATTACCCCGGCATTTATTTTGTGAAACTCACGGTAACAGGCCAGGGCGGTTGCACCAGCACCTACCAACGCAGGGTGGTGATCAAAGGACCACAGGGAGTATTCAGTTATAATCCTACCAGTGGTTGTAACCCGGTGACAGTGAACTTTACGGCGAACACCGCAGGCCAGAATAATTTTGTATGGGACTTTAACGATGGCAGTACGGTTAGTTCAGCCAACTCAAGGATCACTTATACTTATACCTATCCCGGCAGGTACATTCCAAAAATGATCCTGATCGACCAAACCGGTTGCCAGGTGCCGATCACCGGCGATGATACGATCGTAGTAAGCGATATCAAAGCTAATTTCGGGTATACGAACAGGTTATTGTGCGATTCGGGGATCATCTCTTTCACCGATTCTTCTGTAGCCACCAATGATGTGATTGCCTCGTATAAATGGAATTTAGGCAATGGCAATACTTCTGCCAGCCAGCATCCTGTTTATCACTATTCATCAACCGGAATCTTCTACCCATCACTGGTAGTAACTACGCAGAAAGGATGCAGCGATACACTTCAATCAACCATACCGGTAAAGATCGTATCGTCTCCTAACATTAATCTGTCAGCAAGCGCAAACGGGTGTGCGCCATTGTCTGTAACTTTCAACAGCCAGGTGGTAGTGCCTGACACTTCTTCACTCAGTTGGCAATGGAGTTTCGCTAATGGCAATACATCAACCGCAGCATCGCCAGCCCTGCAACACTATACTAACGCAGGCCAATACACGATTACACTTGTTGCCACCAACAGCAGTGGTTGTAAAGACACCGCTACAAAGCTGGTAGAAGCTTATGCCATCCCGGTTGTTAGCGCAGGCAGTGATTTTATACTTTGCAAAGGAAGCAGTAAAACGATGCAGGCTACTGGTGCGGCCACTTATTCCTGGAGCCCGGCTACAGCGCTTAACTGTACCAATTGCGCCAGTCCGGCTACCGCCACCTTAAATAACATCACCTATACGGTTACCGGTACTTCTGCCAATGGTTGCACTGCAAAGGATTCGATTGCGGTAACTGTTAAGTCGAAACTGGTATTGACACACAGTAACAGCGACAGTATTTGCCGTGGTCAATCTAAAAAATTATCGGCCGGTGGTGCACATACCTATTCCTGGACACCTGCCAATACGCTGGACAATGCCAGCATCAGCGAACCAACTGCAACGCCTGATACCACTACCACCTACAGAATCATCGGGTCAGACGATGTTGGCTGCTTTAAAGACACCGGCTATATTTCCCTCAGGGTAAACCCAATACCAACAGTAGAAGCAGGAGTTGATAAAACCATTAACGTAGGCCAAACAATTGACCTTGTACCGGTGATATCACCAGATGTGAATTGGGTGAACTGGCAGCCTACTACCGGGCTGTTCAGGAATGATTACCCGGGCATTACAGTAAAACCTTCTGAGAACACAGAATATACCGTGGAAGTAAAGAACAAAGGAGGTTGCACTGCAAAAGGAAGGGTTACAGTATTTGTGATCTGTAATGGTTCAAACATTTTTATACCCAATACATTTTCACCAAACGGTGATGGCACCAATGACGTGTTTTATCCAAGAGGAACGGGCGTATTTAAAATAAAAACGCTGAGGATCTATAACCGCTGGGGCGAAACATTTTTTGAAAAAACCAATTTTGATGCGAACAATCCTTCTTATGGATGGGACGGCACTAACAAAGGAAAGCAACTAAACCCGGATGTGTTCATTTACACACTGGAAGTAGTATGCGACAATGGAAGTGTACTCACCCACCGGGGAAATATTGCGCTGATCAAATAAAGAGGCTTTTGTTTTTATTTACCTCAAAGAAAGCTGACCGAAAGGTTGGCTTTTTCTTTTGTGATATACCTCCCAGCTAAAACCTTGTTCAGCGCAGATAGCAGCACATCATAAAAAAAGAAGACGCTTAAAAGTACATTCCCACCTCATTCTGCAAAATGGTAGCATAGTTTTTGTAATTTGTGAGTGTGCATGCGCCCGCTGAAAATCTATAATATTTACCTCTGGATACTTACTACCCTATGCAGTTCAACTATTGCATTGGGGCAACCTGTGGCTGGATTTACCGCCACTCCTACCAGTGGCTGTGCTCCGCTTCGGGTACAATTTTCAGATAATTCAACAGGCAGCCCCACCAACTGGAACTGGGATTTTGGCAACGGCACTGTTTCAACTCAGCAAAACCCGGTAACCACTTTTATTAATCCCGGTATCTATACAGTTAAACTTACGGCAGGTAATAGCGCAGGCAGCAATAGCATCGTAAGAACCCAGTATATCACCGTTTACGATAAACCGGTTGTAAAGTTTACCGTTAATGACTCGGCTGACTGTGTGCCCTTCAACAGCAATTTTACAGATCTGAGTACTACATCACCCGGGAGTATTGCAGCCTGGCAATGGGAGTTTGACGATGGTAGCTTTTCAAATCTTCAACATCCGCAACACCTGTATAATCAGCCCGGCAATTACAATATCACTTTAAAAGTTACCAGCAGTGGTGGCTGTACGAACAGCCTGAGTAAACTGGCCTATATAAAAGCTGCGGATTCAATACGTACATTGTTCAGCTTTTCGCAACCTACTAAATGCAAGCCGCCGGAAACCATCCGTTTTACAAACAATACACTTGGCCCGGGTACACTTACTTACCTGTGGAAATTTGGAGATGGTACCAGTTCTACCCTTGCTTCAACGTCGCACGCCTACGCAAGCAGCGGCCTATTTTCTGTAACGTTGATCGCAACCAGCAGTCTTGGCTGTAAGGATACGCTCGTGTACAAGGATACAGTGGCGATCAGAAATGTTCAGACCCGGATCAGCAGTACAGATACTGTTTGTACCAACAGCCAGGCAGTATTCAGCAATGCTACCGCACCTGCGCCACTGAGTTCGAAGTGGGTCTTTAATGATGGCACTACTTCTTTTGGACTAATAACTGCCAAAACCTGGACCATGCCAGGGGTTTATACCATTAAACTACTCAGTAATTTTAGTACCTGTTCTGACTCAGTAACAAAACGCATCACCGTGCTGAATGGCCCGGTTGTTGGTTTTTCTGCAACAGATTCGGCTGCCTGCAAACCACCATTCATTGTAAATTTCAATAGCATTGCCCCGGGTGCGGTTAACTGGAACTGGGACTTTGGTGATGGCGGCAGCAGCAGCCAGCAAAATCCTTCGCATACATTTACGGACACGGGCGCTTTCGATATCAGATTAACTGCTGTTAACGCCGGTGGCTGCAGCAGCAACATTACGCAATACAGGTTTATAAAAGTTTCCAAACCAACGATCATTTTTGATACGGTGAACCGGGGCGGCTGTATACCGTACAGTTTTGCTCCTAATCCTCTAATCAATTCTACAGACGGCATTGCCTCGTACCTGTGGGACTTTGGTAACGGGCAAAGTTCTGTTGCAAGATATCCAACAGAAGTATACACTGATTCAGGCACCTATACCGTAAAACTTATTGTTACTACCAATGATGGTTGCACCGATTCGGCGGTATTAGCACAAGGTATCAGAACGGGCAACCCGCCTGCCGTAAATTTCAACATAGGCGCTACCGTTATATGCCCGGGAAGTAAGGTACAGTTTACTGATCAGTCGATGCCGGCAGACAGTTGGCAGTGGTTTTTCAATGATGGTAGCGGTTCAACAGCCCAGAATCCAACGCACGCATTTTCAGACTCCGGAATGTATTCCATCCGGCTGGTAGCATCGAATAATGGGTGTAAAGATTCCATTACCAGGTCTAAGCTGATCAAGGTTTTACCTGGGCTGGCACGTTTCCGGCCGGTGTACAACTGCAGCAATAAAAAAGAAGTGTATTTCAAAGACAGCTCGGTATTAGCGCAAAGCTGGCTATGGGATTTTGGGGACGGAACTAATTCTACACAACAAAACCCAACTCACCAGTTTGCCAATTATCAGACTTATATTGTTTCGCTCACTACCACCAACGATTCCTGCACCAACACTGAAACCATGGCGGTTAACCTTTTAAACGAGGTGCCAGACTTCAGCGTTTCGAAACTTCAATTGTGCAAAGCAGACTCGGTATTTTTCCAGTTCAGGAATTTTAATAAAAGTAATATCATACAATATGTTTGGGATTTTGGAGATGGCTCTGTAGACAGTGTTTCTACTGACAGTGTTTGGCATACTTACCGAAACCCGGGACATTACAGTATACGACTTTCCGCAACAGACAGTAATAACTGTACGAACATTACCACTAAAGCAAACCTTATTCATGTGTACAGCCCGGTGGTCGGTTTTGCTGTTAACGGTATTGGTGGTTGCCGTAATCTGCCGGTCAATTTTACAGATACTTCCAATGCCCGGAGCGGCGATAACAACATCGCCACATGGATATGGGATTTTGGCGATGGGTTTGCTCAAACTTACAATGCACCGCTTCCCAATCCAGTTTCGCATGTGTACAGCAGCACGGGTTCATTTTATCCTTCTTTAAAAATTATTGACTCGGCCGGTTGTGCCGATAGTATAGCGCATGCACTGCCCATCAGTATTTACCAGCCTGCAGCCGCCTTTTATGTTTCCAATTTCAATACCTGCATTAACGATACCCTGCAACTGCACAATGTTTCTACAGGCAAAAACCTTCATTACTGGTGGGATCTGGGCGATGGAAATCTTTCCACTGATTCTATCCCTATCAAACAATATGCGGCCAACGGAAATTTCACCATCAAACTGGTAGTAACGGATACGTATGGTTGCAAAGATTCGGTAACAAAAAACAACTATATCAAGGTAAAGGATGTTATAGCTTCCTTTACAGTGAGCGATTCTGTTGGTGAATGCACACCGTTTAAAGTAAGTTTCACCAATACCTCTCTCAATACCCTGTCGCAGGTTTGGGATTTGGGAGATGGCGGATTTTCTACTACTGCCAACCCGGTGTATTACTATTCAACGCCGGGTTTATATTATGCCAAACTCAAAGCGAAAAGATCCGGCGGTTGCATCAACACAGATTCCATCAGGATAAAGATCACTGCTCCTACCGCCGTACTGAGCTATGCGCCGCTTAGTGGCTGCACGCCTTTGAATGTGAGTTTTCATGTAGCTGCAACTCATACGGTTTCATTCATATGGGATTTTAACGATGGAACTTCTGTTTCATCAACCGATTCCAATATCGTCCACAGTTATGTTTCTCCGAGCAGTTTTCTACCTGCGGTGTTCCTGAAAGATACGGGTGGATGTGTAGTGCCGGTTATCGGCAGGGACAGTATCAAGTTGTACAATACCAAGATCAATTTTTCGGTTGATGATTCAGTTTTTTGCAATAGTGGCACGGTGCGTTTTAACGATGCATCCTTTTCTGTAAGCCCTATCACTGGGTACAGGTGGAATTTCGGCGATGGCACTTTTTCCTCACTGCAAAACCCGGTTCACCTCTACACTAACCCGGGCGTGTACCCCGTAAAACTGGCGGTCACTACCAGTAACTGCAGCGACAGTATTGTAAAAAATAATTATATACAAGTCCGGAGCCTGCCCAAGGTAAATATTACCGGCAACAATCTATCTTACTGCGGGGGTGCAACCGTAACACTTCAGGGTAGTTGGTTAAACCCGGATAGTTCAACCATCTCGTGGAACTGGAATTTTGGAAATGGAAATTCTTCAACGCTGCAACAACCTCCTGCACAGCAATTCAACGATACCGGCACTTATGTAATCCAACTGATCGCATCAAATACCGCTGTGTGCGCCGACACGGCAGGTACAAGTATTACGATCAACCCGGCACCCAATACTTTTGCCGGGCAGGATACAGCTATCTGCAATGGCACAAGTGCTCCTTTATTCGCAACAGGCGCTGACACCTATACCTGGCAACCGGTTTCTTTTTTAAGTTGTATCAACTGCGCCAACCCTGTTACCAATGTCCCTGTCAATACGCTATATTATGTGAAAGGAACCAACAGGTTTGGATGTTCAACAACCGACAGCGTTTTTGTGAATGTAAAACAGCCGTTCAGGCTTACGGGGGTTAGTACAGCCGTATCGGTTTGTGCAGGCCAACCGGTACAATTAAATGCCGCTGGTGCAGAAAATTATGCCTGGTCGCCTGCAGTGGGATTAAGCAGCAGCACTATCCAAAATCCTATAGCAACCCCGGCGGTAAATATCACTTACAAAGTAGTTGGATACGACAGCAGCAATTGCTTTAAAGACAGCGCCAATGTTTCCATTACCGTGAATGCACTGCCGGTTGTAAATGCAGGCCCCGATGTAGTGGTCAATTCCGGCAGAGCGGTTCCGCTTACCCCACAATATTCAACTGATGTAAATACCTGGCTTTGGCAACCCTCCGGCAGTTTAAGCTGCAGCAACTGTGCTAACCCTGTGGCCACGCCGGCAACCACCACTACCTATAAAATAATCGTCACTAACGGCAACGGATGTACGGATGAGGATGAGATCACAATAAATGTAAACTGCAACAGGAACAGCATCTATATCCCAACAGCGTTCTCACCCGGGAAAGGAGTCAACAATGTATTTTACCCGTTGAATACCCCGGGAAGCGGTTCCATCCACATCAGCAGTTTTGTTGTATACAACCGTTACGGACAGGTTGTATTCGAAAACAATCATTTCAATTCCAATGATGCGTTGCAAGGCTGGGATGGCAGGCACAAAGGCCGTGAATGCCCCATCGGCAGCTATATCTACAATATATCTTTCATTTGTGCCAACCGGCAAACTATATCTTTCGGCGGAAATTTTATACTGGTAAGATAATAAAGTTTAGCGCAGGGCGTTTATATACAGACAACAGTCTATATCCAAACCGAACGAAAACAAAATCCGATTTATGAAAACCTTGCATCGCAAGTTATTGTGGGCATCACTCATAATAATTGTATCACAGCAAGTCCAGTCACAGGACATTCACTTTTCCCAGTTTAATGAAGCACCACTTTTACGCAACCCGGCGCTGGCAGGAATTTTTACAGGCGACCTGAGATTCCAGGCAGTTTACCGTACACAATGGCAAAGCGTAACTGTACCTTATCAAACCACTTCCTTAAATGGAGAATTTAAGTTACCAGTTGGAAAAGGAGAAGATTTTCTTACACTCGGCGGACAAATTTTATACGACAAAGCAGGCGATATCGGCATGACATCTACGCATATTTTACCTGCAGCCAATTATCATAAATCATTAAGCGGCGAACGCAATATGTATCTCTCCCTTGGTTTTATGGGAGGCATGGTACAGCGAAAGTTCGACAGGAGCAAAGTAACTACCAACAGCCAGTTTGACGGTAATAATTATAATCCCGGCTTATCGGATGGAGAAAATTTCAACAGTGCTTCCTACAGTTATTTTGATGCAACGGTCGGTATGAGTTTTAATGCACAGATCAATGACAATCCTGATAACAACGTATTTGCAGGTGTTGCGCTGCATCACTTCAACAAACCTTCCAACATCAGCTTTTACGGCAACAGCAGCCTGGAGATGATCCCCAAATGGGTTTATTCCGGCGGCGCAAGACTGGCCACTTCTGAGCAAACCTACGTTACTTTTCATGCAGATTATTCCAAACAGGGGCCCCATAGCGAACTGATCGGGGGTGCTATCTACACCTGGAAACTGGATGATGAAGTAGATCCAAAATACTTAATACACGGTGGTGGCTTTTTAAGAGTGGGCGATGCAGTAATACCTGTAGCAAAAGTTGAAATGAGGCCACTAGCCATATCCGTTAGTTATGATGCCAACATTTCCAAATTAAGTACAACAACAAGAGGCCGCGGCGGTTTTGAACTGGCCCTCTCTTATCAAACATATCTTAACCGCGACAATACCAGCAAAAACGCCGTACGCTGTCCAAGGTTTTAACATCAACTTATTTCAAACAACACAATTGCCTACGTCTGCCTGACACAAGAGCTTTTGTTTTTATGGATTGTTTGGATAACTAAGAGCCCCTGGGAAGGGGCTTTTTTTATTTTGTGTCCCGTTGCCAAATAAAAAAAACTCCATACGGAGTTTTTTTTATCTTATCGTTTAGAGAACCTGTTGAATGTTCTTCCAACCGGGCTACACATTAAACCTGAAATGCATTACGTCTCCATCTTTTACAATGTATTCTTTTCCTTCTATCCTCAGCCGGCCATTTTCCCTGCAGGCAGCTTCTGACTTGTACTGTAAAAAATCTTCATAAGCAATTACTTCTGCCTTAATAAAACCTTTTTCAAAATCTGTGTGGATCACACTGGCTGCCTGTGGCGCTTTCCAGCCCTGGTGAATCGTCCAGGCACGTACTTCCTGCACGCCGGCGGTGAAATAGGTGGAAAGATTTAAAAGTTTATAAGTTGAGTGGATCAACCGGTCCAGTGCTGGTTCTGTCATTTTATATTCTTCCATGAACATCGCCTTGTCATCGGGATTTTCAAATTCAGCGATCTGTGCTTCAATGGCATTCGTCATCACGATCACTTCGTTGCCTTCATTTTTCACGGCTTCTTTTAAAGCATCGCTGTATTTATTACCGGTGTGCATGCTGGCTTCATCTACATTCGCCACGTACAATACCGGTTTGTCGGTTAATAAAAACTGGTCGGCAATAACGGTTTTTTCTTCTTTGGTCAACCCAAGGGAGATAATGTTCTTTCCTTTTTCCAGGTGCTCTTTGCAACGCAATAATATTTCCAGTTCTGCTTTTGCCTTGGCATCTGTTTTAGCGATCTTTTCGGTGCGCTGTATTTTTTTGTCAACACTCTCCAGGTCTTTCAACTGCAATTCTGTTTCAATAATCTCTTTATCACTTACCGGGTTAATAG
>DDEU01000084.1 GCA_002336815.1 Chitinophagaceae bacterium UBA1946 | reverse complement strand
TTCTTTTTTAAGTGACCGAAATGCACACCAGCTTCAAGAAGCTGTTGTTGTAAGGAAGTTGTATTTTCCATTGTTTATAGTTGAAATAGTTTTTAAAATTGTTGATAGCCCATTGTTTATAGAAGATGGTACAGCACCATGAACTATCAACATGAACCAACTCCGTATTAACGTTTGCTGAACTGGAAGCTTCTTCTTGCTTTTTTGCGACCTGGTTTTTTACGCTCAACAGCACGTGGATCTCTTTTAAGAAAGCCAGCTGCCTTCAAAGCCGGGCGATAGTCTGCGCTTACTTCAAGCAATGCACGGGCAATACCTAATTTAGCAGCTTCTGCCTGTCCTTTAACACCACCACCCTGTGCGTTGATCACAATGTCGAATTTGTCTGCAGCTTCTGCAGTTTTCAATGGCGCTTCCAACTGGTTTTGTAAATACACCAATGGGAAATAAGTTTTATAGTCTTTTCCGTTAACCGTTATTTTACCTTCTCCCCTGCTTAAGAAAACACGGGTTACAGCTTCTTTTCTGCGGCCAACTGCATTTTTTTGTTTTTCCATTTTTGTTTATTTGGTCCCGGTGGCTACCAGGATAATTTTTTGATTAGAATGATTAGAATTTGAGTTCTTTTGGTTGCTGTGCTCCGTGTGGATGCTCAGCTCCTGCGTACACAAATAATTTTTTGTACATTTTTCTTCCAAGCCTGTTTTTAGGCAACATGCCTTTTACAGCCCTTTCAATCAAAACTTCCGGTCTGCGCCTGATCAGGTCTTTTGCGATCTCTTCTTTACGTCCACCGGGGTAACCACTATAATTGTCGTAGACTTTTTCGTCCATTTTGTTACCCGTCAGTTTGATTTTTTCGCAATTGGTTACGATAATAAAATCTCCGCAATCAACATGAGGAGTAAAATAAGCTTTGTTCTTACCACGAAGAACAGCAGCAATTTTTGAACACATACGCCCAACGGTTTGATTAGTACCATCCACCACGTACCAATTACGGGCAACGGTAGCCTCGTTCGCATGTTTTGTTGTGAAATGAAGTTTACTCATTGTATTTGTTTTTTAAGTGACGCACCCGCTATCCCAGGTACTTTTAAAATTTGGACGGCGAAGGTAGGCCGATACTTACAGATTTCCTATTAAAACCGGAAGTTTTTTCACCGCACATTCACAACATATTGATATTCAGTAAAATTATTGACAAAATATTTTTAGTCAGGATGAGAGTACACTTATTTCACCAACAAAAAAGCCGGCCCTGGTGAGCCGGCTTTTGATATACAACCCCCTTGATTAATTGATCGTTACTGTTTGGGCATTCTCATCCAGTATAATGGTATAAGTACCGGTTACAGCAGGTGTTTTGAAATTGTCTCCACCTTCCCATTTAATGGAACGGGCAACGCCAGTAGCTGTAGTACCACCGCTATTGTCTTCATAGTCAAAAGCACCCCATGCATTGCCAGCCAGGAATTTAATGTCCTTTCCGGCGATCAGCGTTAATGTTGCCTGCCATTTACCATTTCCAAGGTAGGTCATTTGAGGACTGGTTCCGGGATCCCAGGCATTTACGCCCTGCATTCCATCACCTACTACCCTCATTTCTGTACCCGGGCTCATTTCATATTTCACATTGTCACGATCACGGCCATCCCAGATAACCCTGTAACGGCCAGCAGTAGTGATATTAGGGAAATTGGCACCATTGGTTTCAAGGCTGCTTCCGCTTGCACCGGTTGATCCATAGCTTCTTGTTTCATCAACTGCATTGCTGCCATTGTTCCACTGGTCGTTATCGATCAGCTTCCACCCGTCTGTGGTAAAGTCTGTTAAACCAACAAAAAGATTAGTGGCTGCGGCGCCAAGTGCGTAGTTAGGAAATACATTCGGAGGAGTCCAGCCAGCGCCGGTAGCACCACCTACAAATCCCATTCTTCCTTCCCTGATGTCGTACTTCATGGTTGAAGCATTAAAAGAGATGCGGTAATATCCTGAGGTTGGCACTGAAAAGTTTGCACCACCTGCAACCAGGTTGCCACCGGAACCACCATAATTGATGTCCCATGATCTGCCTTGGGTAATTTTAAACTCCTGTCCGCCCGGGATGAAGATATAGATATAATACATGTTGTTCAGTAAACCTGCACGCTGGTCCCTGATAAATTCGGGTGCTGTTGGAGGATCCCAATCGCTTCCGTTCCCGGTTGCTGACTGGTAACCGCCAGGCAGGTAAAAACGCCTGATAGGAAAATAGGTATCAACAGAAAGAAGGTACACGTTTGAATAAACAACGGCTCCCAGCGCAGTAACCGCTTTTACACGAAATTCAAGTTTACCTGAAGTTCCGCCCGGAATACCAGCGTTGATAGCGGCTGTATTCAGATCGCCCTGCAAAACAGACCTTGACAAGGCTGCAGCGCTTGACAATGAAAATTCCAGCGGACTCACGAACCCTTTACCCGCAGAATCGTATTGTAATGAATAGCTGATAACGCCGGTGTAACCGCTGAATGCACGGTTCCATGAAAAATCAACAGCGTTACTGGCTGCATTTGCCAGGCTCAGGCTTACAGAAGTGGCAGAAGCCGACAGCGTTGAAGGATCTGCGAAAACCGTAGTGGTCACTTTTACAATGTTAGATACATATCTTTCATTGTTATTGGCGTAAGAAGATATCACTCTTACATCTACAGATTTAGCTGTACCTACCGGGAAGCCGTATCCCAACAGGATAGCGTTTAATTCCCTGCCGGTAAACCCTGTGGTTAAAACAGCGGTAGTGATCTTTGAGGCCGGGTTAGAAAAACTGCCGCCGGTGGTATCAATTTCCAGTACATACTTGGTAGTAGACGCATCATTGGCGTATTTTGGATCCGTCCAGTTAAATGTAATTACGGTATTGCTGGAATCAGCAAGGGTAGCCGCAACCGTGTTCACAGAACTGCTTAAAACAGGGGATATACCAGACTGGTAAACCGGCAGTGGATCTGTTTTGTGCAGGTTGTCAATTTTGCTGCAGGCTGCAAAGAGCGCAGTAAGAGCAAAGACAGCTACAACTATTTTTAAAATATTTTTCATCAGTTTAATTTTTAATGCTGTTAACGTTTACTGTTTTACTACTTTGTATTTACCTGTTACAAAATTCAAAGTGACTTTATAGTTACCTGACGATCCCGGTGTTGGTATTGCATCCGGATCGCCTGAATAAGCGGGTGTGTTGTTGTTAAGTCCCAGGTCGCCGCCATCTGCAGTTCCGCCGCTGCCTATCTTAACACCGTATTGCGGCTGCCATTGATTAAGGTTGGTAAGGAATTTATAAAACTTACCGGGAGTAAGTGCCACTATAATAGAATACTCAGTGATAGACACTTTGGTACATTTCTGGTTAGCAGGAGGATTGTTCGTCCAGTCGCTCGGTAATGCATTTCCGGTGATGTATAATTCACCGGTTACAGGTATTGGCAACGCAACATCAAGATAAGGTGTGATAACGATCTTTACTACGTTGGAGTAGAGATCTGCTACCGTATTGTTGGCAACAGTGGCTTTCACCCTGAACTCAACATTGTGCGCCATGTCGTACTTCAGTCCCATCTTATTTAAGTAGCCATTGAATTCTTTAACCGAAGGCGTAAACCTAAGGTCATTTGAAATCGATACTTCCTGGATGTTAGGATTGGTAAAGTTTGATCCGGTTGTATCGATCTGCAGTATATAGGTTACGTTCTGTGAACTTGGCCCTGTGGTGAATTTGTATTCCGGGTTCGTCCAGTTAAAAACGATGCCTATGCGGTTGGCAGCATTGGTGCTGTCTAAAACCATAGCGGCCGTTGCATTTGAAGTTAAAACAGGGGCTGTTCCTCCTTCAAACAAAACTTTGTTCTCTTCCTTCTTGCAGGAAACAAAGCCCACTGCAACAACGGAAATGAGGAACAAGAATTTTATTAAATTTTTCATACCAGTAATTTTTTCTTTTAATATTAATAATCAGTATTCTGAGTAAGGTTAGGGTTGGCAACAATATTTGAAGCAGGAATAGGGAACAGGTTGTATTTGTCATTTACCGCTGTACCGGATGCAACGCCTCCTTTCCATGGCCACAGGTAAGTGCCTGTGGTAAGTAAACCATAACGAATAAGGTCTGTGCGGCGATGTCCTTCCCAATATAATTCTCTTCCTCTTTCATCCAGTACAAACTGGAGGGTAAGATCGCTTGCATTGATCTGGCCCTGGCTCAGCGTACCATATGCCCTTTCCCTTATTTTATTAATGTAACCAACTGCTGTCGCAGTGTTTCCGCCTGTACCTCCACGCAATACTGCTTCTGCATAAATAAGGTACATCTCAGATAACCTGAATATTGGGAAATCTACATCAGAAAAAGTTTGGGCAGGATCAGAAACCGTACCACCGTCTGCACGGATATTCTTGTATTTCACTACATGAGGCCCGCTGTTAAAGTCAGCGATATCGGTAATTTTTAACTGTGCATCGCTGGTTCCAAAAGCTGAAGTGGTAAACAAAGCACGTTTATCAGTAGCACCAGTTCTGTCATCAAACAAAGTAACCAGTGCAGAAGTAGCCCTGTATCCATACCAGCCGCCGCCAACACCATAGTCATTGTGGTCATCGCCGGAAGCGCAGTGAACAAAGAAAGTAGTATTACCGTAACCGGTAGTTCTTAAACCATCACAATTAACGGCAAACATAAATTCATCTTTTGCCTTATCATTGTCAGCCATAAATACCCTTGGATAGCCAGGGTATAAAGTGTACCCGCCGTTGATCACTTTTGAAGCGTAAGTTATGGCTTCTGTGTATTTGGGAGCCCCAATGTAAACCTGTGCATTCAGGTACATACGGGCGAGTAATGCCCAGGCAGCACCCTGGTCAACACGACCATACTCAATGGTTTTTACCGGGGCAAGGTCGCCTTCGATCGCTTTCAGTTCAGATTCTATATAATTGAACAACTCTGTACGGGAGGCTTCTTTTGGAAGCGCTGCTCCAATCTGGTCAGCATCTGTAATAAAGGTTGATTTTCCAAAAAGGTCCATCATTACCCAGTAGTTGAATGCACGCAGAAAACGTACTTCAGCCACTGACTTCTTAATATCTGCCGCTTCTGTACCGGTGATACCTCTTTCGCTCAGCTTTGCATCGGTGCTTTCTCTCAGGTATTCGTTGATAAGCGTAACATTATAAATTGGCCTTGCGTAAATGCCTTTCAGGAAAGGATCGGCTGAGTTCCAGCGCATGTTATGAAAGTCTTTGATGGTCTGGTCGTTCCATGCCACTACTGCTTCATCGGTAGGCAATTCCTGGCAGTTGAAGAACATACGGATAAAGGCGATCTGTGAACCTTCATCCAGGTTACCACTGATATCCGGCGCTCCTGCAGCACCGGTATTACCAGAGCTGGCAAGTGTTCCGTAGATTTTAGCCAGTACACTTTTATAACCTGCCGCAGTAGAATAGGTTTTCTCAGGCGTAAGATCGTTCTGCGGAAACAGGTCTAATTTTTTTGCACATGAAGTTGCAACAACCGTTACAATAAATGTGTAGAGTGAATATTTTATTAATCTATTTTTCATACAAACATTAATTTAAAAAATTAAAAATCCAGGTTAAATCCAAGAGAGTACACACGTGGTCTTGGGTAAATATTATTGTCTATCTGCTCGTTACTTGAAATTTCAGGATCTAATCCTTTATATTTTGTAATCACAAATACATTCTGTACGCTTGCTGCCAAACGCAGGCTTGTTCTATTATTGAATACTTTACCTACGTTGTAACCAATGTTGATATTATCCAACCTTAAGAAAGAAGCGTTTTCGATGTAGTAATCAGAAATGTACTGGTTGTTGCTGAATTTAGTATCCAGGTAATTACGGGAAACATTGCTGATAAAGTTCAGCGGATTTTTCATCGCCCTTAAAACACCTGCACCTGAAAAATAGTTATTGTATGCATAGTTACCAAGTGTACCATGGGCAGCCAGGCCTAAGCTGAACGGACCGTAAGCAACTTGTGTATTGATACCATAGAGTACATCCGGTGCTGGTTTTTTGTAGAGGTAACGGTCGCTCTGGTTTACTACACCATCACGGTTAAGGTCTTCATACAAACCTTCAATTGGCAAACCTGTTGCCTGGTCGTACACCTGTTTGAACACAAAGAAAGTATAAGGAGAATATCCCACCACATGACGTTCCAGGTTATTACCGGTACCGCCCGAAATACCACCTACTTCAATACCCTTAAAGTTAGGATCCTGGTTCTTTAACAGGTTAGTGATCTTGCTGTTGTTGTAAGTAACGTTGAAACCGAAATCCCAGGTAAGTTTACCTCTTTTTATAGGGGTGGTGTTCAATGTAAATTCAACGCCTTTGTTTTCTACATTACCAACATTGGTAAGCAACTGGATATCGAAATTACCACCCGCTGCTACCGGAACAGTGCTCAACAGGTCTTTTGTTTTTTTCCTGTACACTTCAATAGAACCGGAAATCCTGTTGTTAGCAAATCCAAAGTCTAAGCCGAGGTTTTCTGTAGTAGTTGTTTCCCATTTCCTGGTAGGATCGTAAGCAGATGGCCTTAAATAACCATAGAAGGTATTTCCAAACTGGTATTGTGCAGCAGAGTTGCTGGCAGAATAGTAAGGCAGGTAGCTGTAAAGACCTACCTGGTCGCCATCCTGCTGACCGGTAATACCCCAGCCCGCCCTCAATTTCAATTCACTTATAACAGAAGAGTTTTTAAACAATTCTTCTTTCAGTTTCCAGGCTGCAGCTACTGCGGGGAAATAACCTACCCTGTTTGCTTTTGAAAATTTAGAACTTGCATCACGACGTAAGGAAGCAGTGAGCAGGTATTTATTTTTCACAGTAAGGTTCACCCTTCCAAGATAAGATTCAAGCCTGTTCTGCGGTACATCTGTTGCAAAAGTTGGTGTGCTGCCCGGTATGAGCCTGCCACCATAAGAGTAGTCAGGATAGTTGAAAACATCGGTTTCAAATTCCTGGTAAGTATGTCCTGCCAGTACATCTACCTTAGTATCAATAGACTTAATGTCTTTTGTATAAAAGAGAGAGGTTTCAATCAACTGGTTTTCTTTATACTGGGCATAGTGTGTAAACCTTCCTTTATAAGCGGTCTGTACCTGTGTAACCAGGTTGGTGTCCCTTAAGTCATTGCCATTACCAAAAGAATGGTCTTTGGCGAGATTTACCAGCACATGCAGGTCTGGCAGGCAATGGAATTTATAATCCAGGCTAAGGTTGCCGATAAAACGATCAACGGTTGCTTTGTTATTTCTGAAGTACAATAAAGAAAGCGGGTTAGGCTGTGAAGATCCACCGTTGGTAGCGATTGGCATACCATCGCCCTGCAACCATTCAAAATAACCACCGTATTTGTTGGTTGAATATACAGGTTGTGTAGGATCGAATGAAGCAGCAGCACCAACAGCACCACCATCAGCAAAACGATTTTTTGTCTGGCTCAGTTTGAGGTTGAGGTTAATTGACAAATGATCATCAAATAATTTTGGTGAAAGGTTCAAAGCGCCGGTCCACCTGTCGAACTTATCTGTTTTAATTATACCTTCCTGTGTAAGATAACCTACAGAAAGCCTGAACGGTAATACGCCGCCAATGGCACCACTGGCGCTGATATTGTTATCCCATCCTTTGGCGTTCTGGTAAATCAGTTTCTGCCAATCGGTATTTTCTACACCCAGTAAGTTTTTGAAAGTGTTGATCCCTGTTTTGGCTGCATCATCATTGATGATCGACCTAACTTCATCTCCCGTAAGAACTTTCACTGTTTTAGTAACTTTTCCAACATTGTACTGGCTGTTGTAGTTCAGCTTCAGTTTTCCTTTCACACCTTTTTTAGTAGTAACAATGATAACACCATTACTTGCCCTCGAACCGTATAAAGCTGTAGCAGATGCATCTTTTAAAACAGACATTGATTCAATGTCGTTGGGGTTAATCGTGTTAAGCAGGTTGCCATTTCCACTGATACCATTGCTCTCGACCGGCACACCGTCAATAACGATCAATGGATCGTTGCTTGCATTCAATGAAGCACCGCCACGAATACGGATACGGCTGCCACCACCTGCAGAACCACCACCGGAGGTAACCTGCAAACCAGCTACTTTACCCTGCAGCAACTGTTCCGCAGAGTTGTTGTTTCCTTTTTGAAAATCTTTTGCAGATACCTGTGTTACTGCACCTGTAAGATCTGTCTTTCTCCTGGTACCATAAGCAACTACCACCACATCGGTTAACTGCTGGCTGTTTTCGGTAAGCGTTACATTTACAACGCTGCCACTGATAACAACGTCCTGGCTGATGTAACCAACAGAGGTAAATACCAGGGTGTTGGAATTTTGCGGTACGAGGATCTTAAATGTACCGTCTCCGCCCGTTTGGGTAGAAACCTTACTGCCCTTAACGGCAACGGTAACACCAGCGACCGGTGTTCCTTTTTTTGATTCCGTTACCCTTCCGGTAACAGCATTTTGCGCTACCGAAACCGCACAAAACAAGGTAAGTGCAATCGTTAGCGCAATCGTTTCCGACAGTTTTCTTAAAACTTCGTTCATACTCTTTTTCATCTGCGTAATTTTTAATGGCGTCGAAATACTAACAGGAAAAGAAATGGGGATGATAAGTGGCGGCGCAGGAAGCATGGCTGCAAATCGTCATAAGCAATCATTTCGTTATTATCAGTATTTCATAATCAACCATAATTTATAAAGTGGGTTGTTTATGAGAATGTGTAAATTTTACACAATTATAGACATTTTTTTAATTATGAAAAAGTATTGTTAATAGTTTTTCTTTTTTATTTGCCCTGTATTTCTTTAATACAATTTTTAAAATCCGCTATAAAAGACAATAAGATTAACGGTTTCGCTGCAACAGCCGCTCAAACTGTTTTAAAAGTCGATGCCGATAAACTTCTTCTTCTTTTTCTCGTACTTTTCAAAATTGAACCGGTACAGTTTACCCGGGCGGTGCGGTACATCCTGCTCCATTTCTTTCAGATCTATGAGGAAATCCATTGAAAAGAACTTCTTCCTGAAATTCCGCCTGTCCATTTTAAAATCAAGTATGGCCTCGTACAGGTTTTGTAGTTCCCTCAGGGAAAACTTCCTGGGCAGTAAATTAAAGCCCAAAGGATGTTCCTGTACCCGTTTTTGCAATTGTTTTAAACAGGTGTCGAATATCTGCTGGTGATCAAAAGCCATGTTATTGATGCTTTTTACATCGTGCCAGTGCAATTCATTATCGAGCGTATTGAGCTTATGATGCTGTACATTAATAAGAGAATAATATGCTACCGTAACAACCCTTCCGGCCGGGTGGCGGGACACTGTTCCAAATGTATGAACCTGTTCCAGGAATACATCACTCAACCCTGTACGTTGCTTCAGCACCCTGTAGGCTGCAGCATCAAGGTCCTCATTGGGAAAAACCAGGTCGCCCAGTAATGACCATTTGCCGAGGTATTTTTTAAGGTCACTTTTAATAAGCAACACTTTCAATTTATTCTCATCAAACCCAAAGATCACGCAGTCTACTGAAAGTGCGATCCTGTTGATGTTTTCTACCTCCGACTGGATGGCCTGTAAGGTCTTGACTCCTTGCTGCTGCTGCTTTAATTGATCTGTGGACATGCCGGGGAAATATTTATTGTACAGAAAGGTTTAATGGTATCTTAACTTTTTTACCAGCCATCACGGTAAATTTTGCGCCCGGTGAAATGGTCTGGGTCGTATTAATAGTACACTCGCCCCCGATCCGTGGATTTACGTAGATCTCGGAACCGGCAGGCAATACTGCCGGAGGAACGGTATTGTACGTCCAGTTGGCAGCATCATTCCAGTTACCACTTCCGTTAAAAATGTACACATTAGCCGGGTGATAAATGTATACGTGGTATTCACCGGGTTGCAGCGTAATGCTTTGGCCGGTGGTTGCCAGGTTAAAGGTACTGTTGGTAGGACCATTCAAGCCGGTGCCCGTTCCATTGCTCAGGTAATTGTACCAGTTGCCTGTTGATTGAAAACTAACCGTATCAGCACCAGACCGGGTTTGGGAAATCACATCCAAATTGGCCACAATATTCAGTTTAATACCGCTTGCACTGTTATCGCTTATCTTAAATCTTTTGAACAAACCATTGTTGTCATAAAAATTATAACTGAAATTGGTGCTGTTGAAAAGGTCCGCATTGGACAGCCTCAGGTCGATCAATTTTGCATACACATTGTACAGTTCTTTGCGGCGGGGTTCAGCAAATTTTTCCCATTGCGGTGGTTTGTTGGACACATTTGAACCGCCATATACAAGCGATACATCGTAACCTCTTTCACCAAACTGCCAGATCATTTTCGGACCAGGGGTGGTGAGGAATACTGCCGCAGCAGCAGCCTGTCTTTTTAATGCAGTGGCAGTATCTCTTACATTGTAACCGCCGTTGCTGTTTCCATAAGTTATATTCTTAAACATCAGTCTTTCTTCATCATGACTTTCCATGTAACCCACTGCTGCCGGCACACTGAATGCTGACTGGCTGCTGTTATACATCACTTTTGAAAAATCCGAATTACCGGCAAATCCCATGGTACTCTGGTTGTAGGGATCGGTACATTTTGCCCACAATAAAAAACCATGTCCTGCATAAAATCCTTCTTCCATGCGCTGTTGTCCAAGAAATTCTAGGATAATGTAAGTGCCTGGATATTTTGGAACGATATAGTCATAATAGCGGTAAAGATTGGCAACCCTGCTGCCGTCGAAATTCTCAACAGTCGTTCCGTCTGAAGCAGTTTGTGTAAATCCTTTCGCAAGGTCAAACCGGTAACCATCCACCTTATATTCACTGATCCAGTAATCGAGTGCTCTCTTTACCCAGTATTGGGAAGCCGCAGAAGTATGATTGACATCATTGAACACGCTGTATGGATGTGGAGCCGTTGGGTTAAGCCAGGGGTTATTTGCCGCCGGCCGGCTATTGGCTGCATCCCAGTAAAGACGGCCTTCCGGCGCATAAAATGCATCCAGTTGATTGTATACCACGTCCAGGATTACTGCAATACCATTTTGATGGCAGAGGTCGATGAATTCCTTGAATTTATTTTTTGTACCATAGGCTTTGTCGAGGGCACAGTAGAATGTTGGGTTATAGCCCCAGCTTTCGTTGCCGCTGAATTCAGCCACCGGCATCAGTTCAATCGCATTCACACCGAGGTTTTTAAGATAGTTGATGGTATCGATCAGCATCTGGTAATTTTTTGCATCACCAAAATCACGTACCAGCAATTCATAGATCACGAGGTTTCTTTTGTCGGGTTTTGTGAAGCTGGTTGTTTTCCAGTTGTAAGAAGGCTGGCAGGTTTGCAGTGTGCTGAGGTAAACATTCACGCCTGCCGAAACATTCGGATCGGTAGGGTAAGGTTTTAGATCAGGATAGGTAGCTGCCGGAATATATTTGTCATTGAAAGGATCCAGTATCTTTTCTGAATAAGGATCTGCGATATAAATGCTGTTATCCACCAGGTATTGGAACGAGTATTCGTAACCGGGAGTAAGGCCGTGGAGCGTTATCCAATAGTAATTTCCATCAGGTGTTTTATTCAACTGGTAATTTGATTTAGGCAACCAGCTATCAGGCTGAAAATCTCCCAGCACTACCACGTTTTGCTTGTTGGGTGCATACAATACCAGGGTGACAGAATCACAGCCAGGCCAGTAGTTAATGCCTTCCTGAACGCCCGATGGAAGCGGCAGGATCGTATTGACCGGTGCTACATAAAATTGCACCGTATCGTAATAATTATTGGCGCCTACCGTAAGCTGTGCAATAAATTGTTGGGTACCGGTTTGTGTAACGGTTGCATTGCCGGTAATGGTATTGGTACCGGTAAGCGGACCGGTGATCTGCGTTCCGTTGAAAAACATTTTCAATGTGCCGCCGGTGGTGGAAGCCATTGCTGAAACTGAAACCGCCTGGTTCAATGAAGCGCTGACGGTTTCATTGGTCATATAATAAACCGGTACAAGATTGGGTGTCGTAAACACGATGCCATTGCTGCCGGCAGGATAAATAGGAATATACATATCGCTGTTATCCGTATTTTTTTGAACCTTGGTACCAGCCGCATCCCTGAACAGCAATGCCACTCTTAAAATTGTTTCCCCGGCAGGAACACCACCTGCAGCAGAATTGAAATAGGCTCTTGGGTTGGTAAGTGTAAAAGACCATTTATTGTTTCCTAAAGAAGTGGCTGTTGGCGCAGTGGTACTTCCCCAGGTAGTGGGTACATATTTCCAGTCGGTGGTAGAGGTACTGCTGCTGGTAATAACACCAAGGTGCATGTATACCGGGCCGGCGAAATTCAGCAGCCCCTGGTTCCCTTTTGTAGCATCCATGGTAACAACAATGGTGGAATTATCATTGGGAAATTGCGAAGACCAGGTTAGTAATTGTGCATGGGTAGAAGCGAACAACAGTAATATGCTCACAGAGAGTATAACTTTCTTCATTTGACAGGCAATTTAATGTGTAAATTAAACACATTATATTGGAACTGTCAAAAAATGTTTGGGGTTTTACCTTCCAAAAACTTTTTCGCCGTTGATAAAGGTGGCTGTTACTTTTAGCCGGGTAAGCTCTTTTATTTCGCAATTCATCATATCCAAATCCATAATAAAGAAATCAGCGGCTTTACCCGGTTCCAGGCTCCCTTTTTCTTTTTCTTCAAAGGCTGCCCTGGCTGCCCAAATGGTCATTCCCAGCAAGGCTTCTTTGCGACTTAGTGCGCTCGGGGTTTGAAAACCGCCGGCAGGAAAGCCATTGCTGTCCATCCTTGCAACAGCAGCATAAAATGTTTTGAATGGATTGATGTCTTCCACCGGGAAATCTGTTCCCAGTGGCATCCAGCCATTCTGATCAAGCAATTGCTTACAGGCATACGCATTTTTCAAGCGTTGCTCACCAAGCCGCCCGCCCGCCCAGTACATATCACTGGTAGCATGGGTAGGCTGCACACTCGGCACAACCTGGTATTTACCAAAAAGCGCCACATCGTTTTCGCTTACCACCTGTGCATGCTCTATTCTCCATCTTTTATCATTGCTCCCTTTTAACACCCTGCTATATGTTTCCAGTACCACCCTGTTAGCACTATCGCCAATGGCATGGGTACATAATTGAAAATCGGTATTGATCAATTTTGCCGCTATCTCCTTCAAATGCGCTTCGCTGTTCAACAGGAAGCCATACCAGTTTTTTTTATCGGAATAGGGCTGCAGTAAACAGGCACCTCTTGAGCCAAGTGCGCCATCGGCATATACTTTAAAACCACCAACATGAAGCCGGTCGGTTTGGTAGGGTCCTCTCCTGATCCAGTTTTCGTAGTACTGTGCACTGTCACTCAATAACGCAAAAATCTTCATTTTAAGCGCTCCTTTTTGCTGGGCCTCATCTACCAATTTGATGGTATGTTCATTTATGCCGCAATCATGAACACCGGTGATGCCGTATTGAAAACAACTATCCTGTGCCTGTAAAAAATATTGTTGTGCCAGCGCATCTGTGATCAATGGGATCCTGGTTTCCACCTGGTCCATTGCATTGTCGAGCAACAAACCGGTAGGTTGGCCGTTCTTTAATTCGATACTACCTCCTTCAACATGTGTAGCCGCGGTAATACCGGCTATATCCAGGGCCTGCTGGTTGGCCAATGCTGCGTGGCCATCGATCCGTTTTAAAAAAACAGGCCTGCCGGGAAACAAAGAATCAAGCATCCTTTTATCCGGGAAAGTTTTTATGGGCCAGTCATTTTGGTCCCAGCCCCTCCCGTACAACCAGGTGGTTTTTGCAGTCAGCGCATATTTTTTAAGGATCGTTATTATTTCTTCAAATGAGCTGGTACCTGTTAAATCACACTTCCACATATCTGTAGCATAACCGGTAAAATGACAATGGGCATCGATCAGTCCCGGGTATACGAATTTACCTGCAGCGTCAATGGAAGTATCTGCCTGGTAGTTTTTTAATATGCTGTCGTTACTACCGATCGCAATGATCTTTCCATTGTCAATGGCCATTGCCTGCTGCGTAGAAAAATTTTTATCCGCAGTATATATTACTGCATGGTGAACGATTACGGCCACTCTTTTGGGTGCCCGGCAGGAACACAATACCAGGGTAAGCTGGCAAAGAAAGATCGCAAGGATATGGTAGGAGGATTTCCTGCAACGTTGCATGTAATTTGTTTTTTATAAAATTATGTAAATCTGCTCTCTTAATTTTTAACTTTGGCGCAACTCAAGATCAATATGTACAATCCGCAGCAAACAATCGAATTGCAACAACTCACAAAAGAATGGGAGACCGTAAACAGTAGTGAACCGGTTGCAGAAAAAATAGAAACCCTCCGGAGTATTTTGCGTTTTCATGAATACAGGTATTATGTGCAGAACGATCCCCTGATCAGTGATTTTGAATACGACCATTTGTATAAACTGCTGGAAAAGGCAGAGGCAGAACATCCTGCACTCATCACAACTGATTCTCCCACACAACGGGTTGGCAGTGGCCTCGTAAAAGATTTTCCAAAAGTGCAGCACCTGGTGCCGATGCTGTCGCTTGAAAATAGTTACAATGCAGATGACCTGCTGGACTGGGACCGGAAGGCAAGAGAACTTTCCCGGCTGGATGTGGTGGAATATTGCGTAGAACCAAAGTTTGATGGCGCCAGCATCTCCCTGATCTATGAAGATGACCTGCTTGCAAGAGCTGCTACCCGGGGCGATGGCGTTACAGGAGATGAAATTACCATCAACACAAAAAAAATAAAATCTGTTCCCTTATCTGCAAAGTTCAGCCACTACGGCATTGAGCAGGTGGAGATCCGTGGCGAAGTGCTCATCAACAAAAATAATTTTAAGGCTTACAATCAAAAGTTGATGGATGAAGGGTTGCCCCCCCTTGCCAATCCCAGGAATGCGGCAGCAGGATCTTTAAGAATAAAAGATACGGCAGAAGTTGGCAGGAGAAACTTAGAGGCTTTTTTATATCATGTAAGTTATATCGTGAATGGAGAATCATCAACAGCAAATGAAAGCCAGCCTCAAACGCACAGCGGCATGCTCGAAATGCTCTGGAACCTCGGGTTTAGAAGTCCTCAAAAAGAAATGAAAGTGGCCGGCGGCATTGAAGAGGTGATCCGGTATGTAAACGAATTTGAAATAAAAAGAGACAACCTGCCCTATGAAATTGACGGCATGGTAATAAAAGTGAATAACCTTCACCTGCAGGAGCAACTGGGTATGACGAGCCATCATCCCCGCTGGGCCATTGCCTATAAATTTAAAGCGAGGCAGGCCACGAGCAGGTTAACAGGTGTTGAATTCCAGGTGGGCAGAACCGGGGCCGTAACACCGGTAGCAAAGATTGAACCCGTGCAGGTAGGCGGGGTAACGGTGTCGAGTATCTCCATTCACAATGAAGAATATATCCGGGAGAAGAACCTGCTGCTGGGCGACACGATCCTGATCGAAAGAAGCGGCGATGTGATACCACAGATCGTAAAATCATTCCCGGAGCTGAGAAAGGGAGATGAAACAGCCATACTATTTCCTGTTGATTGCCCTGTTTGCCATCACCCCTTATTTAAACCTGCAGAAGAAGCGGTTTGGCGCTGCATCAACATCAACTGCGAAGCCCAGGTAGTTGAAAGGATCATACATTTTGTAAGCAAGGATGCCATGGACATCAAAAGCTTTGGTGAAGCCAATGTAAGAAAGTTTTATGCGGAAGGTTTATTGAAGGATGTACCAGGCATCTACCTGCTCGATTTTGATGCACTGGCCAGAATGGAAGGGTTTGGGAAAAAATCCATTGACAACCTTAAAGCCGCCATTGAAGCATCCAAAACCCAGCCCTTACACCGGCTGATATACGCTTTGGGCATCCGCTACGTAGGTGAAACAACTGCCAAAACCCTTGCCAACGTGGTAGAACACGTGCATGATTTTAAAAATTTTACCGAAGAACAATTACAGCAGATGGAAGATGTTGGTACCAAAGTTGCCAACAGTATTTACCGGTTCTTTCATGATGAGGCCAACCTGCAGATGATAGAAAAGCTGGAACAATTGGGCGTTTCGCTGGTCAATCAGAAAAAGCAGGTGGTGGAAAATGACCGGCTTGCAGGGCAAACTTTTTTATTTACCGGTACGCTGAACAGGCTCAAGAGAAGCGATGCAGAAGAAATGGTTGAAAAGAATGGCGGTAAGATTGTGAGCGGTGTGAGCAGTAAATTAAACTATCTTGTGGTGGGAGAAGATGCCGGCAGTAAACTTGAAAAAGCGAAGAAAATCACTTCCATTAAAATCATCAACGAAGAAGATTTTATAAAAATGTTGCCCGTTTAGGAAAAATAATTTTTATATTTATATCCCCAGCCATTGAAAACATGTAAGTGAATGCCTTATTAACCACATCCCGGAATAAAAATCATTTGTATGATTACAAAAATTGCAGGCGAAGTATGGAAGCCGTTAAAGATCAGCGGGCACAAAAGTGTACGCAGAAAATATGCAGTGTCATCACATGGCAGAGCAGCCAGTTTTGTGACAGACGTAAATAAAGATGGTAAGATACTCAGGGGTTCTTTGACCTCGGGCTACCGTACCCTTAACCTTCACCTGGAAGGAGGTAACGGTACCATATACCTGCACAGGGAAATTGCAAAACTATTTTGCAAAAAGCCTTCGCCCAAGTTCAAATATGTAATTCACATCAACCATAAAAAAGAAGACAATAAACAGTCCAACCTTAAATGGTCTACCCTGCAGGAAATGAGCGACCACCAGCAAAAAAGTCCGCAGAAAATTGCATACAAGAAAGAGCAGGCCAATAAAACCACCGGCTTAAAACTAAACGCTGCAAAAGTAAAGACCATTAAAGAAGCCATTGGAAATCCCAAGCGCAGGCTTACCTACAGGCAAATGGCAGCCAAGTACAATGTAAGTGAAATGACATTGTACAGGATCAAAAGCGGTGAGAACTGGGGTCATATCAAATAACAACTCCAATAAATTAAATACTCAGCGAGGAACCGTTCAATGCGGTTCCTTTTTTATTAATTTGCTCTTCTAAATAAGCAATATGTTACAAGCTTCTACCATCCGGTTTTTAAAAGAATTGAAAAAGAATAACAACAAGGCCTGGTTTGATGCCAACCGTAAATTGTATGAAGCTGCAAAGGCGGATTACGCCTCGCTGGTAGAAGCGATTCTTGAAGCCACCACAAAATTTGACCCAACGATTGCCGGGTTAACAGCAAAGAATTGTATGTTCAGGATAAACAGGGATGTTCGTTTCAGCAAAGATAAAAGTCCGTACAAATCCAATATGGGCGCTTATATGAATGCCGGTGGAAAAAAAGCCAATACACCCGGTTATTATTTTCACTGTGAGCCCGGCCAAAGTTTTGCCGCCGGCGGGTTGTATGTGCCGGAAGCACCGGCCCTCGCAAAAGTGCGGCAGGAGATCGATTATAATTTTGATGAATGGAAAAAGATCGTCAACACAAAAAACTTCAAAAAATATTTTACCAAAGTGGATGGCATTGATGTACTAAGCCGGCCACCAAAAGGATATAGCGAAGACAATCCTGCCATTGAATTTTTAAAAATGAAAAGTTTTATTGTAAGCAGGCCATTAACAGATGCTGACCTGCTGGGCAAAAACCTGGTAAAAGAAATCGCCACCACTTTTGAAGCATTGAAACCAATGACCGATTTTTTAAACCATGCCCTTCAATAACATCCTTAATATTTAGGACAACCCAATTTATCACCGGCTGCGCTTCCGCCGAACCTGTATACCAGGCCAAGCGTTTGGGTATGATAAAAATCTTTTTGCTTTGGATTGGCGGCGTAACTAAACCCATCGATATAATCTGAGAAGGTATAACGGAAATTCGTTTCAAAATTAAGCGACCATCGTGGGCTTAAGTAAAACGAAAGACCTGCTCCTACCGGTAATACCAATATTGACCGGGGTGGGGTGACCGCCGTATCCTGCTTTAAACCTACCTGTTGTTTGGAACTAAATGTAAACACAGTAGTATCCATCTTACTGTAATCTCTTTTCACTTTTAAAAAGCTGATGCCAGCGCCTCCAAATAAATAAGGGGTAACCCGCATGCCTATCTCGTTACTGTTGTTACCAAAAGGATTCCATACTAATTGTGCATTAAACTCTGTGACCGGTGTTGAAAAATTAAAATTCCTGTACTGGCGCCAGGAAGGATTTTTATACCTGGCGTCATCGCCTTTTAATGCGCCAACTACAGCACTGCCCCTAAGCGCAAAATAAGGGCTGATGATCCGGGCTGCAGATATCCCGGCCGTAAAAGACGGCGTTTTATACGATCCAAATGCAGCTGGTGCAAGATCTCCCTGGTAAATCATTGCACCAGCATTGATACCCACCATCCACCGATACGATTGCTGTGCCTGCACAATGCCAGCAGCGATTGTAAATAAGAAACAGAAAAAAGTAGCCTTTAGTAACGTACGCATGAGCACTATTTTTAAATGAATAAAAACCTCATGCAGTGAGCCCGGTAAATTAGATAAGAAAAAAGGTAGCGGTTGTTACAATAGCTAAATATTTGCAGCGATAAATGTTATGTAGCAAGGTAAATTTATTTGAATAAAATTATCTTAAAGAAAAGGTAAAAGACGGGCACTGTATTTACCAATTCCATCAAAAGGCTGCAGGTAAGAAGTAATTGCCAGCAGTAAAACCAATATGCCGGACATGGCCACTACAAACAGGGACTTGAAAAGATAAAAATGGCCAGAGATAAAAATCTCCGGCCTTGCTTACCTCTGAAACCACAAGAAAAAAAGTTGGGATATATAAATACAATAACGCTTATCGATGATAATACTCCGAAAGATTAATCAAAAGAAAATTGGATGATTGTTACAGGGTTTTCAATAATAAAGGAAACCGCAAGAGAAATCTTGGCAGACCATAAAAGTAAAATATTATTTTGATAAATATTATTTTTCATCAACTATTTTTTAGCCAACTCCAGTTCCCGGTTTGCCAGCGTGTATATTTTTTCTTTTTTCTGCCTGTACCACCATTCGGGTGCAGTTTTTTTCATCAGGGTATCAATGCTCCTCATCCCAAACAGGTTCCATACACCGTTCAATTTACCGCCCAGCGTGCTTTGCATGGCTCTCAGGCTCATGGCAAAACCACTCTCCAGGTATTCCATGTGGTGCCAGTAACCGGCAGGCATAAACAGTGTATCTCCATGATCAAGTACCAGTTCGAAACCTTTTGCCAGTTTTGCAGCAGGAAAGTTATTGTAATCAAACTGCTCCTGGTATTTGGCAAAATTGGCCAGGCTCAACACTTCCCAGGGCTTGCGGTACAGCTTGTGCTGCTCTTCATACGGAAACAGCAACACTTTCTTTTTACCCATGAACTGTGTATGCAGGATATGGCTCATGTCGATATCAAAGTGCATGTGCGTAATGGAGCCTTCTCCTCCTACAAACAGCATGGGATATTTTTTCACAAAACCCTTCATCAGGTTCTCCGGCCAGCTAAAATCGCTTACCAGTTCCGGCGCATGCTGAAATAAGTTGAACAGGAAGATCCTGAGTTCGAGCGGACCGTTCTTTACCTGCCGCAGGTACTCACCAAATTTCATGTATGCATCGGCGGTATTGATGGGGGTATAAGCATCACTTTTGATATTGTTGTACACACCCACTTCTTTATCGCCTACGGCGCTGATAAAATAATCCCAGTTCCATTTATGGTAACAGGGCCATTGTTTGGCAAGCCCTGTGATTACCAAGGGCTGTTTGGCATCATAATATTTAACCCTGAACTGTTCCGGCGAAATACTTTCAACGCTGTCAACTGGTGCTAATTGCATGGACTATACTTTTGCCGGCAAAACTACAAAATCAAAATAAATTGTATTGGCAGTATACGTTAAAATAAGCCGCCTGTAAATGGCTTAAAAAACTAATAAGTGTTAGTTTTGCTAAAAGCTCAATCAGCAGGGATGGCAAAGATTCAAACAGGGAAAAATAATTCCAAAAAGGATGTGATCGTCAAAAAAGCAGCGTCACTTTTCAAATCAAAAAGTTACAGTGCTTCTTCTATGAGAGAGCTGGCCGAGTTTGTGGGGGTGGAAGCTTCGAGCCTCTACAACCATATTGGCTCCAAAAGCGAATTGCTGCAGGAGATCTGCTTTAGAACGGGTAACCAGTTTACCGAACAGATCGACAAAATAAAAAATGAACAGCGCAGCAATATTGAAAAGATCGAAGCAGTGATCCGGTTTCACATACAAACCATGGCGGAGAATTTTGATGAAGTGTATGTATCCAACCATGAATGGAAACATATGGACGAACCCTACCTCTCCGACTTTTTGAATATCCGCCGCAGCTACGAAAAAAGCCTGATGTTGCTGATCGAAACCGGCATTGAGCAAAAAGAGATCAAACCCGTAAATCCTTACGTGGCGGTACTCACCATCCTGTCGGCTGTACGGGGCATTGAATTTTGGCAACGCAGCAAAAAAAATGTGACACTGCAGGTGCTGGAAAACGATATGGTAAACCAATTATTAAATGGCATTGTAAAATAAATTTTATGGCAATTCATTTTCACCCGCTTTCAGTGAAAGCGATCAAAAGGCAAACTCCGGAATGTGTATCCATTACTTTTGATATACCGGAAGCACTGCAAAAAGATTTTGCATTTACCCACGGGCAGAACGTAACGCTGAAGGCAACCGTAAATGGAGAAGCCCTGAGAAGGTCTTACTCCATCTGCTCGGCGCCGCATGAAAATGAATTGACAGTGGCCGTAAAAAAAGTTGCAGATGGGAAATTCAGCAGTTATGTAAACGACCAGTTGCAAACGGGAGATGTGCTGGAAGTATTGCCGCCTACCGGCAAATTCAATACCGCCCTGCATGCTGCCAATAAAAAAAATTACCTGGCCTTTGCGGCAGGCAGTGGCATCACGCCGATTATCTCCATTATAAAAACTACGCTGCAAACAGAGCCACAGAGCAATTTTACACTGGTGTTTGTTAACCGTAATAAAGCCGCCATCATTTTTTTTGAAGAACTGGAAGGCCTGAAGAACAAATACCTGCAACGCTTCAATTTTATCAACCTGCTTACGAGAGAAAAAGCGGAAGCGGATATTTTTTCCGGAAGGATCAACACTGAAAAACTGGAACAACTTGGCAGGCTTATCCAGTACAACCAGCAGGACGAATTTTTTGTGTGCGGTCCGGAGGATATGATCTTTTGTGTAAAGGATTTTCTAACAGCCCGGGGAATCGAAACCCGGAAAATTCATTTTGAATTGTTTACAACGCCCGGAACCGGCAACAAAAAAATAAACATAGCCGGCAACGATGCCATGCAAGGGGCAAGCAGCAATATACAAATACAAGTGGATGGAAGAAGCATCGAATTCCAGATGGGATTTAACAATAACAGCATCCTTGATGAAGCACTGAAACACGGCGCGGACCTTCCTTTTGCCTGCAAAGGAGGCGTATGTTGTACCTGCAAGGCAAAACTCATGGAAGGAAAAGTTGAGATGGATGTAAACTGGGGACTGGAGCAGGAAGAAATAGAACGGGGGTATATCTTAACCTGTCAATCGCACCCGGTTACAGAAAAGGTAGTGATTGATTTTGATGCAAGATAGCAGTAGGATTCAATGAAATTAAATACTGCTTCAACGATATTATTTGCATAAATAAAAATAGATCATAGCCGTTACAAGCAATACATCTACTATATAAGCAGTAATTATATTTCTTCTATTATTCGCTGCTATGCATTCATCCAGAAATTTTCCTTTGAATCCTTTTAGCATCCAGAAAATAAATGCGCCCTGGTAATTGGCAATTGCTGATTCACCCCGGTGTTCCATCATTGTTCATTCACGAGTTGCTTATTTGTTCTAAAACAAGTGCCCTTAAAAACAGCCACTACATGTTCATGCCTGTTGGTAATGCTGATGTGATAGAGGCCGGTAGATTTTCCGTTGTGCAGTTCAGTTGCTTCTGCAACGAGTACATCTCCAACATGCACCGGCTTTAAAAAATTGATGGAAGTATCCAGTGCAACCGACAGGGTGTTGCGGTTATTGCAGGCAAAGGCGAAGGCACTGTCGGCCAATGAAAAAGCGATGCCGCCATGTACAATACCAAAACCGTTGATCATTTCCGGCCGTACCGTCATGGTTATTTTACTGTATCCCTCTTTTATTTCCAGTACTTCGATCCCCAGCCAGCGGCTGAAAAGATCATGCTCCATCATGTGGGCAACTACCTGTTGGGGGGAGGTCATGGTTAAAAGAGTTTAGATGATTTAGAAAGTTTAGGAGGTTTAGATTAAAACTATAATCTTTTAATGTCTGCACCAAGAGCCTGCAACCTGGCATCGATGTTTTGATAACCCCTGTCTATTTGTTCAATATTCTGGATGGTGCTTTTTCCCTCAGCGCTCAAAGCTGCTATCAGCAATGATACACCGGCACGTATATCCGGGCTGCTCATGGTAATGCCCCTTAATTTTTGTTCCCTTTCCAAACCGATCACCACAGCCCTGTGCGGATCACACAAGATGATCTGTGCACCCATGTCGATCAGTTTATCTACAAAGAACAACCTGCTCTCGAACATTTTTTGATGAATGAGTACGCTGCCTTTTGCCTGTATGGCTGTTACCAGCAGGATGCTTAACAGGTCGGGTGTAAGTCCCGGCCATGGATGATCAGAAATGGTGAGTACGCCACCGTCCATATACTTTTCAATCTCGTACATGTCCTGCGCAGGCACATGTATGTCATCTCCGGTGATATCCAGTTTTATGCCGAGGCGGCGGAATCTTTCCGGGATCACGCCCAGGCTTTCTACGCCGGCATCTTTGATGATGATATCACTTTGCGTCATTGCTGCAAGACCAATAAAACTGCCCACTTCAATCATATCGGGTAACATCCGGTGTTCGGTACCGTTGAGTGAATCAACGCCTTCAATGGTAAGCAGGTTACTGCCAATACCGCTGATCTTTGCACCCATGCGGTTAAGCATTTTGCACAACTGCTGCAGGTAAGGTTCGCAGGCTGCATTGTAAATGGTGGTAATGCCACTGGCCATTACCGCAGCCATCAAAATATTGGCGGTACCGGTTACACTGGGTTCATCCAGCAGCATGTAAGCACCTTTAAGATGGGGTGCCGACAAATAAAAATAACCATCGTTATTGTACTCAAAAGCAGCCCCGAGTTTTTCAAAACCGAGGATATGGGTATCGAGCCTGCGCCTGCCGATCTTATCGCCGCCTGGTTTAGGGATATATGCTTTTTTAAACCTGGCCAGCATAGGGCCAGCCAGCATCACGGAGCCACGAAGCTTACCACTTTTTTTGTGATAGGCATCGCTGTTCAGGTATTCCACATCCACATCATTTGCCTGGAAGATGCAGGTATCACGGCTTACACGGTCTATCTTCACCCTCATTTCGCCCAGCAATTCTATCAGCAGGTTTACGTCAATGATGTCGGGAATATTAGTGATGGTAACAGGGTCGGGTGTAAGCAATACCGCAGAGATGATCTGCAATGCTTCGTTTTTTGCACCCTGTGGTGTAATAGTGCCCGACAGCTTTTTACCGCCTCTTACTTCAAATGAACTCATGAAATGATATTGTAATGATAAATGTGTAAATGAAATTGAACAGCAGCTAAAAATAAATAAAAAACCCGGCACTAAAGTGCCGGGCAATTGAATATTATAAGCTATTAATAACGCTTCTTAAAATTACGGTTATTACCGCCGCTGCTGCCGCCCCGGTTATCACGTCCGCCATTGTTGCGGTTATCCCTTCCACCAGCGTTACGATTATCTCTACCGCCGCTGCCGCCGTTACTGCGCTGCTGCCCGTAGTTTTTACGATACCCGCTGCCAGCGGAACGATAATCATCCCGGTCAACATTATCAGTCCTGTGTTTTACAAAAGGACGGTTGTTGAATTCCAGTTGACCGTCGGTCATACTACTGAGTTCTGTCTGTATATTATCATCATGCACCAGCTCTTTATGCCAGTTGCTATAGGTAAGCTTCATGTAATAAGCAATGGCATTGGCAAAGCCCTGTTTCTTTTCGGGATTTTCTTCCTTCAATGCTTTGTCTATCACAAATTCAATATTCTTACCCAGGTGATTGAACTTGGGATATTTTTTGGGATAGCGCAATGGCTCCGGCTTTGCCTTCAGCGTTTCACGGGTTGGCACTGGGTAGGGACTTTCCACGTCTAATTTAAAATCGCTGATGAGGAACAAATGATCCCACAGCTTATGACGGAAATCTTCCACATTTTTTAAATGAGGGTTCAAAAAGCCCATCAACTCAATAAGGGCCTGTGCGTTGCGCTGGCGCTTATCATCATCCTCGATCGTTAAAACATATTCAACCATTTTTTGAATATGCCTACCATACTCCCTCATGATAAGGTAGCTTCTCGTGGTATTGTATTCCATAGTATTATCTATCATCGTAGCAAATATAATGAAAGGTTTTTGAATAGGGCGCAAGGTTGAAGCTGAAGGGTGGAAGGTACTGCCTGGGATTACAGGAAGAATTTTTTACATACAAAGAACGCAATGATAGCGCCGGTGCTGTCGGCGGCCCAGTCCAGCAGGTCGAACTGGCGGCCGGGAACAAAATATTTTTGAATGAACTCGGTGGTAATGCCCCAAATTACCGTTGCAATCGTGAGCCTTAAGTACAGGTTGATCTTTTGCTGCCTTTGCAGTGATGCCTTCTTAAATGGCATGCTGAACCAGAACACGATGCCACCAAACAACCCGGCATGTACCAGCTTATCAAAATCGGGGACGGCACTCCAGGGCGTTTCGGGAACATCTTCGCCCGGGAGGCAGATAAGTACCAATACAACTAAAAACCAAACGATACCGGGCCAGAACAATGCTGTCCGGGGGAGAGATTTGTTGTGAGCTGTCATTAAAATTTATGAAACTAAGGCTGTGTAAGCTTCTGCATTCATCAATGCTTCCACGGCTGCAGGATTATCCACTGTCATTTTAACCATCCAGCCCTGGCCATACGGATCACTGTTTACCAATTCCGGCTGTGCTTCCAGTGCCGGGTTCACTTCTGTGATGGTGCCGCTTACTGGTAAAAAAAGGTCACTTACCGTTTTTACTGCTTCTACAGTACCGAAAACTTCTTCGGCAGCCAATGCCTTGCCTTTTGTGCTGATGTCAACATATACAATATCACCCAGTTCGCCTTGTGCAAAATCTGTAATGCCAATGGTGGCCACATTGCCTTCCAGAGATATCCATTCGTGATCTTTTGTATAGCGGAGCGTTGCAGGAGCGTTCATAAAATTAGTTTGTGATGATGGTTATAGATTTTAAAACCGCTGCAATTTAAACAACTTGTTGTTTTATGGGAATAATTTTTTGCTGCTATGGCTGTTCCAGTATTTCCATCCGCATTCTGATATCCGTAACGGGGCGGTTGCTGCCGTCTGTTTGCGACAGTGCAATTTTATCAATTACCTCCATCCCTGTTTCTACTTCGCCAAACACGGTATAGTTCATATCAAGAAAAGGTGTGCCACCATTCATTTTGTAAGTCATTCGTTGAGCCGGGCTGTAGTGAATTCCTCTTTGCAACTGCAGGTTATCCAGTTCTCCATCACTGCTTTTCTTTCCCTGCACAATGTAAAACTGGCAGCCGCTGCTGGCTTTTTCGGGGTTGTTGGTACGGGCTGCACAAAGGGCACCTTTTTTATGATACAGGGTTGAATCAAATTCAGCCGGGATGGTATAGCCAACATCCCCGTTGCCAAGCATCTGCCCCTGCGGTGCATACTTACTTTGCGGATCGCCTCCCTGCACCATAAAACCATTGATCACCCGGTGAAACAAGAGGCTGTCGTAGAAATGTTCTGTTACCAGTTTGATGAAATTATCCCTGTGCTTTGGTGTTTTGTTGTAAAGCCTCACCACCATATCACCAAATTCGGTACTGATCTTTACCCGGGTGAATGATTCGGCTATCACAGTGGTGTCGTACACCGGTTTTACCCTGTGTGTTTTTTTCTTTACAACTCCTTTTTTTGCAGGAGATTTTTTCTTTACCTGTGCATTGGCCGGACTTACAAAAAATAATGCTGCCATCAATAAAATCAGCGTAGAAAACCTGTTCATTGTTTAACTATAGTTTGGTGTGATTGATTATGCTTCTTTAAAAAACTGGTCAAAATACATCAGCACATGATCCTTTAAAAAATTTTCCTGCTCTATCAATTGAAATTCGGGCAGTGCTTTTAACTGTGTAAAGTGCGGCCAGCCCTCTTCATCTAAGCCATCCAGTTTGTAATAGCCGCTCGGCGCCAGTATGGTGCAAACGGCAATGTGCATCAGGTCCTGCTTTTGTTCCTTTGTATATTCCTGCTTGCCGGTACCCAACTCCTGTACACCGATCAAAAAAAGAATGCCATCCATTTCTGGTTTGATACCGTATTTTTCCTTGAGCAGTATTCTCAGCTTTAACCACCGTACCTGCAGATCGTCCTTCGCCTGTTGCATGCTGCAAATATAAGGCCTCCCCTGCCCATTCAATAGAGGGGTTTAAAAAGACCCGAAAATTTGAGATGCGATTCAACTGTGAAATGACGCCAGCTATCGGCGAATTAAGAACAAAATGAGCATTTGGAAAATCAAAAATTCCATAAAGATTTGATGTGCCGCTCCGTCTCTTTTGGGGATCGAGATGGAAGATGAGGCCGTCAAAACATTACCTTTGCAAAAATTTTTCAGCATTATGTTACAGATAACTGTATTGAGGCAAAACAAAGAGCTCGTAAAAGAAAGATTAGCGGCCAAATACTTTTCAGATATTTCTTTAGTGGATACCATTCTTGCAACAGATGAACAGGTACGTAAATTAAAGGTGGACAGTGAAGCCATCCAGGCCACTATTAATACCACCAGTAAAGAGATCGGTATGCTGATGGGCAAGGGTGAAAAAGAAAAAGCCGAGGATAAAAAAAACGAGGTGACCGGTTTAAAAACAACTGCACAAGACCTTTCCGAGCAACTCAGCATGGCCGAAAAACAATTGCAGGACGACCTGGTGAAATTGCCCAACCTGCCGCACAGCTCTGTGCCCAATGGCAGAACACCCGAAGAAAATGAAGTGGTACGGGAAGCGGGTGTAAAACCTTCACTTGCTGCTGATGCGGTACCGCATTGGGAGCTCATCAAAAAATATGACCTGGTAGATTTTGAAACCGGTGCTAAGATAACCGGTAGTGGTTTTCCCCTGTACAAAGGAAAGGGTGCCAAACTGCAACGGGCATTGATACAATACTTTTTAGATTACAATACCGCAGCCGGCTACACTGAATACCTGCCACCGCTGATGGTAAATGAAGCCAGCGCTTTTGCTACCGGTCAGTTACCCGATAAAGAAGGGCAGATGTATCATGCCACGGCCGATAATTTTTACCTGATCCCCACCGCCGAAGTACCCGTTACCAATATTTACAGGGATGAAATGGTAAAGGAAGCAGACCTGCCGATTATGATGACGGCTTATACCCCCTGTTTTAGAAGAGAGGCCGGCAGCTTTGGCAGCGATGTGCGTGGATTGAACCGGGTACACCAGTTTGATAAAGTAGAGATCATACAAATGGTGCAACCCGAAAAAAGTTATGATACGCTGGAACAAATGGTTTTGCATGTAGAAAAACTATTGCAGCACCTGCAACTCCCCTACCGCATTTTGCGTTTATGCGGCGGTGATATGAGCTTTGCCAGCGCCCTCACCTTCGACTTTGAAGTGTTTAGTGCAGCCCAGCAAAAATGGCTGGAAGTGAGCTCTGTGAGCAATTTTGAGAACTTCCAGAGCAACCGCATGAAGACAAGGTATAAAGATGCTAATGGCAAAACACAACTGGTACATACGTTAAATGGTTCTTCACTGGCGCTGCCAAGGATCGTAGCGGCCCTGCTGGAGAATAATCAAACGGCTGATGGGATTGTATTGCCGGAAGTGTTGCATCAGTATTTTGGAAGCAACAAAATTAGAAGTTAACGGTTGAAAAGCTTAAGTCATTTAAGACGTTGGGGGCTCAGTTTTTGAGCCCTTTTTTTTGCTTTCGCCTGGGTTTATAAACTGGCCATTTCCTTTTTTTGCAAGGGAATTTCACGTTTTAAAATCCGTATCAGCTTTATCCCTATCCATTCTTTTCTTACCTTCCCCTCATGCAGCAATCTTTTTCCTTCAGCACCCAAACCTGGCAGCGCCTCAAAAAAAACAGGGCCGCTATGGTTGGACTGGTGGTGATCGTGCTGTCTTTTTTTGTTGCCTTGTTTGGTTATCTCATTGCACCGGATCATTCTCCCAATGCAGACCTTCAAACCGTCGAGATACAGGCTAAGCGCCCGGGCTATACACAACAGTTCCTCAAAGTGCCCACTGCCGGCAACAGCTATACGGGTAGCTGGGCAATAACGGTCTTCAATGGCAAAAAGGAGCTTTACCGTTATGTGCCGATTAACGGCTACCGCATCGCCAACGATAGTCTCCTCATTAATAAATATGTTGACCAGGATACTTCGGTATTGCAGTATTATTCTATTAACGGGCTTACAAACAATCACCCCGAATTAATTTCACAAAATATCATCAAAAAAAAATACTGGTTGGGCTCAGATAAATTTGGCCGGGATATTTTAAGCCGGCTCATTATTGGTACAAGGGTAAGCCTTGCCGTTGGCTTGATCGCTGTACTCATTTCATTAACGATTGGCATTACCCTGGGCGCCCTGGCAGGTTACTACCGGGGCAGGATAGACGCCCTGATCATGTGGCTGCTTAATGTAACCTGGAGTATCCCTACGCTGCTGCTGGTGTTTGCCATCACCATGGCATTGGGCAAAGGCTTCTGGCAGATTTTTATTGCTGTTGGGCTAACCATGTGGGTGAGTGTGGCCCGTTTGGTACGGGGCCAGGTAATGGCCATCAAAGAACTGGAATATGTACAGGCGGCCAGGGCATTGGGCTTCAGCAATGCAAGGATCATTGTAAAACACATCTTACCCAATATACTCGGGCCGGTAATGGTGATTGCCGCGAGCAATTTTGCCACTGCGATCATTGTAGAAGCAGGACTTAGCTTTTTAGGCATTGGTGTGCAGCCGCCACAACCAAGCTGGGGCCTTATGATCAAAGAGAACTATAATTTTATTATTACCCACAATCCCATGCTGGCGCTGGTGCCGGGGTTCGCTATCATGCTGCTGGTACTGGCATTTAATTTACTGGGGAATGGGCTGAGAGATGCCGTGGATGTAAAAAGTGATTGAGCGATTTGATGATTAACGTAAAGAATGGGCTCTTTCATTTCCAAATCTCCAACCATCATCACATTATTCAGCAGGGGCTACCCTTACATTCCTGCTGAAGCCTTCTTCCAGCGAAATAAATGTTTCGGTACGTTCAATCCCTTTTATCTTTTGCAGTTCATCGTGCAGTACATAACGGAGCTGGGTAATGTCTTTACAAACGATCTCGATAAACATACTATAATTCCCGGTGATGTAATTGAGGCGAACAATTTCAGGAATGTTCTCCAGGTCTTTTGCAACGGTATCGTATAAAGAACTTTTTTCGAGATAAATGCCCACAAAGGCGGTAATATCATAACCCAACTGTTTAAGATCAACATTTAACCTGGTGCCTTTAACAATGTTGAGCTCCTGTAATTTTTTAATCCGCACATGGATGGTTCCTCCGCTCACGAACAATTTTTTGCCCAATTCTGCATAAGAAATCTCCGCAGTCTCCATCATTTCATGAATGATCTGAAGATCAAGTTTGTCGAGATTGTGTTTGGCAGCCATACAACGGTATTTTTAAAGTATTTTCAAATATATATACAATCAATTAGAAATTTTTGATTGAACCTGAAAATTTTCACCCCATTTTTCACATTTTCTATATTACAAGAATGCGCCAGCAGCATATTGCAGTAGTTATTGGTGCCCGCCCGCTCAAAAGGGCGTTAGAAAATTCTTAAAGGAAAAGGGCAAAATTCAAAATGAAATTAAATGACATTCAAATAAAAGGGCAAAACATTGAACAGATTCCATATTTTAAAAATTATTGATGAAATATTTTCAAGGTAATGATCTTTTACTGTATGTTTGCATTATCAATATTGCGAAAGCGATCAAGATCTTAACTATTGTGGGGTGATGAAATTTTTGGC
>DDEU01000061.1:216-92993 GCA_002336815.1 Chitinophagaceae bacterium UBA1946 | reverse complement strand
CACAAAGCAGGTCATCCAGGTTCATCACGATGGCATCCTGCGCAATGCCTTTCCAAACACTGATGTCACCGGTCTCTTTCCAGTACAGGTATGCCAGGATACTTTTGGTTCCGGCGCCATCTGCATGCATCACGTTTACAAAATCAGCATCGCCGGCTAAATAATCAGGATAAATTTTACAAAAAGCATGGGGGAACAGTCCCTGATCGAGATTTTGAACGGCAGCATGTACTTCTTCTTTTTGTGCGGAGACACCTCTTTTGTTGTATAAGGACATAGTTGTTACTCGTTAAATCGTTACCCGTTTCTTGTTTTTTGTTATTCGTTACTCGTTTTGGATTCCTCATAATTTGGCAACCCATTATTTGCCTGGGAGTTTCCCAAACGAGCAACAAGAAACAAGAAACATTGTGTTAAACCGGCAATTTACAACCCAATTAATCAATCCATCGTAACAAATTATCAATTAGTTTTGCACCTCTTTTATATGACAGTACATACAGACATCAATAACCTGCCCGCTTTTAGAAATGCCGTTGTAACTATTGGTACGTTTGACGGTGTTCATAAAGGTCACCAGCAGATCATACAGTTAATGCTGGATGAAGCCAGGCAGATCAATGGCGAAACTGTCATCATCACTTTTCATCCGCATCCGCGGCAGGTGATCGCCATGCGGCAAACAGAATTATTTTTGCTGAATTCCTTACAGGAAAAAATTTCACTACTTGAGCAGTACGGGATCAATCACCTGGTGGTAACGCCCTTTACAGAAGAATTTTCTTTACAATCCGCCGAAGACTATATCCAGCGTTTTTTGGTGAAACGATTTCAGCCGCATACCATCATCATTGGCCATGACCACCGGTTTGGCAAAAGCCGCAGTGGTGATTTTGCATTGCTGGAAGAAAAAGCCAAATGGTTCAATTACCAGGTAAAAGAGATCCCGGGGTTTATGCTGGAAAACAATACGATTAGTTCTACCATCATCCGCCAGGCTTTGCAAAAAGGAAATATCGACACCGCCAATGAATACCTTGGCCATGCCTATTTTTTCAGCGGCACCGTGGTGGAAGGAAATAAACTGGGCAGAACGATCGGCTATCCAACCGCCAACCTGTTCGTCAATGAAGAAAAAAAACTGATCCCCGGCAACGGTGTGTATGCAGTGGAAGTAGTACTGCACAGTGAATCGGAGCCTGCGGTTGAAACCCGCTATGGCGGCATGATGAATATTGGGGTACGGCCAACTGTGGAAGGTATCAACAGGATGATCGAAGTAAATATTTTTGATTTTGACAAAGAGATCTATGGACAAGCGCTGACCGTTTATATCAAAAAACGCCTTAGAAGCGAGCAAAAATTCAATGGACTGGATGAGTTGAAAGAGCAACTGGCGAAGGATAAACTGCAGGCTGCTGAAGTTTTGAATTATGAGTTATAAGTTATGAGTTATAAGTTATGAGTTATGAGTTATGAGTTAGAGAGCTTAACCAAGCCGTAGCCATTAACCTTTTCAACGCTTCAACCTTATCAACCCCTTTCACTTTTTCCACTTTTCTTCTTTTCAACTCTTTAACCTTTCAACTTTTCAACCCTTCCACCTTTCAACTTTTCAACCCTTCTCTTCACCTCATAATCTTCACCACCATCTCTTTCATCAATGAGCCATCGCTTACGTTTGTACTGTTGATGCCGATACTTTTCAGGTTGTATTCGTGTAGCACCAGCAGGGCTTTCTCTACCCCTTCGTAGCCGTACAACCGCAATGTGGCAAGTGCTTCTTTTGCAGCGTAGGGATTGTTATAAAACAGGTGCTTGATGGCGCCTTCGCTCTTATCTACCATGCCGCATACACTGTATAATTTGCTGAAGAAACCATAGAGAGAGGGCAGTACCAACTGTATCGGTGCAGCTTTGGGATTGCTTTCGTAATACTGGATGATCCGGATGGCTTTGGCAAGATCCTTCGAAGACAGCGCATTTTGCAGTTCAAATGCATTGTACTCTTTGCTGATGCCTACATATTTTTCAATATCATCTTCGGTGATGGTTTTGCGGCTGCCCAAATTCACCGTGATCTTTTCAATTTCATTGGTTACCCTGCTCAGGTCGTTGCCCACAAATTCTACCAGCAGGGCAATTGCTTTGGGATTCATTTCAAATTGCTGCTGGCCGATGTAATCTTTTACCCACTCCACCATCTTGTAATCCCTGATCTTTTCGGAAGTGAACACTTCCCCATCCTTTTTGATGGTTTTATAGAGCTTGGTGCGCTTATCGAGTGCTTTTTCTTTGTAACTCACCACGAAAATGGTGGAGGCAAGGGGATTTTCGATGTAGGCATCCAGCCTTTCAATGTCTTTCATTTGCTGGGCTTCCTTCAGCAGCACTACCTGTTTATCGGCAAACATCGGGTACCGCATGCAGGCATTCACCACATCGCTCCAAACAGCATCCTTACCATAAAATACACTGAGGTTAAAGCCAGCCTCACTTTCATTCAGTATTTTATGCTCGGCATAGTTCATCACCAGGTCGATGTAATAATCCTCCTCTCCTTCCAGCCAATACAATGGCTTAAAGATATTTTTCTTCCAGTCGCCTATAATTTTTTCTGCAGACATGCGCCAAAATTAAGCTACTGCAACAGAAATAAAAAAGGAAGTGGCAAACGACAGATGGATTTTTTACAATTATCAAAATAGAATCAATAATTTACGCCACTTTCAATCAAACTCATTGGGCTCACTCAAAAACAAATTTGTTTACCAGTTACTGCTTTCCGCCACGCAGGTTTTACTGCCACTGGTTACTTATCCTTATATCACAAGGGTGCTGGGCCCCGACAACCTTGGGAAGGTAAATTATATAGATTTTCTATCACAGGTATTCATGATCCTCGCTGCCTTCGGCATCCCGTTTTACGCAGTAAGAGAGATCGCCATTGCCAGGCATGATGCGGTAAAAAGGGCTGCACTCATCAGGGAACTGATCGTACTGCAAAGCCTATTTGCGGTTTTGTCTACCCTGTTCTTTATAGGCTTCAGTTTTAAAAGCTGGTTAGGTGCACCGTTACTGTACACGCTGGGTATGGCAAATATCCTGGTAAGTTCCTTTTCATTCGACTGGTATATACAGGGGATGGAGCATTTCAGGTTTGCCGCTGTAAGAACCATACTGGTAAGGATATTGATGCTGGCGGCTTTTTTTGTACTGGTAAAAAGCGAACAGGACCAGGTGATTTATTTCGGCATCTTTTCCGCAGGGATGCTGGTGATAGCGTTGATCAACGCCGGAAAATTATTAAAGGAAAATCATTTTAGCCGGCAGGCGTTTCAACTGAAGAAACACCTGGTACCACTATGGCATTTTTTTCTTACCTCTTCCGCCATCAGCATCTATGTTTATTTTGATACCATCATCCTCAATCATATCACCCATAACAACGAAGTGGTAGGCTATTATACTACGGTGCTTAAAATGGTAAAGATATTTTTGGTGATGATCATGGCACTTGGCACCGTGCTGATGCCCAGGATGTCTTATCTCGTAAGCAGCGGAAAAAATGAAGAAGTGCGGATACAACTGAGCAAGCTGCTTCAATTTATCATTGTGGCAGGCATCCCCATCGGATGCGGATTGTATGTGCTGGCCCCGGAGATCATTGTGGTGATCGCCGGCGAACGATTTTTGCCTGCAGTTCCACTGATGAGAACGCTTGCCTTTTTACCGCTGGTGATCGGGTTGAGCAACCTTTTCTGTTTTCAAACCCTCGTTCCCTTTAAACAGGAGCGAAAATTTTTGCTGGCCGTAGTTGCAGGTTGCATTACCAGTGTGTCGCTTAATTTTTTACTGATCCCTTCTTTGTCGGCGCAGGGAGCCGCTTATGCTACAGGTATTACGGAGCTATTGATCACAGTGATCACGGGTGTTCAGGCTTACAAACTGATCCGGTTCCAGTTAAAGCCTGCAATCGTACTGGAAACGGTATTGGTAAGCCTGCTCTTCATCCCCGTAGTATTGCTTTGCAGGAACCTGCTGGTAACACCACTGCCCGTTCTATGCGTAGCCCTTGTGACCTGTATTGTGCTTTACCTAAGCCTGCAGCATCTTGTTTTTAAGAACAGTGTTGTAAAAGCAATAAAAGATTATGTACAGAACCTGTTGAAAAATCAACCTGCAGCCAATTGAAGACCGTTGCTAAATATTATCTCGCCGAAGCGTACGACAATACACAGTTCAATGCTGCTGTGGTGAGGAAGGACAATGAAAAAATATTATTGGCGAAAGGATTCCAGGCTCTGCAATTCCGGGATACAACAGAAGGATCACGGTTAATAAAAATGAAGCGGCTGGTGAAATCATTTCAACTGGCGTTTTCTATACCCCGGAACAGCATCGTGGGTTTCCATTTTCCCCTGCTGGCAACGGCCTATCAATTTCTGTTGCGCATTTTAAAATGGAGAGGCATACAAACGGTGGCGCTTATCATTGACCTGGATGGTATCCGTGACAAAGATGAAGTGCTTTTTAAAAATGAGATCAATCTGCTGCAGCAATTCAGTTTTATCATCGGGCACAATGAGGCAATGAATAAAAAACTACGGCAATATCTTCCTGCTGCAACAATATTCTCCATCGATGTTTTTGACTATCCTGTTGGTGGAAGTCCGCAGCCCCGGCAATTATCAGCTTCTGTTTGTTACGCAGGTAATATTGCAAAGGCGGGTTTTGTCTACGGCCTTGGTACGGTAAAAGAATGCCAGTTCAATGTATATGGTGCAGGATATGAAGCCGGCAACAACCAGCAGGCATTTGTACACAAAGGCATCATTCAACCTTCGGAACTGCCTTCCGCATTAGAAGGAAGCTTTGGCCTGGTGTGGGACGGAGATCATTTGGAACAATGCGATGAGTATTTGCGGTGGAACAATCCGCATAAATTTTCACTGTACCTCGCTGCCGGTCTGCCCGTGATCGTTTGGCGGGAAAGTGCACTGGCTGATTTTGTGCAGCAACAGCATATCGGTTTTACCATCAATTCCATCAGCGAAATTCCCGGGAAGATCAAGGCCATTTCTGCAATCGAATATGAGACAATGAACCGGCAGGCCATGCAATTAGGTGAAAGGATCAGGCAGGGATTTTTTCTTTCAACTGTGATGGATAAGATCCCACATTAAAAGGTCAATGGTTGTTACTGAGCACGGAGCGGTACATATCGCTTATCTGCTTTCCTACTGTTTGATATCCAAAACGCTCTTTGGTGCTGTTGGCAATTGCCCGTTGATCGAAACTGCTTTTTGATGGGGCAAATTTTTCCAGTGCAGCGGCCAATGCTGCAGGATCATCCTGTTTTACAAAAACACCATTCACCCCTTCTTTAATAAACTCATGAAATACAGGAAGGTCACTCACTATCACGGGTACCCCACAGGCATTGGCCTCAATCAGTACACAACCAAATGTTTCGTAGCGTGAGTATAATATCAATGCGTCGGCTTGCTGCATGGCCCTGGCTAACACTGGTTGTACTACTTCGCCGTGAAAAAAAACCTGCTGTTGCAATGAATGCTGCTGCACCATTTTTTCCAATGCGAGGTTTACCGGCCCATAGCAATTCAATTCAAATGCGCCGCCCTGCTGTTTCCACAAGGCAAGTGCTTCCACCACGGCCTCCATGTTTTTTTGATAGCCCATGGTAGAAGCATGGATCAACTGCAGCAAGGCTGAATCGCTTTTTGGACCAGGAAAAAACAATTCAGTATTCACTACGTTTGGAACAACAGTGTACCGGATCTTTACAAAATGGTCATTGATGATCCCCCCGAGGTAGTCGCTTACAGGAAGCACCAATGCTGCGCCCTTTAGTACGAGGTTGTTGAGCCGTATAAAGGTTTTTCCGTAGTTGAGTATGTTCGGCCTGCACAAAGGATCGTAGGCGGCCCAATGCTCTGTAACGATGTAGGGTATCCTGTATTTTCTTTCGAGGTATTGTGCAAACAGCCCGCCTTTCATAGGCACCTGCACATGCACTATATCCGGCCGCCCATATTCCTGTTCTATCTGCCGGTATATTTTTTTTTGCAGTGAAAAATATTTTCTAAAAGACAGGAGTTTTTCTGCGGGGCTGAATTTTCCTTTACTATAATACACGGTGTACACTGTAAGGTTGCCTTCCTGCTTTTTTACAATTTCAACGCTTCCCTTTTCCATCGCATCGTCTTTTACAACTGCCACTACAAACAACTGTTCAATAAACGCAGCCGCCGCAATGGCATGGCGCTCGATAAAATCGCCGTTGAATGGCGCCGTTCTGTTGGGAAACCAGCTTGCAAGCCACAATACTTTCATGCTTCCAAATTAATTAAATCCTGAAAGATTTAAGATAAAATATCTGTGCCTGCTTTTTCGCCAATCGTATTAAAGCCAAAAATATTTTCGGTGGTTATTGTCACGTTCTGTAATTGCATTTGTAAAACCAGCTCTTTTCTTCACTGTGCCCATGTTCCCGCCGGAATTCCGGTGTAAACCAGTCGAGGATGTCGACCATCATTTCTCTTGCATTCTGCTGATTGCCTTTTAGTTGTTTACACAGAAACTTAGCGGAAGATGCTGATACGGTAAAGATAATATTGCAGGGTGAGCGGCAGGATTGAAGTAACGGAACGGATGCAGTTGAACAGGTTGTATAACCGGTTGCGCCGGTCAGTATCTGAATAAAGCACTCCTTCTTCTTTCACGGTTGTTGCCGAACCATCGAGTTGTTTGGTTGTTTGCCTGATCATTTGGAGGGATAGTTGCCTCCTTGTAACGGGGCATTTCAGCATACCGGTTAACTGATCTGTCATACCTGCACTTATTTTGCAATATAAATTGCTTAAAATAAACTAACTTAAAAAATAATAGATTTTTTAAACACTATGGCATTACTCAAAAAAATAAACTCAAAGGCAACAGCAGCCATCAATACAGGCTTTGGAAGCAACAATGCAGCACAGGGCGGTCGTTTTATCAACAAGGACGGCGTACCAAATGTCGAAAAAAAAGGTGTTCCATTTTTTGAACGGATCAGTTGGTTTCATACCCTGTTGCAACTAAGCAGTACCAAGTTTCTGCTGGTGATCCTGCTCTTTTTTCTTGGCATCAATTTTATTTTCGCCTGTATTTATTCGCTCATTGGCATCGAACATCTTGGAGGCCTGAGTGCTTCCAACAATCTCGAAAAATTCGGCGAGGCTTATTTTTTCAGTGCACAAACATTTACTACGGTTGGTTATGGCCGCATTAATCCTACCGGTTTAATGGCCAGCGCCGTGGCCTCGCTCGAAGCATTGCTTGGCCTGCTTACATTTGCCATTGCCACCGGCCTGTTCTATGCCCGGTTCAGCAAACCGAGGGCTTTTTTAAAATTCAGCGACAATGCGCTGCTGGCTCCCTATAAAGACGGCCTGGCCATCATGCTCCGGATAGCGCCCTTTAAAAACAATAACCTGACAGATGCAGAAGCAAAACTAACGGTAGGGCTTACCCTTGAAGAAGACGGAAAGATGGTAAACAGGTTTTTCTTTCTTGATCTTGAATACAGCCAGGTAAATGCACTCACCCTGAGCTGGACGATCGTTCATCCCATTACTGAAAGCAGCCCCTTCTTTGCCTTCAGCAAGGCAGACTTTGCCAATACCGCCGGGGAGATCATGGTGTTTGTAAAAGCATTTGATGATATGTTCAGCAATACCGTTGTTGCCCGAAGCTCTTACACCCTCAGTGAAATTGTAACAGGCGCAAAATTTTTGCCCATGTATCACCGCAACCAGCAAAATAATACTACTATACTCGACCTGGAGAAATTGAATGCACATGAAGCCGTTGATATCAGTTCAAGGTTTGAGGAAGTTCAAAAAAGATCGGGAAACTGATCAAAGGTCGTAGAAATAGCGGGTACGGTTGACTTTGATATCTCTCAGCAGCGCTGACTTAGGACTGATGATAAGAGAGAAGAATTTCCTTTGTCCAACCGGGTAAAGGCTAATGGCCATTTGCCAGCAATGCATTTCACGGGCAATGGAAAACGATATAAGCCCCAGGCTGCTGGTAGTAAAATTATAAGCACCGTTGAAGCCGATCTGCCATTTTTCTGTAAGCCTTACGCTCCCGCTGAAATTGGCATCGGAGTTGGTGGTGGTTTTAAACCGGTGATTCACCCTGTCGTAGGCCTGCGAAAAACGCAGTGAGTAACCAAAATTAACCGACCATGGAATGCTGAAATCGGTGAAGTCTGCCGGGTTATTACTGATATAGGCCGCCTCAGCCTGCTCTTCGGTGAGCGGCAGGCCTGTATAAGGATTTACCGCATTGCTCAACGCTTTCTTTGTTTTGTCCTGCTTCGTTTTGTCGCCACCTTTAAAACTGGTAGACAATGAAACATTGGCATTTGACAAACGGCCAAGCGTAATTATTTTGTCCTTCCAAACCAGCCGGTCAATTCTTCTGCCGGTAGTATCATAAGTGTAAGGATCGAGTGTACCGCTAAAAGTAATATTGATCTTATCAAATAAATTTGTCCTGGCGCTCAGGTTAAGATTGCTGAGCCGGAATGAATCAACCAAAAAATTATACCCGCCGTTGATTGCAAAACCATCGATCAATGTGATCTTTTTGGAAGCATCTGCACTGGTGTCTTTTTTATCCCGTACTTTCATCTGGATATTATTATCGATGCTAAAACCAATCCCGCCAAAACGGCCCTGTCCATAGGGCGAATTGAGGTTGCCATCATACACGTTGAACTGCCTGAAATTAAAAGCAGAATCCACCTGCGTTAAATAAAAGAACCTGTCGTTGATGTTGGGCTTGTAATTGAAACTGATTGAGGGGCGAATCTCATGCCGGATCGCTTTGATCTTTGAATCTTTTTTAAAACCAAACATGCCGAATATCCTGGTGGCAACGCCCAGGCTGAACGACATTTCCCGGGCAGTATAAAAACCTTTGTTGATAACCGTATCCAGTTTTTTATTGGCCCTGTCCCAGCTATACTCAGTTCTTTTCTGGTACCAGGTTTCTGTATAAGAAATGCCCGGCGATACCTGCAGCGGCCCCAATGGCGGCAATGACAAAGAGATGGGTACGCTGTGTCTTGCACCCCACACCATGTTCTTTGCTATCTGGGTAAAGATAGGACGGTAATCATGTGCGGCGTTAGCCGTATCATCGTAAAAACTGGTATTGTTCAGGAAATTGGTATTGAGTGCCACACCGATATTCTCGTACCATTTTAAGGAACCGGCAGCTTCTTTTCTCCGGAAAGGATACAGGGTGTTTACATTGAAACTTACACTGGGTAATGTAATACTGATCAGTTTGGAAGTACTGTTCTGGTTATGATTGGCCAGTATGTTGATGTTAAAAGGCTTGTCTTTCCACACCTTGCTGTAACTAATGGAGGAGCTGAGCTGGTTATTAAAATTCAATACGGGATTATTGGGCGTATTCTTATTGAAACTATTGCTGCCGGCATCTACATTGGCGGTAAAAGTTACGCCGGGCCTGGCTTTGCTGTCCATGCTGTGCGACCATCGTATTTTAAAACTTTTGTTGACGGAGTAATCCGGGTCGCCTTTAAAATTCAGCTTCAGTCTTTGTATATCAATATTAAAATTACCCGTGTAACGGTAACGTTTGTAATACCGCGGACTTACTGCAAGCGTCCATCCTCCATACGAATAAAAGGTACCCCTTGCCGTTACATCCCAGATATCGCTCAGCACTTTGTAATAGCCCAGCCCTTCCAAAGCCAGCCCGTATTGCGCATTGGCAGTAAAAGCCGGGGCAATGAGGCCGGAGTGGCGCCCCTGGTACATCGGGTAAATACCAAAAGGCAATATGATGGGCAGGGGCACGCCTTCGAACTCAGGATGGACCGGGCCGGTAACCGCAAATTTTTTATTGATGAATTTTATCTTCTTGCTTACAAAAGCAAAATGTGGTGTATCGAGGTTACAGGTGGTGATCCTTGCCTTGTATGCATAAAAAGAAGTAGAGTCGATCTTTTTTATCCGCTGGCCGTAAACATACATTTCGCCCTGCTGTGTGTAAGTACCTACCGTGAGTCCCTTGCCGGTTTTTGGGTTAAAGGCCAGGCTGTCGCTTACCGTAGTAAGATCTCCCTGTTTAAAAGTGGGTGCAGAGATCACTTTGCCGGTACTGTCTTTTTTGTAAACAGCAGTGATCATATTGTTCTTTTGATCAAACACAATACCTGGTGCCGTGAGTTCATTGTCCTCGTACTTTGCGGTAGTGGTATTTCCATACAGCATGATCTTGTTGCCGGGTACGTCCATCACCATCGAATCATCTGCATGATAATAGATCGGTGCATCAAGGGAGTCTTTTGACATTTTGATATCGAACGTATCTACTTTTTTTACAAAAGGAGAATCAGGCGGTAGTTGTTTTATCAAACCGGTATCGGATGAAATGATCGCCTGCAAACCCGTATCCGGTTTTGCCGTTGTATCTTTTTCAGGTCTTAAACGCAGGGGCTTTTTAGGCGGGGGTGGTGTATCAGCAGTTAAAGTATTGTAAAAACTCCCGTCAAAATTCTTAGAAACACGCAATTTACCGGCAGCCATTGCCGTTACCGCTATAACCAGTGCCAGCGCTGTGGATGCCGATATGTATTTTACCTTACCTTTGTTTGCGTTCATCATTGCAGTTGCGGCAAAAATAATCATATTCAATGCAACATGTTGTGAATAAAACCTTATAAAAATTATTAACCCCCTGGTAAACCAATATTTGATTATGCTCAATGTAAAAGCTTGCGCAATATTCCTGGTATCCGTTTTTGCAACGTCGTTAACGGCGGTTGCACAAAATTCAAAGGCGCTCAAAACCATTATTGTGGATGCAGGGCATGGAGGAAAGGATTTTGGTGCACACGGCGGATATGAAGGCGGGCTTAATTCCTACGAAAAAAATGTTACACTCGGCATCAGCCTCAAACTGGTGGAGGAATTAAAAAAACAATTGCCGGATGTAAAGATCGTTCCTACACGTACCACAGACATTTACCAGAGTCCACCTGAAAAAGCTGATATAGCCAACGAAAACAAAGGCGATCTTTTTATCTGCATACATGCCGATGCCGTGGCACTTCAAACAGGCCGCAGGCAGGTTGGCAGCAGGCAGGAAACAAGGTACAAGGTTACCTATACCGGGAAAGGCAAAAAGAAGAGAGTCAAAAAATCTACTCCCTACACCGTTACAGTGCCGGTGTATGAATATTATAAGATCGGCAGCAAAAGAACCGGCACCAGCGTTTGGTTATTTGCCGCACATAAAACAGTCGACAAAACAAATGCGCTGATGAAGAATGAATCTGCAGAAGATATCGAGATCGGATCGGGATCAGACAGTACCCTCAACGAAATTGATTTTAGTGCGCCGGAATATAAAATGATGGCTACAGCAAGAGTTGGCAGGTACCAGCAAAAAAGTATCAAGCTGGCTGAATTCATCAATGCACAGATCGAAGAAACCGACCGCCCTGCATTGGGCATCTATCAAAGAGCAAAAGGTATTTGGGTATTGCAGGCTACCAATATGCCTGCCCTGCTGGTGGAAACCGGCTTTATTACCAACCATGATGATGAACGTTATCTTAACAGTGACAAGGGACAGCAGGAAATTGCAGAATGCATTACCCGGGCGGTAAAAAAATACAAAGAACAACTTGAAAGCAACAAGAACAATGCGCCTGCTCCCGATGTTAAAGCAGAAGAAAAAGTACTAAAAGAAGCAGGTGTTCCCGGAGCCGGCAAAAAGAGTTCTTCACGCCCCGCTCCCAAAAAGTAACTGTTCGCATCATACATCAAGCTTCGCTCCTTTTCTGAGAAACCATTCAGAAATAACTGCTGTAAAATGCAGCAGCAGCGCTGGCAGATTAATCCTTATTTTTGACGAATAACAATTCATTGCAAATGACCATTTCTAACGAAACAAAAGTGGGTTCCCTTACGGCCATTGCGATCGTAATGCTGATTTTAGGATTTAATTTTTTAAAGGGCAAAAGCCTGGGCGTACGCAATACGCAATACATCGCCAATTTTTCTGATATACAGGGATTGGCAAAGGGCAACCCGGTTGTGATCAACGGAAAGGAAGTAGGTTCTGTGTACGATACCGATGGAGGAAAAGACATGCGGCAGATAAAAGTAACCGTGAACATGAAGGAAGATGTGAATATTCCTGAAGATTCCTATGCCGTGATCAATAAATCATTATTGGGAAGTGTGCAGCTCGAGATAAAACTTGGTAACAGCAACGCTTTAAAAAAAGATGGAGACCAGTTAAAGACAGCGGCCGCCGGCGACTTTATTGGCGATGCGATGAAAAAGCTGGACCCAGTACTGTACCAGGTTACCAATGCCGTAAAATCGCTGGATACCTTACTTGGTACAGTGACCAGTGTATTTGATCCCAATACCAAGAATAATATCCGTGCTACGATGGAAAACCTGAACCGCACCACGGCTTCACTGGCGGTTTCATCAGCTTCGCTGCAGGCGATGCTGAATGCACAAACCGGTTCTATCGCTAAAACGGTAGACAACCTCAATGCTTTTACCGGCGCTCTTAAAAACAATAACGACAAGCTTACGCAAACGATGACCAACGTGGAAACGGCCACCGGCAAATTTGCCAAACTCGACCTGGAGACTACGCTTGGCAGCATCAACAGTTCTGTAACTCAATTGAAGAGTATCCTGGAAAAAGCCAACAGTGATAAAGGAACTATGGGTCTGCTGATGAATGATCCAAGGCTTTACAACAACCTCAATGCAACTTCCAACAAACTGAATTTACTGCTGGATGACCTGAGAACACATCCCAAACGCTACATCAATATTTCTGTATTTGGCAAAAAAGACAAGAGTGGCCCATTGATGGTTCCATTGCCAGATACGATCAATGCACCTTACCTCAATCAATAACATTCAATGCCGTTTTAATAAAAAGCCATTGACTGACTGCTATTCAGTTTCCCGATGATGCAGCAGGAATAAATTGTGATTTCATTTATTTAAAAAAGCAGAAATTGCAGCCGCTCTAAACACGTTTTGAATTGAGATCAACCTTTACTTACCGCTTTTTAGTTGTTTTGCTCCTCTGCGTTGCACATCGATATGCAGCAGCGCAATCCCCTATCGTTGCTCCTGCGGCATCCGATACCATGCGGCTGATCCAGATACTAAAAGGCAATAGCCTGAGAGAAAAACTGATCGACACGGTACCTTTTCAAACCATTGCCGGAGATGTGCTGTTAAGAGAATCCCTAACTTTATTTAACTGCGACAGCGCCGCCATTAATAAACTCACGAACATAATGGAGGCATTTGGCAATATCCATATTAACCAGGCCGACAGCATACATACTTATTCGCAATACCTCAAGTACATTGGCCAGGAACGGGTAGCTTACCTGAAAAAAAATGTACGCCTGTCTGATAAAAAAGGAACGCTGTACACAGATGAACTGGAGTATGATCTTAAAACCAATATTGGAAAATACCAGAAAGGCGGCCGTGTGGTGAATGGTAAAACGGTGCTTACCAGTGAAGAAGGTGTTTACTATGCCGATACAAAAGATGTGTACTTTAAAAAGAGCGTACACCTCGTAGATCCCAAATACAAGATCGATACGGACAGCCTCTTGTACAACACACAAACGCAGGTGGTAACCTTTATCACACAAACGCATATCAGGAACAAAGATGGCGGTGATGTGTACACCAGCAGCGGTACCTATGATCTTAAAAACGGCAAAGCTTTTTTTGGCAGCCGCACCATCTTCAGCGATTCAAATGGAATTTATGTAAGCGATAACAGCGCTATTGATGAAGCCACGGGCAATGCACAACTGGAAGGCAACGCGGTGGTAAGAGATACGGTGAATGGCACCACAGTTCTCGGAGGACAAATATTTTTAAACAGGAATACACAATCTTTTTTGGCAACCCGTAAACCGGTACTCATCTTTAAGGGTGAAGGAAACGACAGCACTTACATTGCCGCCGATACCCTTTTTTCAGGTGTGATAAAGAAAAATAAAAAAGGAGAAAAGCAACTATCCCCCACCGATACATTGAAACAAACAACGGTGGTGCAGGGTGACAGCGTTTTGATTAAAACAAATGACAGTACGATTAGCCATGTCGACAAGGTTCATGATACAACTGCAACCGTTACAAGCATTTCGCCGGCAGTGGATTCATTGGTGAAGAAAAGAGAGAATGGCCTGGCCAAAACCGGAATTCCGGCATTGGCAGATACTTCCATGGCCTTAAGCAACGACAGTACTGAGGCAAATAAAAATATTGCCGGTAATGAAATATTACAGCGGGATACTTCCATCAGTCTTTCAAAAGATACTGTTATCCGTTACTTCCAGGCCTTTCATCATGTGAGGATATTCAATGATTCTCTGCAGGCAGTTTGTGACAGTTTATTCTATTCATCAGAAGATTCTGTTTTCCGTATGTTCCAGGATCCGCTGGTGTTTAGCAAAAAATCACAGATAGCAGGCGATACCATTTACCTGTACACGAAAAATAAAAAGGCCAGCCGTGTGTACGTGTTCGAGAATGGCATTGTGATCAATGAACTGAACAGCCAGATGTATAACCAGATTGCCGGCCGCACCCTCAACGGCTATTTTAAGAACGGCACGATGGATTACATGAGAGTGAAAGGTTCTCCCGCTGAAAGCGTTTTTTACCCCCAGAATGAAGACAGCTCCTTTACCGGTATGAACCGCTGCAAGGGAGATGTGATCGATATTTATTTCGTTGACAAAACCGTGAACAAGGTGAAGTTTGTGAATGATGTAGATGGCACACTCTACCCGATGAAGCAGATCCCTGATGATCAGAAAAAACTGAACAAATTTAAATGGCTCGATGCCCGCCGGCCAAAGAACAAACTGGAACTGTTTGAATAAAAAGCGCACTCCTACTGCATCCCATCAGCACTGCTGAATTTTATTTTTACTTTAACGGATTTTTTTGCACCCGTAAACAACCATAGCATAATTTTAGCGCTGTCAGAATAACCCATTAATATATACAGCATGAAAAAAACTTTGTTATTCAGTTGTCTTGTTGCATTGATCAGTATCTCAGCAAAAGCACAGGACGGCGGCAGTGGTTACACAACAGCAGCAGGCCTTCGTCTTGGCCCTAATTCCGCAGCCATCACAGCAGGCTTTACAGTGAAGCATTTTTTAAATGAAAAAGCTGCTGTAGAAGGCATCGTAGGCATCAATAATGGCTTCGGGCTTTGTGGCTTGTACGAATTACATTTCCCGATAGAAGCTGTGAACAACCTGCAATGGTTTGCCGGTGGCGGTGGTTATTTTGCCATCCGGAGCAGCAATACTTTTGTTGGTGCGGCCGGTATTGTTGGGCTGGATTATAAGTTCGATGAAATTCCACTGAACCTTACGCTCGACTGGAAACCTGAATTGAATATTATCAGCCAGGTAGCTTTTGAATCTTCTGGTATTGGGCTTTCTGTGAGATATACGTTTTAATTATACTCAAATTCATGATACTGGTAAATAAACAACATTGAAGCTGCATGGCATTCAATGCACGTCAGTATCCCACTCCAATCATTATCTCCTGGTCTTTATTTTAAAGCGGATGCTAAATTACCGGGATATGGATTGCTGAAAGCAGCAACTATTATTCCGTAATTTTAATGCATGAAAATATTTTCTGTAGCGCAAGTGAGAGAATGGGATCAGTACACGATCAGGCATGAACCTATTGATTCCATCGACCTGATGGAAAGGGCCGCCAAAGCCTGCCACCGGTGGATCAGGGAAAATATTGAGCCTGGTAGAAATTTCATTGTTTGTTGCGGCAATGGCAATAATGGCGGCGATGGACTGGCCATTGCAAGAATGTTGATCAGCGATCAGCAACAGGTGAAGGCATTTATGCTGAAAGCTGGGCAAAGAAGTGCGGATTGCGAAAGCAATCTTCAAAGATTAAAAGCACTGAATGTACCTGTACAGGAAATTACTTCGGAAAATGATTTTCCTCTTTTATCAAACAGCGACCTGCTGATCGATGCCTTGTTTGGCACGGGTTTGAACAAGCCGCTGGAAGGCATCGCAACACAACTGGTGCAGTACATTAACCAGGTTGCTGCCAGTGTGATCAGCATTGATCTGCCCAGTGGTCTTTTTGCAGACAGCACATCAGTCGGCAACACAGTGGTGAAAGCTACGGATACGCTCAGTTTCCAATCTTACAAACTGGCGTTTATGCTGGCAGAAAACGCCGCATTTACGGGCAATATACATCTGATGAATATCAGGCTGCACAGTGGTTATTGCGATGAAACGGAAACGGTCTTTGCTACCATCGACCGGGAATTGATACACAGCATTTACAAACCAAGAAAACAATTCACCCATAAATATTCTTTCGGCCATGCCCTGCTGTATGCAGGCAGCAAAAACATGATGGGTGCTGCCATACTTTGTGCCAAAGCCTGCTTAAGAAGCGGTGCTGGTCTTGTTACCCTGCACAGCACAGAGGCCCTGATGCCGGTGATACAAACGGCCCTGCCGGAAGCCATTGCATCAGCGGAAGATCGTTTTGAAATCCTTTCTCAAAAGAAAGCGGCCATCGGCATTGGCCCGGGTCTTGAACCAACGGAAACCAACTCCACGTTGCTGCTTCAACTGATCAATACCTGGGATAATCCTTTGGTGATAGATGCCACTGCCCTCAGTTTATTGCAACCACTCTCCTTCAGGTTGTCGCAACGCAAAAAAAATCCTGCGATCCTTACACCACATACAGGCGAGTTTGAAAAAGTATTTGGCAAAGCTGCCAATGATATTGAGCGGATGCAAACAGCCCTTAGAAAAGCGGTTCAGCTTAACTGTTATATCATCCTTAAAGGAAAGAACAGCCTGGTAGCCTGTCCTGATGGAAAAGGATTTTTTAATACCACTGGTAATAGTGGCATGGCAACCGCAGGCAGCGGCGATGTGCTGACAGGGATACTGACCGGTCTCCTTGCGCAGGGATACAACGCACAAGAGGCTTGCCTGCTCGGCGTTTATTTACATGGACTGGCCGGCGATCTTGCAGCCGCCAAATTTTCTGAAGAAGCCATGCTGGCCGGCGATATCACCGAACAACTGGGAGCAGCTTACCGGGCGTTATAAAAAAAGCACCCCGTTAACGGAGTGCTTTCTACAAAAATATCATGTAATCAACCTTTCTTCTTTTTGTTTTCGGAGTAACGCATATCCGGCGTACCGTCCTTCTTTAATTTTCCTTCCAGAGCTTTATTCTTATTCACTTTAAAACGTTTGTCCAGTGTGCCATCCGCTTTCCTGGGAGCAGTACCATCTTTTACTGGAGCAGCCGTTGCAGGTTTTGCTTTTTCAAGTTTAGTTACAGTAGGTTCTACTTTTTTCTTCACCTGCTGGGCAGTGGCAATACCGGCAAATCCCAGCATAAAGCATAAAGCAATCAATAACTTTTTCATAATTGTAAGTTTAATTTTCTACAAGATAAATGTAATTCTGCAATATTTTGTTAGCCGCTTGTTAAGTGATTTATGCCTTGAATAATTTGTGGAAAAAGCATTTCGCCTGTAACAATTCCTGCGTTGGTATTCGTTTTAAAAATGAGTTATTATTGCAGTATGATCGAAGCACTCAACAGGCAATTTGCCATCAGCGGCAAAGTACAATTCAGTTCCGGCACCGGAGATCTCACAATGTTAGCCATCAACAGCAGTCACAGCAGTGCAAGGATATCGCTGTACGGCGCACAGTTGCTCAGTTTTGTACCGGCTGGCCAGCAGGATGTTATCTGGATGAGTGATCGCAGCCTGTTTCAAAAAGGCAAAGCCATCCGGGGTGGTATTCCATTGTGTTTTCCCTGGTTCGGTCCTCACCCTTCTGATAAAGGCAAGCCCCAGCACGGATTTGCCCGTCTCCAGGAATGGCAGGTGGCAGAAGTGGGGGAAACTGAAGACGAATCCATTTCCGTTGCACTGGTGCTTGAGCAATCTGAAGCTTCCCTGCAATTGTGGCCATTTTCTTTTAAGGCGGCCGCCCGGTTCATCATTGGTAAAACACTTCAGGTTCAACTAACGGTTACCAATACCAGCGCTCAGCCATTTGATTATTCTGATGCCCTTCATACTTATTTTAACATCAGCAATATTGATACCCTCGCACTGGAAGGCCTGCAGGATGCAACTTATTATGATGCCTTTGGAACCCAGTTAAAAACACAGCATAGCGCCCTGCTTTATTTTAATGAAGAAACCAACCGGCGTTATGTGAATACCAGCAGCACCTGCATTATACACGACAAAGGCTTTGACAGGAAGATCAGCGTAGGCAAAAGCGGCAGTAAGGTAACCGTAGTTTGGAATCCCGGGGAAGCTACTACGGCAACCATGAGCGATATGGCACCGGACGGTTTTAAAACCTTTGTATGTGCAGAGCCGGCAAATGCTTACGAAGGCGTTGACATCGTCAGCCTGCAGCCGGGAGAAAGTCATACGTTGTCTACATTGATACAGCTAATCGACTGATAAGCCTGATCACCATACGTTTCTTGGGCAAAAATCGCCGTACTTATTATTCAGCAAAAAGCCAATGATGAACTCGTGTGTATTCCTGGAATAATTTCTTAACGAAGAAGTTGACACATCATAGGAGTAACCGATATTGAAAGTATTGGAGATATTTACACCTGCCATGGCCGCAAAGCCACCCAGCTGGTCGCCAAAACGATAACCGCTGCCTATCCAGAAACGGTCCTGGTACTGCAACTTGGCATTGGTATAGATCTGCAGGGGAAATGGTTTAACGTATTGTATCATTACCGAAGGCAGCAAACTAACATCATCACTTAAAAAGAATTTATAGCCGGCCGTGGTGATGAAATGCGGCAGAAAATCATTGCCATACCGGGCATCTTTTACAAAATTCGCTTTGCCGGGAATGATGTTCAATACAGAAACACCCACGTAATAATCTCCGCCATACAACCATATACCGGCACCAAGCTCTGGTTTTACTTTTGAAATGGTACCATTCAATATCCCGATAGCCGGATCGATGGTATTGGGATCGATCGTTTGCACTTTTGACGCATCAATGCTTACGGAGGAAACACCGGCCAAAAAACCAGCAGAGAGAGTAGTACGGGCGCTGAGCCCTTTGTGATAGGCATAGGTTACATAGCCTGACCACCGGGTGATATACCCGGTTTTATCACCCACGATCATTCCTCCAATGCCATGGTGCGGTTCAGATGCCGTGTATTGATCCAGGTAAGAACGGCCACGGGGATTTTCGCCGGTTACATCAAAAGAAGTGGCCGTTGTTTTGTAATCTTTTTTGCCAATAGGACCATGTACAGAAATATAAGTAGTGACCGGTGCACCATCGATCCCAGTCCATTGCTGGCGGTGACTGATCTTTACATCTGTATAATTTTCAATACCGGTAATGGCAGGATTGAGAATATAATTGTTCAGCACATATTGCGTGTAGATGGGCTTTTGCTGGGCAGCCGCCGTTGCAGTAAACAACAGCATCAACAGGAAATATGGTATTCTCATTTACAATAAAAAAATTTAACCCGGTAAACCTCGCCCCTGCTTTATTTTAACGGTTGGTTATCTTTGCAGGCAGCAAATATAAACGAATGGGCTGAATTAAGACGGGCTTCAACAGTAGCAGCTGTTAATATGCCCGTCGCAGCATTATTTTGCAGTAATAAGAAAATGTACCCAATCTCATCAAAACAATGGAGCATACAATAACGATCGGGCTCACGTATACCGGCACCGAAGAAAAGCACCTGAATTATGTGAACTGGCTTACCGGCCAGGACCATGTAGAAGTAGTGAGACTGAGTGCTGCCGACAACAACCTGGAAATGGTAGCCAAAATGGATGCCATTGTGCTTTCTGGTGGTGTGGATACGCATCCTAAATATTACGGCAGCACAACAACTGATTACGCCAATGCACCCCTGCATTTCCAGGAAGAAAGGGATGAATTTGAGATCGCTGTCTTTAAAAAAAGCCAGGAATTGCTATTGCCGGTACTGGCCATCTGCCGTGGTATGCAACTGGTAAATTCCATCCTTGGGGGCAACCTGGTGCAGGACATCGGTTTGGAAGCGAACGAACTGCACCGCAGTGATACCAGCGATGAAAAGCATGAAGTGATCATCCTGCCAGATACCTTGCTACAGGAGATCACCCACAGCAGCCGGGATATGGCCAACAGCGCCCATCACCAGTGTGTGAATGAACTGGGGGCAGGATTGATAGCCAATGCAGTATCTGAAGATGGCATAACTGAGGGCTATGAATGGGCGGACCGGAGCGGCAAGCCTTTTTTGCTTGGCGTACAGTGGCATCCCGAAAGGATGTACAAACTTGACATTGCAGCCTCTACGCTCTCTGCAAACATCCGGGAATATTTTATCGGGGAAGTGAGGAAAAACATGGCCTCCGAAAAGCGACGGCAACTTTAATGCAGTGCTGACAATCCCTGTTTCTTCCGGGCTCTGGCATGTCACTTAGCCACTGCCTGTTTTTTCTGAAAAAAGAAACTTATTTTTGCCGGCTCATTTATTGACTCTATAAAATATCCGGAAAAGCTTTGCAACGAATACTATTCCTACTGCTTGCCGGCTGTGTATTGAATACTGCAGCCGCACAAAATCCAAACATCAGGTGCTATTTCAATCACCCGGTAAACAATACCATTTCAACCGGCATGAATGCGGTTTACCTGAATGGCAAATTTCCTGACACGATCGCCGCCTACATCAACCGGGCAAAATACAGCATCGACATTGCCCTGTACAATTATACGGCCAGCAGCGGAAGCAATGTTGCAAAAATTGCCACTGCCGTTAACAATGCTATTGCAAGAGGTGTTACTGTTCGCTGGTTATACAACGGAACTTCTGCTACCGCCAACTCCGGGCTATCACTGCTCAATGCCCAGGTGCATAAGTCTCCCAGCGCCAATTACGACAATTACATCATGCACAATAAATTTATGGTGATCGATGTGAATTCGCCGGATAGTACCGAGGCCGTAGCGCAGACTGGTTCTTACAACTGGAGCGATTTTCAAACCAGCGGCGATTACAACAACATCATTTTTATCAGGAACAGGCAGGTAGCGCTGGCATTTTACAATGAGTTCAATAAAATGTGGGGCGGCACCGCTGCTTTGCCGGATACCAATGCAGCTAAGTTCAGCACCTTCAAAACACCAAGTGCGCAAACAAATTTCAATGTAAATGGCACACCGGTGCAGGTGTACTTTAGCCCGAAAGACAGCCTGGGATCAAAATTGCAGCGGAGCATCAACACTGCTAATTTCGACCTGTTCTTTTCTATCTATGCCTTTACTGATTTTTCTATCTCCAACGACATTAAAAACAAATACAACAGCGGCATTACCGTTAAAGGCATCATGGATGAGTTTAACCTGAACAACAATGCTTACAACAACCTGTTGCCGGTACTGGGCAGCAATATGATCGTATTTTCCGGAACAGATTTTTATCACAATAAAACAATGCTGGTAGATCCGCTGAATCCTTCCTCTGACCCGCAGGTGTTTACCGGCTCATTCAACTGGACCGCAGCAGCCCAGTATTCGAACGACGAAAATGCAGTGGTGATACATGATGCAATGATCGCCAACCAGTACTATCAATCACTTTGCAAAAATTTCACCGATCTTGGCGGTACGCCCTGTGTTGCCAGCCCCTGCCCTTCCAGTGCCATTGCCATTACCTCTAACCTGCACGGCAGCAGTTACCAGTGGCAGGTAAATACCGGATCAGGATTTTCCAATATCACCGATAACAGCTTTTACACAGGCAGCAATACCATGAACCTAACGTTGACCAATAGCCCAACAAGCTGGTACGGCTATCAATACCGCTGCCTGGTGAACGGTACTACATACAGCAATACTACCGATCTGAAATTTACTGCGTACTGGAATGGTAGCAGCAGCACGGCCTGGGAAAACGCCGCCAACTGGAATTGCGGCGTATTGCCGGATGCCAATACGGATGTAGTGATCAACAATGGAGTTAAATTTTTCCCGGTGGTAAATAGCAGTACTGCCTGCCGCAGCCTCCGGCTGGCAAAAGGTTCACTTGCTACTTTGATCAGCGGGATAAATCTTGCGCTGATGGGGCGTTAATAAACGTTTTTAAAAAGCAACCCTTTACAATAAATAATTGTCAGATCAATAAACAAAGGGATGAAAAAAATTACTGTACTCCTGTTTGCCTGCTGCCTGGTTGCAGCCTGTAAAAAAGAAAAAAGGGCGTTGATAATTGAAAACTCTTTTGTATTCGGATCATATCATTCGCTTTGCATGGATGATTGTGCTACACTTTTTAAAATACAGGATCAGCAGCTGTACCCGGATAATACCAATTCGTATATCAATCCTTTGGTCTTTTCGGCTACACCAATGGCCAATGACCGGTACCTGCTTGCAAAACCGCTGCAGGACAGCTTTCCATCTTATCTTATCACGCACACAGATACAACGTATGGATGTCCTGATTGCCATGACCAGGGATTGATCTACATTGAACAAACAATAAATGGAGTACACCGTAAATGGACCATTGATGCGGAAGTGTCAGCAATTCCAGTTGAGATCAGGGCCTATATTGAACAGGTAAAAGCCGTCATCCTGCAACTGTGAGGTCATTTCATCACTTCTGTGATCACATGCCCCACACAACCGCTCGGCATTTGTATTTGCAGCATCGCAGCGATGGTAGCAGCAATATCCGTCATATAGGTTTCCCTGTTGAGCTTGCCGCTTTTAATACCCCATCCAAAAAATAACAGTGGTATATGTGAGTCGTAGGGATTCCACAAACCGTGGGTAGTACCCCTGCCGGCCCAATCAAAATAACCGGGCTTAAAAATGAATTGTATATCACCACTCCGGGAGGGTGTGTAGCCATTGGTGAGCCGTGTTTTTTGTACCTCCGGCAGCGTTGCTTCACTGAGTTTGTCAAGTTCTACAGCCGTTTGTATTACAGGCTCCTTTTTCAACTCAGCAATGATCAATTCTTTCAATGCATCATTTTGTTTCAGGCTGTCCTGCAGGTACACCTGGTAGTTGATCACATGATCGATGGCTTTTTGAATGCCCAGTTTTTCAACGATTGCCTTGTTCAACCGCTTTTCAATATCCTTGTCATCAATGCCACCGCCATTGATATGGTGCTCATTTAAAAAACCCGGCACATGCGCCGCACCATGATCGGCGGTTAAAAAAATGAGGTAGTTACCTTTGCCCATTTTGGTATCGAGGTAAGTGAGGAATTCTGCCAGGTCTTTATCAAGCCGCAGGTAAGTATCTTCTGCTTCTATTGAATTGGGACCAAAAGCATGACCAACATAATCGGTAGCAGAAATGCTCACCGCTAAAAAATCAGTGACGTTATTTTTTCCCAGCCCTTCATTCTCAATGGCCGCTTTTGCAAAATCAAGCGTATAGGTATTGGCGAAAGGCGTTGTTTTAAATGCTTCAAACCTGTCTTTCTTTTTTACCTGGCTCAACTGGTGTGGAAAAACGGTGGTCTCTTCCCCTTTGATGGTACTTTCATAAGGCTTGTTATCTGTAGTACTGGCATCATATTTAAAATCAGGCAACAGGGTATTCCAGTCGCTGCTCATGTATTTTTCGGGGTAGGCTTTATCGTTAAAGGCATTCACCCACAATGGCAGGTCCGTCATATAATGCGTGCTGCTGATCCATTTGCCCACTTTATCATCATACCAGTAAGCCGCATTGGCGCTATGACCTGCAGGTAAGATGGCGCCCCTGTCTTTTAATGCGATGCCGATCACTTTGCTTTTAAAATTATTGCTCAGGCGCAATTCATCGGTAATGGTGGTGGTCCACATATTATTGGGACTCATTTTACCAGCCGCCGTTGTGCTACCCACGGTTGACACCGTACTATCATCGGTACAGTACACATATTTTTTGCTGAGCCTGTCGTACCAACTGTTGCCCACAATACCATGTATGGCAGGAACGCTCCCGGTGTACACACAGGTATGGCCTGCGGCTGTGTAGGTGGGCGTGTAAGGGATCATGGTATTTTCACAACTGAAGCCTTCTTTCAGCAACCGCTTAAAACCATTGCTGCCATAACGGTCGGTATAGCGGTAGAGATAATCCCAGCGCATCTGGTCGATCACCAGCCCCACGATCAACTTTGGCTTGGCCGGCGATGGCCTGCTGCCGGCCTTTTGAGCAATGGAAGTTGCGGATAGTAGCAACAGCAATATGGGAAAGCACCATGTCTTTTTTGACATAAAAAAGTTTTTACAAATATAGCGGCTGTACTGTGGAATTTATGTTGAAGGAAGAATTAATGCAATGGTAACAGTTTTAAGGGAATGATTTACTTTTGCGGCCATGCGGAGGATTCAAATGCTTAAATTGAAACGCTGATGAAGCGGATAGAACAGATGAGAACGGATTTTTATCAGTTTTTTCATCCGTTACAATCAGTTCAATCCGTGTTCTATCCTTCGCTTCGGTAAAAGTTCATTGGAGCTATGCTGTACAAGTGAGTCCCGAGGCAGCAAGCAGGCCGTTCTCGGGATGCATGACACAACGATGTTGCATTGAAATACTGAAGCCGGAATCAAAAAACAATAAATCCTAAATCAGCAATCATACATTTTATTATGGCAGATGTTTTTGAAAAATTAGTGAAAGACGGGGGGCCGATCGGCCAGCACATGGACAGGGCGCATGGTTATTTTGCCTTCCCTAAATTAGAAGGCGAACTGGGACCAAGGATGCAGTTTCGTGGTAAAGAAATGATCGTATGGAGTCTCAATAATTACCTTGGTTTGGTAAACCATCCGGAGGTGAGAAAAGTAGATGCCGCCGCCGCTGCTGAATATGGCATGGGCAACCCGATGGGCGCCCGGATGATGAGTGGCAATACGGCCAAACATGAAGAGCTGGAAAAAGTGATCAGCAAATTTGTTAGCCGGGAAGATACCATGTTGCTCAATTTCGGTTACCAGGGTATTATGAGTTGCATTGATGCATTGGTAAACCGCCGGGATGTGATCGTGTATGATGCGGAAGCGCATGCCTGTATCGTAGATGGCATCCGCCTGCACATGGGTTACACCTATGCCTTCAAGCACAACAATGCAGCAGATGTTGAAAAGCAACTGCAGCGTGCTGAAAAGATGGTAGAAAAAACCGGTGGTGGTATCCTGGTGATCACGGAAGGCGTATTTGGCATGGATGGAGAGCAGGGAATTTTAAAAGAAATTGTTGCCTTAAAAGAAAAATACCAGTTCAGGATACTGATCGATGATGCCCATGGATTTGGTTATATGGGCCCAACCGGTGCCGGTGCCGATGAAGCACAGGGTTGCCAGGAAGGCATTGATCTTTACTTTAGCACCTTTGTAAAAAGCATGGGCAGTATTGGTGCTTTCATCAGCGGACCAAAAGCCGTACTGAAATATTTACGCTACAATACGAGGAGCCAGATCTTCGCCAAAAGCCTGCCCCTGCTGATCGTAGAAGGGATGCTGAAGCGCATGGAGATGGTGATCAATATGCCGGAGCTGAGAGCCAAACTCTGGCACAATGTAAAACGCCTGCAAAGCGGTTTGGTAGAAAGAGGTTTTGATATCGGCGCTACCAACAGCCCGGTAACGCCCATTTACATGAAAGGCGATGTACCCGAAGCAACACAGATGGTGATGGACCTCCGGGAGAATTACCACATCTTTTGTTCCATTGTAGTGTACCCGGTTATTCCGAAGGGTGATATCATTTACCGCATCATTCCTACTGCTGCACATAGCGATGAAGATGTGGACCTCACGTTAAAGGCTTTTGAAGAAACCAAAAAGAAATTAGATGCCGGCCTGTATAAAGCAGCGGATATACCGAATATGGCGGAAGTGATTTAAATACCTTTTTTAAAGAAGAAGAGTTTTTTGTATTTTTATTCAATGAGGCGTATGTTCTTCTTTAACCATTACCAATTGATTCAGCAGCGAAAAAAAGAACAATACCCGTTTACCTCTTGTTTTTTTTCGTTGTTATTTTTTCTGCCCAGCCATCCCTTTCTCAAAACTGTCTCTCCACCGGATTTAATAATAAAACATTTTATACCTGCAGCGGCACCTGCGCTAATATTCAATTAAGCATTCCTGATTTGAGGGCTACATCCGATTACCGCTTCAGCAATATTGATTATACGCCCTTTCCATATACAACAACTAACGGTAATGCAGACCCCAGCTTTTACAGAACTGTCCAGTATAGCAATGCCATTGATTTTGGTTTTCCTTTTTGTTTTTACGATTCTGTTTTCAGCAGCTTCGTACTAAGCCCGCATGGGCTGATCACTTTTGAAAATATCAATGCAAATTGCTGGAACAATCCCTATTTTGAAACGCCCATCCCCTATGCAGCTTTTGGAGATTGTAATTTCTCGGCCTGGGTGCCAAGATCCACAATATTCGGATGTTACCAATGGCTAAACCCCCGTCTTGATTCTTTTTTTAATACTCCCGTAAGTCCCCAGGACAGGAAGATAGAATGGCGGGTGGAAGGAACGGCGCCCTGCCGCCGGCTGATCGTTAGCTATTACCGTATTGGCTCGGGTGGTAATGTTGACTGCAGCCTCGTATCGCCTGCCACTTTTGAACTGGTGATGTATGAAAGCACCGCCCTCATTGACATGTATTTTGAAAATTATACCTGCCCTGAAATTTACAATAGCGGCAAGGCCATCTGTGGCATTCAAAACTGGCCAAGAAACAAGGCCGTTGCCGCACCTGGTAAAAACGCAACCATCTGGACAGCGCACCACGAAGCCTACCGCTTTACACCCAGCGGGGGGCCAGCCGTTTTGTAAGCTGTAAACTCTATACCATCAATGGCAGTTTTGTAGCGGATGCCACTACCAGTATCAATACGGCAGACAGCAGCCTGCTGAACATACAGTTTGATGCTGTTTGCCCTATAAGCGATACGGCAAAATACCTGGTTCAAACAAATTATACAGCCTGCACAACCGGCAATATCATTTCCAGTACTGATACCATCATTGTAATCAAGCAACGGCTTAACCCTGTTGTGATCAACAATGGCAACGGCAATTTTACCACGGGCCATTTCAGCAATTACCAATGGTTGCTGGATGGTGCTGCCATCAGCAATGCCACTGCACAAAATTATACTGCCACACAAAACGGTTATTACCAGGTACTGGTAACCGATAGTGCAAGCGGTTGCAGCGATACCTCGGCGGTTTACAACTACAATGTAACCCCGGTAACACTGCTTTATTTTAATGCTTTTAATAATGCCACTGCTAACCTGCTTGAATGGCAAACTTCGCAGGAAATAAACAGCGGTCACTTTATAATACAACGGGCTTATACTTTACCGCATTTCACTGCTATCGGCAGTTTGCCAGCTGCGGGCTACAGCAACAGCGTAAAAAAATACAGTTTTGCAGACAGTCCTGTTTTATACAAGCCAACATTTTACCGCCTGCAGCAGGTTGACAGGAATGGCAGTATTCATTATTCAGGAACGGTAATGGTAAACCCGGTAAAAAAACAATTCAGCATCAATACTATTTACCCCAACCCTGCCAATGATATCCTGCATGTTGAATTCAACTGCCCTGCTGCAGGTACTGTAACAGTAATGGTAACAGATATGCTGGGCAGAACGGTACAACAAGCTGTTGTAGCTGCGAACGCTGGCCTCAACAACCAGGTAATTACTCTTCGTAATATTGCCAGTGGCAAATATGTGTTGCGTGTTTTTAATGCCGGCGCTTCGGTGCAGCGGGAGTTTATTAAATATTGATGCTGCTGCCTGTTGGTGGAAAAGCTGGTCGACCTTGTTATACCCTGCACTTCTTAAAACGCTTTTCAAAAGGTCGACTACGTTATTATCATTATGCACGTTACGGCATTCAATGGAAGATTTTTTAAAAGGTTGTTTAGCAGGTTTTGTAAAGTTTTTAAATCTTTGGAAAGTTATGTATTGGCAAAGGTGGTCGACCTTGTTATACCCTACCCTTCTTAAAAAGCTTTGAAAAAGGTCGACCACCTTGAATCATTGACATCATTGTCCAGCTAATGACAGGCTTGATGTAGTCTTCAACATATTGAGCATGCCCGGAAGTTCAGGCAACTTCTTAGTACAGGCTGTATACTATGGTATTTTACTAAGGTTACATTTCCCTCCAACCACGGTAGCTGATCCGGTGTAGGTGCAGGAACCGAGCGAAGTAACGGTGTAGGTATAAGTGCCTGCAGTCAATTGAAAGGTTCCCCCAAACTGGTCAATGCAGTTTGAAGGGGTGGAACTATAATAATTGCTGATGGTTGATTGTGCCCCGGAACTCAGGGTAACCAGCAATGTAGGTCCGCAGCTTCCAAACCTTGCCGGGTTGTCGGTCCAGATAAGCAATGAGCCGGTGGTAGACGAGGCTGGTCCTACGACCTGGTTTTCCTTGCTGCAGCCCACGCAGCATATCAATAATGTTAGTACGGAGATCAATAAAAACGTTCTGCATTTCATAGCGGTTGTTTATGGTGTGCCATAAAAATAAATCATTACACTCAAATCCGGCGATCTTAATTTGTCCCATGTATTTGCCGGCTGCCCGTACAAAAAGAGGCCGCTGTTTCCCTTTATCAAAAAAACAACCCGATAACAAAATCATTCTCTACATTTAATGCCAAAATTTACTTTCATGAAACCGATCATTGCGCTTGCCCTTGTTTGCTGTGGCCTGTATGCCTGCAGCAACAAATCAACCCAAACATCAGCAAAGCCGGATATACTGGCTTCCAACATTGATTCCACTGTAAAACCCGGTGACGATTTTTTTCTCTATGCCAATGGTGCATGGATAAAGAAAACCCCTATCCCCTCTTCTGAAAGCGGCTGGGGTATCGGCAACCTGGTACAGGAAGAAATTTATACCCGGCTTAAAAAGATCAACGATGATGCTGTGGCCGCCAAAGCTGCAGAAGGCACCATCTCCCAAAAGATCGGCGATTTTTGGCAGAGCGCCATGGATACAGCTGCGCTGGATAAGGCTGGTCTAAGCCCTTTGAAAGAAGACCTCGATAAGATCAGCGCCATTCAAAATGCCAGCGACCTGGTGGCATTGGCTGCACAGCTTAAAAGAAAAGGGGTGAACTGTTTGTTTGGAGATTATATTGCACAGGATGATAAGAACAGTGAGATGATGGCCTACCGGCTTGACCAGGGCGGATTGGGGATGCCCAACCGGGATTACTATTTCAATAAAGACGAACGCAGCCTGAAAGTAAAAGCGGCTTATAAAGAATACCTCGTTAAAAACTTTCAGCAACTGGGTAATGATGAAGCTACTGCACAAAAAAATGCAGCAGCCGTGTATACGCTCGAAGAAAAACTGGCAAGCGCAAGCCGCAAACTGGCCGACCTGCGTGACCCTTACAAAAATTACAATAAGATGGATATTGGAGGTCTTACCAAAATCTCCTCCAACATCAACTGGACTGATTTTATAAAGAATTCCGGTATCAGTAAACTGGATTCTGTGATCGTTGGCCAGCCGGAGTTTTACACAGCGCTGAGCAACGAACTAAAATCAACCCCGCTTGAAGATTGGAAAAATTACCTGCGTTCACACCTGCTCGTTAGCTATGCTGCCTATCTTGACAAAACAAGCGTAGACAATCTTTTCAACTACCGCAAAGCATTGACCGGTGCCACCGAACAACGGCCAAGATGGAAACGGGTATTAGATGCAGAAGAAAATGCCATGGGTGAAGCGCTGGGCCAATTGTTTGTAAAAGAATATTTTAATGAAACCGCCAAAAAAAGGTACAGCGACCTGGTAGAAGCCATCCGGGATGCTTATAAAGACAGGATCGGGAAACTATCCTGGATGAGCGACAGCACCAAACAAAAAGCGTACGCCAAACTGGCTTCCATCACAAAAAAAGTAGGCTATCCTGATAGGTGGAAAGATTTCAGCGCTTTAAAAATTGATAAAGGTCCTTTTGTGTTGAATGTGCAAAGAGCCAATGAATGGTGGACCAATTATTACAACAACAAACTCGGAAAACCGGTTGACCGCACAGAATGGGACATGACGCCGCAAACCTATAACGCTTACTACAATCCAAGCAACAACGAGATCGTATTACCTGCCGGCATGTTCTCTGTGCCGGGAATGAAAGATGAAGAACTGGACGATGCTTTTGTGTACGGCTATGCTGCAGCAAGCACCATTGGCCACGAGATCACCCACGGCTTTGACGACCAGGGCAGACAGTATGATCCCAAAGGAAATCTTACCGACTGGTGGACCAAAAAAGATGGAGAAGAATTTGGGAAAAGGGCCAAATTCATAGTTCACCAGTTTAGCGAAATGGTTCCGGTAGATACGCTCCACATCAATGGCGAAGCTACGCAGGGCGAAAATATTGCTGACCTTGGTGGCCTACTGCTGGGCATAGACGCTTTCAAAAAAACCGAAGCGTATAAAAAAGGAGACAAACTACATGGCTATACACCCATGCAACGCTATTTTTTGGGCTATGCCTATAGCTGGATGTATGCACACCGGAAAGAACGCATCTCCAACCAGGTAATGACAGATGTGCATGCACCTGCAAAAGAAAGAGTGAACGGACCTGTTGTGAACATCCCTGAATTTTATGAAGCCTTTGGTATCAAAGCCGGTGACAAAATGTACAGGGCTGACAGCTTAAGGGTGAACATCTGGTAAAGTTTTTTGGGAACAACTTTATTATGCTGCTGCGGCCCCTGTTATCTCCGTGGGTAATTCCACGCTGAGTTACAGGGGCCGTTATATTTGGAAAAGACTGGCCAAATTCAAAACTCAAAATTCAAAACTCAAAATTCGCCTTAATCCCTCGTATTCGCAGCTACCTGGTTCAATCTTACGATCTTATCCTTCACTTTTCTCTTTAGATCGTCGCTGGCAGTTGCAGAAAGGTTTGTGAGGATAGAAGATGCTTCTGACAACAATTGTTTCCGTTGTTTGGCATTCGAAATGATCTGGGCCGCATCCACCCTGGATAAATTGCAATCCACCTGCGCCAGTTGTAATTCTGCATTCAGTGCTTCCACTTTCTGCTGCAGCAGCACTCCTTTATCTTTCAGCATCATTTCATTGCCGTTGTTTTTCCTGTTGTTCTCATTTTGAAGTTTTTGCAACTTCTCATTCTCCTGTTTCAGGCTTGTATTCACATTGGCATAGCTGTTCACAGTACTTTCAAGTTCGGCGATCTTCCTGTTCAGCAGTTCGCTTTGATCGTTTGGCAAGCTGACGGCAGTTTGCTTAACCATTGTTTTAGCAGAAGCCTCCAGCATAAGGATCCTGTTGTTTTTCTGCAGTAATTCCTGCTGCAGTTTCAGCAGATCCTTTTCATTGTCGCTAAAATCGTTCGGTCGAAGCGCAATCGCATTCCGCATACCTTCGTTTGCAGACCTGCCGGCAAGTAAATCCCGGTAACGGCTGACCATATCCGCAAATTTTTCCTGGACGGGTTTATCCTTTAGGGCCCTGCCCTCTTCATCCACAGCATCAATGGTGGCACGCAGATCCTTTTCTCCCTGCAGGATCAACTGATCGATAGAATCTGATTTTTTATCGTCCGTCATCTGGGTAGTGTATTCTTTATCCAGTTGCTGCAGCAACCTAACCTTATCCTGCAATTTATCATTGGAAGCAAACAGCCTGTCCAGTTCAGCAACAGACAGCGTATGGCCTGCAATGACCGGGCTTGCTTCTGCGGGGTTACCGTCTCTGATTGAACGGCCAAGAAAGAATGCCAGCCCCAATGAAACAGTGAGCGTTAAGGTAAATAAAATTATCTTTCTTTTTTTTTCTGTAATATCAAATGATCTCATCGCAGTAATTTTTAGTAGCAGTGAATTATCTGTTGATGCGCTCAATTAAAATAATATCACCCTGCTTTATGCTGTTTAATTTCAAGCTTTTTTCAGGGTCAAGCGCTCTTTTGCCTAACCAGCCGGATACATAAAAGCGCCAGGCGTACTGCCGGTCATTTTGATCCACTACCTCTATCCTGCCTTCCCTGTCGTATAAAAACCTGCAGAACATAGCAGCCACCGTTAGTTTATCAGTAAGTGCTACATTAAACATTATCGCTTGTGTATCGGCAGCATTCATTTTTATTTTTACTTTAAATGGCAGGCTGTTCAGCACCAGCGACATACTTTTTTCAGGCACAGCGTCAGCCGGAATGATCCAATCAGCTTCATAAATTACCTGGATGCCTGAAAAATAGTACCAGCAAAGTTGACCGGCAGCCGGAAGCACAAATGCAACTGCAGCAGGAAATGCCAGGTGGCTTCCCTGAAACGCTGCAATATTGAATGTAAAAAGCAAGGCCAGCGCCACGAGGATACCCAGTAAAACACCGCCCAAAAAAGTGGCGGAAATGTGAAGATGCGATAACCACCGGGGAAAAATAAAAACGTGGGCAATGCCTGCGAATAAAAAAATAAGAACAAATAAATACCCGGATTCAGCCAGGGGGTTTCCATGCGTTAAGGCTGCCAATACATAACTGAATGCTGCCAGCACAATAGTAACGGCGCAGAAATAAGCTGCAGTTGCTTTAATATTATATTGACTAAAATTTCTGCTACCGCCAACATGGTGCGATAAAGCATGGTGCTGTAAATTGGCTGATTGTATTTCCATGGGGGTTATTTTATAATTGAAAACTAATGCCTGCCTGCAGCCCGATATAACTGATCGGAATTCGTTGAATGATCGTTTGAGCAGGTTTATCGGGATCAGTAGCTGTACTGGATGAAAATGACTTCACAAACTCTGTTTCCCGGGTACTCCTGGTCAGCGTATTCTCAAGATTTATATTGTCTACTTTAAATTCCGTGAGGGTTCGTTTCTTTATCACAAAAACAATATGCGAATATTGTAATTCCGCAAAAGCCCTCGTATTGCGGGCAATTTTTATTTGACCGCCAAAAGCTCCCATAAAACCAAATGCCGGGTTGCGGATACCCCATTCGTATTTTTTAATAACCGTACTGAATGAATCCCTGTAGAAGCCCTGCCAGCCGCTGCTTGTATGCATATCTGTCCTGTCTTCCTGGAGGCTGTTCGGCCTGAAGGTGATCACAGCGCCGAGCTTATTGTACAAAAACCATTTAGGTCTTGCGATTGCCTTAAAAGTGATGCTGGGTGTTAAGCTCAGCAATGTTGCCTGGTAGGCGATCGTATTGCGCTCACTGTAACTATATTCATCGGCTGAATTGTTGGTAACAGGCAAATTGGTTTGATGAATGCTGGAATCCCTATATTTTTTAATGGTGCTGCGGAAATAGTCAAAATCGAGCCCCACATTGATAAAGTCATTTACAATGAACGACCCACCTCCTCCAAAGCGGAAGCCATCGCCCAAACCTTTTGTTGGGTTGGAATAGGTAATGGTTTTGGAAGGAGGATTATTTCCATCCTGTGTTACAGCAATAGCACTTATATTATCCGGGTAAAATTTAAATGTTGACCCAAGACCCACTGAATAGCCTGTATGCAGGTTAATGGAGAAACGTGGCTCCTTTTCAATCTTAATAACAGGTATAGAAACGGCTGTGGTTGAAGGCGATGAGGGCTGCTGCCCAAAAGCAGCAACAGAACCTAAAAAAAATACAGCAGTAATGGTAGCTTTGTTCATACATGTTTTTTTAAAGCACTATATAATTGTGGTCAATGAGTTTGGATCATTAAACACTTTTAGTTGATGGCGGAAGGTTCACAGGATTTGAAAGCAGTTCCCAACAATTGCAGGGTGAAGGATAGCCGGGGAATACCATCGTCAGGTACGAAGTAAAGATTGAAATGGTTTGAATATTAAAAAAAAATTAGAAAATCCTGCCCGGGCGTGAAAGCGGAAGCGATTCGCTTACCTTTATCCGTATGAGAACAGCCTATATAAAATTTTTCGCTGAAGTGAACGGCAATACATCCAACGCATTGATGAACGTGATCGATCAAAAACTGGCGGAAGGATTCCAGAAGATCGTATTGCTGATCTCCACTCCCGGGGGCAGTGTATTTCATGGTTTATCCATACACAATTACCTGGTTGGCATCCCCATTGAAATTGAAACCCACAATTTTGGAAGTGTTGATTCTATCGGCGTAGTGATATTTTGTGCAGGCACTACAAGGTATTCGGCACCCGATGCCCGTTTTTTACTGCATCCCGTTGCTGCAGGCATCAATGGACAATTGGAAGGTGAAAAGATCCAGGAAATATTGAAAGGATTAAAAATTGATACGGAGAATATCGCTGCTGCCATTGCAAAAGCTACCGGTAAAGAAGAAGATGAAATGATAAAAGCCCTTAATGCAAGAACCACGTTAAGCCCGGAGGAAGCAGTAGAATTTCGCCTGGTGCATGCCATTAAAAAAGAACTTTTCCCGCTGGGAGCACATGTGATCTCTGTAAATGCTTCGTGAAAAAGGACAACGGTTCACAATTAACCAAATAGTGATTGCTGCATCTTGTCTAAGTTTTTATAAAGAACATTTTTTCTTTCCCACTTCATATTTTATTGGATCAGCCGGGTAGCTGCTCAAGCTTCCGAACTTTTCATTTTAAGCAAAACATATTTGCTGTTCTCACAAGCAGCATCCCGGTTAGGCTTTAATACAATTTAATTGTACCTGTTTTAAGAAAGCGATTTTCTGCGGGAGAAAAATCTCCGGTGACGAGAACACATAGAATAAATAAAAATCTTCAACAAGTTGCTTTACAGCATTTTAATACAGTGGCACAATACAGGATAGTTATGAGCAAAACATAACTATCATGAAATCTGTACACACCCCAAAAACTACAGCCCTTTTAATCACTTTCTTTTTTTGCCTTGCCCTGCAGGCACAGCAGATCAGCATCAACCAACGCAGCCATATTGTAATGAATGGCAATGTATCGCTGGTGATCAACAATGCATCTTTCAAAAACAATGGCAACTTTACTCCCGGCACCGGCACGGTAGCGTTCAGCGGCAACACTGATACTACCGCAGCCTTTATCGATGGCAGCAAGAGTACACTGTTTTACAACCTTACCATCAGTAAAAATTCCGGCGGACTTGCGTTGAAATCTGATGCAGATATTAAAAATATACTTGCTGTAAACAGCGGCACTTTATACACCGACAGCAACCTCACCTTAAAATCAGATGCGGCACTTACAGCCCGTGTAGCCCCGGTATCAGGTACTATTTCAGGAAAGGCTACGGTTGAAAGATTTATTCCTTCAAGAAGAGCCTGGAGAATGCTTACAGCGCCACTCAGCAACACCGCTACCATTTTTAATACCTGGCAGAACAAAGGTGTTTACCAGCCGGGCATCAACACTTTTGTAACAGGTCCTAATCCAACCACTGCCAATGGGCTTGATGTAAGTCCGCAGAACAACGTTTCCATGAAAACATGGAATGCAGCAACACAGCAGTTCAACAACGTGATCAATACCAATGTTGCCATATCGGCCGGCAGCGACGGCAGCGCAGCCAATACCGGTTATTTTATTTTTGTAAGAGGCGACCGCAATACCGATAATTTCAGCACCAGCACCTGCAATGCTACTACCTTAAGCAGTACAGGCAAATTGCAAACGGGCACACAGTCTTTCACAGTTGCTGCTAACGCAGGCGCTTACACGATGGTGGGTAATCCTTATGCATCGCCCATTGACTTTACGAGTTTAACAAGGAACAACCTGGTAAACCGTTTTTATGTGTGGGATCCTTCACTCAATTTACTGGGCGGTTATGTAATGCTGGATGATCTTAGCAATACCGGCAACTATACAAAATCTGTTTCTGCCAGCACAATGACAAAAGAGATCCAGTCAGGCCAGGCATTTTTGGTACAAACAAAAAATGCCGGTGCTGCTTCACTGGTGTTTAACGAAGCCAACAAAGCAAGCTATAACAATACAACGATGTTCAGGCCCGCTGCCGGCACTTCTTCGCAATCACTGAGAGTGAACCTGAATATTGTAAATGCTGACAGTAGCATCACTGCAGCAGATGGCATCCTGGCCGAATTCAACAGCGGTTTCAGTGGAGAAGTAGACCAGGATGATGCGCTGAAATTCACCAACATTAACGAAAACATTGCTTTTCTCAGGAATGGCACTGCCATGGCTGCCGAAAGAAGGGCTTATGTAGAAGCAACTGATACACTCTTTATCAAACTGTGGAAAACTGCACAGAAAAATTATCAATTTGACATTACGGCGGCTGACTTTGTTGGAACCAACATTCTGCTGCAGGATAACTATCTCCATACCAATTACAGGATCAGTGTGTTTGGCAGCCACAAGATCAGTTTTGCAGTAGACGCCAATCCTGCTTCTGCAGCCACTGACAGGTTCATGATCATCTTTAAGAAATACAACGTACTTCCTGTAACGATCACTGCAGTGAAAGCCGCTGTTCAAAACAACCGGATAGCAGTAGAGTGGAAAGTGGAAAATGAGATCAACATTGCCAAATATGAAGTGGAAAGATCGGCCAACGGTAGTGATTTTTCTACCACGGCTGTAGTAGAAGTTCTAGCTAACGGTAAGGCATACAATACCTACAACTGGGCCGACGTTACAGCAGCACCCGGCACTAATTTTTACAGGATCAAAGTATATGACAGGAGCGGTGAAACAAAGTACAGTGCGATCGTAAAAGCAACCACCGGCGCTGCAACTGGAAGTATCAGCATCTACCCCAACCCGGTTAAAGGCAATACCATCAATGTACTGCTGAGCAACCAGGCAAAAGGAAACTATCATCTCACGCTGATCAGCATGAGCGGACAAACGATGTACAGCGGCAGCCTGGTGAGTGAGAGTGGTTCTGGTGTATTGGTAGTAAATGTTCCTTCGGTACTAACAGCAGGTATTTACCAACTGAAAATTGTACAGCCCAATGGCACTATAAGCACACAAAAAGTAATAGCAGAATAATTAACCCCACTACGCTTAAACAGTATGTATTTAAATTTTAAAAAAATGAAAACGAAACAACCGGCCCTCCTCATTGCCTGCATTCTTATCAGTTGCAATATCTTTTCCCAGAACATTGCCATCAACAGTACCGGCGCACTGCCAGATACCAGCGCCATGCTGGATGTGACAAGTACTGTAAAAGGATTTTTAGCACCGAGGATGACCACCGCACAGCAAAACGCCATTCCGCTGCCTGCAACAGGACTGATGGTTTTTAATACCAGCACCAATACGATGAATGTGAACTTCGGAACTTTTGCTTCTCCTTCATGGGTGGCGCTTGCTTCCGGTAACCAAACCTATGCAACGGGAACCAGCGGTACAGACTTCAATATCACTTCAACAGGTTCAGCATATACTTTCAACCTTCCTGACGCAGGTGCTGCTGCAAGGGGTGTTATTAGCACCGGCACACAAACAATTGCCGGTGCTAAAACACTTACCGGTGCAACCACAGTAAGCGGTACACTAACGGCCAGCAGTACCCTCACATTGTCAAGTGTTGCAGGTGGCGCTTCTACAGACAGTATTTTAACTTTGAATTCAGGAGGTGTTGTCAGGAAGAGAACAGTAGCAGATGTTATCAGCTCTTCAAATCAAACAGCCGTTATTGTTGCGGCCAGCAGAACAAACAGCTATACACCCGGAAGCAGTTATGCAACACTGGTGTATAATAACGCCTCAGTAAATGTGGGAACAGCTTACAATACAAGTACCGGCATTTTTACTGCTCCTGCCACAGGCTTATATGAGATCATCATTTCAAATATGTATACCGTGGCAAACAGTCTGAACAATACGCTGAATGCAAGGATCGTGGTGAATTCCGTTATTGAATCGGAAGTAGCAGGCTCGTTAACACCTTATGCAGGTTCAACCATTGGTGGAAGCATACGAGCCAATACCATCGTACAAATGACAAGCGGACAAACTGCCTATGTAACTGTGGGTAATCTTAACAATACCATGACGCCGGCTGTAGGCACAGGCCAGACAACACTTAAGATCATACGTCTAAAATAATTATTTAATATTTTTTACTCAACAACAAACACTACAACAACCCCGGATGAAAAAGAATTGTACACTGTTCCTGCTGGCCACATGCTTCAGTGTTAGTATGAACAGCTTTGCCCAGAATATTGCCATCAATAGCGATGGAGTTCTACCAGACACCAGTGCGATGCTGGATGTAAGCAGCACCGTTAAAGGATTTTTAGCTCCCCGCATGACGACCACCCAGCAAAACGCCATCCCGTTACCGGCTACAGGTCTTATCATTTACAATACCACCACCAACACACTCAATGTAAATATCGGCACTACCGCATCGCCTTCCTGGTCTGCGGTTTCATTTGGAAGCAGTGGCGGCAGCAGCAGTAGTGGCGGCTGGTCTTTATCTGGCAACAGCGGCACCACGTCTTCCAATTATATCGGTACCAGCGACGGACAACCGCTTATTATAAAAGTGAATGGAACGCAGGCCGGCTACATCGGTTTATCTGGCGCATCGTATGCAACTGCCTTTGGCGTAGGTTCAAGTGCCGCTTACCAGTCTACCGCCATTGGCGCATCAGCCAATGCGAATACGAGCAATGCGGCAGTAGCACTGGGATACAATACAAAAGCAGCCGGTTATCAAAGTATTGCCATTGGCGCTGCAGCAAAAACAGCCAACCAGAACGACTGCATCGCCATCGGTACTGCAGCTTATGCCAATTCTTACCAGGGCATTGCCATCGGTGCAAATGCATCTACCAGTTCTAATACCAACGGTCTTGCCGTTGGTGTGAGCGCTAGTGCCTCCGGTTACCAGTCAACCGCCATTGGCAATGGCGCTGCTGCAAGCGGGCAAAATTCAACGGCCATTGGTAACGGAGCTTCGGTAAGCAATGCCAATTATATTTCTATAGGCAATACTTCGGTTACTGCCATTCGTGGACAGGTAAATTTTACCACGTACAGCGATGGCCGTTTTAAAAGAAATATTAAGAACGATGTACCGGGGCTGGATTTCATTTTGAAATTAAGACCTGTTACCTACACCTGGGATATTCACAAATTCAACGCCCACGCACAGGGCAAAGGCGCATTCGCAATCCAGGCCTCCTTCAATGAGGGGGAAGAGGAAGCGATCCGTAAAAAAGAACGCATTGTGTACACAGGCTTTATTGCGCAGGAAGTTGACCAGGCTGCGAAGGACGCCCGTTTCAATTTCAGCGGCGTATTAAAACCCGTTGACGATAAAGATGCCTATAGCCTTAGTTATGCAGAATTTGTGGTACCTCTTGTAAAAGCAACGCAGGAACTGAGCAGGAAAAATGAAGCGCTGGACAAGCGGCTGGATGCACAGCAAAAAACCATCACCCGCCTGTTAAAGGAAGTGAGCCGGTTAAGAAAAAGAAAATGAGTAACCTTCAGATAAAGAGATGGCGGTTTCAAAAAGGAATAGATCTGTAGCAGAGCATTTATGCAATGTTTCAGGTTTGTTTTACAAATTGATCTTTTACTTCGGTAAGGTATTGTAGTGAACAATCTGGATTTTGAAACAGGTATCTTTTTTATGTTGAACATTCATCCGGTAATACCGCGTCAATTAATTTATCTCACCAATACCACATTACCTTTCATTTCAATCGTTTTTCCATTTCTTCCCCTTCCCTTAATGATCCATATATAATTGGCAGCAGGCTGAGGCTTTCCTTTGTACGTGCCATCCCAGCCCTTCATCCATTGGCTGGTTTCGAAAATCAATTCTCCATAACGGTTAAATATCCTGAACCATTCAGTTGATATGATTCCCACCGGCAAAGGGCGGAAAACATCGTTCCTGCCATCGCCATTGGGAGAAAATGCATTGGGTAAGTAATAGGTAATACCATTATAGGTTTTCACTTTTACCGTATCATAACCGGTACAGCCGGCCGCATCTTTTACTTCTACGGCAAACAATACACTGTCCGCATAAATGGTAGCAAGCGGGTTGGCAATAAAAGGATTGTTCAGCAGGTTTTGCTGCGACCAGGTAAACCCTACCCCACCGGTGGCGTTTAGCTGGTGCGGAATGCCGGTGGAGGCAATAGTGTCTTTACCTGCAAAAGCCATTACCGGCGGCTGTTTTGATACTACCACGGTATCTGTTACCGTGTAATTACATCCGTAGCCATCAGTTACTGTAACGAAATATTGCACAGGCATTGACAGCGGCTTTACAACAGTTGAAGCCGAGGAACTATCTGTGATACCCTGCGAAACGGGTTGCCAGTGGTAAGTGACCGCTGCTGTGGTATTCGTTACCGTTACTGAAAGTGTTGCAACAGAATCCTTATCGCAGATCCCAATATCATTTCCAGCATTCACCAGCGGCACCGCATACCGGCTTACCAGCACCGGTTGAATAGAAAAGCAACCGAATGGCATGGTGGCTTTGATATAATAACGGCCGTCGGTGGCAACTGCTGCATTGCTGTACGCAATACTGGCCATCGAATCTTTCCAGTAAGTAAAACCCAGGCCGGGTGTGGACCCGGCTGTAATGGTTGAAGCGGTGAGATCAACCGTATTCGGCTGGCAAACAGTTGCCGGATCATGTACTATAAGGTTAGGCTTCAGGATCACACTGATTGAAACAGTTGCAGTGTCCGCACAACCTGCGGAGGAGGTTGCGATCAGCCGGTAATTGCCTGCAGCGGTAACTGCCGAAGCTGTTGAAACCACCACATTGTTCAGGGTCCAGTTGCTGCTGAGGCCGGTTGTAGTATAAATATTTTCGAGGTTAAAAGAATTCCCGCTGCAGATACTGAACGATGTGTCATTCCCCAAAACCGGTTTACTGCTTACCGTTACAGCCAGGGTTGCTGTATCAGTACATCCGTTGGCGTTAGTAACGATCAAACGGTAGCTACCCGGCACATCTACGGCCAAAGGATCAGCAACCGTTACATTGTTGATGCTCCATGCTGTACTCAGCGAATCTGTATTGAAATAGCTGGTCAGATCAAGGGGTACGCCGCTGCAGGTGCTGGCTGCCCGGTCTAAACCCAATGCCGGCCTGGCATTCAGGTGAATGATATAGAGGTTGATCACACTATCGCATCCACCGGATGATTGCAGTGTATCCCCGTAAGTGCCGGCCTGCTGCGCCAGCAATCCCCAGGGAAGCAGTATACCTGCTCCGTCACAAATGCTGGTATCTTTTAATATCCTTGTAACGGGCGGGGGCTGCAGGCGAATATCGATGGTATCAGCAGCCACGCAGGATCCAACATTCACCTGCACTGCATAGGATCCAGGTGCAGTAACAGTGTACACCGCATTCGTATCACCATCCTGCCAGGTATAGGAAAGCGCTCCGGCAGTTGTGGCATTCAGTACAAACCCATTTTGAAGTGAGCAAAAAATAGTATCACTGCCGATGTGAGGGCCGGCTTTTACGGATACATCCACCCGCCGTATCAAACTGTCGCAACCTCCCGGGTAGTGTGCGGTATCCCTGTAAGTGCCGGCTGCGCTCACCAGGACGCCCCATGGCAACAGTAAAGAATTGCCGTAACAGATACTGGTATCAATGGTTTCAAATAACGGTGCAGGATACCCCACTATATTCACTGTGTCTTTAAGGACACAATTACCAAAACTGATATTTACCCGGTACTGCCCGGGAGTAGTTACCAAAATCGAATCTGCAGTACTGTTGTTTTGCCAGAGATAAGCGGTGGCTCCCGGGGTTTTGCCATGCAGTACATACCCACCGTTCGCCAAACATACGGTACTGTCGTTGCCCAACGGAAGTGCAGCGGTCACCTTGCTTACTTCAAAAGAATCCCGGTATACGCAATCAAAATAACTGATATCGGCCCAGTAAAAACCAGGGGCACTTACATAGATGGAACGTGTGGTGGCACCGGTATTCCACCGGTACGTTTCGCCCAGGCCACGGCGTACATCTACCAGCACGGAATCTGTACAAAGTGTTAGCTGCTGCAATGGCCTTGCGGTGATCGGGCTTCGCAATATGCGGATACTGTCGCTGCTGCTGCAGCCGTTGTAACTGACCGTGACCCAGTAATTTTTATTTCCTGAAGCTGTCACAAACAGCGTATCTGCGGTACTGTTGTTCTGCCATAAATAGGTTGCACCTGCCTGGGAAGTTGCCCTTAGTTTTACAGGGGCTGCGGAGCTGTTGCATTCTACTATATCTGCACCGAGGTTCACGTATGGCCTGCCGGGTATGGTGACTGTCCTGGTAACAGAATCTTTTTTTCCACAACTGGTATTCGTTACCGTTAGTTTAACTGTATAAGTTTCATCAGCAGGCAAAGCAGGATAAAAGAAGGAAGGAGCAACGCCGGCGGAGCTTTGTCCATTGTATCCAAAATCCCATTGATAATTAATATTGGTACCGTAAGTGGAGAAATTCAGGAATTTCACCGAATCGTCCCGGGTACAATCAAACTGCGTAAGAAAGTTTGCCGATGCAAGACAATTGACCGGTGCCGAGCAGGTGTCAGCATGCACCACGGCATTCAACTGCAGGATGATGGCCCCGGTTACGGCCACTGTGTTTTTAACGATGGGTGTAAATACCTGCACAAAATAACTCTGACCCGGTACCAGGCACTGGTAAGTATTTTGTGTTAGTGCATCCAGCACACAACTCTGTTCCTGCATTGCACCGCAGTCGCCTGTCATCAGCCGGTACTTGATATCGCTGCTGGCAGCATTGGTATTTTCCTGCAAAAAAGTTGTTACATCCAGCGTATCTGTTCCGCCGATATCCATCCTGAACCAACTGCTTTTGTATTCGGCCGTATTGGCATTGGGCGGGCAGGTGAGTTGCGAGCCAAATTCACCATAGTCGGTACCGATCGTATGACAATTCACCAGCAGGCTTGCAGTAACTGAACCGGGACCAGCGATGGATGCCGGCACCGCCCTGCTGCAAAAATCACCTTCCGCTTCTATCAGTTCTATCTCGGGATATTCAAATTCATCCACCCTTCCGCAGCCTGTAAGCAGGAGATAATAAGTACCCGGTGCTACACAACTTTGCGCCCATAAGCCACCTGTGCCACTCACGTTGGCAAATGGCTGGATCTTTAATCCATTTACCGTAGAATCGCCGGGAATCGTTTCTTTCAGTAATTGTACATGATCTGCAGTGTAACGATTCACTCCATTCACCGCAATGCGGTACCGAACGTTACCGGTAATATTGGTACTGAATTTATACCAAAGTGTTTTTACACAGGTTGGATATCCATTGAGAACAGGGTCGGTGGCATCCCTGGAAGCGCAGGCATAACTATCTGTGGTACCCCTGTGAATACCCGGACCCACATTTCCAAAATCAGATGCCTGGTAGTGATGATCAAATTTAGTGGATGCCTGGCCCACAGAATCTATCAATACCGATACCTCCACCTGGGTATTGGGCAACTGCCCGCCGGGTTCAACGGGATTGGCATTTACATTTTCAACCAATACATAATAACGGCTCGGAACAGAGCCGCAGGGATCACGGTAAAAAGAAATATTGTTGAGTGTGTTGAAACAATGAAAAGGGTAAAACAAAGGATTGCTGGCAACAAAACTCAGGCCCTGTGCATTGGTGGAATCTACTTCGCCATTGGCCACTACGGTGCTGAAAGGAAGACTCGCATCAACATCGCTCCGGAACACCGCAAACTTTGGCTGCAGGAGCCTGCCATTGGTTTTGGCTTCCACCTTCACTTTTACGGTGCCCGGATTCGCTGCGACAAATGTGTACCAGAGATTTCTCCTTGCTATATCACCGGTAGCAGGAAAAGCAGAATCATACATTGGTTTATTGATACCGGTATTGTACACCGTGGGATTGATCACCGCATAACAAACGGCATTGGCTGGATCTGTTGAAAAAGCACCGGTAGTGCAATAGAAAAAATCATTGCTGGGAGCCCTGGATGCATTCAACGGATTCACATCGCCCTGCTTTCCGTTGTAGTACACACTGTCTGCCTGCACCACACCAAAATCATAGGCATTGGCAGCATAATCAAACCGGGAGTACCCGATCTTGTCGATAAAAATCTGGGGAGCAATTTTACTGCAGCTATTGATATCTTTTGCAAACAGCACGAGCGTGTAAGTGCCTGGTTGAAAAGAGCAAAACTGTACAAAGCCCGGCATATTGCCGCACTGCTGTATGGGTACGGCATTGACGAACTGCAGTGAATCTGTTCTAACATCTTTGTCGTACAGGGCGCAAACGAAGGAGCCCGTATTGATCTGCAGAAAACTCACCTGCGTAGTTTTGAAAACCCAGTATGCTACCCTGTTAGCAGATACATCACATGCCCGTATGGGATGATTGGAAAAAGGTGTATCAAGCGTGCAGTTAAAATATTCAGCAGGTAAAGAATAGGTAGTGTCCGTTCTTGGATAGGCAGCCGTACCTCCTGCCCTGTCGGCCCATTCTATAAGATGAGGCTGGTTGCCGGCATCTACAGAAGCCTTATAAGGCCTGTTGAATTGCGGTCCTTTGCAGGTGGGTACGATCGTGATTTCGAACTCGTCCCTGTAACTGACATGACTGTTATACCGCCCGCCGATATTGAGCAAACTCAGCGGATCGTCATAATCAGGTCCTGTACCATAACTCACTACCGTGTACCATCCTGCGGTTAAAGGGGTACAATTATTGGCTGTTTGAGCATTATTAAAACAGGTCCATGGATAGCCAACGGCTGATAATCCAGCAAGGCCGTCAGTGGCTTTTCCATAGAACAATGTTTTGTATCCGTAAGCATATTCATTGCAACCGGGATAAACCGTATTGGCAATTTTTACAACGGCATCTTCTTTCAGGTAAAACTGCCGGTAGATCGCTTTGGTTGCAGGTGAGCCGCCCCAGGTACATGGTACAAAGCCGTTGATGGGTACCGCATTGTCTTCACAACTCCAGTAATCAGCATCTGATATTTTTACTCCCCCGTTGGGTCCGAGGGTGTCAATAATGTTTCCCAGATCCTGGGCAGTTAAGGGGCTACTGTGCTTTGTCCTGGTTTTTTCGAAAGTGATGGTTGGCCTGTCAGCCTTACCCACATCCGCATTCGATGCCATCGTAGCAAGAGTATAGGTACCCGGCAGCACACATACTGTTTTGTTATTGCATAAAGTAGTATAGCCATCGATGCAAAGTGATTTGGGTACAATATTGTTTACCTTATCCGGGAAGAGGTAAACGCCCTGTGCGGTAGCAAGCGCATTGGCATCACCAGCGTATAAGCGGTACCGTAAGGTAGTGTTGATTGAATAGAGCATGGTAGAAAAACCAACGGTGCCGCTGTCTGCCACATTGAACTGCCGGTAGATCACTTTATCATTCAAAGGATAACAGGTGGTATCCCATGGCCTGAGTGTTGATGTACACCCGATGGTATCCGGCGATGAAAGATAGTCAACACCGCTCACCAATGGCTGCTGCACAGCTCCTACCCGGTTGATGCCGTCGAATTCACCAAAGGCTTTCAATGTATAATTACTGTTGGTTTGACGGGTGTATACCATCATTTCCAGTTGATACCTGCCTCCAAGGTTTCCAAAAAAACATTGGTCTATATTATTTACAGGAGCGATGTAGGTAAAGGCGCTGGCCGGTAACGGCTTTTCTGTTCCCAATACCTGCAGCACATAATCGCCCGGGGCCAGGCACTCCACTGTAGAATTGTAGGAAGCCGTGGCAACAATGTTTGCCGGATCAAGATCGGCACAGTTGGACGTGATGGATTGTTTAAAGATCCTCACAACCGGTGATGGTCCACAGATCGTCATAGAGGCCCGAAAACGAATGGCGGCCGCCTGCTGCAACGTAAATGTTGCAAAGCTGCTGAGGCTGTAATTAATGCCACCGATGTCAATGCCTGCAGCCGGGATCGCAGGATCACAGGCAATAACGCTGTGCCGGCTGTTGCATCCAAAATAATCATACATCAATTTTCCTGTACCACCGGGGGAAGCAGGCAATATTCCCAGCCTATTGGATGATGGCATAGCCGTTACCGGTAGTGGCGCTGCCGTGGGAGCCGTTCCGCCCGTTAACAGGCCCAGCCTTAGTATTTCTTTAAAATCTTTCTGAACAAAAAGCTGGATGCTGTAAGTAGTGTTGGGCAAAAGGTCATTGCAATTGTATTTTTTGGTGCCTGCAGTACGGCCATCGGTTTGCAAAGAATCGCAACCACTTATCAAGGGCAGCGTATTGTACGGAGTGCTGTGTACATTGCCTTTGTAAATATTGTAGCCGAAGGTTTTGAGCATACCAGCTCCACCATTCAGGAAATATAGCGGGGTACCGGTGCCGGACAGGGTAAGTATGATGTAATCAAAATAAGGCGGTGTAGTAAAAGTGAACCAGGCGGTTTTATTGTAGTCAGCAGCATTGCCAATACCGCTGCAGACTTCGGCTGCATCATCAATCGACTGGCACTCTGTATCAAAATCCATCGCATGGGCATAGTTGTAGATAACACCAAAATCTCCTGCCTGGGCCTGGTGATCGTATGCACCCGGTGGATCAGCAATTTCGATGCTTACATTCACCGGGCCATTGGCGCCAGGTGCAGAAGAAACCTGTACCAGGTAATCGCCCGGTGGAACACAGGGATGATACGTATTTCCAAAAGTAACGATGGGTGTTAATTTACTGCTGATGTTGATACTGCCCGGCAGGCAGGCATTTGCCTGGTATACAGTGAAACCGGCGTCCCCGGCAGTGATAGCAATACCTGGCTGAGACAAAGTAACCCTGACAGCCCGGTTGGTTGGAATACTGAACTTGTACCAGGCCGATTTTTTATCAAGACCGGCTACAAATAATGCAGGTGCATAATTTTCTCCGGGTTGCACGGTAGCATTACTGATATCTGTTTGTGGCGCAGCAAAAATACCGGTACCAAAACCACCTGCCGGTATGGGTATGATGATGGCATTGCTGCAATCATCATTGGCCGGTGCCTGCGCAAATAATGCAACAGGCAACGTTGCCAGCCACAGGATTGTGCAAAGAGTGAAGATCTGTGCCGCAGGTATTTTTGGTAAAATAAATCTCATTTAGATTTAAAGAAGTTAAAGTTCTCTAAATATAATGAACCCCGGCCAAATATTGACAGCAGTGATGAAATTCTTATTGCGTAACCCTTACTTCAGATTGCAGGCTTACATTACTTCCGGTCCTGATCTCAAATGATCCCTTTACATTCAGTGGTTTTGTAACCGTTAACTGGCGGTTACCGGCAGTGGTTCCTGCATCCAGCACCAACCTGCCAATCACGGGTGGAAAACCATTGCCGCCAAATCCTCCCGGGCTATTGCTTGCCGTTAGTGAGATGCCGTTACCCAATACCAGTATGCTGTTGATCCCAAAATTGTAAGGACAATTGATGGCCTGGCTGGAAACACCCAGTGGCGGATCAATGATCTGCAGGGTACCACCGGTAAAAGCAAAGGAGAGCAGCTGCGGCGCTGCTTCAAATAAGAACAGGCCATTTTGAAGACTGGTAACCGTATTACCGGTGTTTCCGTCCACTACGAGTGTACCACCGCTCATGTTAAAGCGGCTTCCACGATTTAATTTTACCCTTCCTTTTACTGTTAGCTGACCATTGCTGATATTGAGTGTGCCATAATTATCAACCATAAAATCGCCGTCTTCCGCATCTCCCAATTGTAATTGCCTCGCTGCATTGTTCAAGGTAAGTGTACCAAGGCTGTCGATCCGCAACGAACGTATCCGTGCAGTAGTATCAAGTACCACAGCATGTGATGCGGAAATGATCACAGAGTCGCCAGGCAGCGGTGGCCTTCCTTTGCTCCAGGTGGAAGCATCTTTGAAATTTCCGCTGGCTACAGTCCTGTTAACAGCCGTAACATTTTGGGGCAGAAGGCAGTTCATTGATACCGTGTCTTTAAAATTCTTATAACTGAAGTAGCCCCTCGAAAAGCCATCACCCGTTGCATCAAATGCATAGCGGCTGGTATCATAAGCCAGCACCGTCAAATTTTCAATGCTGATGTGAACAAGACTATCGGATGCCGGCAGGGGCTTCCATTCTCCTTTGATCTTTACTTCGTAGGAAGGATAAAAGGGAATGCCATCAAAAAGATCAACTTCATTAGTAGTTACACGAAAGTCCTGTACGGAATCCGGCGCCGAAATATACGTATTGATGGTATCAGCATGATATAAAACACTGTCAGCCGTTTCATACACGCCTACCGCCATCAGTTCCTGCAGGCCGGAATACAGGAAATTCTTTTTTATCCGGAGCATGATCTCCTGGTTTCGCTGCCGGGAAGTAGTGGTGTACATGGTATCCTGGAAATGCACGAATACATACTGCAATTTGGCCGTATCCTTTACCCTGAATTTGAGGCGGATGGTGGTATCATTTGAAATGGTCAATATTCTCGGGCTGTTGCCGGGCAATGGCCGGAAGCTGCCATTGTTCAGCACTTCCCGTTCATCGGTAACGATCTTGCTGGTATCATAAAATACTTTGGTTGCTTTGTCCGCCAGGTTCTGGATGGGGCTCACCGTATTGTTTGCGGGGATGGTATTGCTGAAAACATTTCCTGAGATACTGGAGTTGAGTACTTGTGAAATAATGTCTGACACACGTGGATTCAGCAGCACACTATCGTGTACAAGTTGGTTCAAAATAGGGCCCGTTATTTTGGTAATGTTAGAAAAAAGACCGCCGGTTTGGCCAGCTGCCTGGCTGGCTACAGGCACCACCAAATCACCGTCACTGCTGAAGTTGGGAAAGCCCTTGATGTTGGAAAAAATATCGAGGCCCTTTAATAATTTGAATGCCTCCGAATTAACAGACGAAAATAAATTAGTAAGACTGTCTTTAAAAAGCGGCGATGCGTTGTCCCTGAGGATCATGGTAAGACTGCTGATGAGCGTACCGAATAAGCCATGACCACTACTATGGAAAGTATTGGCGGCCTCCACTTTGGCCGGAGTGGCATCTGCATCCACCACCAGCAGGTGATTTTTTACATTGGTAACCGGCAGCTTTATCAGCGGAGAATCTACCGATGCTTTTTCAAGCAGTTCTTTTATGGGCCCCAGTACAGAATCCCGTAGTTTGATAAATGCGTACGGAAGCAGGCCACCGGCAGGGTCTTTCTTTAATACATCAGCAATTATTTTCGCCGTGAGTTCATTTATCCTTGGCGTCATGGTATTTACAAGATCAAACAGCGGCGTACCATTGTGCGGTACCGCAATGCTGATGAATTTATTGATGAACCCTTTTCCATAATTATTGAAGGTGAAATTTCCGTCGGCCAGGTATTTTTCTTTCTTAACTTCCAGCGCAGCTCTTACCACGTTGCCGGAAACACCGTGTGCCACCATGTCTACCTTGCTGGCAGCGATTCCCAGTTTTCTTACCCCTTCGAGTATGCCCTGCAGTGAGTTGGCCTTATCATCGTTCTGCAGCAGGTCGCCATCTATCAACCTGCTTACATTTCCCAACAGACCTGATATCTGGTTCATTTCAATTTTTGCAATATTGCTGAGGACATCGCTGGAGATGAGCAACTTTCCGTTTGACAACAGCATTTTATCCACCATCGTTTTTATCCCGCCAAACATGCCGCTGAAAACCACGGGCGGGCGCTGTATCTTTACGGGCAGGTAAGTCGAATCTTCTGTATTGTCGTTATAGGTCACTTTTACTTTTACAGAGTCTTCTCTTTCATTAAGTCCGGCTTCCCTGCTCAATGAATCCCTTGAAAAATCCTCGGGCGCCACATACCAAAAATTGAAATCTCCCGAAGGGGTTGAATCCGTTCTGCTCACTTCCATTGCAGTGCCTGTATTGGCTTCGTTGCTGTATTGGGTTACAGTGCTGGCAACTTTTAATTTACCCACCATCGAGGCTGCGTTGTTAGCAAGGTTTTTAATGGCCACCGTAATTTTCTTGATCGGGTTGCTGTTGTTTTCGGAACGTTTTACTTTAATGAACAGCCGGGAGGTACCATCGGCCACTACACCCGTAGGTTTGATTTCAGGTTTTGGAAAACTATAATCCCAGTCAAGCATGGCATCTACTTTTTTATTGTATTTCATGAACGTGATACCAGCGTCATGGGCGAGTATCATGCGCTTGCCAATGGTATCTGTGGCAATGCCGTTGATATTGTTACCGGGAAGCCCGTCTGCAGTAGTTATTTTACGATAAGAACTTGCAGAATCAAGTGGCCCTCCACGATACACTACCAGGCCGGCACTGGTGCCAATGTATACATACCCGTTCTGGTCGCTGGTAATGGCATTGGGGTTCACCACTGCACCGGGTGCTATCACCGATGCATCATTCATCGTGTGCCATACACTCCCGCTTTTGATAATAATGCCGCCGCTGCTCAACCCGATCCAGCCACGGTTTTGATCATCAAAATACAATGCATTGGCCCGGAAGCCACTGCTCAATACTGCTGTGTTGGTATAATCGTACACCCCGAGAAAAGTACCCGGTGCGCCTTCTGAACGATACCGCAACAACTGGCTCCTTCCAAAATTAGTGGCTGCAAATACCCACACTTCATTGCGGTTACCTGCCACGGCCAAACAACTCGGCGTGCCTGCATTGGGAGCCGTTACCCAGGGCGTAACCTGCAGCCCCTGGTACACTTTGGTAAAATAATTCTGCGAAAGATTAAGGCCTACAGAAATGCCGCCGGCGGTGGTGGTATTGGAAGTGATGTAAGTACCCTGGGCAACCCATACCCGTTGCTTTCCATCCGGACCATTGTGGTATTTATCCAGCCATACAGACCTGGCATTTCTTGATGTAAGTCCTCCCCCGCTGGTAATACTGTAAAATCCCATGTTTGCAAAAGTGGTGCCTGGGTAATTGTTTGCGCCGCCGGCGATATTTGAACCACCGCCCACCAAGCCCGATGTGCCTGCCTGTGCGATCCATACTCCTTCCAGCCTGTCTGCCTTGATATCGGCACAAAAAACATTGGTCAGATCCGGCGAGGCCGACCAGGATGCAGTGGCCGGGTCGTATTTTACCAGCCCCTGGTATTGAGAGCCTGCCCATATTTGCCCGGTGCGGCTTACCGCCACCGTCTTAAAATTATTGCCGCCAAAGGCAGGCGTATTGGTCGTATTAAAACTGGTGAACTGAAACTCCGCCTGTGCGTTCACAATATTACAAAGGAGCTGCGCTGCTACCAGCATCAATAAAATTTTTCTGATCATACGGGATAATTTAATACAGCACCTGCTGATTCTCGATTTTGAAAATAGGAAATTGAGCGCTGGCAGTTAGTACTTAATTTGTATTAGCCGACAACCTGAAACCATCGAACCGATTCCGGGGTACGTAAATAATTTTTGAAAGGATGGATATTTTAGTATTCTGCAGTTAGCAACGGCTTAAAGACAGCCAAAATTGAAGGTACAGGAATGTTGGTATAAAAAGCATCGAAAACCCAGGGTGCCTGTAAAAATTATCCGCCCATGGTTGTGCCAGGGCATAGCAGACGATAGCGAATACTCTAAATCTGATCCTTTTAGTTTTGAATTGTAAAAACCGGTAGTTTTACGCCCAAAATACATCGGTTGAAAAAGATATTTTATGCTTTGGCCCTGAGCAGTGTGCTGCTGTTGCAAAGTTGTTTTGAAATTATTGAGCAGGTTTTTGTGAAGCAGGATGGCACCGGTAATTTTCAACTGGTGCTCAATCTTAGCAAGAGCAAGACGAAGATCAACTCCATTATGAAAATGAAGACCGTGAATGGCCATGATGTACCCAGCAAAGAACAGATCACCCAAAAAGTTGCCGGCATCGAAAGCAGCATTAAAAAAACAGGCGGCATCAGCAATGTGAAAACGACTATTGACTTCGATAATTTTATTGTTACCCTCAACTGCAGTTTCGCCAGTGTAAACAGCCTTAACAATGCAGTTAAAAATATTGCTGACAAAGAAAAGAGCCGCAAGCCCGGCATTGAAAAGAATTATGAATACGATGCTGCAACAGGTACATTCAGCAGGCTGAATAAATTTTCCCTTAAAGACGAATACCAGCAACTCAGCAACGCCGACCGGGAAGTATTTGCCACGGCGGGTTATACGGGTATCTTCCGGTTTGAGAACAATATTGCCGCAGCCAGCAACAAAGAAAGTAAAACGGCTGCCAACAAAAAAGCGGTGATGCTTAAGCTGAATGCCCTCGATATCATTACCAGTAAAAAAACAGTCGAAAATAAAATCACCCTTTCAAAATAATCAGATGAAAAGATTTATTACCAGTGTCATTTTTACCTGTGCTGCCCTGATGACAGTAACGGCACAAAGCTCTGTGAACAATGTGCCGGCCAATGCTTCGCTGGTGATCCGGTATTCCGGCGAAAATTTCTCTAAGAATGTGCCGGTGAAAAAACTGGACAGCTACAATTTTGTAAAGAATAACCTCTTCAAAGCACTGAAGATCGACAGTCTTACTTCATTGGAAGGTACCGGCATTGATTTTGAAAAAGATGTGTTCCAATATGTGCTGATGGATGATTCTGCCATGAGTTTTGTAAGCCTGGTCAACCTGAAAAATACCAACCAGTTCTTACAATTGGTGCAGGCCAACTATCATGCGGAAATGAGGCCCGAAAAAAAGAATGGCTATGAATTTATTTCTATGTCGAAAAATACTTTTTTGGGATGGAATGATAAACAGGCGGTGTTCGTTTATACCAATTATAAAACAAAATACTATTCTGAGTATTCTGTTGCAGATACGGCAGCTGTTCCCGTAGCAGTAGCTGATACAGTGGCTGCGCCGGTAGAAGATATTGAAATAGCGCCACCTGCCGTAGAAAAAAGACCTGTTCAGCCAAAGGCTCACAAACAGGTGCCTGGTAAAAAGAAACCGGCTGCTACACGACCTTCAAAAAAAGGAGCGCAAAAAAGATCTCCCAAAAAACACAAACCAGCTCCTGTTGAAGAAGAAGTTGCGGCAGAAGAAGTGACAGAATACCACATGAGTCATGAGGACAGTGTAGCTGAAGCCAGGAGAGAAGCCTGGTACAAAGAACAGGAAAAACATTCCGCTGCAAAACAATTGGCGATATCAGACAGTATCATCAACGGCGTTTTCAACACAAAAACTGCTTCTATAGAAACGGAACTGTCTTACAAAAAAGTGGTTGATCCGGCTGCTCACGTAAGTATCTGGCTCAACTACGACAATATGCTCAATCAATACTGGGCAACTTTTTTTAAAGGATGGGGCGCTATCACTCACAATGCATTGTCGCCACGAAACTTTAAAGAAAACGAGAACAAAGGATTCCGGACTTCGCTGAATATCTTTTTTGAAAAGACAAGGATGCGGCTGGAACAAAAAATGTACTCGCCCGACGAACAGATCGCTGCATTGGGTAAAGCAGTGTACAACAGCAAACAAAGTGAGGCATTGGCCGGCTTTATCAATCCTGATAACATCGCCTGCATTTCCGGCTCCATCAATACGGAAGCGATGGCAAACTATTATTACAAACTCATCCGCCAATATTTAAACAGCACTCCCTATATCAACGAATACAGCGATGTGGTTGATGTGTACATGGACCTGTTTGAAATGATCATTGATGAAAAAGCCATTGCAGAACTCATGCCCGGCAACATGGTAATGGTGCTGCACAATATGAAGACAAAAAAAGTGACCTATACAGATTACGTGTACGATGATAATTTTAAAGGAACCGAAGTACAGAAAACAAAAGATGAATTGTCACCGGATTTTACGTTTGTACTGGAAACGAAGAAAGAAGGCTTTATGCAGAAGTTGGCTAAGCTGCCGTTGAAATATGCTAAAAAAGACCGGTACAATTACAATGACCGGGGCGGCTATTATGAACTGGTTTTTGACAGCGGAAAATATGCACTCAACAGTTTATATTTTATGGTGAAAGAGGGTAAGGCCATTGTGACCACCTCCAGAGAAGTGATCGACATGCAGCTCAGCAATAAGGGCTATACGCTGGATGCAGCTACGAAAAACAGCGTGCTTGGCAACAATGTGTACATGAAGATCAACTCAAAGAAACTGGTTCAGCAGCTCAGCACGCAAATGAGTACGGACCTCAGTAAAAAAGTAAGTAGCTATCTGGAAGAGAACATGGGCGATGTAGAGATGACCGGCGGCCTGAAAGACGGAATGATGCAGGGCACTACCATCATGAACATTACCGGCAACCATACCAACAGTCTCGAATTTTTCTTTAACATGATCGACGCTATTAATGATATCATGGAAAAAGACAAACTGGAAAGGGAGAAGAAGGTGGACTAGAGGAGTTATAAATTTTGAGTTTTGAGTTATGAATTTTGAGTTATGAGTTTTGAGTTATGGGTTATAAGTTTTGAGTGATAAGTTACAATTGAGGCCTTATTGATTATTTGTTCGATTCACTATTGACGATTCACTATTGATGATTGACGATTCACTATTCACGGATTCACCATTGACGTTTCCTGCATGAACAAAAAGAAATGGGCCTTTATACTGCTTTGCAGCCTGCTGCTGTTGGGCTACTACAAGTTTTTTTATAAAACATGGAACAATACGGGTGTTTCAAAAAACGCCGACTATATTGTTGCCATTGATGTAAAAAGAGTGACGAATACGCTCATCTGGAATTTTATTACCACCCCATCACAATGGAAAACCAGCTCTATTTTTTCTTCTGATAAAGACAAAGTGAGCTGGGATGATATGGTAAAGCTGCCCGATTATGTATTCATTTTTCATGCAGCCAACCAGCCCGCCAATGCCTGGTATACCGTAGCAGAGATAAATGACCGGAAAGACTTTGAAAAAGGGTTGCAGCAATTTCATTTCGAAAAGCGGGGTGCAGATGAATACTTCTCTGCATCAACCGGCCTGGAATTTATTTTGCATGGAGAGCAACTGTTGCTTGGCAACGGATCGGTAGAAAACAAACAATGTATTCGCCAGGTGGCCAGGGAGCTTTTTGAAAAAAAAGAATATGCCACCGGAGCAACACTGCAAAAAAATGTGGATGCGGCCAGTCATTTTTCCCTGCTGCTGCCAGCCAATCAATTGCTGGAACAGGCTGCTGTGCTGACAGCCAATTTCAGCAAAACCGGCATCACCATCGATGCCCTGTTGTCTCCCAAAAAACAGTACATTTCCCGGGAAGATAATTTCAGTTACAGCGACAGTTCACTCTGTACACTTGCATTTACACAACCTGCTCCAGAATTGTATGCGTTGCTGCCCGATACGGCCAGGGCGGGTATTTCAAGGGCGTTGAATTTTAATATTGATTCGTTGCTATTGCCCGGTAATAACAACTATCAACTGGATATTGCTGCGATCATTCCAAGAGTAGATTCAGCCGTGACCTATACTTACGATGATAATTTTAATGCCCTGGAAAAAGTGGTGGTCAACAACGTGGAAGAACCGGCGTTCAATTTTTTGACCAGGGGAAAGGATGCCGGCAATGTGTATCAATACTGGAAAAACAGTGGCAAATTAGAAAAAACGCCGGCCGGCGAATGGTTTACTCCCCTGCCCTTTGTGAGATCTTATTGCAGCCAAAAAACCGGGGACTTACTTGAACTAACATCAAATAATTATACCGTCATTGCGCCGGCCAGTAAAGTAAATGGTATTTTTCTACTGCAGGTGCTGCTCACAAAGATCCCGGCATCGCTGCTGAAATATTTCCCGGCGGAACTAACAAAGGCGATCCGCAATATCGAATCTTTCCGGTTGATCCTGCAAAAAGAAAGTGGGCAGGTTGCGCTTCATGCCCGTTTTAACAAGAAGCCAAACAACCTGCCCGTTATTGAATGGTAATTAGATGCTGCAGATAATAATTCCTGCAATGATGCTCCCTACAATGGTATATCCACCGTTGATAAGATACAAACCAAAAGGCCTTTTCTCATACAGGTAAGAAATAGCGATGGCGGTGGTTCCCAGCAAAGTGCCGGTAAACAATCCAAGTTTAGCGCCCAGCATCCAGCCGGTGATGTGCAGCTTATACGCCAGCACGCCAATCGCAAAACTGGTAAGCAGCATCAATACAAAGGAGCCAATGAAAATAACGGCTACTCCTTTTTTTGCTTCGGGATCGTTCACATCGATCTTTGTGTACTCCAGCCATTTGGGGGCAAACAGTAATTTTGAATACCAGAGAGCGCCCAGCATAAAATAAGCAAGGCCACCCAGTAATACCGGCAGCCAGTGAAGGTGTTGCAGTGAATTCATGATAAAATGGTTTTAGGTAAATAGAGGCTTTATCAGCAACAAAATACAATTCCTTTTTTCAAAATGCAAACAGCCGTACGGGTTATTGCTGTTTGGCTTCTATAAATTTCACCAGCCTTCTTTTTGCCTGGTTCTTGATCCTTCGTTGAAAAAAAGAATTCCATCCCAGTAACTGCCCGGTAAAACCGAGTGCCTGTGCACTCCATTTGTGCAGGCTGAAACCATCGCTGTGTTCAACGATCTTGCCATTCTCCAACCGCATGTGCGCTTTGATGCGGTTCACCACTTTGCGCCCTGTCTTTGAAAAAGTATAGGTAGCCACCCAGTTGCAGGTGTAGTATTCATGATCAAGCGCCGTGATGCTGTCGTAGAGCAACGAAAAATCAGTGGCATTTTTGCAGAGCATTTCCCACATATACTTCACCTCATCGCCCCGGAGCAATTCAAATACCGGGTCGTAAAAAACAATATCATCGCTGTAACAACTGTTCATTAGTTCGTAGTCACGGTGCTGAAAAGCCAAATAAAATTTATCAATGAGTATTATGTTGGGATCCATCTGTTTTGATTGAATAGATAAATATAAAAAAGATTGCCAAGAGTCCTGTTTTATTTAAAGGTCTATTTCATGAACTGACTACGGATACAGATACATTTTCCTTGCAGTCAGGAATTCTTAAAGTAATTTGAAAAAAAAATCTTCTTCCCTGTGATTTTTTTTACAGATCCTGCACTAATACAATACTAACGAAACAACAACCAGCCGGAGTGGAGAAAAAGGAAAGATTTATCGGGGCCATACAGCAACATCAAAGGCTGATCACGAAGGTAGCGGCATTTTACACCGACAGTAAAGACGATCGTGACGACCTGGTGCAGGAGATCATTTACAATTGCTGGAAATCATTCGACAGTTTTCAGCAGCAGTCAAGCCTCAGTACCTGGATGTACCGGGTGGCGATGAATGTGGCCATCTTTCACCTCCGTAAAAATAAAAAGAACCTTCGCAGCATTCCCATTGATGAGCAGTTGCTGAATACACCTGATGCCGTCGGTGATGATGCGTACGAAGAAAAACTAAAAACCCTGCAGCGGCATATACAGGATCTGAACCTGCTTGACAAAGGTCTGTTGATGCTGTACCTCGAAGACAGGTCCTACGAAGAGATCGCAGAGATCACCGGACTTTCACCATCGAATGTTGGAACACGACTCTCACGTATCAGGGAAAAACTAAAACGAAAAATCACTCAATAATTAACCATGGACTTACAGGACCTCAAAAATGAATGGGATGCGGTGAACTCAAAAAATTCAGCCTCCCTATCAACCAACCGCATCATGGATGCCATCACTCAAAAAAAATACACCATCATGATAAAAAAAATAAAGTATGCTGAATGGGCTGGCAGCCTCGTGTGTGTTTGCGCTGCCGGTTATGTGTTATTCAATTTCGGCAAGCTGGATGCGATGTACCTGCAGGGGATCGGGATCATTACGGTTCTACTACTGTTACTGATGCCGGTGATCGGCCTCCTGAGCCTGCAGAGGCTTAACGTCAGCCATAACACAGGAATGCCGCATACACAGGCGTTGAAACAGTTCGCCCTGCAAAAGATACAGTTCTGGAAACTGCAGCGGCTCAACTTCCTGCTGGGCTTTTTATTACTGGTAGCCACCGTTGTTTTATTGCCGGTGCTGGTGAACGGAAAAAATATTACAAAAGACAATTATTACTGGGTCCTGGCTTTTCCAATAGGATACCTGTTTAAGCTATTTGCAGAACGTTTAGCAAAACGCTATTACAAGCATTCCCTGCAACAGGCAGAAACCCTGTTGAAAGAAATTGAAACAGATAACGCAATGCTATAAGTTGAAGGCGCAGCCAAAACGGCAGCAGGCAAACTGTAATTAAAAGTTAAGATCGCTTTTTTACTGGTACCGCAAAGGCAGGCTACAGGATGATTTACTAAATTAACATCCACAAACATCACCCTTAAAATTCCTGCCATGCTCAAGATCAGCATTCCCAAACCATGTTATGAGAACTGGGATGAAATGACTCCCAATACCCAGGGCCGCCACTGCAATGTATGTGCAAAAACAGTAGTCGATTTTACGTCGATGACAGACAGTGAAGTGCAGCATTTCTTCCTCAACCGTAACCAGGACCAATCAACCTGCGGACGCTTTAAGGCGGAACAGTTGGGCAGAATTACCATCGAATTACCCCCGGATATTTTTATCCGGCGAATAGCAGGCTGGAAAAAATTCCTGGCTGCCTGCCTGCTGGCATTCAGCAGCATGCTCTTTTCATGCGATACCAGCATTACCAGGGGTGAAGTTGAAATCGCACAACCTCTTACCGGTGAGAGTGCTGTTGTAAAGAAAGACAGCATTCCAAAATGGAATGGTTATGTAGGCGGAATGGTGATACACTATGATTCCACCACCGTAGTAAAACCTGAATGCAAAACCACAACGGGCATCACATTTTCAACAAATGAAGACAGCCCTGCAGCGCCGGCTGCAGATACCGGCAGTAACAACAATGAGACAAATGGCAGCAGCATATTGACCGGCATGGTATTTAAACAACTGGATACACTGGTGACCAACGATGCGCTGGTAACGGAAATAAAAGTAAAAGATTCTACGGATTGCAATGATCAGCCCTCCATCAACCTGTAAAAAAATGGCGCCGCAAGTGGCGCCATTTTCTATTATTTTCTGATCACTGCTAAGTACAAACTTTCGACCTATTACCGATCACCGATAACTTATCACTCATCACTTATCACTAATCAATTCCCTAATCATTCAGCTTCAGCACCGCCAAAAACGCTTCCTGCGGCACTTCCACATTACCGATCTGCTTCATTCTTTTTTTACCTTCCTTCTGTTTCTCCAGCAGCTTGCGTTTACGGCTGATATCACCACCATAACNNCTTCCTGCGGCACTTCCACATTACCAATCTGGCGCATCCGCTTCTTACCTTCTTTCTGCTTTTCCAACAATTTACGCTTCCGGCTGATATCGCCACCATAACATTTGGCGGTTACATCCTTCCGCATAGCGCTGATGTTCTCCCTCGCCACCACTTTAGCGCCGATGGCCGCCTGTATGGCGATCTGGAACTGCTGTTTGGGCAGCAACTCTTTTAATTTTTCGCAAAGCTTGCGGCCAAATTCGTGTGCCCTTCCACGGTGGATCAGGGCGCTCAGCGCATCTACTTTTTCACCATTCAGCAAAATATCCATCTTCACAATATCACTGGGGCGATATTCCAGCGGGTGATAATCGAAGGACGCATACCCTCGTGTCATGCTTTTCAGCTTATCATAAAAGTCAAATACGATCTCGGTCAGCGGCATTTCAAAACTCAGCTCCACCCTGGTGGGGGTTAAATAACTTTGATGGGTGAGTATGCCACGCTTGGTAATGCAAAGCGTCATGATATTGCCAATGTACTCCGGCTTGGTAATGATCTGCGCCTTGATAAAAGGTTCATCAATATGATCGATCCTGGTGGGGTCGGGCATTTCGGTCGGGTTGTTCACTTTGATCACTTCCTTCTTTACTGTAGTGGCCACAAAACTTACGTTTGGTACCGTAGTGATCACCGTTTGGTTAAACTCCCTTTCCAGCCGCTCCTGTATAATTTCCATGTGCAGCATGCCAAGGAATCCGCAACGGAACCCAAAGCCCAGTGCCTGCGATGTTTCCAGTTCAAAAGTAAGGGACGCATCATTCAACTGCAGTTTATCCATGCAATCACGCAATTCTTCAAACGCATCCGTTTCTACCGGGAAGATGCCTGCAAACACCATCGGCTTCACATCTTCAAAACCAACAATGCTTTCCTTACAGGGGTTAACGGTGGTGGTAATGGTATCACCTACTTTTACCTCTTTGGCATTTTTAATACCAGTAATAATATAACCTACATCTCCTGCCCTTACTTCATTCTTGGCTTCCATGCCCAGCTTTAATATGCCCACTTCATCAACGCCATATTCCAAACCGGTATTGCTGAACTTGATCTTATCACCTTTTTTAAGCGTACCGTTAAAAATGCGGTAGTAAACAATAATGCCCCTGAAAGAGTTGAATACACTGTCAAATATCAATGCCTGCAGCGGTGCATCCACATCGCCGGTGGGGGCAGGAATGCGTGCAATGATGGCCGTTAGTATCTCTTCAATCCCAATACCGCTTTTGCCGCTTGCCAGCAAAATATCTTCCGGTTTGCAGCCGATCAGTTCAACGATCTGGTCGGTCACTTCCGGTATCATGGCCCCGTCCATATCAATTTTATTGATCACGGGAATGATCTCCAGGTTATTTTCAATGGCCAGGTAAAGGTTACTGATGGTTTGTGCCTGTATCCCCTGNNACTTCGTAGCTGAAATCCACGTGGCCCGGCGTATCGATCAGGTTCAGCACATATTCAACACCCTCCCATTTATAGTTGATCTGTATGGCGTGGCTTTTAATGGTAATGCCCTTTTCCCTTTCCAGGTCCATATCATCCAGCACCTGCGCCTGCATGTCCCTTTCGCCAATGGTATGGGTAAATTCCAGCAGGCGGTCGGCCAGTGTACTCTTTCCGTGGTCAATATGAGCAATGATGCAAAAATTTCTGATGTTCTTCATTCCGTCAGTATCCGTTTTTATAAGGGGGCGAAGGTAGTTGATTTTGGTGGATTTTACGGTTCGATTTGCGTTGAAAATTGCACAGCCTTTCCGGCTCTAAGGGGCAATGGACAGCAGTAAGCAAATCAGCAGCAGCAGCGGCTATCCGTTGCAAGTCCGGCGCAGGCCAGCACACCCATCCTCACCGCGCTTTACACTCCTATCCGCCTGCCCATGGGCAGCAACCCGTGGTATCACCGTTATTTCTTTTGAGCGCCGCTGTATTTCCACCATTTTTTAAATTGGTAAAGCCTATCCATACTCAACTGCCCGTCAACCGGCAATTATTACAGGCATCGCAATGAGCAGAGAAGAAATCAAAGGCCGGCAACATACCCGCTGGCAGGTTTCCTGTGGGGCAAAAGCAGTGACATAAGAAAATACAAAAAAATATAATGCGATAGCAGTAACTTAACTCCCTGTTATACGTTTTAAAAGAAAAAAGCCATGAATATTTTCAAAAGAGATTACGAACACTACGAAGGTGTTGCCCGAATAAACATCTATGGCCTGCGTTTATTGTTCGCCCTGATGTTTGTATTCCTGAGTTATGATTCGTGGATACACATTCTTCATCACAAAGGTCCCTGGGAAGTTACCGATGCAGTTGCCTGGTGTGTATGGCTGGCTTATGGTGCTGTTTCATGGATCGGTATTATCAGGCCGCTTAAAATGCTGCCGGTAGTGCTGCTTGAAATTGTATATAAAACAGCCTGGCTTTTTGTAGTAGCTTATCCTTTGTGGAAGAAAAATGAATTGGCAGGTTCTGATGCCGAATACACGGCCACCGTGTTCATCTTTGTGATCCTGCCAGCGATCTTTATGCCCTGGCGTTATTTTTTCAGAACAGCAGTTTTGGGTAAAAAAACAGCCTAACCACTGGCTTTACAATTGACCTTTTTGCAATCCTCTTTCATTCCGTCCCCCCTTTCATAATATTTTCCGATCCTCTTATTAAATAGCCGGGCAATTATTCTGTTAATGCAGCGGCATCATTGCTTTAACTTATTATCTTCAAGGATATTTTTATTTTCCTTTGATGGCTGAGCAGCGCAGCACAACCAGTTACAAATAAACATTCACCATTAAAGGCATTAGATGAATACTGATCAGCAATACATCAAACCCTTTTACATATTCTTTCTTACGCTTCCTGCCGGCCTCAGCCAGGGCTTTGTAACGGTGGCATTGCCTTACCTGCTTACGCAGCATGGGTTTTCTGTAGCACAGGCTGCGGCTGTTGTTGCAGTAGGCTTTTCGGCAAACCTCTGGCGGTTTATATGGGGCCCCATCGTTGATATTTCACTGAGTTTGAAGAAATGGTTTTACATCAGTTTGATCTTTTGCTGCGCCGCCCTGCTCTTTCTTTGTTTCCATTCCTTTGATGCGAAAGAACAGGTATTACTTTCTGTCGTTGTATTTCTTTCACAGGTAGGCGGCACTTTTATGCTGCTGCCCATCAGCGGTTTCATGGCCAAATGCATCAAAGAAAATCAAAAAGGAAATGCATCGGGCTGGTTCCAGGCAGGCAGCCTCGTGGGAGTGGGTGCCGGTGGTGGTGCAGGGCTCTGGCTTTCTACACATTATAGTGTACCCGTTGCCGGTATTGTGCTGAGTGTAGCCTCCGTATTTTTTGCGCTGGTGATACTGCTGATAAAGGATGTGCCCCGTGAGAAAGGCAAGACCATCGCCACTGAACTGGCAGACATGGGTAAAGATATCATCGCCATGCTGAAGGTACCGGTGGCGTTGCTGGTAATTGTATTGATCATCTCTCCCATTGGTTCAGGTGCTGCAGCCAATCTCTGGTCGGCCATTGCAACAGACTGGCATACCGGTGCAGATACCGTTGCACTTGTAACCGGCGTCCTGAGCGGCTTTGTAAGCGCTGTAGGATGTGTAACCGGTGGTTTTATCATCGACCGCTGGGGGAAATGGGTAGGCTATTTGGGCAGCGGCATCGTTTGTGCACTTGTTACAGTTGTAATGGCGCTATCACCGATGCAACCCAACGTTTATATTGCCGGTGTGCTCTCCTACACTTTTGGTATCGGCATGATCAATGCAGCTTTTACTGCCGTGATCTTGTTTGCGATCGGAAAAAAGAATGTAGCCACTAAGTATTCTTTATTGGCTTCATTGGGCAATCTGCCCGTGGTTTACATGACTGCCTTTGACGGATGGGCACATGATAAATACAACAGTAAATACATGCTGCTGGCAGAAGCCGCTGCAGGCATCTTATTTGTGATCATTTTCTTTTTTATCATAAAGAATGTAACCGATAGAAAGACAGATGCTGTGCAATAAAAAATATCAGGACGCTGATTTTGTTTCACCGGCTCCCACCACCTTATCCACTACCCTGTTCAGCGTTAGCCCCTGCACAATGATAGAAAATATCACGATGAAATAACAACAGCTGAGGATGATCTCCCGGTACACGGTCGGTCTTAGTGAAAGTGCCATCGCAATGGAAATGCCTCCCCGCAGTCCGGCCCAGGTAAGTATGGTAAGATTGGTGCGGTTTACCTTGCGTAATTCAAATACGGCATACAAACTCACACTGGCCATACGGGCCATTAATATTGCCAGGATAGAGACCAGCCCAATCAGCCAGTAATGACTCATAAAAGGCAACAATACCAGTTGCAGGCCGATCATCACAAACAATATCGTGTTGAGTACATTGTCCAGCAACTGCCAGATACGCTCCATAAAAACATCCCCGGGATGATCTTTTCCAAAACTATTATTGCCTACCACCAAACCTGCCATCACGGAGGCCAGCGGGATGGACGCATGAAAACGATTGGCGATCTCCGCAATACCCAATACCACGGCCAGTGATATCAGGAACATGGTCTGGTAATCTTTGATGGATTTAATAAGCCAGTAACCGGCGAAGCCCATCACCAGGCCAATCACAATACCACCGATCACTTCCGTACCAAATAACTGGAGGGTAGTGACGATAGGGAATTCCTTTACGGAATTTCGGGCAATGCCTACCAGCGTAACAAAGAGAATCAGTCCTACTGCATCATTGAACATCGATTCACCTGAAATAATAGTAGCCAGTTTTGGTGGTATCCTTGATGTTTTAAGGATGGTGCCCACTGCAATGGGATCTGTGGGAGAAATAAGCGCCCCGAAAATAAAACAATAGATCAGCGGGAGTTTGATGTCCAATAATTGGGCGGCGCCATACATAAGTCCGCCAAAAGCCGCAGCAGATACCAGCACGCCCAGTGTACTCAAAATAAACACCGGCCGCCTCAGCGCTTTTAATTTTTGATAGTCGAAATGCAGGGCGCTGGCAAATAATAAAAAACCCAGCAACACTTCCAGTAATACTTCAGAAAAATCAATATTGTGCGCCAGCGTGATGATGAGGTTTGATTTTTCATCACCGATCCTGCCAATGATCAATACCACTACCGAGACAACCACCGATATAGTGATCACTCCTATACTGCCGGGCAACTTGATGAAACGTTCATTCAGGTACGAGAAACCGGCGCTGATGATGATGAGTAAAGTAATGATGGTTAATAAATCCATGGGTAGTAATTGTTGTTGATGAGCTGTTCAAATGTACAATCAATAGAACATAAACCGGTATCCCGATGCATTACAGCCCCCGGAAATTGCATCCCTGTTTGAATGTGCCGGGTATTCAATATCCGCTACTCTAAACATACCTGTACGCAAGTTGGAGGCGTTATCCAATGAGTAAAACGATGCCGCCTATCCATCCAAAAAAAGGCCTGAAATGCAACTGGCAATCATACCGGTTTCATCGTGTAATACAGACACCATAAGGCTTTCCCATATAAAATATCAGTTAAGCATCATTAAACAGGCTTAAAGTTGGTTTTAAACAGACAAACGCTCACCCTACTTTTGTATAAGTAAGATGAGCGTTTGTAGTATTAGTGTGAATGAATTGGCAACCAATCGTTAGAAGATTGCGAAGATAGTACCGGGAAAGTTAACATACTACAACTGGCAAAAGAAAGTTTCAAGATTTTTCATATGGCAAGCAATCGTTAAAGTCCTTCCGTTTCTACGGGAGGACTTACTTTTTATACCCATTCCCCGAAGCGCCTGTAACTCCTGTTGATAGGCAGCCCTACCAATCAGCAGCGAAAAAGAAATGATCCGGCCATTTTAATAAGCCTACCTTGTTCGTTCAATCTCCAGCATGGCCAACCAGTTTGACGTACTCATAAATAGTTTTGTTGACAATAACATAGGGATCGACCGCAACTTTCTGTCCCCTTCGCTCTCACTCGGCCTGCAGCAGAACATCTTACAATTGCAAAACGATGACCTGATGACCAGTGCCGGCATCGGCAACAGCCAGCTAAAAGATGCACAGCAGAAAATGAGGACTGATAAGATATACTGGCTCAACAAAGAACATGACGATCCTTTTGAGAACGAGTTCCTCCAACAGGCAGATGAACTGGTAGAATACCTTAACCGCACCTGTTATGCAGGCATCAACGACTATGAATTTCACTATGCAGTATATGAAGAAGGAAGCTTTTACAGGCGCCACAAAGACCAGTTTAAAAATGACAGCAAGCGCAAATATTCACTGATCTGTTATTTGAACGACAACTGGACGGAAGAAGACGGCGGACAATTGGTAGTTTATGGAGATGCAGCAGCAATGCACATCTTACCGCATGCAGAAACGGCGGTGTTCTTTAAAAGCGATGAAAGCGAACACGAAGTTACCAGGACTAACCGTAGCAGGATGAGTGTAACAGGCTGGCTGAAACAGGTATAATGCAATCATTACTGCTGCATACAGGTATCCCTCAGCATATTCATGTAAACAAGCCCTTTCTTTCTTGCAAAAGCAATATTCCTGTCGGGTATCAGTTCGGGATCAATATAAGTTTCCAGCACTTTATCAATGCTGCTTTCTCTCAATAAATGAAGCATGGGATATACGGAACGGTTAGTATAGTTGGCGGGATCTTTTTCATCGGCACCGGCAAATAGATACAGCGGGTGAAAACTTGCTACCTGGTAAATGCCATCATATCCATTTTTCGTCAATTGCTTTTCCACCAGGTCAACAAAATCAAGATAGTCGTCAAAAACGCCATACGATCTGGAGAAGATCAGGAAAACAGTTTCAATGCTGTTGTCTTCATTGAGCCGGGTTGTTTCCTTTACAAAAGCCTCCATGGAAGCCACTCCTTCTTCTACTTCAGCCACCTCGTAATGAATACTCTGTTTTTTTAATGCATTGGCAGCAAAGGGGCAAAAATTGCATCCTACTACTACATCCTTGATCCATTTTTTTGTGTGCTCTATTGCTTCTGCTGACGTAACCATTCCCTGCTTATAATTTCCGGCAAAGCTAACTTTAATTACATAAGTCAGCCTAAAAATAAGTTTCCTCACTTCACTGAAGGAAGCGGCTTGGCACTGTTTAAGTAATTTCTCTCGTTTACCATGCCAGCTATAAACAAGGAAGCCAGGCTACCGGATACCACATTGATAAGAAAAGAATTGGTGAAGAGTAACACTGAAAAATTCCCTGCGTCTTTAAGCATCAAATTAATGACCTGCGTTGCGGATGCAGCGGCATTTTGCTGGGAGGGATTCATATAACTATGCAGCAATAGTAAAACGGCAGAACCCGCCAGCGTGATGACCCCGGAAAGAAAACTGAAGTGCATTCCTTTTTTTGCACATCCTCTTAAACAGATGGTTGCATGAGCAGCCTGGTACAAAAAAAACAGCGTAGCAGTTACTGCAAACAGCAACATATTGCCGGTATATAACCATGCCTGGGAACCGGATGATAAAAACAACTGGAAACAAACAAGATAGATAAGCGCTGTTAGAAATGATGCAGGGGTAAAATTGATCATAGTAATTAAATGTTTACAGAACAGGAGCAAATGATGTTCCATGCAGAGAACAACACAACATTACACGGTAACAGGGCAATACCCGATAAAAGATGTAGACTATATTCCCCATTTGTCAACAACACTGTTGTATATTTTCCTTTGCACAGCACAGGAAAAATAAGTGTCTTATTAACCGGTGATATTAAGCTGGTATCAGCGCCTGTAAGCCCTGATACATCAATCGCTTCTTCTACCTACAGGCAGAATATGGCCGGCATGGTATTAGTTGCACTACAGACCAGCACTTATTCATCATTTAAACTGTATTCACGTGGCTCAGAAGAAAGCTCAGCAAAAAGATATTTTCGAAATACTGCCACAGGCCATCGCCACTTTCAAAAAGAATATATTCATCCCTTTTTTTGGATTCAACCGCATCAAAGAATATGCGAATGAGAAAGCACCTCTTCGTTCTGAATTATTTACGCTGGAACAACTGGAGCAATATGCCATCACATTGGCAAAAAGCCATACCGCTATCAGGGAAGAGGCTTCTGAACACTTGTTGAAACGACTTGCAGCCAATGAGGATGTGCTGCTGGATGTGCACGGAATGCTTACAGAATCAGTAAAACAAAACAACCGGGTGGTACCTGCCGGGGAATGGCTGCTTGACAATTTTTACCTCATTGAAGAACAGATATACACCGGTAAAAAACATTTACCCAAGGGATACAGCAAAGGGCTGCCGCAGTTGACGAGTGGCGACTATGAAGGTTTCCCAAGAGTGTACAATCTTGCGGTGGAGATCATTTCACACACCGACGGAAGGGTGAACCTGCGCACGCTGGTGAATTTTATCAATGCCTACCAGTCGGTAAATACCCTCAAGATCGGTGAACTGTGGGCCATTCCCATTATGCTTCGACTTGCGTTGATAGAAAATTTAAGAAGGATCGCCATCCAGATAGCAGTTGATATTGAAAGTAAAAATTTTGCAGCTTACTGGGCCGACTCCCTGATAGAAACACTGGAGAACGATCCAAAGAACCTCGTGCTGGTGATCGCCGACATGGCAAGGGAAAAGCCAGTGATGGACAGTTCCTTTGTAGCAGAATTCACCAGGAAATTGCAGGAGAAAGGTACCGTGATGGCATTGCCCATCAACTGGATGGAGCAACAACTCACCGATACAGGTTACAATACGGCTGAAATGGTGCACATTGAAAACCAGAAACAGGCAGCCGACCAGCTATCTGTAAGCAACAGCATCAGTAGCCTGCGTTTTTTAAATACCAATGACTGGCGGGAATTTGTAGAAGAAACGAGCCTCGTAGAAAAGATTTTGCGAAGGGATGCTGTGTATCCATTGATGGATTTCCATACCAGGGATCATTACCGGCATTCAGTGGAACGCATTGCAAAAAAAAGCAAATCTTCTGAAATTGAAATTGCGGCTAAAGCAATTGAACTGGCGGAAAAAGATACAGGCAATGATGAGAGGAAAAAGCACATCGGGTATTACCTGGTTGACAGGGGCGTGCAGGAAATTGAAAGATCTGCCAATGTGAAATTATCAGCAGGCGAAAAACTCCGAAAACTATTCAATAAAATGCCACTGTCGGGTTATGCCGGTGGCATCATTATTTTAACCGCCCTGCTCTCCTGGGCGCTGTTTAATAAAGTGTATGCAGAAGGGGTTACAAAATGGATAGTGATATTGATCGCCGCACTTTCCATGATCGGAGTAAGCCAATTGGCGCTGTCGCTGGTAAACTGGATGGCAACACTTTTGGCGAGGCCCTGCCTGCTGCCCAAAATGAATTTCTCCAAAGGGATTCCGGTTGATTGCAAAACGCTTGTGGTGATCCCTACCATCATTGGCACTGCCGCAGACATTGAAGAACTCGTGGAAGATTTAGAGGTACGCTTTCTGAGCAACAGGGATGCCAACCTGCACTTTGCATTACTTACTGATTTCAAAGATGCAGCAGAACAAACATTACCCGGAGATGATGAACTGATTGAGCTGGCAAAACAGAAGATCATTGAACTCAATACAAAATACAACCGCCCCGGCAACGACACCTTTTTCCTGTTTCACCGTGCAAGAACATGGAATGCCAAAGAAAAAGTTTGGATGGGATATGAAAGAAAACGTGGCAAACTCGGTCACCTGAACCAGTTGATACTTAATAACGCTGAAGAAAATTTTTCGGTGATCGTAGCAGATAAGAACATCCTTTCCGGGATAAAGTATGTGATCACCCTGGATACAGATACACAGTTGCCAAGAGATGCGGCGGTGAAAATGATCGGTACCATGGCACACCCACTCAACCATCCAAGGTTTTCTTCCAGGCGAAAAAGAGTAGTGGAAGGATACAGCATCCTGCAACCCCGTGTTTCTAATACCCTACCCGGCAACGATAGTTCCCTGTTTGCAAGGATACATTCAAATGATGAAGGCACAGATCCGTACACCAAAGCCACTTCAGATGTATACCAGGATATTTTTAAAGAAGGATCGTTCATTGGCAAAGGCATTTATGATATTGCCGCATTTGAACAGGTGCTTCACAACGCCCTGCCCGAAAACAGGATACTCAGCCATGACCTGCTGGAAGGTAGCTATGGCCGTGCCGGCCTCTTAAGCGATGTGCAATTGTACGAAGAATACCCATCGCAATACAGTACTGATATGCAGCGCAGGCACCGCTGGATCAGGGGCGACTGGCAAATCGCTACCTGGATATTTCCTTTTGCGCCCAATGGTAACGGCAGGCTTAAAAGCAATCCGATATCGCCGCTTTCAAAATGGAAGATATTTGATAACATGCGGCGAAGCCTCGTACCCATTGCACTGTTGGCTTTATTGTTATACGGCTGGTTGTTCTCAACAGATAGCTGGTTCTGGACGCTGGTTGTAACGGCCATCATTATACTACCTTCTATTGTTTCGTTGATCGGGCAATTATTCTTCAAACCAAAAGATGAACTGCTCACCCAGCACATTGTATTTTCGGTACGAACCTCTGTCAATCATTTTATTCAGCATCTTGTTACACTCATTTGTCTTCCCTACGAAGCGTATATCAACGTGAACGCTATTATAAAAACAATTTGGCGGGTGTATTTCTCCAAAAGAAAATTATTGCAATGGAATCCTTTTGGCAGGGCCGGCAAAAACGGGCACGTTAATATCCTGCAGGAATACAGGAGGATGTGGTTCCCGGTTGCTTTGTCAGTTTTTCTTTTCAGCTATCTTATCATCAACAACCCGGTATCATTTGCCATCGCCCTTCCGCTGCTTATACTTTGGATCGCTTCGCCTTACATTACCCGTACCATCAGCTTCCCGGTTACAAAAAAGAAGACCGGGTTGCAGGTAGACGAGATCGCATTTCTTTACAAGAGTGCCCGGAAGATCTGGTATTTCTTTGAAACATTTGTGGGAGAAAAAGACAATTGGCTGCCGCCCGATAACTACCAGGAAAGTCCTGCAGAAAAAATTGCACACCGAACCTCTCCTACCAATATCGGTTTATCACTGCTTGCAAACCTGGCAGCCTACGATTTTGGATATATTACCGCAGGCAAATTGGTAGGCAGAACAGGTAAGGCGATGGTTACACTTAACAGGATGGAAAAATTCCGTGGGCATCTGTATAACTGGTACGACACCACGAATTTGGAACCGCTGCGGCCAAAATACATTTCCACGGTAGATAGTGGAAATTTTGCAGGCCATATTGTTACATTGAAACAGGGAATTACGTCCATCAAAAATCATCCCATCGTTCCGGAACGTTTTTTTGAAGGCTTGCTGGATACCATCCGCATTGCAGTTGAAGAAAACCACGCTGGTACTGCATTGAAAGAACTGGAAAGGGCGGTGGAAACGATCTGCAAAAACAAACCAGCCACCATCAGTACTTTCAAAGCAGAGCTTGACCTTGTTAAAGAAATTGCTTCGGAAATTGGTAGTCCCGGCAGTTCAGATAACTGGATCGCCAGGGTTCACGGGCAGATCAACAATATGGTAGATGAGTTGTCCATGCTTACCCCATGGCTATACCTTGATGTGCCACCGGCAACAGAAGAACATTTTTTACCCGTTAAAGAATCCATTCCCACTTTTTCCGAATTATTTGAACTGAATAAAAATACCCTGCAATTGCTTGGGGAGTATAAAGAACAGCAGGAAGCCAATAGCTGGGTCAACAATTTTGCTGTTGCAACCGGCATTTCTCAAAGCCTGTTGAACGAACTGTTCAATAATATTGAAAGCATCGAATCACAATGTATAGAACTGGCAGACATTGAATACAATTTTTTATACGACAAGGCACAGAACCTGCTCGTGATCGGGTACAATGCAGATGAACAGCGTAAAGACAACAGTTATTACGACCTGCTGGCCTCTGAGGCAAGGCTTGCTGCATTTATCGGCATCGCCCAGGGAAAAATTCCGCAGGAAAGCTGGTTTGCATTGGGCAGGCAGTTGACCAATGCAGGCTCCACTCCTATCCTGCTCTCCTGGAGCGGCTCTATGTTTGAATACCTGATGCCCATGCTCGTAATGCCATCTTACGAAAACACCTTGCTCGATCAAACCTGCAAAGCCGTTGTGCAAAAACAGATTGACTATGGTAAAAAACGCAGCGTGCCCTGGGGCATATCAGAGTCAGGCTACAACATGGTGGATGCTTCCTTAAATTACCAGTACCGTGCTTTTGGTGTGCCGGGTCTTGGGTTCAAGCGTGGGCTTGGCGAAGACCTCGTAATTGCTCCCTATGCGACTATTATGTCGCTGATGGTTGCACCTGAAGATTCGTACAAAAACCTGCACCTGTTAAAGGAAAATGGTTTTGAAGGAAAGTATGGCTTTTATGAGGCCATAGATTACACGGCTTCCCGCCTGCCAAGGCGCAAAACGCATTCGGTAGTGCAATCCTTTATGGCGCATCACCAGGGAATGAGCTTTTTATCACTGGCTTACCTGCTGCTTGATCAGCCGATGCAAAAAAGATTTGAAGCAGATGTGCAGGTTAAAACAACGCTGCTGCTGTTGCAGGAACGTGTTCCAAGAGCTACTACATTCTATTCGCCTTCTGTGCATGTAGCAGATGCGGCAAGTGTGAACGGCGGAAACGAAACACCAATGCGGATCATCAATACGCCAGACACAGCGGTACCCGAAGTGCAACTTTTGTCGAACGGCACTTACAATGTAATGGTGACGAATGCAGGTGGCGGTTACAGCAGGTGGAAGAATATTGCGCTTACCCGTTGGCGTGAGGACAGTACCTGCGACAACACCGGCTCATTCTGTTTTATCCGTGACCTCGATAACAATGAGGTTTGGTCAAATGCCTACCAGCCCACCCTTGCAAAACCAGCCAACTACGAAGCCGTGTTTTCACAGGGCAAGGCCGAATTCAGGAGAAAAGATTTTGGTATAGAAACGCATACTGAAATTGTTGTATCACCGGAAGATGACATCGAACTGAGAAGGGTGCACCTGCACAACCGCTCTAAAAAAACAAGGAACATCGAGATCATTAGTTATGGAGAAGTGGTACTGGCAATTCCTGTGGCAGACGAACTGCATCCGGCCTTTAGCAAACTGTTCATTCAAACCGAGATCATTGATGCAAAAAATGCGATCATATGTTCCAGGAGGCCAAGATCAGAAGATGAAAAACCGCCCTTCATGTTCCATTTAATGAAGGTACACAACGCTCCAGTTAAACATATTTCTTACGAAACCGACCGGAGTGTTTTTATAGGTCGGGGTAAAAACATTCATGCACCACGGGCACTGGAAACAGACAATGCCTTGTCGGGAACCCAGGGCGCAGTACTGGATCCGGTGGTAGCAGTAAAATACAGCATTACCATTGAACCCGGTGAATCCGTTACGGCAGACATGATCTATGGCATTGCTGAAACAAAGGAAGGCTGCAGCAGCCTGATCGATAAATACCAGGATCATTACATGACAAGCCGTGTGATAGAATTGTCATGGACCCATAGCCAGGTAATTTTAAGACAGATCAATGCGATGGAACCGGATGCCCAATTGTATTCAAAACTGGCGGGTTCTGTTATCTTCCCCAATTCATCATTGCGGGCAGATCCTTCCGTGATCATAAAAAATCATTTGAGCCAGTCTGGCTTGTGGGGTTATTCCATTTCCGGTGATCTGCCGATCGTATTGGTGATGATAGAAGACTCGGAGAACATCGACCTGGTAAAACAAATGGTGCAGGCACACGCCTACTGGCGGTTAAAAGGATTGATCGTTGATCTCGTGATCATCAATGACGATCACGGCGGATACAGGCAGGTGTTACAGAACGAGATATTGAGCTTTATTGTACCGGGTACATCGATGGATATCAAAGACAAGCCGGGCGGTATCTTCATCCGCTCAGCCGACCAGGTGAATAATGAAGACCGGATCCTTTTTCAAACCGTGGCTCACCTCGTAATTTCAGACAGCATGGGTTCACTGGAAGAGCAGGCCAACCGGAAGACCAAACTCAAAACAAACATCCCCTATCTTACTGCTACACGTACAGATGAGGTAATGCAAAATCCCATTGATCAAAATGAAGACCTGCAGTTTTACAATGGCATTGGCGGCTTTGCAAAAGACGGTAAAGAATACATCATTCACACTACCGTCAACAACACCACGCCGGCGCCATGGGTAAATGTATTGGCAAATAATAATTTCGGTTGCATCATTACAGAAAGCGGGCAATCTTATACCTGGATAGAAAATGCCCATGAACTCCGGCTTACTCCCTGGAACAATGACCCGGTATGCGATCTGCAAGGGGAGGCATTTTACATCAGGGATGAAGAGAGCGGAAGTTTCTGGTCGCCGGCACCACTGCCCTGCAAAAGCGGTCTGCCCTATACCACCAAACATGGCTTTGGTTACAGCAGCTTTTTACATGGTGCCAACGGCATCCGGTCTGAGATGTGTGTGTTCACTCATTTAAAAGAAAGCATCAAATTCATATCAATCAAATTGAAAAATATTTCAGGCCGAAGCCGGAAGATATCTGCTACCGGGTATGTTGAATGGGTATTGGGCGACCTGCGTTCAAAATCCATCATGCACATCATTACTGAAGCTGATACCGGCAGTGGGGCCTTACTTGCCAGCAACCGGTACAATACTGCACTGGATAACAGGGTGGCTTTTTTTGACACGGATGACAGTACCCGGAACTATACTACCGACCGCAGTGAGTTCATCGGCAGGAACGGTACGATGGCCGAACCCGATGCCATGAAACGATCAAGGCTCTCTGGCAGAACCGGCGCTGCACTCGACCCCTGTGCTGCCATACAGGTAGCCATTGAATTGGCCGAGGGCGAAGAAAGAGAGATCATATTCCGCCTCGGAACAGGTAAAGACAGGAATGATGCCATTACGATGGTTCGAAAATTTGAAGGCAGGCAGGTGGCGCAGGAAGCATTAAAAGAAGTAAAAGCCTACTGGCAAAAAACACTCACTACCATACAGGTGAAAACGCCGGATGAAGGCATCAATTTCTTAAACAATGGCTGGCTGAACTATCAAACCCTTGCCAGCAGGATCTGGGCAAGAAGCGGTTTTTACCAGTCTGGCGGTGCTTTTGGTTTCAGGGACCAGTTGCAGGATATTCTTTCATTGATGCATGCGGAACCAGGCATTGCAAGAGCACAGATATTGTTGTGTGCCTCCAGGCAATTTAAAAAAGGCGATGTACAACATTGGTGGCATCCGCCAATGGGCAGGGGCGTTCGCACCACCTGTTCGGATGATTATTTGTGGTTGCCATTTGTTGCTTCCCGTTATGTAGAAAATACCGGTGATGATGCGATACTAGATGAACAGATACATTACCTCGAAGGAAGATCGCTCAACACCGGTGAAGAATCCTATTACGATCTGCCGATCCGTTCAGATGAATCCGGAAGTTTGTACGAGCATTGTGTAAGGGCCATTAAGAACGGGCTCGTGTTTGGCGTACATGGGTTACCGTTAATTGGCTCCGGCGACTGGAATGATGGTATGGATAAAGTGGGGCAACATGGTAAGGGAGAAAGTGTTTGGCTTGCCTTCTTTTTGTATGACATACTGTTGCGTTTTGCCGACACTGCCAAAGCAAAATCTGACAGTGTGTTTGCCGCTGAATGTATACAGCAGGCTGCAACACTCAAAAAGAATATCGCTGCCAATGCGTGGGACGGAGAATGGTTCAGGCGGGCTTATTTTGATGACGGCACTCCGCTCGGTTCATCTGTGAATGATGAATGCAAGATCGATTCGATTGCCCAGAGCTGGGCAGTATTGTCGGGAGCAGGCGATAAAGAGAAATCAGACAGGGCAATGAACAGTGCCTATAAATACCTTGTAAAAAAAGAAGACGGCATCATACAACTGTTCAATCCTCCCTTTGTAAACTCAGCTATGAACCCAGGTTACATAAAAGGCTATGTTTCCGGCGTAAGGGAAAATGGCGGGCAATATACGCATGCAGCAGTTTGGCTTACCATGGCCTTTGCCGGTATGGGCGATAAAAAACGTACCTGGGAATTGCTGAACATCATCAACCCTGTTAACCATGGACGCAGTCCGGAAGAAGTGGCCAGCTATAAAGTAGAACCTTATGTGATTGCCGCAGACGTATATGCGCAACCGTTACACAAGGGTCGTGGCGGGTGGACATGGTACACGGGTTCCGCAGGATGGATGTATCAACTGATCACCGAATGGTTCATCGGCATCAGGCGAAAATCAAATACGCTATCTTTTCATCCCTGCATACCTGCCGACTGGCCATCGCTGCAGATAGACTACCGTTATAAGGACACCCTGTATCATATCATTTATGAGCAAAAGGCGGGTAAAGGTGCCATGCAGCTCCTGCTGAATGGCGTTGAACAACATGAAGGTTTTATTACGTTAAAAGACGATGCGGCCGAATATGATGTAAAACTGGTGTTTTTTGAAGAGCTGGTAGTTAACACAGCCGGTGAAATAATGGTGTAGCATTCTATGGAAATACTGAAGTGAACAATACTGCACTGATATCATCATTTTTTATTGATAATAACAAGCTGGTAATAAACCGCTATGTCTAACAGGCCAGCGGTTTTATTTATTTTGTAGGATATGTACTACACTACGGTACTACAAAAAAAAGCAGCTATTTGATCATATATACTACTGTTGATCCATTTAAAAAGCTGGTTCTTTGCAATAGCAATCACCGCTCATTAATAACAGTTTTAGCTGCTTCAATTGTGGTGGTGATACCAATACTGATCGAAAGACCTGTTCATTATCCAATAACATATGTAAAAAATACTGTTTACCTCGAAACCCGGGAACTTCCCTGCTTATTGCACCAGTATATTTATCACTGGAAAATTTAGTTGATTTTTTTTTAGGAGCCACCGCTTACCCGGTGGTTTTTTTATGCCCTACCACCTCCCTGCGATACCAGCTCACTTAGAAGTATGTACCATCCTTTTGTAGAACAGCAACTACAATACCTGATGAAACCCTTTACCACAAAGGATTACATACTCATTCGAAAAATAGTCGTAAAATATTTTTAACAATATAAGATCCCGATCCCCGTTTTTTCAACACAAACAATCTAACAAAACCTTAAAAACATTTCAAATGAAAAAAACAATCCTGGCCCTTGCAATTATCGCAGGTTTTGCCTCATGCAAAAAATCAGAAACTCCTGCTCCCAATGCCTGTACGCCAAGTATCAGTACCATTGCAGGTACTTACAAGATCTCTGCTGTAAAGTATAAAGCAGCAGCATCTGCAACCGAATCCGATCTTTTCATCGATGTTCCGGATTGCCAGAAAGATGACACCTATCAACTGAATGCAGATGGCTCTGTTGTATTTGCAGATGCCGGCGTATCCTGCGGTTTACCACCAGCACCGGGCTTACCTACCAGTTGGACGCTGGAGGGCAATAACACCCGTATCCAGATGGCAGAATACAATATGCTCATCGTAAGTTTTGACTGCAGCAAACTGGTAGTAACAGAATCTGATCTATACGTTACGGGGGATTTAAAAACAACCACTTATTTAAAACAATAAAAAAAACATTTTTTGAATCTTGCTCATAAAGCCCGGCCAACGCCGGGTTTTATTATTTGGGTTAGCTTTGAGGAAAGCATAACACATTTTGATGGAAAACGTTTCGCCCAATAAGATCAGGTCACTACTCCAACTGTTTGAATTATTACCGGAAGAAGAACGCATTATTACCGATGTGCTGAGGCAGATCATACTCGAACAGCTACCGGCTTATGGCAAAGAAAAGATATCGTACAATGTTCCGTTCTTTTACGGCAATAAAGGGATTTGTATCATCTGGCCGTCAACCATTCCACGTGGCGGCATTAAAGACGGCGTGTTGTTGGGCTTCTGGTATGGCAACCGGTTAAAGGACGTTGACCATTATCTTACACATGGCAGCAATAAACAAATATTTTACAGGATATTTAAACAGGCAGACGAAATAGATGAAGCTGCCATAGTGAAGTTGTTGAAAGAAGCAGTGTTGCTTGATGAGGGATGGCAGAAAAGAAAAAAATAGAGAGGCTGTTTCAAAAGGCCATTCATTGTCATATTGAGTTTGACGAAATATACAAATGAATGGAAAACAAATCTGTAACATTTCGACAACGCTCAATGTGACAGATTTGTTTACTTTTGAAACAGCCTCTTTTTATTAAACTGGGTTAGCAAAAATGGCGGGCAATCTTTACTTCAGTGTTCTCAGGTAGTTAACTACCGCCCAAATATCATTTGCATCAGGAATTTTCTTTTTGTAAGATGGCATGTCCTTACGTCCTTCAAAGGTTTTATAAAACAGTGCGCCATCAGTTTGTGCAGCCAGGTCTTTGGTGAAATCGCCGCATTCAGTGTCCAGTGTAGATGCTTTTGGACCGTCACCTTTTCCTTTGGTACCGTGGCATGATTTGCAATGCTGGTTGTACAGTGTTTTGCCTGTAGCAACAGAAGCTGCATCCCCTTTTAATGGATTTACTTTGGTTTTGTAAGCATCCGGTACAGGCCATGGATCATTCGTTACTTTTTTAGGAGCAAACGACAAAAGGGTTATCGCAAACAATCCTGCGATAAATACAGCAATTTTCTTTTTCATTTTGTAGTGGGTTTAATTTTTAATTGATAGATGTTATGCGATTTGAGTATTGATATATTAAACAACGGGTTCTTCCTTTCTTAACCTGAATAACTGGTAAACGATCACGATATAGTGGCCCCAAACCACCGCCATCAGTACAACAAAAGTGATCAGCATCCAGAGCGGTGGATGCGAACTCCACAATGCCCTCGGTTGGTTTTCAATTTTTGCTGAAACGGTGGTGCCCCATTTTTGAACAGCCGCAGCCTCAAGGTTACCAAACGTTTCGTTTTCATCAAGCTTTGCCAGCAGCGTGATATTCCCTTTGTCATCGCCGGGTAAGTTGCCGGGAATTTCTACAGATACTTCACCGTTCTCATCCGTAGTGCCCTCGCCTATCTTGAGCGGATTAAAGGTACGTTTTACAAATATGCCGATCGTAATATCTTTTACCGATGTATCGGCTTCAGCACCCGGCACCACCAGTTTGGCTTTTACCGACAACACAGAATCTTCTTTTACAGGAGTGATCTCGATATAAGCTCTTTTAATGGTAACTTCTCCATCCGCAGGATCCATTTTTTTGTTGCCTGCAAAAACGGCTTTTAAATGAAGACTGCCATCCTTTAACGGAGCCAGCGCTGCATCCTTCACATTGAGTACAGCTTTACCTTCTTCATCTGTGATCACAAAACCAAGTGTTTTTTCTGCCGTATCATTTACCTGTACAAAGGTTACTTTTAACAAAGACAACTTGATAAAACCTCCTTTGATCTTTGCTTTTACGGTAGTTTTCAGGTCGATGGTCTTATCAGATTTTTGCACTGTTATAAATTCCAACGCCGGGGCAATCAACTCTTCTTCTTTAGCGCCGGCATCTTTTTTAGCAGTACTGTCATCCTGTGCAAAAATACTTACAGGTGCCAGTAGCAGCAGCAACAGCAACAACCTGCAATATTTCCCGGATGCGGTATTGATTAAAATATCTTTCATAAAATATCTTTTAAGCTTTTTGTAGTTCCTCTTTTATTTCAGCAACGGGTTCATGTGCATGATGGTGAGGGGTATGTGGAAAATTGTATTCTTCCAAACCAGTTACCGGAACCACGGTTACGAATTTAGACATGATGGTAAAGAACAGCAGGAAGGTAGCAATGCCTGCAAATGTCAGCGCCCATTCAGGCCAGGTGGCACTGTACTTAACAAATTCCATCCTTGTATCCTGCATTGGTAATGCGGGCGTTTCCAGTGTTGGTACAATGATAAGATATCGTTTTACCCATAAGGCTATCACCATTACAAAAGCGGCCAGCGATATATAACCCGGCTTCCTCGTGCCAGGTATCGCCACAATAAGGATGGGAAGCAGGATGCCGGCAGCATTAGCAAACAAGGTCCACCCACCGTAAGCCTTCATGCTGAAAAGTTTATTGATCACTTCGTTATCCCATTTGGCAGAACCGAACCAATCTGTAAAATACTCAGAGAAGGTAAAGTACCCGTAACCTGCACTCAGCACCAGCAGTCCATACCCGAGATAGGTGAAATGCGTGTCTGTAAAATAATCGCCGAGCTTGTACATTTTGCGGTATACCCACATCGCAACGATCAATACACCAAGGCCTGAATACAAGGCACCCAAAACAAAGTAGGGTCCGAATATAGTGCTGTGCCATCCCGGCCGCAACGTCATACCAAATATCCAGCTAAGGATAGAAGCAACGATGATGGACAGCGGGATCATAATAATAGCGAGTAAATTCTGTGAGATGAGCAAATGCCTTTTTTGGCTGGCTGCTCCACGGTAACCGATGGCCAGTATCTTATACAGTTTTTGTTTCCATGCAGGAATATTCATTTTTGCATCCCTGTACACTGCAAAGTCTTTGATAAGCGCCATGTAAAGAAACAGCACAGCACCGGCAAAGAAAGTAACCACCGCCATTACATCCCAGGTCATGGGCGACTGGATGCGTGGGTAGATAAATAAATGATGCAACCTGTCGAAACGGCCTACGCATAGCAGTATGAATATGGGCCCTACGATCACCGAAATGAGCGTCATCATCTGCGCCAGTCGTACAATGGGTTTGCCCCAGGGTACTTTTAGCAAATGCAGTACCCCACCAATGATGGCGCCGGCATAACTGAGCCCGATAAAGAAAATAAAATTCACAATGAACAATCCCCACACTACATTGTCTCTCATTCCTGTTACAATATGGCCTTTGGCGATCTGCAGGTAAAGCGCATAGCCGCCAACAATGATCCACAACAAAAAGAAAACCGACCAGAAGATATTTTTTTTGCCGAATGTTTCAATATTCGGCCGCTGGTAGTTGAATGCTTCCTGTTGGTATGTATTGAGTTCCATAAAAATTTACACTTTAAAATGATAATAATATCCTGGTCAGGATTTTTTGCCGACTCCTTCCATCACATCCTTAAATCTTGCTTTTAATGTATCAGGAAGATTGTCGTATCCTCTTTCTACAGGGAACTGCCTGTCTTTTGGTGGCAAATAATACACTCTTGGTTTGGTGCCCAGTTCTTCCAGGAAGCGGTACCCTGCACGGTCTTTTATCAGTTGGGTAAAACTAAGGGTCTCGTCACCGTTAGTAACGGTATCCTCATTTTCATCACCAAAGTAAAATACACCATTGGGGCAGGCTTCTACGCAGGGTGGCAGCAGTCCTTCTCTTGACCTGTCAGGACAGAAATCGCATTTTTCAACTGTACCAACTTTTGCGGGCACGCCTGTTTCTGCATTGTATTCCAGGTGCTGGATATCAACAGGCATATCGGGTTCATCCCAGTTAAATACACGGGTTGAATAAGGGCAGGCGGCCATACAGAATTTGCAGCCGATGCAGCGGTCGTTGTCTATCAATACAATGCCATCCTGTCTTTTAAAAGTGGCGTCTACAGGGCAAACCTTTACACAAGGCGGGTTATCGCAGTGAAAACATTGTTTCGGAAACCAGTAAGGTGCCCCCTTATCGCTGTCCTGCATCAGTTTTACCGTAAGCCATTCTTTATCATCTGGGCGGTAGTGGTGTTTTTGGCAGGCCGATACACATTTACGTGCATTCTTGCAGCGGGCAAGGTCAACCACCATCACGAATTTTTTACCGGGTATGCCGATGCGCTGTTCATGCTGGGCCAGCACACTCATGGTTTCGTGGTGATTGAGATAGGCAGAATCAATTTCAACGATCTCTCCATCGGGAGAAAGCAGTTGCACTTTTTTACCAATCACTTCTTTTTTAGAAGAGCAGGAACAGGCAAGACTGCCACAGGCAGCCGTGATCGCTGTTGCAAGTGCTGCAGTTTTTAAGAACTCCCTCCTGCTTTTGTCATTTATTGCTTCATCTTGTTTCATTGCTGAGGTTTGAGTGATCAACGATTGTTTTCTTTTGACGGATTGTTCATCCATGTATAGATCTCTTTATTGGTAGATTTTTGCTTTTTGGAAGCTGCTTCCAGTACTGCTTTATCTACTTCTACCAGTTTACCGTCCGCAGTAAGCATTTTCACCATTCCTGGTTTGGCGGCCTTTTTATCAGCATTGGCAAAAATGGAAAGAAACCACCTGCGTGATTTTCCTGATTCTGTTTTGGGCTTATCCATATAGTAATTTATTTGAGCTCGGGATACAATTTGATGGTGCAACTTAGAAACAGTTAGCTGACAATTCCATGACAATTGTCAAAGGCAAATGTGATTAAGGTCACACCTTCTCCCCTTGTTTGTCATAGAATTGTCACAGAGCCGGTGATAATTTTGGTTTCTCAATTAATCATGAGCTCTTTTAAAGAATCAACATTCGCTAAGTAAACTAATCTATTATGAAAAAGATTTCAGTCATCCAGGCGGTCACCCTCTTCCTCGCCGTTATGTTTGTAAGTGCCTCCCTGTTTCAATGCAAAAAATCAGGCGACCTGATCAATGGTCTTGACCGGTCATTTAAAGGAACAGCAGACACGGCCATCTACGCTTCCTTTTATGAAGAAAACAAAGTAAGTACAGGTGATGCAGTTACAGATGTAAATGACGTTATCAAATTCAGGGGCGTGCAAACCATCCTTCATGAGTACTGCGCTACCTCTAATTGTCATGGAGGTTCCATCTCTCCAAAATTTGACAGTTACGCAGAAGTAATGAAATATGTAACTGCCGGTACGCCTGAAGGCAGCAAACTGTGGGAATACATTACCACCAACGATTACGACAAAGCGATGCCACCCGTTAATTCCAATCATGAATTGACCATTACAGATAAAACACTTGTTTACAACTGGATAAAAAATGGTGCAAAAGAAAGACCTGATCTGAATGACTTCAGGCCTGCTGCCATTGCACTCATCAACAGCGGATGCGGTTCTGCCAACTGTCACAACCAGGCTACCGCAACCGGCGGATGGGCAAGAAAAGGTTTGATTGCAGGTTTAACTTCAGCCGATACCAGCGTATATACTTATATCAACCCACTTACTGCAGTTGCAACTATTTACTGCCAGCTTTCCAACGAAACACTTCGCAACCAGGTATGGAGTGCTTACAAAGACAGTGTAAGAAAATTCTACAGCGACACAACTGCTTTTGCAAGCTACAGGCCATGGAAAACCCTTGGCACTCCGCGTTCTGCACTCAGCACAAGAGGACCATTGCAAACATATGATGACATATTGCTGGACATCAACTATCCAAAAAGTGTAAGAAGCAATTCAGCAGTTGTGTATACCGATCCAAATACGCTGATCACTTACTATGCAAAAGGCACCCCGCTGAATGCAACCAGCTCACTGATATCAAGGATTGACTCTACCCTTTTACTTGCCAACCCCGCTACCGGCGTGTTTGCAACCTCACAACAGGGTGATATGGCTTATGGTGATGGTGGTTTAAAACCCCACGAGATCGCACTGGTAAAGGCCTGGTATTTCGCTGATCCCAATGTTCCTGCAGTATGGAAATATGGAAACGCCAACGCAGGTATTTTCAAATACAGGAAATCAGGTAACATCATCAAACAATAACCCAGGTACTCATTCTAAAATTTAAGAAAAATGAAAAAAGTAATAATAACAATGGCTATGATGACTTCACTGCTTACCTATATGCTGTCATCCTGTTATAAAAATAAAGAAGACATTCTGGCTTTGCCAAAAGTATCATTCCGTTCAGATGTAGTACCCATTATTGTTGGTGGTGGTTGCGGTTGCCATAACAACGGAAGCTCACAACGTGCGGTGCAGTTTTCCCATGCCGATACCATTTTTTATGATGGAATCCTTGCAAGAGTAGGCTTGTTCAATAGCTGGATCAATAGTGGTGGTACTCACCCCGGGGGCGGTGCCATTGACTTTAAGGCAAACGAAAAAACCACCATCAGGAGGTGGATAGAAGAAGGTGCAAAAGATGACGGTGGCGGATGCACAGTAACCGGCGCCATTACTTATACAGCCAATATCGCTCCTATCTATGCAACCACCTGTAAAGGATCTACCTGCCACGGTGGTATAGAAGCTGCCCTTACCTATAGTATTATGGTTGATAAAAAAGATGTCATCACCACAATGATGAATACCGGCGGTGCAGTGGGCCACCCGGGTGGAACACTCAGCCTGAGCACTTGTACTGTTAATACATTTTTAGAATGGATCACACAGGGACAGAAACAATAATCTAACCCAATCAATTTACTTAAATGAATGCTCTCAAAATAAAATCAACGTTTATGAAAAAGATATTTTTGTTGCTCGTTTCCTGTTTCGGCATCCTGGCCTTTTCTATGGCACAGGATTCAGCATCGGTAAGTATAAGCGAAGCTCCCAAACAGAAGTTTACCAAGGCAACTTTCAACTCTACCAAGATCATTAACATGCAAAGCGTGGAAATGGGTACCAAGGGTACTATGCAGTTCATGGTTTCTCACCACTTTAGTTATTTATGGACAAAGGATGCCGGTTCTCAAAACCTGGCACAATTCTTTGGACTGAATTCCGGTGTGGCCCGCACTTATCTCTCTTTCGATTACTCTCCGCAAACCTGGCTCAACCTGGGTGTAGCACTGGCAGGAAGTTCAAAATACGAAGCATGGGCTAAATTCAAATTACTTCGCCAGCAAACAGGCGTTAAGAACATCCCGGTATCTGTTGTACTGTACTCAATGATGAATGTGAATACTGCCAAAAATCCCGATATCACTTTTGCCGGCAACAAATTTGCTTTTATGAACCAGTTGCTGATTGCCCGTAAGATTACCGACAGGTTTTCTGTTCAGTTAATGCCAACATGGATACATTTCAATATCGTTCCTTATGGCATCAACAACAGCCACGAAGTTTTCTCCCTGGGCATGGCTGCAAAATATAAAGCTACGAATACCCTTAACGTTACGCTGGAGTATGCACGCCAGTTGAACATGTATAAAAACCTGGTTACTAAAAACGGAAGCATCATCAGCTATGAACCTGACCTGCTTTCTGCGGGTATCGAGATCAATACAGGCGGTCACTTATTCCAGTTTTATGTAGGCAGCACCATGGATGCCTCTAATATTGACCAGTTGGCCAGGAATACCAGCAAGATCAAAGACAAAAACTTTGCATTTGGTTTTACCATCAACAGGAGCTTTTAATTAAAATCCCATAGAACCTATACAGTAAAGAAGCAGGCCGTTGGCCTGCTTCTTTTATTAATACGGGTTGCAAAAAAAGCGTACACAGGTTACCGGTATGCAACTGAGTCCGGGTGTTTACTGCCCCTTATTTGCTGCGGTTATAATACTCACAAACGGTATTCATCACGCAGATATCACATTTGGGAACAGTAGGACGGCATATTTCCCGGCCAAGGAACGACATGGCCATTCCTGCGTCCCATTCTTTTTGTGGCAATATCTCCATCATCTGCTGTTCAATCTTTTTAGGATCTGTTCCCTTTGCGATACCAAGCCTTGGCGCAACCCTTACCACATGGAGGTCAACAATGATACCTTCCGCAGCAGCTCCTGCCTCCCGCTTGATCACGTTGGCAGACTTTCTTCCAATGCCCGGCAAGGCAGTGAGTTCATCAAGGGTGAGCGGTATATTGCTGTCTTTCTTTATTTTCTTTGACAGCTCACTCAACCATTTTGTTTTATTGCCAAAATTGCGAACGCTGCTGATCGGTGCTGCAATGGCATCCGGCGTTGCCTGGCTCAATGCTTCCATGTTGGGAAATAAATCAAAAAAAACAGGTGCCAACTGGTTAATGTGTCTGTCTGAATCCTGCGCTGAGAGCACCACCATTACCAATAACTGGTAAGTGCTGCCATACTCCAGCGGGTGTGATTTTCCTTTGTATTTTTTTAATAGTGGTTTAATGGCTTCGGGCCAATTGATTGTTGCCATGGTTTTAAAAATTAAGGTTATAAATCTACTGATAAAAGCAATGATTGCCCCGATAAAAATCTATACTGCCGGCTCAAAAATCAGGTATATTTGAAAATTCAAAGAATGGCAGATCATGAATATCAGGAGTATCATAAAAAGAATGGTGCCGGAGGCGCTGGTAGTTTTTATCAACCGTAACCGTATCAAAAAAGTTTCGGAAAAATACAAGGACCTCAGTACACAGGAAATTTTCACAAAGATATACAGTGAACACACCTGGGGTAATGACAATGCTGATCCCGACTCCTACTTCTCAGGCGGCGGTTCACATGATGCCGCATTGATAGATCCCTATATCAACGCTGTAAAACAATTCATTGCCGGTTTAAGCAATCCGCCCGATGTAATGGACCTTGGCTGTGGTGATTTTAATATCGGGTCAAAATTGCGGCCGCTTTGCAACCGCTACATTGCCTGCGACATTGTAGAACCTCTCATCGTACAAAATAAAAAGACGTATGCCGGGCTCAATGTTGATTTCCGCGTCTTTGATCTTACCAGTGAAAAATGCGAACAGGTGGATATTATTTTTGTAAGACAGGTATTGCAGCATCTTTCCAATGATGACATTAAAAAAGGGTTGCAAAACATCATCCCGTATTGCAAATACCTGGTACTGACAGAACATGTTCCTGCCAAAGAAAACTTCAACAAAAATCTCGATAAGCCCACCGGGCCAGATATACGGGCCTTGCTGAACAGCGGTATCGATATTACTGCTCCCCCCTTTAATTATGGTCATTTAAAAGGAACATGCATCTGCGAAATTCCGGATGTACCGGGTAAGATACAAACGATCGTGTATAAATGCAATTGAACTGTGGCATGGCTATGCCGGTCTACTCACAATAAATTTCTGAAAAGCGAAGTCCGTGGCTGGTATTGATACCAACCGCACGTATTTTTTTAAAATCTCCATTATCAAATTGCTTTAGCAATGACACGCCTGCATGGTATTTCTCCAGCATAAAGGCCAGGGCTATTTCATCTGTGCAGGCGTAACGGTACTTCATTTCCCGGAATTCATCCACCAGTGCTGCAGGGAAAGATGGCTGCCATCCTTTTGCTGCTGGAAGCTGTCTTGGATAAGCATCATTAAACAGCTTTGCAGCGGCAGCATTGGTCACCAGCAAAACATATACAACGGCTGATGATGTAACTACATAACGGGTAGCATGAGCCGAATTGCGGGCATTGATATCGATCAATCCATACAGGTCGCCTGCATCTGGTGCTGTGTTATTGGGATGATTGTGCAGATCTGCGAAAGCGTGGGGAACCAGTTTCAGTGTTCCGGAACTGGCTGTACCACCGGTAATGGAAGAGGAAATGAACCGTTGCTGTTCATCCCTGCCAAATACCACCACATACTCTTTTTGATCGGATTGAAAAGCCTGCTGAATGCCATTCATTGCTTTTACATAAACACTGTCCCTGCTAAATATGGCCGCATTGGCGGCACCCGTTCTTGCCTCCGCACAGGGATCAACACCGGGCGAAGATGAGTCCGGTAACAATGCAAAAAATACAAGTGTCCATTGCAGGCAGAAAAACATACAGTAAATGTAGGAAATAAAAAGCCGCACAGTTAGGTGCAGCCAGCCGAACTACAGGTTCTCAAGCGTGATCATCCTTTTGGCCTTTATCTTTTTAAAATAACTTGGTGTAAGCCCGGTCACTTTTTTAAACTGGTTCGATAAATGCGCCACACTGCTGTAATTGAGCCGGTAAGAAATTTCGGTAAGATTCAATTCATCATACAGGAGTAATTCCTTTACTTTTTCAATTTTATGGTTGATGATATAATGCTCCAGAGTAATACCAGTGGCTTCAGAAAAAATATTAGAGAGATAAGTGTAGTCGTGGTTCAATTTAGAACTGATGTAAACGGAGTTTTTCGTTTTGGGCAATTCATCTGAATAATGAACCATCTCTACGATCACATTTTTTATTCTTTCGATGAGGATGGCTTTTTTGTCGTCCAGTAATTCAAGCCCGGATACCAGCAAAGCTCTTCTTAAAGTTTCTTTTTGCTTTTGAGATATATCTTTTTTAACATCCACCTCTCCCAGATCAACATTGCCATATTGCAAACCCATCTTATCCAGTTCTGACTTTACGATCAGTTTGCAACGGATGCTGACCATGTATTTAATGTAGAGTTTCAAAATGATGGAGAGTTAAAAATTAAAAAACGCCTGTAAAGAAATACAGAATATGCAGTGCTTAGATTATACCAGCGGTATTTTTCAAGGTAGCGATATTAAAAAGACAAAATTTTACAAAACTCCAAATTACTTTTATATAATTCACAGGTTTTAAGCCCTAATCTTCAAAGCCACTTTTAATAACAGTTGAGATCATTTTAAACTGCTTGTTGGCGTTAAAGCGATGCAATGCATGTGCAGGTATAATAATGCCGGCCCCCAATTTAACCTGGTGCAGTTTTTTTCCGATGGTTACATCGGCCTCGCCATCGATCACTTGTATAAAGGTATCGAATGGAATGATCTTATCGCTGAGTTCCTCGCCTACATCAAAGGCCATGGCGGTTACATTACCGGTTGTTTTTTTTATGATGGTCCTGCTTACAACTGCGTTGGGCAGGTATTCGATGATCTCTACAATAATATGCTGTTGTTCTTTTGCCAACTCAGCACCGGCAGTACTATTTTGCATACGTTTTCTTTTACCATTAAAGATGAGTGTAATAGTTGGTGTTTCGGGTATTGCTGCGTCATTTATTTTCCGCATCTCATATGCCAATATTCCTGCAATTGAAAACTAATTATATATGTTGGTCAGCGTCATCGCATATCTATATGGTATTTACAACGAGCTACTATAGCACAACCACATCGCTCCTGCTGTGAATTATGCAACAATTACAAACTATTGTGTAACAGCTTGCATTGTGTAAACCGGGAACTTTAATAATGGCCAAATCATTAAAAAAAGCAACCGCTTTAAAAAAAAATCCTGCAGACAAAGGCGAGCTTGAAAAAGCAGTTTCCCATATCATCCTCGAGATCATAGAGTATGTGCCGAATTCTGTCGTGATCAAAACGATCATCAAAAAATCGACGGGCAATATCAGTGTGATGAGTTTTGACAGTGGCGAAGGGTTAACTGAAAAGATATCACCCTTTGATTCCTATGCCCAGATAATAGAAGGCGAAGCCGAAGTGATCATCGACAAAGTATCGCACAAATTAAAATCAGGCGATGGCATCATCATTCCTGCTTTATTGCCCAATCACATTAAACCCAACGGGCGCTTTAAAATGATACAAACAATCATTAAGAGCGCCACCGACTAAAGCAGGCTACATCATGATACCTTTCAAAAAAAATGAGCAGTTATGCAAACAGGAACGGCTTCGATACAAATGCTTTCGGGCAACAACAGCAAAAAAAAATTGAGCGGACACAATTATACAGGATCTCCTGTAACAGACACTTTAACCAATGGCTTCTTTAAGGTTGACAGAAGCTGGAAAGTACAATACTGGAATAAAGCGGCGGAGAAGTTGCTGGGCGTACAGGCTGAAGATATCATCGGGAAAAATATCTGGGACAAATTTGCCGACCTGCTTCCACTTGAATTTTATACCGTATACCAGTCTGCCTTTTTGCAAACCATACCCGTACACTTTGAAGAATACTGGGGCCAGATGGGTGCCTGGTTTGATGTGGTTACTTACCACTTAGATGATACTTTGTCTGTATCGTTCAAGAGCAGTAACAAGCCACATGCAGAATACCCCGAGAATCCCTACCAGCGGTTGAAAGTATTAACAGAACTATACAAATTTGTTACAGAGATCACGAACGATTGCTTATGGGAATGGGATGTGCAGCAAAAAGAGATCTTCTGGATAGATGGTGGTCATAAAAAAGTATTCGGTTACCCCATAGAGAATGCGCTGATCCCACAACAGTTTTGGGAAGCCTGCCTGCATCCCGATGACCGGCAAAGAGTGCTTGATAAAATAACTGCGGCGATCGACGGCGGCATTACAGAAACCTGGCAGGATGAATACCGGTTTAGAAAAGCCAATGGCGAATATGCTTACGTGTGTGACCGTGGGCATTTGATATACCAGGATGGCGTAGTTGCCAGGATCATTGGTGCCACGCAGGACAATACAGAAAAGGTATTGCTTGAAAATAAATTAGAAGTGGAAAGAGCTGAAGGGCTGATGGAAGTGACCAATGCGGTAATTACAGCACAGGAAAACGAGCGCTCCGCCATAGGCAGGGAATTACATGACAATATCAACCAGGTACTGGCCATTGCAAAGATGAATATCCAAATGGCCAAAACACATACTGATAAAACTTCTTTTTACTTGGATAAATCATTGGAACTGGTGAGCAATGTGATCACAGACATCAGGCTGCTGACAAAAAAAATGATCATCCCTGCGCTTGAATTTACCGGCCTGTTTGAAAACATTAGAAATCTTATAGAAGATCTTTCTGAGGTGCATCCATCCGTTATTGCCTTTTACACATCGAATCTTACAGAAGCTGAGATCAACGAAAAGCTCCGGGTTAACATTTACCGGATCATACAGGAACAGTTGAATAATATTTTAACGCATACAAAAGCTACATATGCTGATATCGCATTGTTTAAAGATGCCGGTAACATTGTATTGCTGATATCGGATAATGGCGAAGGCTGTGAAGTGGGTATGGTAAAAAAAGGTGTAGGCAGTATCAACATCATGAGCAGGGCGCATTTGTTCCATGGAACCGTGTACACCATTTCTACTCCCGGTGAAGGCTACCTGTTAAAAATTACCTTCCCGGTCAGCAACCCCGAACAGGTTATGTATGACTAGTAAACGTCATTATATTTTCACAAACCTTGCCAATTCCATTTCATTATCCTTGTAAACTACTTTTAAAAGATAGCATCCATTGGCAAGCTGGCTGATATTAATTACCTGTCCATTGTGATAGTTGCTAACATTCATTACTGCCTGTCCATCCATTGATAAAACCTGCACCGATCGAACAACAGTATTATTCTTATGAAAAAGAGCCAATGTTTCATTAGCAGGATTTGGGGCAATCGTGATACCAGCTTTCTTTTCGAATTTCAGCACCCAAATGTCAGAAAAACTAAAGCTGCCGTCCCTGTCTATCATCTTTAAACGGTAAAATGCTTTGTCACTCACCTGCTGATGAACATATTGGTAATTGCTGCTGGAGCCTTTTGCCATAATGACTGATATGCTTTGAAAGTGAATACCATCCCTGCTGTATTCAACAATGTATTGATCAGCATTTATTTCTTCTGCAGCAACCCAACTTAAATTGGTGTTATTGCCAACAGCCGTGCAATTAAAGTTCAATAATCGTATTGGAACAACACCATAAGGTTTTGGCGCACATAAATTCATAGGGGCGATGGTGGGGTCTATTTTTGTAAAACTGTAACGTTGAGTATTGGAGAGGTTCATCCAGATGCTGGCACCTGTACCGTTATTTAAACTTGAACCTGATGCCCATAAAGTGCCATCAGATTTAAGGATGTAACTGAAGGTTTCACCAGCAAAAATATCTATAGCATCAGTGGCAATAAGCACTGGTGTATTAGCATCGCCGCCGCTGATACCCAATTGCCCCGAGCCAGCTTCTCCCCAGCCATATACATTGTGATTGGAATCCAATGCCATACCAATGCCTCCATCATCGTTAGCTGACAGTGCAACAATGGGGGCTGCACCTGCCGGAAAATTTATCTTGGTGGGCGGAATAACTTCCGGAGTATAAGAATTGCCCAATCCTAAATGTACAGAGTCGGTGCCAAAAGCAAAAACATTACCGGCATTATCAAGCGCAAAAACGCCATAGGCATTGCCCTTAAGATCAATTATATTGCTAAGCCCTGCAAGTGTTACTGGTGTTATAGAGTTAGTTGGTTGAAATATGCCGCCGCCGCCACAAAGTTTTACCGTGCCGTCCTTTAACAGAATTGCAGTTGCCAGCCTTACGGCAATTGCCCTTACCGCTCCGGTAATGCCGGTCATTTGAACCGGAATCAATATAGTATCTGATTGGGTGCCATTGCCTAACTGCCCATATATATTAAAACCTGCTCCCCATACGGTACTGTCTTGTTTTACGAAAACAACATGGGTGGAACCTGCATCCAGGAATTTTACATTACTTAATAGTTGGTGGGGCGTAGCGGTAAAGCCAAAAGCCGGGCCGCCATAAGCTGCCCCGCCCCATACCCAGGCTGTATTGTCATTTTTTATGGCGGCTGAAATATAACCAGTCGTATAAAATTTTACATGGGTCATCCCGATAGCAGCCACCGGCACAGCAGTAGAAAACGTAGATGATCCATTTCCTAATTCACCCTGGCTATTATTGCCCCAGCCATACAACTGGCTGCTGTCGCCGCAAACAGTATAAGCTGAATAAGATCCTACCTGGTAATTATGGGGCACATACCAGCCTCTTCCGCCAAATCCATCACCTGTCATGGAGTTTTGGGAAAATGAATCGATGTTGGAAGATACCAGTAAGACAATAATCGAAAGAATCAACAGTTTTCTCATGCACGAATTTTGAGTAATATATTAATAAAGAAGTTTTGGCAATGAAAAATAGGCATAAAAAAGATCCCCTCCAAAATTGAAGGGGATGCGCTCAACAAGTTCGGAAGTTTTTTTAAAACTCCGGAAGCCTTTTACAGGATCACAAACGGGTTATCAAAAACATCATCATCTCTATCAAAACCCAATAACTTTTTCAGGTAACAATACCAATGCCTCCATCTTACTTTCATAAGCATTTTTCATTTTAATTGTTAAGTGAAAGTTTGAATGCAAAAGCCCCGAACAAAAGTGCCGGGGCTTTTAATTTTATTTTAAAGCCCTTCCAGGCTGCGGAATTAGTATCCACCCATGCCACCCATATCAGGAGCACCATGTGAATGAGCTGCTTCTTCTTTTGGTTTGTCTGCGATCACTGCTTCAGTGGTCAGCAACATACCTGCA
>DDEU01000061.1:0-135 GCA_002336815.1 Chitinophagaceae bacterium UBA1946 | reverse complement strand
AACCATCGATACCGGCATTTTCAGTTAATGTGCGGATCGGTGCTTCCAACGCACGGCGAACGATTGCCATACCGGTTTGCTCATCAGCAATCTGGCCTTTTACTTTTGGCTCCAGCGCTTCAATAGCACGGATAT
>DDEU01000004.1:220-13865 GCA_002336815.1 Chitinophagaceae bacterium UBA1946 | reverse complement strand
CGGTTCTGAACTGCATAAGTAAGCAGTTTCAAGCCTGAGATCGCACTGTCTGCCATTTTAGAAGTGGTGACTGTTCCATTGGCCACTTTAGAAGTGGTGACGGAGTTGGCTACCAGGTCAAAGTTTTGTACGCTATTGGTCAACGTTAGTTTAGAATAAGGGATGGCGGCGTTTGAAGCGATGTCTGCACTACTGATAGTGCCGTCGAGGATTTTAGCACTGCTGATCGTATTGTTCGCTACGACAGGATTTGGATAGGTTCCGATAAGATCACCACCTGCAATTCCACTAGGAGGTAAGCTGGCAGGCGCTCCTGTTAGTTTGTTGTAAGAAATTCCGTAAGCCAGCTTGCTGTCGGTAACTGCTGTGTCAGTGATCTTAGTAGTTGTAATTGCGTTATCAGCAATCTTAGCTGTGGTCACATTTGCATCAAGGATTTTTCCTGTTGTAATGGCATCATTCGCCACTGTTGGATTTGGATATGTTCCGTTGAGATCGCCACCTGCCACTCCAGTCGGAGGTAAGCTTGCAGGCGCTCCGCTAAGTTTGCTGTAAGAAATTCCATAAGCTAATTTACTATCAGTAACTGCTGTGTCAGCGATCTTCACAGTTGTAACCGCATTGTCAGCAATCTTTGCAGTAGTCACATTTGCATCGAGGATTTTTCCTGTAGTAATTGCATCGTTGGCCACTGTTGGATTTGGATATGTTCCGTTGAGGTCACCACCTGCAGTGCCTGTTGGCGGTAAGCTTGCTGGTGCTCCGTTAAGTTTGCTGTAAGAAATTCCATAAGCCAATTTACTATCAGTAACTGCCGTGTCAGCAATCTTTGCAGTAGTCACATTTGCATCGAGAATTTTTCCAGTAGTAATTGCATCGTTAGCCACTGTTGGATTTGGATATGTTCCGTTGAGATCACCACCTGCAATTCCAGTGGGAGGTAAGCTAGCAGGCGCTCCGCTAAGTTTACTGTAAGAAATTCCATAAGCCAGTTTGCTGTCGGTAACAGCTGTGTCGGCAATTTTAGAGGTAGTAATACTTACATCTGTGATCTTCACAGTTGTAACCGCATTGTCAGCGATCTTTGCTGAGGTCACATTTGCATCAAGGATTTTTCCTGTTGTAATGGCATCATTCGCTACTGTTGGATTTGGATAGGTTCCGTTCAAATCACCGCCAGCAATTCCAGTGGGAGGTAAGCTTGCAGGCGCTCCGCTAAGTTTGCTGTAAGAAATTCCATATGCTAATTTGCTGTCAGTTACAGCTGTGTCAGTGATCTTAGTAGTTGTAATTGCATTGTCAGCAATCTTAGCTGTGGTTACGTTGGCATCAAGAATTTTTCCTGTTGTAATGGCATCATTCGCCACTGTTGGATTTGGATAAGTCCCATTAAGATCACCACCTGCAATTCCTGTTGGTGGTAAGCTTGAAGGTACTCCGGTTAGTTTGCTGTAAGAAATTCCATAAGCTAATTTGCTGTCAGTTACAGCCGTGTCGGCGATCTTTGCTGTGGTCACATTTGCATCGAGGATTTTACCGGTTGTAATAGCATCATTTGCCACTATTGGATTTGGATAAGTTCCATTAAGATCTCCACCTGCAGTGCCTGTTGGCGGTAAGCTGGCAGGCGCTCCTGTGAGTTTGCTATAAGAAATTCCATAAGCTAATTTACTATTAGTAACTGCCGTGTCAGCGATCTTTGCTGTGGTCACATTTGCATCAAGGATTTTTCCTGTTGTAATGGCATCATTTGCCACTACTGGATTTGGATAAGTCCCATTAAGATCACCACCTGCAATTCCAGTCGGAGGTAAGCTTGCAGGCGCTCCGCTAAGTTTGCTGTAAGAAATTCCATATGCTAATTTGCTGTCAGTTACAGCCGTGTCAGTGATCTTTGCTGTGGTCACATTGGCATCAAGAATTTTTCCGGTTGTAATAGCATCGTTAGCCACTGTTGGATTTGGATATGTTCCGTTGAGGTCACCACCTGCCACTCCAGTGGGAGGTAAGCTTGCTGGCGCTCCGCTAAGTTTGCTGTAAGAAATTCCATATGCTAATTTGCTGTCAGTTACAGCTGTATCCGCAATTTTTGCAGTTGTAATACTTACATCTGTGATCTTCACAGTTGTAACAGCATTGTCAGCAATCTTTGCTGTCGTGATATTGGCATCAAGAATTTTTCCTGTTGTAATAGCATCATTCGCCACTATTGGATTTGGATATGTTCCGTTAAGGTCACCACCTGCAGTGCCTGTTGGCGGTAAGCTTGCAGGCGCTCCGCTAAGTTTGCTGTAAGAAATCCCGTAAGCTAATTTACTGTTGGTTACAGCGGTATCCGCAATTTTTGCAGTTGTAATTGCATTATCGCCAATCTTTGCTGAGGTCACATTTGCATCAAGGATTTTTCCTGTTGTAATGGCATCATTCGCCACTACTGGATTTGGATAAGTCCCATTAAGATCGCCACCTGCCACTCCAGTCGGAGGTAAGCTTGCAGGCGCTCCGCTAAGTTTGCTGTAAGAAATTCCATAAGCTAATTTACTATCAGTAACTGCTGTGTCAGCGATCTTCACATTTGTAACAGCATTGTCAGCAATCTTTGCTGTCGTCACATTGGCATCAAGAATTTTTCCTGTTGTAATAGCATCATTCGCCACTGTTGGATTTGGATAAGTACCGTTCAAATCACCACCTGCAGTGCCTGTTGGCGGTAAGCTTGCTGGCACTCCGGTCAGTTTACTGTAAGAAATTCCATAAGCCAGTTTGCTGTCGGTAACAGCTGTATCAGCAATCTTTGTAGTTGTAACCGCATTATCTGAAATCTTTGCAGTGGTCACATTTGCATCGAGGATTTTTCCTGTTGTAATGGCATTATTAGCCACTGTTGGATTTGGATAAGTTCCATTAAGATCTCCACCTGCAGTGCCTGTTGGAGGTAAACTTGAAGGGGCACCGGTTAGTTTGCTGTAAGAAATTCCGTGAGCCAATTTGTTATCTGTAACAGCCGTGTCAGCAATCTTTGCTGTCGTCACATTTGCATCAAGAATTTTTTGTGTGGTGATGGCATTGTTTGCCACTTTTGGATTGGGGTAAATTCCGTTCAGATCGCCACCGGCAATTCCCGTTGGCGGTAGGCTGGTGGGCGCTCCTGTTAGTTTGCTGTAAGATATGCCATGCGCCAGCTTTGCATCGGTTACCGCCGAGTCAGCGATCTTTGGCGTAGTGATATTCTTATCTGCTACTTTACTGGTCGTAACCGCATTGGCGGTAATTGAAGGACCAGGATATGACCCTGTAAGATCACCACCGGCCACACCCGAAGGAGTCGCAGTTCCGGCATTCAATGCATACGGTACACTTACCAATTGTGTAGTACCAATATTTGTAAAAACGTTACCACCTGCAGGGTCTACCTCCAGTTGTAAAAATTTATTACCGGCCGCCCAATTCACGGCTGGCATGGAACCGGTTACAGCGGTAGCGCCATTGCTTCCGATAACAATGTTGAACAGGCCAAACGCATTTGTATTGACGGTTCTTGTTTCTGAATATACGCTGTTGCCTGTGCTTCCTCCCTCGTGCAGGGTGATCCTTACGGTGATCGCTTTACCGGCGATCACATTACCGGCTGCATTGCGGGCTACGCCCTGGAAGTTGATTAGTTGTGGAGCCTGTGCCAGGAGGGCATGGGCTAACATCATGGTAAAAACCAATGATAGAATCTTTTTCATTGTTGACTGGATTTTTGTTTAGGATTGGTTATTTGATCTTCAAAATTTTAAAACCGCCTTTTTTAGCAATGGAACCACCGGCAGGCGCCAGTGTAATGGAAAGGAAATAAGACCCACTGGCCAGGGCTGACATATCCCATTGCTCAATATGACCGGTGCCATCGTATTGCAATTCTTTTGTGCCGACTACTTTGCCGGATTCATCCATCAGCAGCATGGAAACTTTGCCACGCTGACTGCTGAAAAAATCTACTTCCAGCTTTGTTGCTACGGGATTTGGGAAGATCTTGATCTCATCTCCACTCCAAAGGTTATTTGTATTTACGGATGAAACCGTGCCGGTGCCCGGCTGCAGCAGCCCACTCGTAACTACCAAAAAAGCAGTAGAAAGTGTTTCGATGGTAGTTGATTCTCCAATGCTCCACTCGTACTGGTAATAACCGTTGGAAGAACTGCCGCCACCAGCGTTGATCACCTGGGGGGTAATGGTTTGAGCCGGCAGGGCATAGGTTAACAGGAAACAGTAGAAGAAGGTAAAAATTTTTTTTGTCATGGTTTGGATTTTGGTTTTGAAACAAGTGTGCAAAATAGTGGGCTGCAGCAAGCCCGCTAATAGCAGTAATCACCATTTTGTTGTAGATAAAATACGATAAGCCGGCGCTCATTTACACAATGAACTCATTCAAATGATATTGATTAAATGCTTAGCAGCAACATTGCAGCTGCCGTACATTACTGTAAATTTGGTATATGAAGCGATACAGCGCCATGATGTTTTTAATCTGCCTGTTTACGGGAAGTGCATGGAGCCAGGTGATCCCGGCATCCCGTGCTACTGACTGGACGCCTGCCGGTTACCGTGGAGATATTCCGCAGTATGCCAATGAAGTTGATATTACCAATTTTGGTGGTTCCGGCAACGGCGTTACCACGAATGATCTTGCCTTGCAACTTGCCATCAACAGCCTGAACGGCCAGGAAGGGATTGTTTATTTTCCTGCAGGCAATTTTGCTTTTTCTGCACCGGTTACCATGCGAAGCAGCTTGGTATTAAAAGGAGAAGGCGCAGCCAATACAATACTGCGATTCAATCTTCCCGGCACGGGCAATCTTATCACCGCATCCGGAAGTGTTACCAATGATTCCGCCTTGCTGATGGCTTCGGTATTTAAAGATGCTACTTCACTCATCTGCAATAATGCATCCTCCTTCCATAACAATGATGTGTTGAAAATTTACCAGGATGATGCCGACCTGGTGAATGATAGCTGGGCAATTGGGTCGGTGGCGCAACTGATCCGGGTAAAACGTGTCAACGGCGATACCATCTATTTTTCCAGTCCCTTGCGAAGAAACTATCTACTGGCCGACGCACCGGTAATCCGCAGGATAAACATGATCACCAGTGCCGGCATTGAATGCCTGAAGATAAAAAGACTGGATGCGACAGCTTCCCAAACATCCAACCTGTTTTTTGCAAATGCGGCAAACTGCTGGGTAAAAGGAGTGGAAAGTGATAGCTGCAATTTCGCCCATGTGCAAATTTCCAACAGTACGAATATTGAGATCCGCAACAGTTATTTTCATGGCGCTTTTGCATATGGTGCCGGCGGACAGGGTTACGGCATTAGCTGTGAGTATGGCTCGGGTGAATGTTTAGTTGAAAATAATATTTTCCGTCATTTGCGTCATTCCATGTTAGTGCAATCCGGCGCCAACGGAAATGTGTTTGGCTACAATTATTCCATCGATCCTTTTATGACGGATTCATTGCCGTTTGATCTTTCGGGTGATATTGTATTGCATGGCAATTATCCTTACCTCAATTTGTTTGAAGGAAATATTGTGCAAAACATTATTGCGGATGCATCTCATAGCATCAATGGTCCTTTCAATACTCTCTTCCGCAACCGGGCGGCCTCTTACGGAATATTCATCAGTCCCGGCGCAGGCGACAGCTTTAATATAGTTGGCAATGAGATCAGTGGAAGGGGTTTTCAAAAAGGCAATTATATTTTGTATGGGAATGGCCATCTTCAATATGGCAATAATAAGAACGATACCATTATACCGCCGGCTACCGGTACGCTTACAGAACGATCGCTCATTTATACTAACAGTCCCGGGTACTGGAATATCACGGGCCTTTGGCCAACGATTGGCATTGGGAATTTGATAGGTTCAGGTAGTATCCCGGCGAAGGAGCGCTTGAACCTTTCACCGGCCTTGTGTGTGCCTGCACAACCTGTCGTGTACACTTTTACAGGCAATGGCAACTGGTCGGTAGCTGCCAACTGGAGCAATCATATCATTCCTCCATCATTGCCGGCAACAGGCAGTGAGATCATTATTGACCCGGCGGAAGGAGGTAAGGCGGTGCTGGATATTCCTTACGTAATGATTGCAGGAGCAAGACTAATGGTAAAGCCGGGAAAACAATTTGAAGTAGGTGCCAACCTTACGTTTGTAAAATAGATCGTTTTTTAACGATGACCTCATCAGCGGGCATTCCTGTTGATATGAAATATTTTCAGGGTAAATCAATACAGTGAGCAGGTTCAGCATGGCAAGGGCAGCAATCAATTCAACTGCACCGCAGGCAGCCTGTAGTTCTGTGCATCATACACGAACAATTCATCTACTTCGATGGTCCAGTATTTTTTGAGGGGAGATTGCTGCAGGTAATTGGTCGCTTCTTTTTTGGTAGCAGCATTTATAATGATCCAGCAGCGCTGGGTTTCCATGCTAACGGAATAATAATCGATCACTCCTTTTTCGATGAGGCTGTTGATGTAAATCCGGTGGGGTGGAACAAAACTCATAAAATCATCATCCATTTCAAAATGAATAGTGACCTGGTATTTGTTGAGTTCACTAAAATTTAGATCTTCCATGGTATAATGTTGTTTTCCCATGCCTTGTTAAACGGCGTGGCGATTTTAATATAGTTATCCGTATAACCTTCCATCATCCCGTTCCTGTTTGCTATTTCAAAAAGTACTTTTCTTTCCTGGCCGATATGCTGAGCTGTAAAATATTGCATTTTCTGGTAACTCAGGTTCCTCAGTATTTTGTTTCTTTCGCTTCTTACGTGCATAGGCACCACCGGCGTTAAATTTGCTGCATGGGTATTCGCTCTTTCTGAATAAGTGAAAACATGCAGGTAAGATATGTCCATCCCGGTGAGAAAATCTACTGTTTCTTTAAAATGCTGTTCTGTTTCTCCCGGAAAACCAACGATCACATCTACACCTACGCAGCAATGCGGCATCATGGTTTTGATCAAACCCACTCTTTCGGCATAGAGTTCTGCCTTGTAACGGCGTTTCATGGCGCCAAGGATCGTATTGCTGCCACTTTGCAGGGGAATGTGAAAATGCGGCATGAATTTTTTACTGTTGCTCACAAATTCAATGATCTCATTCGTAAGCAGGTTGGGTTCGATGGAAGAGATGCGGTAACGTTCTATTCCCTCCACTTCATCCAGTGCTTTTACCAGGTCAAAAAAGTTCTCTTCTTTTTTCTTACCACCCTGCATCCCTTTTCCAAAATCTCCCAGGTTTATGCCAGTCAGTATGATCTCTTTGGGTCCTTTTCCTGCAACGTCTTTTACCATGTTCACCACGTTCTCAATACTATCGCTGCGGCTTTTGCCCCTTGCCAGGGGGATGGTACAAAAAGAGCAGTTGTAATCACATCCATCCTGTACTTTCAAAAAAGTTCTCGTCCGGTCGTTGATGGAATGGGAGGCGGTAAAAATGTTCACATCTTCAATATCGCAACTGCAGATCTTTGCACTGTCGCCCTTGGTGATCTCTTTTAAATGCTGGGCAATATTGAATTTTTCGGCCGCACCCAGTACAAGATCCACACCAGGTATGTCAGCAATTTCTGTTGGTTTGAGCTGTGCATAACAACCGGTGATCACCACCATGGCATCAGGGGCTTTGCGCTGGATGCGGCGCACCAGCATGCGGCATTCCTTATCGGCGTTTTCAGTTACCGAGCAGGTGTTGATCACATACACATCTGCCACTTCATCAAATTCTTTTTTTTCAAAACCATCATTTTCCAGCAACCTGCCAAGGGTGGAGGTTTCAGAAAAATTAAGTTTACAACCCAGTGTATGTAGCGCTACCGATTTTTTCATAAAGGGCAAAGATATATAGCTGCGGCTAAATTGGCCCGCTTTAAAAGACCGGGGATTTATGCAATGGGGAATTTTATGGAAGTACAAACTGCCCATCAAAAAAGCGACTGCTTAAGCGCCATTTCAGTTATTTTCGCAAAAAAAAGGGCCATGTCCAAAAAATACACTCCCTATATTGTTTTGCTGGCAGCGGCATTGCTGCTTTTTTACGTAAAAAATCATCAGCGTGGCGCCAACCATTCTGAAACCGTTCGGGTAACCACCGATGCCGTACAACCGGGCAATAATACCAGCAGCAGCGAGGGCTTTAACCGTCATCCTGCAAAGATCATTTATACCAAACATGCCAAATGCAGGCTGGAGTGCCGCCATATTACGGAGAATGAAGTGAAAGAGATACTGGAAACCGGCCGGCTCAATACCAATAAGATACAGGAAAGCGATATGGGAAAAACATACCCGCTGGACGGCAAAACCTCCGGTGATAAAATGGTTAGAATTGTGGTGGCACCTAAAAAAGATGATGTAGTGATCGTTACCGTGATTGACCTGGACCAGGACTGGCCCTGCGGCGATTGCAATTAATACTTTAATGGTATTGTAACAGTTGATACGGTTACTTACCTTTACTTTTGTAGCGATAACGGCAGTTGGGGCGATTGGTCATTTTTTCTTTGGGGATAAGGCATGAAAATAAAATCTTTCCTGGCAAAACCATTTGCCAATTATATATACAAACAGATCAGGAAGGGAATGGAAACTGCTGTACATGATCAGCAAACCATTTTCAATCAATTGATAAAGCTGGCGGCAAAAACAGAGTTTGGTAAAGCCCACCAGTTCGAAAGCATAAAAACTTACGAGGATTTTGTACAGCAGGTGCCCATTCGTGATTATGAAGCTTTCAAGCCTTACATCAACAGGATAAAAGAAGGAAAGCACAATGTGCTGTGGAAAGGGCAGCCTATTTATTTTGCCAAAACAAGCGGCACCACCAGCGGTGTAAAATATATTCCCATTTCAAAAGATTCGATCGGCAATCACATCAACACGGCCCGCAATGCGCTGTTGTGCTACATGGCCGAAACCGGCAATACCAAATTTGCAGATGGCAAACTGATTTTTTTAAGCGGATCACCCGAATTGGAGAGAATTGGTGGGGTGCCTACCGGCAGGTTGAGCGGCATTGTAAATCACCACGTGCCGAAATATTTACGGGCCAATCAACTACCCAGCTACGAAACCAACTGCATCGAGGAGTGGGAAGAAAAGCTGGATAAGATCGTTGAAGAAACGATGACCCAAAACATGACGCTGATCAGCGGCATACCGCCGTGGATGCAAATGTATTTTGACAGGCTGCAGGAAAAGAGCGGCAAAAAAGTAGGAGAGTTGTTCCCTGGTTTTAGCGTGATGGTGCAGGGGGGCGTTAACTTTGAACCTTACAAGGCCAAACTGATGGAAAGCATCGGCCGCAAAGTTGATACGATCGAACTGTTCCCTGCCAGTGAAGGTTTTTTTGCTTTCCAGGATTCGCAGGAGGCGGAAGGTTTATTGCTTAATACCAACAGCGGGATATTTTTTGAATTCGTTCCTGCCGCAGAAATTTTCAATGAACGGCCAACAAGGCTTTCCCTCAAAGATGTAAAACTGGGAGAAAATTATGCACTCATCATCAGTAACAATGCCGGGCTTTGGGCATACAATATTGGTGATACCGTAAAATTTGTAAGTACCGACCCTTACCGCATAATTGTAAGTGGCCGCACCAAACATTATATCTCTGCTTTTGGTGAACACGTGATCGTGGAAGAAGTAGAAGCCTCCCTGCTCAAAGCTGCTGAGGAAGAAAATATTCACATTACCGAATTTACGGTGGCCCCGATGATCACACAGGACAAAGGAAAGAGTTATCACCAGTGGTTTGTAGAATTTGAAAATACACCAGCCGATATGGCTGCTTTTGCCCGGAAGATCGATGACAATCTCCGTAAAAAAAATGTGTACTACGATGACCTTATTGCCGGGAATATTTTACAAAGGCTGCAGATAGCCCCGGTAAAAAAACATGGCTTTATTGATTATATGAAGAGCATCGGAAAGCTGGGCGGACAAAATAAAGTGCCCCGTCTCAGCAACGACCGTAAGATCGCCGATGAATTGGAGAGATGGGTACTGTAGCGCCTGGTTTTTATTGAAGCACTTCCCTGAACTTTCTGCATATCATCGCCGGGTCTGCAACCTGGATGAGTGTACGCTGTAATCCTGTAATTTTTTATTCGCCTCAATTCATCAGCACTGCAATATTAACGTTCTGGTAGGATAATGAACCGGGGCATTGTCTATTTTTACCCAATCATTCAATCAATAAAAATCTTATCTGAACTTGAGGAACCATCCCTTTTATTGCCTGTTATTGTTGCTGCTGGGAGTATGCTCCCGTGCAACCGCACAGCAGCTCACCGGTTACTGGAAAGGCAAGATCGATCGCAAAAAAGTGGAACTGAAGATCGTGAAAAATGGCGACAGCATCACGGGTACCAGTTATTATTACGATGCACCAGCTAATTACCGGCGCTACAGCATCAGGGGATATTTTGATGCCACTGATAACAGTGTAGTATGGTGGGATGATGAGTTGATCGATGAAAAAACAGGCAGCCGTCTTTTCAGCGGTTTGCCGGCAAAGCCACACATTTCAACGGCTGATTTTAATTGTCCCGGCAACAATAGGATGTTCCTGAACGGCAAAGCAGCTTTAAAAGAAAAGGAAGACGAAGCGACGGGACCAGTTGACCTGCAAAAATCAACTACCCATCTTTTTAAAGATGAATGGGATTTTATCATTGACAATTATACCGTTGGTGCCAACGATCCTTACCTGATCGACAGTGTTGGAAAAATTGCTTTTATAAAACCCATTCCTGCAGTTTTACCTGTATCGGTTGCGCCAACAAAAGAATCAACGGCTGCTGTTGTTGCCAAACCACCAGTTGTGCTGCCCACCATCGCCGCCAAAAAAGAGCCGGCAGCAAAACCGGTCATTGAAAAAGTAAAAGATCCTGTAACAGCAGTTGCACCCTTAACCATCAAAGAAAAATTTGAGACCCGCAGTAAGGTGATGCTGAAAGAAATACCGGTAGCCGGCGATTCGATCGAGTTGCAGTTTTACGACAATGCAGAAGTGGATGGTGATTCCATTTCAATCTTCCTCAATGGTCAATTGATCGCCCAGCATATCCGGCTCACAGAAAAAGCGCATGTTATCAAATTGGCAGTTACACAACTGCAGCAAACGAATGATTTGGTGATGGTAGCGGAAAACCTCGGTTCCATTCCTCCCAATACTTCTTACATGGTTGCCATTGTAGACGGGAACCGGTATGGCGAAAGACTGGAGAGCAGTGAACAAAGCAGCGCCAGCATCCGGTTTGTCCGTAATCCAACACCTGTTGATAAGCATTGATGATGGTTTGAATGAGTAAGGCTGTCTAAGGATTCTATTGATTGTCATTTCAGCCTGGTAAAATATACAATGAATAAAAAAAGAAATCTGAAAACATTTCGATATACTCAATGTGACAGATTTCTTTTTTTGCAACAGCCTCCCGGGGTTGAAGTCGCTGTTTATTTACTTCTTGTAAATTTGATCTCCATATTCTTATACATCTTGCCGGTCTTCATATCAGGTCCATACATTTCCATCACCTGTGTATTGTTATCCATCATTTTTGTTACTTCTTTCATGTCACACATTTGTCCATTGGCAGGGCATAGCATTTTCCCGGTAAAAGTGATCGACTTGCTGGCCTCATCCCAGGTGCCTTCCATATTCATCACCATGGTGCTCATGTTATCCATCCAACTGGTAAAAAATACTTTTTTGGCTTTATCATATCCGGTGATGCCAGCACCTTCATAGGGCATACCCATCATGTCTCCTTTAAAACTGGTTTGCTGGTAGCGGCCACCCATGATCATTTTATAAGTGGCGCTATTGTTCTTACTAACCATCGGCGGTGCTCCATCGGCCATCCACATGGTGGTTTCAGCATTCCACCTGCCATCAAATTTTGCAAGCATGGCATGTTCAGGTCCGGGAGTTCCCATGTCCATCATTGTTTTCATGGCAGTGGCAGAATCTACAGGGATCCATTCTCCATTTTTGGGTTGGGATTCTTTTACCGTTGAATCCATCTTTTTTTCTTCTGTTTTTGCAGCGGAATCCGTTCCGTTGTTGCAGGCAAATAAAATACAGGTTGTGCACAAGGCAATAGCAATACGTTTCATAATAATATTTTTTGCCAAAATACAATGGGTTGTTTAAAAATGCAACTTAAATGGAGGGAAATTCGGGCATCTTTTTTTTGCAGTAAATATCTTTTCAGTTTCACCCGGTAGTAGTAATAAGCGTTTTTTAAGGAGTTGGCAGCGATGTAAATCGTACGCCAATTTTTGCAATTGCGGTTGCTGATTGTTGCCCTCTTAACAAAGATTTAATAGCATATCAAACCAATGGAGTAAAAAAATTGACCACGGTATTGAAAATAAATTTATTTTTGCGTCTTCAAGATCAAATGATATAAGAAGTGAAGCAACAAAGTTTACATATCAACATTAACTGCAGGCTGCAACCTACTGCCTGCGTTGTTGTGAATGTGCCTGCTAACTGCCCCCGACGTAGTCCTCGATGCTGATAGGCCGAGCAATCTCAGAATTGCCCCTGTCAGTGAAAAAAGCTCCGGACTTTCAACAAGTTTTCTCATTACTACCGTTCAACAAATCATCAGTGGAAACCAATAATATCATTATAAGGGTTGCCAATATTGGCGACATTCAGTATGCTGCACCTATTACAGACGAGATGGAATCTTCTGCCAAAGCAAGGGGAACCGGCATCGCTAAAAGAAGTCCTGCTTACATAGAGCAAAAAATACTTGAAGGCAAAGCCGTGATCGCTGTTACACCTGATGGAGGTTGGGTGGGCTTTTGCTATATAGAAGCCTGGGAGCACGGTAAGTTTGTAGCCAACAGCGGTTTGATTGTGGCCCCGGCCTTTCGTAAAAGCGGCGTGGCCAAGCAGATCAAGAAAAGGATCTTCGATCTCTCCAAAGAAAAATATCCCGATGCCAAAATATTTGGCCTTACAACGGGCCTTGCAGTGATGAAGATCAATTCTGAACTGGGGTATGAACCGGTTACTTATTCTGAACTTACCGATGATGAAGAGTTTTGGGCAGGCTGCAAAAGCTGTGTCAATTACGATATCCTCATGAGCAAGGAAAGGAAGAACTGCATGTGTACGGCCATGTTGTACGACCCTGCAGATCACCGTGAGCCGGAAGAAACAGGTGAAGATTTCAGGAACAATTCAAAAATATATGAACGCCTGATGCAGATCAGGCAAAGCCGGTTATTGCGCTTTTTTAACCGTAAAAATGCAGGCAATGGCGACAGCAGCCTGGCGAAAGCAGCAGCAAAATTATTTTTCAAATTAAAGTTTAACTAAGATGAGCAGGAAAGTAGTACTGGGTTTTAGCGGCGGGCTGGATACTTCTTATTGTGTAAAGTATTTAACGGTACAGAAGGGCTATGAAGTGCATTCCATCATTGTAAATACAGGCGGCTTTGATGCAGCTGAATTGAAAAAGATAGAAGCACATGCCTATGCACTGGGTGTAAAAACACATACCACCGTAGATGCGGTGAAAACCTATTACGACCGCATTATCAAATACCTTATTTACGGAAACGTTTTAAAGAA
>DDEU01000004.1:0-181 GCA_002336815.1 Chitinophagaceae bacterium UBA1946 | reverse complement strand
ACGACCAGGTAAGGTTTGATATGATCTTTAACATTATGATCCCCGGTGTTGAGATCATTACTCCGATACGGGATATGAAATTGAGCAGGGAAGCAGAGATCGATTATCTGAAAAGCCAGGGCGTAGATATGAACTTTGAAAAATCGCAGTACTCTGTCAATAAAGGTTTGTGGGGAACAAG
>DDEU01000050.1 GCA_002336815.1 Chitinophagaceae bacterium UBA1946 | reverse complement strand
TCGAACCGCTGACCTCTTGCATGCCATGCAAGCGCTCTACCAACTGAGCTAATTCCCCTAACTAAAAAAGATCAAAGGCGCTCTACCAACTGAGCTAACCCCCTGAAAGGATTGCAAATATATAGGCATCTGCAATCCGCACAAAATCATTTTTAATTTTGTTTGTTGGCCGGCGATGCGGTGGGCTGGTTATTGCCCTGTTGCATGTTTTTTCCGGCGCCGGTTTCAATGGATTGCATGGCTTCCAGGTTCTGTTTGGCCAATACAAATGTTGAATCCAGCGACAATGCTTTTTCAAAATAAGCTTTCGCCTCCGCCTTTTTATCCAGGTCGTACAGCGCAAGTGCATGGATGTTGTAAACACCCGCCTGCAGGTAAGTACGGCCCGTTTGCTGGCCCACATTGTAGGTCATTAAAAAATCAGGTTTAAACGTGAGTTTCTCCGCAGCCTGGGCTGTAGCAAGGCATTCTGCCAGGCGTTTGATGCCATACTGCAACTCCATCAGTTTATAAGCGTGGTAAGGACTTTGGGTTTTCCGTAGCAACTTTTCAAAAATATCGATCGCTTCTTTTGGCTGCTGCAATTTATCAAGACAAATACCTTTCAATTCCAGCAAAGTATTATCATCCGGTTTTGACTCCAGTCTCTTTTCCGTCCAGAAATAACATTGGGGATAGGCGCCCTGCTGCATGTACAGCATGGCCAGTGTATCTACATAATTGTTATTGCTGCCCTGCTCGCTCAGGTAGTAGTTCAACGCTGTGGTAGCAGCACTCGCATCTCCGCTGGCAATGGCCAGGTTAAATACCTTCAGGTGCGGATTCGATTTGGCAGCAGGAGCCGCTGGCTGTTTTTTGGGTTGTGCAACAGCAGCGATACTCAGGAAGCTTGCTGCGATCAATGCAAAGTGTTTTTTTAGCACGTTGAAATGGTTGTGAGTTAAGAGTGATGAATTGTGAGTTATGAATTATGAGTTATGAATTATGAGTTAAGAGCCGGGAGTCATAAAGCGTACATCACCCTATCACTCATAATTTATAACTTCCTTAGTCGCCCCAGATCTCATCCTTTCCTTCCAGCCACAGTTTCACCAGGTCGGTGGTTACTGATTTTGGTCTTTCCAATGGGAAACCCAGCGCCCTGTCCCAGCAAAGACTTGCCAGTACACCCAGTGCTCTTGATACACCAAATAACACCGTGTAAAATTCATATTCTACCATGCCGTAGTGTACCAATAAGGCGCCACTATGAGCATCCACATTTGGCCAGGGGTTTTTGATCTTACCAAGTGACTGCAATATCGGCGGCACGGCTTCATAAATATTCCATACAGTCTTAACCAACGGATCATCGGGTAAATGTTTTTTGCCGAATTCCATTTGTGCGGTATAGCGGGGGTCTGTTTTGCGGAGTACTGCATGTCCATATCCCGGTACCACTTTCCCTTCGCTCAGTGTTTTCTTAACGTATTCTTCGATCTGTGTTTTGGATGGTTCTTCTACGCCCAGGTCTTCCCTCATTTCAAATATCCACTTGATCACTTCCTGGTTGGCCAATCCATGCAGCGGACCAGCCAGGCCGTTCATGCCGGCTGCAAATGATAAGTAAGGATCGCTCAACGCAGAACCCACCAGGTGAGTGGCATGTGCAGAAACGTTTCCTCCTTCATGATCAGCATGGATGGTCATGTATAAACGCATCAGTTCTTTGAACTCTTCACTGTCGTATCCCATCATGTGGGCAAAGTTGCCTGCCCAGTCCAGCAAACCATTGGGCTGAATGTGTTCGCCCATTTTATATTTACGCCGGTAGATATAGGCAGCGATCCTTGGTAACCTTGCGATCAGGTCCATGGTATCATCAAAAGTAGCTTCCCAGTAATCTTTTTTGCTCATGCCGCCTGCATAGCGTTTGGAGAAAGTGCTTTCTGTTTGCAGCGCCATAATGGCCACAACAAACTGCGTCATCGGGTGCGTACTCAGCGGCAATGCTTCGATGGTATGAAATACATGTGTTGGTACATGGCTCCGTCGTTGCCAGATAGAAGTAACATGGTTGGCCTGTTCATCATTGGGCAGTTCGCCGAGCAACATCAGGTAAAACAATCCTTCGGGCAATGGCTCAGATCCACCTGGCGCTTTGGGCAGTTTGGCCTGCAGTTCCGGGATGGTATAACCCCTGAAACGGATACCTTCCTGAGCATCCAGCAGCGAGGTTTCTGTTACCAAACCGGTAATGCCCCTCATTCCCTGGTAGGCCTGGCTAAGCGTTACTTCGCCAATCTTTTTGTTACCATGTTCTTTGAGCAATTCTTTGATCTCGGCCCCAACCTGGTCGGCCTTGGCTTTAAAAGCATTTTTTATAATGTCCATAGAAAAGATTGAATAGAGACTGGCTCCTGATCGTTTTAAAAAGTCCGTGAAATTACGTGTAACTTTTTGTGAAACAAAACTTAAACCCCAAAGTTTTTGCCTGAAATGCAAAATTTTGTAGCTGTTGGTAAAATAAGTTGGCCGGCCTGCAAACCTTTACCAGTCTTTGTTTGAAATTGATGTGCAAACACGATGATGTTGTTTTTTGATATATGTTGCGTTATAAATCTTGCGCTAAATTTTCTCCGCCCAAAAATTAGCTGTATGTTTGCATGACCTCCCGGATATTTTATTTCCCTTTGGTCAACGTTCCTTTAATGTAATCGCTGAGTTTTTATTGAAAAGTACGCTTGCATGGATTGCTCCTGGCAGTTCATACAGAGGTGATTGTTATTTTTTTTGAAAGGCACTGTTACAATAATTTGAAAATTGATAAACCTGCGTTATGGCTAAATATATATTCGTTACCGGTGGTGTTACCTCTTCTTTGGGTAAAGGTATCATTGCCGCATCCCTTGCAAAATTGCTTCAATCAAGAGGATTGAAAGTTACCATTCAAAAATTTGATCCCTACATCAATGTAGATCCCGGCACCCTCAACCCCTACGAACATGGCGAATGCTATGTTACAGAGGATGGCGCCGAAACAGACCTTGACCTGGGCCACTACGAACGATTCCTGAACATACATACTTCGCAGGCCAATAATGTTACCACGGGGCGCATATACCAAACCGTTATCAACAAGGAAAGGGAAGGGGCGTACCTGGGTAAGACCGTGCAGGTGATTCCGCACATTACCGATGAGATCAAGCGCAGGATGCTGCTGATCGGCCAAACCGGCGAATACGATATTGTGATCACAGAAATCGGGGGTACTATTGGTGATATTGAAAGTCTTCCGTTCATTGAAGCCGTAAGGCAATTGCAGTGGGAGATGGAAGATGAAGATTTTTTGGTGGTGCACCTGACCCTGATACCTTATTTAAAAGCAGCCAAAGAATTAAAGACCAAACCTACACAGCACAGCGTGAAGCTGATGAGTGAAAATGGTGTACATCCGGATATCATCGTGTGCAGGACCGAACGGGCACTCAATACCGACCTGCGTAAAAAGATCGCCCTGTTCTGCAATGTAAAAACAGAAGCGGTGATAGAAGCTATGGATGCCAGTTCTATTTACGAAGTGCCGCTCAAAATGCTGCAGGAAGGCCTGGATACGATCGTGCTGAAAAAGCTGCACATCAATGGCTATTCTGCCCCGCAGTTATCAAAATGGAAAGAATTCTTAGACAAACTCAAAAATCCTACTGCCAGGATCAATATTGGTCTTATCGGTAAATACATCGAATTGCAGGATGCTTACAAATCGATACTGGAAGCATTTGTACATGCCGGTGCGCTGAACGAGTGCAAGGTGCAGATCGTAAACGTACACAGCGAATTCATTACAGCGGATAATGTATCAGAAAAATTGGCCAACCTCGATGGTTTACTGGTGGCGCCAGGTTTTGGCATCCGTGGTGTGGAAGGTAAGATCGTCGCCGTAAAATATGCCAGGGAAAATAAACTGCCGTTCTTCGGTATCTGCCTGGGTATGCAAATGGCCGCCATTGAATTTGCAAGAAATGTACTGGGGTTGAAAGATGCCCATTCTACAGAAATGGATCTTCATACAAGCAACCCTGTTATTGATTTGATGGAAGCGCAAAAGAAAGTTACGGCCAAGGGCGGCACGATGCGCCTTGGAAGTTATCCCTGCGATATCAAAGAGGGAACCCTTGCTCATGAGATTTACGGAGCTGTGCAAATACAGGAACGTCACCGGCACCGCTGGGAATTCAACAATGCTTACCTGCAGCGCTATGAAGATGCCGGCATGATCGCTAGTGGTAAGAACCCGGATACCGGCCTGGTAGAGATCATTGAATTGAAAGACCATCCATTTTTCGTAGGGGTGCAATACCATCCTGAATTAAAGAGCACCGTAGAAAATCCCCAGCCGATATTTACAGCCTTTGTGAAAGCTGCCAGGGAATTCACAGAAAGAAAAAATATGGCAGTAAATCCTTTGCTGCAAAGTGAGATGATATAGCGATCATTTATAAACGATTTGAAAAGTCTCCATTGATTCAATGGAGACTTTTCTTTTTATTGCTTCATTTGTTCTTTCAGTCATTGCCTGCATTGAAAAGAAATACTCCGCTGTTTATGTAAACCAACAGGCTGCTGCATCCCAGTTGCAGCCAAAACCTTTTTATATGCAGCGCTTTCTTTTTTTCACCCTGTTAAGTATCGCAGTATTTTATTCCTGCAAACAAACTAACCGCATTCAGCAATCATTGCCATCGGCCATCCCGGTATTAAAAGTAAAAACAGATACCGGCGTAGCGCTGAACCTGCAGATATCGAAATTGCTGGTAGATGTACAGGTTACAGGTAATGTAGCCACCACCGTGTTTGACATCACTTTTACCAACCCGCTGGACCGGGTGCTGGAAGGAGAATTTGAGTTCCCGCTGGCTGATGGTCAAAATATCAGCCGTTATGCACTGGAAGTTGACGGGCATCTAAGAGAAGGAGTGGTAGTGGAAAAAGAAAAGGCGAGGGTGGCATTTGAAAATACCGTGAGGCGAAATATTGATCCTGGCCTGGTAGAAAAAACAAAGGGCAATAATTTTCGTACCCGTGTCTATCCGATTCCGGCAAAGGGCGAAAAGCGGGTGTTGATCGGGATCGACCAGCTACTGGAAGTGGTAGATAAAGCACTCGTTTACCGCCTGCCTTTGTACCTCGATAAAAAACTGCAGCAGTTCAGCATACAATCGTTAGTGCAGCACAGTGTGCAGGAACCAAAGCTACAGGAAAACCAGTTGAAAGGGTTTAAGTTTGAAAATACTAACAGCGACTGGAAAGCAGCTTTTGCAGTCAGTGATTTTTTGCCACAGCAAACGGTGGCTTTCTCCATTCCTTTTAATGAAGACAATGGTTCTGTATTTACAGGCGATTATAAGAATGCCACTGCTTTTTTTATCACTACGCCGGTGCAGGCGGCATTTGCGCCAAAAGCAACAGCCGCAACTGTCGCGTTGTTCTGGGACATCTCTGCGTCTGCAGAAAAAAGAAATTTGGATAAAGAGATCAAACTGGTGGAGCAGTATGCCCAAAAAGTAAAAGACCAGCAGGTAATACTGGTTCCCTTTAACATTACCACAAAGCAACCGGAACGTTTTGAGATACAGCATGGCGATGCCGGCGCATTGGTAAAACGGTTGAAAGAATTTTCATTTGATGGAGGTACGCAACTGGGAGCAGTGGATCTTACAAAACATACTGCCGATGAGATACTATTGTTTACAGATGGATTGTCAACATTTGGTAAGGCTGAAATGGTACTGGGTTCCATACCCGTAACCGTGGTCAACTCTTCTTTATCGGCAGATCATGCTTACCTTAAATTCATTGCTTCGCAAACACATGGACGGTATCTTGATCTTACAAGGATAGAAGTACCGGAGGCAGTGAATAATATGGACCAACAGGCGCTGCAGTTCATCAGTGCCACTTACAACAACAATGAAATAGAAGAGGTATACCCGGCCACTGCAATGCGTGGTGGATTTTCCATTGCGGGTATTATGAAAACTGCCACCGCTGGTATTCAGCTCAATTATGGTTACGGGAATACCATCATGCAATCACAACAGTTTACTATTACAAAAAACGGTACCGGGTATGGCAATATTTCAAAGATATGGGCCGGGATGAAAATTGATCAACTGGATATGCAGTATAAAAAGAACAGGGAGCTGATCACCGCTTTGGGAAAAGAATTTTCAATTGTTACACAAAACACTTCATTGATCGTATTGGACAGGATAGAAGATTATGTGCAGTATGAAATAACGCCGCCTGCAGAATTGCGGGAGCAATATTATACCTTACTAAAAGAAAAGCAGGCAACAGCAAATGGAGATGTTGCCCGGGCTTTTGATGAAGCGCTGAATGCGATGCTGAAAATGAAAGACTGGTGGGGCAGGGATTACCTGGCAATTGGGAAAAAGAATACCATTGCTGTTCCGCCTCAGCTATCCCAGCAGGTTTTCATCTCTGCCAATACCGCGGTAGGTTTACAGGGTAGTTTTGCAACAGTGGATTCAACCGCAGCCTTTTCATCAACAACTACCAATTATGCAGCTACCCTAACCGAAGCGGATAAGGTATTAAGTTTTAGTGCTTCAGAGGATGAAGGGGTTACAACAAAAAAGGATGAGGAAATCATTAGCCATACGCCGCCAGCTCCACAGGCGGTGCCAGCCAATCAAATTGAATTGAACGAATGGCAACCTGATGTGCCTTACCTGAAGCAACTGGAGAAAACTTCGCCTTCTCAATATTTTACTGAATATGTTTTGCTCAAAAAACAATACCGGTTACAGCCTTCTTTTTATGCAGATGTGGCCAGGTTTTTATTCAACAAAAAGCAGCAGGAACTGTCATTGCAGGTATTGTCGAATATCAACGAACTGAAACTGGAAGATGCTGAATTGTTGAGGATCGTTGCCAACCAGTTGCTCGAAATGGGAGAGCTGGATCTTGCCGTGGAAACCTTTAAGGAAGTAGTGGAGATAAGGGCAGAGCAGCCGCAATCGTACCGTGACCTGGCGCTGGCACAAAATGAAGCCGGCAATTATAATGAAGCAGTAAAACTGTTATACAAAGTGGCCACGCAAAACTGGGATAACCGTTTTGGCGAAGTAAAGGCCATTGCACTCAATGAAATGAATGCGATCATCAGCAGCAGGCCGCAGGTGAATACCGCCGGCATGGACAGGCGTTTGATCAATGCGATGCCGGTAGATGTGCGGATAGTGATCGGGTGGAGTGCAGACAATTCGGATATTGATCTTTGGGTTACCGATCCACGAAAGGAAAAATGTTATTATTCCGATCCTGAAACTTCTGCCGGAGGAAGAATTTCCAACGACGTTACACAGGGCTATGGACCGGAGGAATACCAAATGAAAAAAGCGCTGAACGGGAATTACCAGGTAGAGATCAATTTATTTGGAGACAGCCGGCAAACGCTGGGTGGCCCTGTTACAGTGAAGGCAGAATTATTCACCAATTTTGGCAGGCCGGGCCAAAAAAGAGAAGTGATCAACTTCAGGTTGACGGGTGATAAAGAAGTGATCAGGATCGGTACATTGAATTTTAAAGGGTAGTAATATTCACAGGGAACCGTGTAATGAACTACTGCTGCAATATTGGACAGCGGTGAGCAACTTATTTACCCTGGCAGCGATCAAAATAATAATGATGCTGAGGTCTACGCCGGATTGCAGCGGTTACCCGGTGAGGATTGTGCAGGGCCTGTGCCGGAGTAAAAGCGGAAAGCCGGACCGATGCAAAACAATGAATAACTGTCTGCGTACAATGACACAATCTGTCAAAATTGCTGTATTAAAAATGCCGGGTATTTATCGGCTTCAGGAACTGCCGTTTATCAATATTTAAGTTTGTATATACAACTTGTGGCATGAATATTAATGTATACAGGATGTAACTAAACTTAAAACATGAAAAGATTAATCATCGTTTGTATAACCATGATTGCTTTGACAACTGGTTATAAAGCAACAGCACAATTTGACGTTAATTTCAATACATTTTACAATGAGTTGAGTCCATACGGAAGATGGATCAACAACAATGATTACGGCCAGGTTTGGATTGCCAATGAAACGGGTTTTGAACCTTATTCAAACAGCGGACACTGGGAGTATACTACTTATGGCTGGACATGGGTATCAGATTATTCGTGGGGTTGGGCGCCGTTCCACTATGGTCGCTGGGCCTATATACCCGCCTACGGATGGGCCTGGGTGCCGGGCTACGAATGGGCGCCTGCATGGGTGAGCTGGTGCCAGTATGACGGTTATTATGGTTGGGCGCCTTTGAGTCCGGGTTGGGGATTTAATATGGGCTTCAACAGCATTCCCATAGACAGGTGGCGCTTTGTGAGGTATCAATACCTCAACAATCCCAGGGTGTACCGGCATTATGAAAGACCCATCAGGAGTACGAATGTGTACAATAATGTGACCATCATCAACAATACCCAGGTCAATAACAATATTACTTATGCTGCAGGCCCACAACAGGCTGCCGTAGAAAAAGTGATCAATAAAAAAATCCCGGTTAAGGAAGTTGCCTTTACAGCAACGCCCCAAAAAACGGAAGTTACCAAGGGCCAGGTAAAACTGTTTAGACCGGAAGGAAGGAAAGATGTTATTAACCCAACCACGCCAAAGACCCCGGCGGTGACTACGCAGCCTGCAGCACCCTTACAACGGGAGAAGGATATTCAAATAAAGCAAGCTGCCGGCGCTAATACCAACGATCCGAAATCGCCGGTTAAAACGGATGTGCAGTTGAATCCTCAAAAGACAGAAGGGCAGCAGCCGGTGAAAGGAAATGCATCAAGAGAAATGGATCAGCCTGTAAAAAGACAGCCGGCAGATCAACAAACGCTCCAGCAACAGAATGAGTTGAAAAGACAAGAGGCCACCAGGCAACCTGCAAAAGAAGTGCAGCAGGTGGAACAGGGAAAGGTTCAGCAGCAGCAGGAATTGCGAAGACAGCAGCAAGACCAGCAGCGATTGAAAGAACAGCAAGCTTCTGAGCAACAACGTTTGCAACAGCAAAATGAGCAACGCAGGCTGGCTGAGCAGCAACAACGTCAACAGCAGCAAAACGAACAGCGCCGGCAGGCGGCAGAGCAACAACGTTTGCAGCAACAAAATGAGCAACGGCAACAGGCTGCAGAAGAGGCAAGGTTAAGACGGCAGGAAGAATTGAGGCAGCAGCAAATGCAGCAACAACAACGCCAGCAGCAATTGCAGCAGCAGCGCCGGGAACAGCAGCAGCAAATAAGGCAGCAGGAACGTGAACAAAAAGCAATGCCACTGCAACTGCCGCAGCGTAAAAATGATCCTGCACCGCCCCCGGCTCCAAAAAAAGGGAAAGGTTAAGCATTGATTTTTTGAATAAATAACAAGAGCCGCAATTACTGCGGCTCTTTGGTTTTTCATTTGAGGGTATTACAAAAAATATTTCCTGAACCGGGAATGAAGTATCTACTTTTATATCCCTGTTTTTATGGTAACTCAAGGCATTGCGATCAATTTTCCTGCTTGCTCAATATTTCCATCTTCATCTTTTCCCACAAGCCATCAAAGCTTTGGTGATTGTCGGTTTTCCATTTGTTACTGAAGTTTTTGATCTTTTCTTTGCGGTCGGGCTCTGTAAGATTGAAAAATGCGGTGATGGCATCTTTATCGCTTTGCAAAGCAGTACTGTTGTACAATTCTTTCAGTTCCTGTTCCCGCCGGATATTGCTTTGTGCCATCTCTTTCTCCAGTTCTTCTCTCAGCATTACCTTTTCATCGTAAGTGCCACTGGGCAATAAGGTCTTGACGATCACGGGCATCAGTTCTATCAGCAGCAGGATCGCCACCAGTAAATAATACCTTGTTTGTAAGGCACTGTTCTCTTTAATGAGATTATTCAATGCTTCTATCTGCGTTAGAAACCCATCATTGAAGTGTTGAGCATAGGACTGTTGTGCCAGTGCGATCTTATTATCCAGTTCTTTTAAGGATGCCTCCAACTGGTTGATCTTTGGTTGGTCAATGCTCAGCAATTGCTGGTAATCGGTTTCCAGTTTTTCATATTCCTTTCGTTTTGCAATGGCAATGTCTTTAATACCTACTTTACCGGTTCCCCCGCTGCCATCTGCTTCGGCCAGGAAATTTTCCCTTGCTTTTTCTACCAGTGTATATTTAGCCGTTAGCTCATCCTGCAAAGCTGTTTTCTGCAAATTGAGATCTGCTTTCTGGTTTTTATAAAGTGAATCGATCAAATGCGTGTTCTGCAATTGCTTTCTTTCATTGTCTGCAGCAGTTTGCAGTTTGATCTCTTTTTTAAACATATACAGCAGGGCTGGCTGTGCCATAAAAGTGCCGATGGTTATAGCGAGTAATGCCCTGAATAAAAGCGGCCATAAGCGGTTCTTATTTTGTTTGCTGATGCCTTTTATCAATGCCCTGTCGATGGTTAATATGATAAAACCCATAAAGAAGCCCAGCGGCCATGCCATCCAGCTATCACTGGTAACGGTACTAAAAAAATAGGTCCAGGCCAGGGTGGCAAAGGCCCAGGTAGCCAGCACGGTCATGCCCACGATGCGGTAGCGGTTTCGGTCCACCACTGCATCTGCCAGTAATTCTTTTTCGGCTGTAGACAACCACCACAGGAAATGCGTGAAAGACGAAGGGCTGTACCGCTCCCTTTGCGCAATGGGAATGATCTGTTCCATTAAAAATTATTTGATTGAGTAAAACTGAATCGATAGCGGAGTTGAGCCGGTTAATAGTTGAAGTGGGTGCAAAATACGTTTTGCGTTGAATAATCGTGGTAAAATCACCACAATTTATAAATGACATGGTTTTATTAACAGTTCTTTAAATGCCCTGCTTAAACTTGGGTTGGAGAAGGCGCTCTAATCCTTATCTTTGCGCCGCCTTTTTGGCGGATAGCATAACAAACAAATCACAAGATGAAGAAAATTATTGCAAGTTTATTTATATCCCTGGTAGCCACCTCGGCATTGATGGCACAGCCAAAACCCGGTATGGGCAGCAGCGATCCTGAAGCCAAGAAGATACTGGATGCCGTGAGTGCAAAATTCAAAACCTTTAAAGCAGTGCAGGCTAAATTCGCCCTCACGATCGAGAACGCAGGCGGTAAAGCCCTGGGGAACAAGACCGGCGCCCTTTCCATGAAGGGTAACAAATACCGCATCAGCATTACCGGGCAGGAGATATTCTGTGATGGTGTAAATGTATCTACCTATGATAAATCTGCCAATGAGGTGACCATCACCAAAATTGACCCCACCGTAAACACCATTACCCCGCAGAAATTATTTACCAATTTTTATGATAAGGATTTTCTTTACAAACTGAATGGAGAGTCTACCGTAAAAGGAAAGAAGCTGCAGGAGATTGAACTGACGCCGATCGATAAAACCAAGCCTTTCTTTAAAGTGTTGCTGTATATTGATAAAGCCAACAGCACCATCAGCAGCGCTAAACTGTTTGAAAAATCCGGCAACAAATACAATTATTCTGTTAGCAATTTAAATGGCAAAGCCAATGTAACCGATGCACAGTTTGTATTTGATGCAAAACAATATCCCGGTGCTGAAGTGGTTGACCTGAGATAATCCACCAGATTTTTATAAATAAAAGCGGGGCTGTTGCTTCGCTTTTTTTGTTGTTAAACCTATTGTTCACAATAATTGGCGAAATTGGTTCTGTAAAAAAATGATCGTATGAAATATCTATGCCTGTATATCTTTTTTACCATTTCAACAATCGCTTATTCACAGGATACGCTTAAACAGCGTGGTTCCTCTGGCAGGGGAGACCAGGGGCACAAAGATGGCCATTATCCGGGGAGGGGTATGATGATGGATACATTGGATAACAGGAGACTGGTGTTTAAAGGCCTTGCAGAAAATAAGTGTAGCGAATCGGGCAGGATCGTATTGTCAGTGCAGGTTAACACGAAAGGGCGTGTTGTGAGTGCAGCGGTTGAAAGGGGAACAACAAGTACTTCAAAATGCCTGCAGGAAGCTGCCATAGCCGCAGCCTTGCAATCAAAGTTTGAAAAGGATAAAACAGCAGCGGCCTTGCAGGCTGGATGGCTGGTTTTTAATTTCAAAGTACAATAGCGGTCATCCAGATTTTGGTTCGTACCTAACTTCACCTACTAAAAATACACTGCCACAAACCAGCACCAGGTCATGGTGGCCAGCTTTTGATACTGCTGCATCAATGGCTAGGTTTACATCGTCAAATATGTCGCCGGTTAATTGAAAGTGCGCTGCTCTTTGCTGCAGTTCGGCTGCCGGCAGGGCCCGTGGAATATGAGCATTGGTGAAATAATAAGCGGCATTTTTTGGTAAAAGCGCCAGTACTTTATCTGCATCCTTATCCTTTACCATACCGGTCACAATGTGCAAAGCGCTGTACTGATCACCCGTTACCGATAACTGGTTCAGCACCTGCCGGATGCCATCTTCATTGTGTGCAACATCCAGCACTACGGTGGGGTTTTCAGCGATCACATCCCAGCGTCCATGCAGCCCTGTTAGTGGCTTTGTATTGGCCAGTGCATACTTCTCCGTATCATTACTGATGTTAAAACCCTGCTCTATTAAAACAGCTTCTGCACATAATACAGTCCGCAGGTTGTTCACCTGGTAAAGGCCGTTCAGGTCGAGGGTGAAATGTTCCGTGTTGTTGCCGGTAGCGCTGCTGATATCGCAATTTAACTGGTAAGTGCCCGGCTGGATATTGCTCACCCTGTATTCTTCACTTGCAAAATGAATGACTGATCCTGTTTCCCTGGCTTTGCTGATAAAAATGGGCTTCGTTTCCTCCAGGTATTCACCGATCACCACGGGCACACCCGGCTTAATGATACCGGCTTTTTCATAAGCGATCTTGTGAAGCGTATCACCAAGAATATTCATGTGGTCGTAACCGATATTGGTGATCACCGATAACAGGGGAGTGATCACGTTGGTACTGTCTAGCCGGCCGCCGAGTCCTGTTTCTATCACCGCAATGTCCACCTTTTCTGCAGCAAAATATTCAAAGGCCATCGCCACCGTCAATTCAAAAAAAGAAGGTTCAATTTGTTGGGAGAGCGATTTGGTTCTTTCCACAAAATCAATCACAAAATTTTCTGCGATCATTTGCCCGTTGATCTTGATCCGTTCCCTGAAATCCACCAGGTGCGGCGATGTGTAAAGCCCGGTTTTATAACCCGACTGTTGCAGGATGGCCGCCAGCATGTGGCTGGTACTGCCTTTTCCATTGGTGCCTGCAATGTGGATACTCCTGAATTTTTCTTCCGGGTTGCCAAGCGCCTTGCACAGGGCGATGGTATTGTGCAGGTCTTTCTTATAAGCTGCAGTTCCGATGCGGCTGAACATGGGCAATTGCGAATAGAGGTAGTCGATCGTTTGCTGGTAGTTCATATTGCAAATATAAAACCCGGCCATTGTTAAGCGCCGGGTTTCAAAATTGTTTATGGTATTTTTTACTGCACTTTAAAATTGAATGGAACAGTTACTACCGATTCGTGATCCGATTTGCTGAACTGGATATTTGGAAGATAGGTACGAATGGCGCTGGCATACCTGGGATCAGTGCTGGTAGATCCTTTATCAAAACCAACGAAAGAGCCTCTTCCATCCGCAGCCACTTTAATGATGGCATTGATCGTGGCCTTGGGCAGGTCACCCATGAAAATATAATTGTTTACGATCGTTCTGTCGCCTTTCGAAACCCTTAACGTGCCGCCTGCAGTTTTGCCGCCGGGATTTTTGCCATAACTATCCGGTTTGCCGGAGGCAGACCCTGCGTCTCCGTTTCCATTCTTATTATTTCCCTGGCTGGTGTAACCATTGTCCTCTGTTGCGCCATTTCCTTTTCCCGTACCGGGACCGTTATAAGTGAATTTGGGCTTCTGAGGTTTGGGCGGTGCCGGCGTTACAACGGGAGCAGGGCCAACTTTCACAGATTTTTTTACATTCTCTTTGGGCGCCTCATTTTTTTTGCTATTGTTCTTTTCCACTTTTTTAACAGCGGCGGCATCTTCATCTTTGCTGTCATCCGCATCAATGTCTTTTGCCGGTTCTTCCCTGGCTGCAGCTACCTGCTGTGGTTGCGGGGCAGGATCCTGTGCCGGAGACATATCACCTTTGATGAGTGGTTGTACTTCACCAAAACCTTCTTTTTCATTGCCGAGATTTACTTCGATCAGTTCTTCCGGTACCGGTGGTTTTACGTCCTGTATACGCCATGTAATAAAGTAAAACAACAGTAACAGGATTGCGCAGATGATGGCCGTGTAAATGCCTGCTTTCTGGTTTTTTTCTGCTTCGAAGTTTGATTGCATAGTACTGTAATACATGGTAAAGATATTTGATAAAAATCAAATGATTCAATACTATGCCAAAATACACAACGGCTGTTAAAGCTTTAACAAATACTTGATGAGAAGGAGCGTTATTTCAAAAGCTCCAGATTGATATCCTCACGGTTGATCTCCCAAAGATTCACCAGTTGTTCATAGTTAAGAGAGCCCGGTATGCAGGTATGTGCTTTGATGAATGTGAAACCGGCTTTTGCAAGCGCTTTATTGGGTGATGGATTTAATGCAAATGGTTCGCACCTGATCGTTCTTAACTGCAGGTGATGGAAAAAGTATGGCAGCGATAATTGTATGAAAGAGGAACCGAGTCCAAGTTTTCTTTCTGCTGCATACCAGATGTGCAGGTGCATGCTGGCGCTTTCGCCGGCAATGATATTGTTCACATTGCAATGACCAATGGGTTTTCCATTCAACTCCCAGATGATGCAATAAGATCTTTTTTGAAGATATGGCAGTGATAGCTGCTCCATCAGCATGTTTGTCCAGCTTTCTTCACCAGGCATTTTATTGAGGTCTACGCCCATTCCCTCCAGGTAGGCGGGTGCTGCCTCCAGCCAGTAACGGGTGATGAGTGGAACATCATCCTGACTGATCTCTCTTACAGATAGAACCTGTTCTTCCATTATAATCGGTTAAGCATGTTTTAAAAATATGTCATATCCAAAGCGCAGGATGGTGCCGGCAATTACCAGTAAAAAGAATACCCGGATAAACCTGTTACCTCTTGAGATCGCCAGCCTGGCACCCAGCCAGGAACCTGTAAAATTAAACAGTGCCATCGGGATGGCATAGTGAAAAAGGATGTGACCGCTGCCGCCAAAGTAAAGGATAGAACCAATATTGGTTGCCAGGTTCACAAATTTGGCATGGGCACTTGCTTTTAAGAAATCGAATCCCAATGCGCCAATGAAGAACAATACCAAAAAACTGCCTGCGCCCGGCCCGATGAACCCATCGTAAAAGCCAACGGCCATGGCAAACAACGCTCCGTACAGCAGTTCTTTTTTTTGATCCAAAGACCGATGGATCGCTGTGCCAAAATTCTTTTTGCTGTAAGTATAAATGGCAACGATGATCAGCACGGCAAATATCACCGGCTTCATAAATTGATTGCTTACAATAGAAACTGTATACGAGCCGGCGATGGCGGCCAAAAATGCAATACTGCACATGAAGGCCAGCAACTTCCATTGTAAGGATACTTTTTTTGCATACTGGAAAGATGCAATGGCAGTGCCGGTGAAAGACGGGATCTTTGTTGTGCCCAGCAAGGTGGCCACCGGGTACTGTGGCAAAGTTACCAGTGTCGCCGGTGTTTGCACCAGTCCGCCGCCGCCAACAATAGCATCTATAAAACCGGCAGCAAATGCAGCCAGGCACAGTATGGCGAGCGCCGTGCTGATCATTTATGGTAATTTCTTTCGCCAAACAATAAACTTCCAATGCGTACCATATTGCTGCCTTCTTCAATGGCAATGGTATAATCGCCGCTCATGCCCATTGAGAGAAGGTTGAAGGTAGATGGTTGAAGGTGGAGGGGTTGCCGGCATTTGCTAAAAAGTGATGCCAGCTTTTTAAACTCACTTCTTACCAAATTCGTATCATCACTAAAACTGGCCATGCCCATCAGGCCCCGGACCTGGATATTTTGAAATGCATCAATTTTCAAATTGAGCAGTTCCTGTTCATCGAAACCAAATTTTGTTTCTTCGGTAGCAATATGAACCTGCAGCAGGCAATCGATCGTTCGCTTATTTTTCACTGCCTGTTTTTCAATTTCTTTTAGCAAACTTTCACTGTCCACCCCATGAATGAGGTGTACAAATTGGGCAATGTATTTCACCTTGTTGCTTTGCAGGTGACCAATAAAATGCCAGCGGATATCAGCCGGAAGCACCGCCTGCTTATCAACGAGTTCCTGCACATAGTTCTCCCCAAAATCACGCTGTCCTTCGTTGTACAAAGCAAGGATGTCTTCAACAGGTTTTGTTTTGGAAACTGCCACCAGCTTAACCTTTGCTGCATCAAGCGCTGACCTGATCGTTCTGTAGGCATTGATATTTACGGGCATATTAAAAAGAGATTTTTATCCAGGGCAGCTCCTGTATTCTTTTGAGGAAAAAATAACAGCCTGCTGCCGAAACAGGAATGAGTAAATAAATAAGCCAGTCAACCTGTATCACCAGGTAGTGTAAACCTACCAATGCAGCAATGATGAGCATTTGCAGCATCACCTGTGCAAAACGCCCGCTTTGTTGCTTTGTATTGGTTTGTCTTGAAAAAGGCAGATAGTGTTCAGTGAAGCTGGCCGTAACGAGAAAGATGAGGATATTGTTAAAAAATCCAAGTACAAAATCATCAATAATTCCATTGCCCCATACGTAATAACCAAAGGAAAATAAAATGGCATAAACGGGAAGATAGAATTTTACCAGCAGGGCTTTTAAACCACCGCTGATGATCTCTCCGGGCCTTAGTACGGGAGTGGATTGGTATATCCAGGATGCAAGAAAGTTCTCATTGAATTCAACAAAAATTCTGCTGTTTGCAATACTCAGTATGCAGAGGTACACAAAAAACAGGAACATCTTTGTGCCCGGTAGTTTTTGCCAAAGTGTTTGAACATCCTGCCCGCTTTTAAAAACAAAAACAAAAATGAATACCAGCAGGTAAGCCAGGCTTGGGTAGAACTGCAGTTTAAAGCCTTTATCCCTTGCCGTTATCTTCCATACCATTTCAAAGCCGGCGGACTCCGTTTTCGACCGGCAGGTAATGGCAGATAGTTTTTCTGATAAACCCTTCGGTTGAGCCAATGCAGTTGCCGCAATTTTGCTGCCGGCGCTGTCGTTGTTAAGGGCAGATAATTTTCTTGAAAAAGAAGGCGCCAGGTACCTGATCATCAGCCAGAAAGTAATGGCCGGAATGCTGAGGGCCATGCCACTCATCACAGCATGCGGCAGATCAAGCTGGTGGGTGTGAACGCTCTCCAGTAGCATGGCCATCCATACGGGAGGTAACAGGTACGAATACCAGTGAATGTGAAATTCCGTAGAAAGGATATTCATGTCCGTGAGTCTTGGTATTACCTGGAATGCCACCGCAAAAAACACGGTCATAAATACCTGGAAGTAGCCTACAATGTCCTTTACTTTTTGCTCGTTGCTGAAGCGGAGGATGAATGCATACAGCAGGTAGGTTACAAACACGGCGAGCGCAACGGTCAGCAGCATGGTTGCTATGGATGCCATGCCCGTCAATGATCCGTATTTAAAAAAAATAGCGATCAGCGGCACCAGCGCCAGTGCGATGGTAAACTGCAGCAGGTACACCAGGATATGCACCAGCCTTGCAATGAACAGGGTGCGGCTGTTAACGGGTCTTGGCAGTATCACCTGGTTGTCGGTAGTGTCCAGCAATACCGAACTAAAATCTGTGATCATGGTCATCGTCATCATAAACAGCAGGTAGCTGTGTATGAATATCATGCCGCCCATGAGGGACTGCATGGTCATGATAATCGCTGCGGCAAAGGCACCAAAAAGGCCGTAAAGCAGGAGGGTGATCAGCAGCGGGTTGCTGTTTTCTTTTTGTTGTTTCTGTCGCCAGTTAAGGTATACCCGGCGACGGTCCATTAAAATTTTTGTTTCAGTTATGATCCTGAGCCGCTCAAAGTCTACTCCCTTGCCGGCAAGTTGCTTCGCCAGGAAGAGAACAAATTTCAATATCCATTTATCCATGTTGTCAGCTCTTTAAAATATCGATGAATTGTTCTGCTGTATTCTGGTGCAATTCGCTGCTGCCGGTCAATGAGGTGAAAATATTTTCCAGTGAACCCTGATGTGCATTGTTCTTAAGGGTTTCAAAACTGCCGTCGGCAATTACCTGTCCCTTGTCAATAATGATGATGCGGTCGCTGATCTTTTCCACCACATCCATAATGTGTGATGAATAGAAAATGGTTTTGCCGGCATGTTTTAATTGTGCCAGTATTTCTTTTACTAGTATCACCGCATTGGCATCCAACCCGCTTAATGGCTCATCCAGGAAAATGATATCAGGATTGTGAATGAGTCCACTGATGAGCAACACTTTTTGCTTCATACCCTTACTGAAGCCGTTCATTCTTGTATTGGCTTTTTCGCTGAGGTCGAACAAACGCAGTAATTCCTGGGATTTTTTTTCGATCATGCCGTCTTCCAGTTGGTAGAGCTTGCCAACGAACCGGAGGTATTCGATAGGGGTGAGCACATCATATAAGGCCGCCTGCTCCGGTATGTAGCCGATCTGTTGCTTGATCTCAACGGGGTTATTTCTCACATCCATGCCAAGCACAATGGCGTCGCCTTCAAAATCGCTGATGATGCCGGTGAGTATCTTTATGGTGGTACTTTTTCCGGCGCCGTTGGGACCGATGTAACCAACTATCTGGCCAGCTTCAATATGCAGGTCAATTCCTTTGAGTACATAATTGCCGCCATATTGTTTTTTCAAAGCAGTTATTTCAATGATTGCCATCTTATTTGTTTCTGTGGAGAGATCAATAAGAGACGAAACTAAATAAAAAAAGTGCAAACAACTTTGTCATTTGCACTTTTGATTTTTGACTTTTAATTTTTTACTTAAGTATACTCCTGCTGATAACGATCCGCTGTACTTCACTTGTTCCTTCATAGATCTGTGTGATCTTGGCATCTCTCATCATCCGCTCTACATGGTATTCTTTTACAA
>DDEU01000022.1 GCA_002336815.1 Chitinophagaceae bacterium UBA1946 | reverse complement strand
TACCTGCTTCAGTTACCGTGATGCAGTTGCCAGTGCCACCATTGCTCCATAAATAAGAAGCAGCCCCGGCAGGTACACATAATTGGGTAGATTGACCAGGACAGATACTGGTGTTGCCGGTGATGGTGCAAACAGGATTGGCAGAAACAGTTACTGACTGGCTGCAGGTACTGCTGCAACCGGCGGCGTTTGTAACTGTTACAGAATAAGTACCTGCTTCAGTTACAGTAATACAATTACCAGTAGCACCGTTGCTCCATAAATAAGAAGCGGCCCCTGCAGCTACACATAATTGGGTGGACTGACCAGGACAAATGGAACTATTGCCGGTGATGGTACAAACAGGATTGGGACTTGAACTAACGATGATATGATTGGAAAAAGCATTTCCACAATTGGCGGTATTGGTTACAAAATAATCCCCAGCTGCCGATACTGTGATGGAAGGCGTGCTGGCACCCGTACTCCAGGTGCCATCGATATTGCCGGAGAGCAATACCGTTTGGCCGGCGCAAAGGTTCACCGGGCCGCCAGCCGTGATGGTTGCCGCCTGGGCCTGCTGTGCAATATTTACAATATTGTTTTGCAGTGAAATGGCACCGGCTACTGAAAGTGCCCTTCCATATAATTTAGCGCCGTCTAAAAGATTGATTGCTCCATTTGCCAGGATGGTTCCCTGGAAAATGGAATTCTCTCCCAGGTCTGTCTGGCCGTTTACCTGCCAGTACACATTGCAGAGCGAAGCGGAATTGGTTAAAATGATCCTTGAGTTCACCGTACTGGCCAGTGCCCCGTTGATCTTGAAAATAAACAGTGAAGTGGGATCGCCCTGACCATCAAGCACCAGGTCGCCGTTAATGGTGGAAGCCTCACCCATGCAATAGACATTTGGCAGCAACGACTGTCCGCTCCCCAGCGTGGAAGAGATCACCAGTCCGCATGTAATGGTACTCATGCTTCCGTAAGCCAGTAATACATCGGAAGCGGCCGATGAAGATACCGCGTCAGCCACATGGCTTTGACCGATGAGTGTACCGGGTGGAAAGGCATTGTAGGCACCTACATTGGTGCCAATATCACCCGTTACCACGGTAGAAGCGCCCGCTGCATTAAAAGCCCCGGCGCTGGTAAATAGCGCAAAACTGGCGGCGCTGCCAAGCGATGGAGCCTGGGCCTGCCCGAGCCCGGGTGATATACACAAGGCTGCCCAAAAAAGATAAAATAGAAGTGTTTTCATGTTGAACTGTTTTATGTTAAAAAAATTATATAGTAAGGTTTAACATAATGTCAAATAAAATCTTACACTATCTTTTATTTTTTTTATATAAATCATGTATTACAGGCTTTTGTTAAAGGGAATCGGATCTGCTGCTGCTGCAGGGTGAACAGAACAGGGAAATATTTGGTAAAAACAGAAGCTTTTTTGAAACTGTTTTTGACCAACCGGGATATTCAGCAACTTTATTACCCCATAGCGGGAATTTTTTGAAAGCGCCTTTGCTCAAAGCAATCATGGAATGATCGGTAAGGTAAATTATAAGTGGCTGCTTAAAAAACTAGGAGACCCGCCACGGGATGTGAAAAATTATAACTATGTGGCTGTAAGAGATCTGTACTACGTGTGAATTTCCCCGTTGCAGTATACAGGTATGAAAATTGGCCTTTGCTCCCTATTGAAATTATATATAAAGTACATGGTGAGCCATCGCTGCAAACTGCTGGTAAAAGATCAGCTCCATCAACTCAATATTCCTTATCACACCATCGACCTCGGTATCGTAGAGCTACTTAAGCCCATTGACGCTGCTGAACGGGAAGAACTCAACCGGCAACTGCAGGTATCCGGTCTTGAATTGCTGCAGGATAAAAAATTGATACAGGTGGAGCGAATTAAGAATATCGTGGTAGATATGATCCATCATGCGGATGGGCAGCCGGTAAATAACTACTCTCATTTCATCAGCGAAAAACTTGGAGTTAGCTATAACCACCTGGCCACGGTTTTCAGGAATTCAGAAGGTATTACCATTGTGCAATACATCATACTGCACAAGACAGAAAAGATAAAGGAACTTATTTTTTATGATGAAATGAACCTTGACCAGATAGCATACAAACTTTGTTACAGCAGTGCTGCCCACATGAGCGCCCAGTTCAAAAAAATCACTGGCCTGTCGCCTTCCGCTTTTAAGAAAAGTATCGGCAAAAGAAAAAATCTTGAAGACCTTTAAATATATAAACTGTCCCTTTCCCGGATGCATCAATCTTTCTTTGCCAGTTCCTGCATATCTGCCAGCAAAAACTTACGCAGGCTTTTTAATTTATCTGTATTGATCAAATCAACATTGCATTTCAATAATTCACTCCACACTTTCTTAATTTCAGGCGATGCCCATAAGCGCACTTTCCTTCCATTTTTGTGTGCTTCGGTTACATAGTATTCCAGGCGTTTTAAATCAGCCTCTGGTATTACCCCCTTGCCCTTCCATTTTAAGAGGTGCGAATATTTGCAACTGGCGATGGGATAAAGATTGGCAGAAGAATCGGCCACGGCCTTGCGAAGGTCTTCATCCATAAAAACAAAACGTGTTTCGTTATTTTTTACCAGCCCGTATGGCTTGTGCCCGGTGAGTACGATGGTAACATTCCTGAGTGTAGTGCGCCCATCTTCGTAACCCGAAAGGATCGGTTTGTATTTTTCCAGTAAGGCCAGCAGGGCTTCGTAAGTTTTATCAGCACCTGATTTAATATCGATCATCAGCGTTAGCGGGCACTCGTTAATTGCTTCTTTATTACCTGCAGCATTGTTTTGCACGTACGCCAGCAATGGCTTTAGATACAGCGCTTCAAGCGTTCGTTTCTTTTTAAGACAGGGAAGAATATGCGCCACGATCAAATTACCCTTTCGCAGGTACACGTCTGCTTCCACATAGGTAAATCCATTTTCCAGTGCATCCAGCAATGGCCGCTTATGATGATAATCGTTGTGGGCATACGCATTGGGAAGGATGGTAACCTGGCCAATGCTTGTATTGATAATGGTTGAAAAAACAAGCAGGCAGCAAAAACGAATCGTTATTGGGTTCATGTAATGGATATTTGGAATACCGGAATAAATATAGCAAATGATAAATCGGTGCTGCTGTTCATGCTGCCAAAGGCCTGTTATGCTTTTGTTATTGCAACCTGCTGTTTTACTGCAGCGCTTAACTTTTTTAAAACAATGGAATTTCCGGGATATTGTATCGACACCTCATTAAATTGAGGAATGTGAATAGTTTTCTAAAAACGCACCCATCATACAGGCGCCATTTGTTTGAATTGACTTTGAAGATTTGCATTTTATCGCAATCGCACTTACATTTGTGTTTTCTATTTAAACACATAAGCCGAACCTATGAATTCATGCAGCATTGTCATCGCTGATGACCATGAAGTTTTTAAAAAAGGCCTGCAATTTTACCTGAATTGCAATTTTCCCAACGCAACAATCATTACTGTCAGCAACAGCGAAACACTGATCAAAGCAGTGCTTAAAAATAAGGTTGACCTTGTAATAACTGATATTGATATGGAAGGCCGTGGCGGACTGTACGGACTGGAACACATCAAAAAGATCGCACCCAATATACCGGTACTGGTGTTGAGTTGGTACGAAGAAGAAGTGTACGGAATACGTGCCATCAAAACCGGAGCCTCCGCCTACCTGTGCAAAACCGCATTGCCGGAGGAGATAATCCAAGCCGTTACAGCACTATTGAGCGGAAAAAAATACTTTACAGAAAATATCAGGGAATTGCTGCTGGAGAATCCCGTTGAGGAACCACTGGCCGTCCTTTCAAACCAGGAATTTGAAGTGTTCAAACTAACGGTGTTCGGTTATGATGTAACCCGGATAGCAGAACGGCTGGCGCTGGCAGCAAGCACTGTTAAAAGTACCCGCAGTAAAATATTGAAGACACTCCGCTTGAATTCAGCCGCTGAGCTTACCCGGCTTGCGATATCAAAAAAATTACTGCGGAATGTATAGGCAAATGAACAGCGTGTTAGGCAGGCATGCTTATAGTAACAGCGGTTGTAATTAAAATGCGTATCGCCTGTTACACTTCCTGCTGCAATCAATACCCAATATTGAAGAGCGGTTCTTTTTTATAGATGGTTAATGAGTGATGCCTGGCATGCGGCGCCAAATCCATTGTCAATGTTAACTACCGAAATGCCGCTTGCACAACTGTTGAGCATTGAAAGCAGGGCCGACAATCCCTGGAAATTAGCGCCATACCCAACACTGGTAGGCACTCCTATTACAGGCTTATCTACCAACCCGCCCACTACACTGCCCAATGCGCCTTCCATCCCGGCTACAACGATGACCACCCTGGCATTCCTGATATCGCTTAGCTTATAAAAGAGCCTGTGGATGCCGGCTACGCCAACATCATATATTGTTTTTACCTCATTGCCCAAAAAGCGGGCAGTTTCAGCGGCTTCTTCTGCTACAGGCATATCGGAAGTACCTGCTGCAACGATGGCAATATACCCCTTGCTGTTTCGTACATCCCGGTGCTTATAACTGATGACCCCTGCCAGTGGATTGAATGATGCAGCAGGAATGATCTCTTTTATAGCTGCATACATTTCAGGGGTTGCCCTTGTAGCCAATATATCCATTCCCTTCTCATACATCCGTTCTGCTATCAGTGTTACCTGTTCGGTAGTTTTGCCGGCGGCATAGATCATTTCGGGTAGCCCTGTACGTTGTAAACGATCCGTATCGATGCTTGCAAAGCCCATCTCTTCCACCCCATGACGGGAAGCCATTTGCAATGCACCGGCTAAATCCAGTTCCCCTTGTTTGTACTTTTCTAAAATTTCTGCCAGTGTCATGTTACAGGTTTTTTAAAACTTCATTTTCCACTTCTTCCAGGTTGATGTTTTCCCGGATTGCGATCGCCCTGCAGTCGTCAAACTCCGGTTTAGAACGGATCAGTTTGCCATTGTAAATACTCTGCTTCACACTTACTTTTCCAAACTTTGTTTCCACTATTTTTTCAATACGGGCAAGCATGGATTTCTTAACCGGGTACTCCCGCAAACCAATGGTAGTACTATGCGTAAAAATGATTGCTTTTAATGCTGCTGCTTTACCGGCCGTGCACATCACATTCAGCTTATTGGCAGGTCTTGATTTTTTCATTATCACCGGTTCCATCCAGGCATCGGCTGCACCAGCTTTAAACAATTGTTCCAGGATAAAATCATACCGCTCCGGGTTCATGTCGTCAATATTGCATTCGAGTATTATTGCTGTTTCTTCTATTACATCGGAAGTTGAGGTTTCGGTATCGGAAAGAAATAAGCGCAGGATATTGGGCACTTCCGAAACATCACGGTGCCCAATGCCGTATGCGGTCTTTGTGATCCGGAAGTTAAACTCTTCAGTAAATTCATCCACCATTGCCACCAGGATGGCAGCGCCTGTGGGCGTAGTTGCTTCGTGTTGCACCAATCCCAGTTTTACAGGAACATGCTCAACGATCAAGGCGGTTGCCGGCGCCGGTACAGGCATGATCCCATGGGCACATTTTACCATTCCTCCACCTAACTGGATGGGAGAAGAAAGCACTTTTTGAACTTTTAAAGCATCGAGGCAAATGGCGGCACCCACAATATCGGCAATGGAATCCAGTGCACCCACTTCATGAAAGTGAACCTTTTGTATATCGATATTGTGTACTTTGGCCTCGGCTTCGGCAATCAGCTTAAAAATTTTTAGTGCATTTGTTTTTACCGTATCGGAAAGGCTGCTGTTATTGATGATTTCTTCTACATGCCGCAGGTGACGGTGTTTTTCATTATCCGGGTTTTCAACGATCACCTGTACTTTAGTACCCGAGATGCCCCTCCGGCTGTCTTTTGTTACGTTGAGGTGAAAGCCCTGTATATTCAATTTTTGCAATTCCGTTTCAAGGTAGACCGCATCAACACCCAGGTCGATCATTGCCCCCAAATTCATATCACCGCTGATGCCGGCAAAACAATCATAATACAATATTCTCATGCTTCGTTTTCTTATTTAATGTTAGTTAATACACGGTTCAGTTTACCTGAAACCAATCCTTCTGAATCTATTTCGCAATAGTCAAATCCAAGCCGTTCGATCTCCTGGAAAATATCATGTTGAAGAAGAATAAGTTTTTCAAGAGATTCTCTCTTTACTTCAATTTTGCAATAATGCCCGTAATGCCTCACCCTTACATCATCAAACCCATAATTGTTCAGCATCTCCTCTGCGGCTTCGATCTGTTTCAGTTTTTCAACAGTAACCGGCTGCTGATAGGGAATGCGGGAACTCAAACAGGGACTGGATGGTTTGTCCCAGTTGGGCAACCCGTAATATTTTGCGATCTGCCTCAAGGCTGTTTTTGAAATATTGCAATCCACCAAGGGCGATGCTACCTGGAATTTTTTTGCAGCCTCCAGCCCGGGCCGGTAGTCTCCCAGGTCATCTGCATTGGTACCGCTCAATACGGTAAAGCCCGGGTATTTTTCGCAAATTTCTGTCAGGTCGTGAAACAAATGCTCTTTACAGAAATAACAACGGTTAACCGGGTTCTGGTTATATCGTTCATCTGCCAGTTCTTTGGTTACAATTATTTCCAGGTGTATATCAAACAGTTCACAAAATGCTTTTGCCTCCTGCAGATCACGTTGTTTAAGGCTTTCAGAATTTGAAATAACGCCTGCCACATTTTCTTTACCCTGGTATTTTCTTGCAAGAAAAAGCACCAGGGTTGAATCGATCCCGCCGGAAAAGGCTACGATAGAACCCTTCCTGGACCTGAACCAGTTTTCCAATGCCAGCAATTCATCAGCAAGCTGTGCGAAAGCATCTTCCATTTATAACATATGTTTTTTAAGATTCAAGCTCAAAGTTTTGTGAAGATAAAACTTAGCGGTGAAGGTTTTATGCAAGAGATTTATTTTGAGAAAAGAAACTCAACCTTAACTTGTAAAAAGCCTGCCGTTGGTGATCACAGAAAAATTTCCATATCAATTGCAGTGAAAGTCAACTCTTTTAATTTGCTTTTGCTACTGCTTTCCGGAACCACCATCGCTTTTCTCTTCTGGATATCCTTTTGGTTTGGTGCCTAGCTGCCGCCAGAAAGTAAGATGAGAAAATAAACAACCAATTTCTTCATACCTGTTTTTATCTGATGTGTGCACAGTTGATTGAATTGATTGGAATATACTACAGGGTTTAAGTCCTTCTTATAATGTAAATGAAACGTGTAGCATCATCCTGTTATTTGCTTTTACAAAACTGCCTGCAAGATTTTGCGAAAAAGGTGTTTGCCAGTTGGCCCCAATGGCAATTTTATTAAAACTGCTTTCAATGCCAAATGTACCAAGTGATAATTTACCTCCAGAAAGATCTACTTCAAAATTACTGTCGATATCTTTACAGGCTTTCTCAAACTGAATGCCTGCATTTGGTGATAATGTTACATGCCCCAGCCTGATTTTGTAGTATAACTGTGAACTCAGGCTTAGTTTATTGCCATAGGCATATTGATAATTGTTGGCCGTATTTATTTTATAGGAGGCTGAAAAATTTACCCCTGCATCCTGCAAACGAATATCGTACATAGCTGCCAGTGTGTAATCTATGCTGGCAGTACCCAACTGGAATAAATTGGTGTTTTGTCTGGTAACGCTTTTATCTGCAGGATTGTATTCGCCTGAGGGCAATTTAATGCCACCACCTATCCACAGGCTTTGCACCAGCAGCTTTTCCTTTAATACTGTTTTTCTTTTATTCAGTAACTGGTAATAGCCGGATATTGAAATATCACTGATGCCGTTTTTGGCTTTTGTTACATCCTGGTTAACCTTGTCATTAAAACTATAAGGGATGTTCAGCATCACACGTATTTTAGTGCCAAAGGTCCAGCCACCCCACAGTTCAACAATATTGTAATTCTCATTGGTGGTTAAATAGGTAGTGGCTCCCCCCACTCCAATATGTGTAAACAGGGAGTTATGCCTGTATCGTATTCCGAAAATATGTTTGTAAAAATCAGGTAGTATGCCAATATAACTATTGCCGACACCGCAACCACAAATATCACAGGCTTTTAACCCGGTTGAAATAAAAAAGATGGCTGCGATTGATGTGATAAATATTTTTTTCATAAATAATTATTGTTCAGAGAGCATTTTGTTTGTTAAAAAACTGCGGTCGTTCAATGTATTCAGAAACAGTAATAGTTTTGCCCTTTCATCTGCCGTGAGTGGGATGCCTGGTTGAGAGTGCTGCAAAAAGAAGGTATCCAGGTTAGGAGTTTGCTGTACCTGCCCTGTATAATGATCCAGCACGGCTTCCAGGGTAAACAACCTGCCATCATGCATATAGGGGAGTGTGTGGGCAAGGTTCCGAAGACTTGGCACTTTGAATTTATATTTGTCGGCTTCGTTCAATGTGATCTTGTAACGACCCATATCGTTTAACGCACTTATTGCCAACCCGTTATTCCTGAATGAATTGTCTGTGAACAACGGTTCGGTATGGCAGGTATTGCATTGCTGTTTAAAGATGGCATAACCCTGTTCCTCCTCCGGGGTGAAAGTTGTTTGCTTACGTTTTACACTATCGTACCTTGAATTGCTGCTCACACACATCAGCATAAACTGGGAAAGCGCTTTTAAGAATTTTGTACTGTTGATTTCGGTTGAACCGAATGCCTGTTTAAACAATGTGGGATATGTTGCATCATTCCTGAGCTTGTTAAGCACATTTATCATAGAGTCATCCATTTCAACATGATTGGTTATGGGTGCTACGGGCTGCAGGTCAAGATCAAAAATACCACCATCCCACATAAAACTGGTACTCCAGGCAAGGTTCATAATAGGAGGGCTGTTGCGTACGCCAGTCCTGTCAAATATACCATGACTAACCTTATGGCCATGCTGCGTAAATGCCGCTGTTTGAATATGGCAGCTGCCACAGCTGATGGTATTATTGGCCGACAAAATGCGATCGTAAAATAATTTCCTGCCCAGCTTAAAACCATCCTCTGTAATCTCATTTGTTTCAAAGTGATAGGCAGGTGCAGGAAAATAAGAAGGTTTCCGGAAGCCCGCAAAAGCTTCAATTACTTCCTTCTTACAGGCTATTACGCCTGCAAGAAGGAAGATTAATATGAGCCAGTGATTCCTGTTCATAATGGTTAGTTTTCTGTGTGATCGTGCCTGAACATACTAACGTAGTTACTGGCAATGGTTGTACTGAAGGGGTCAACCATCACCATACTATGATCAGCAATGCTGAAGTTGGTGCTGCCGTTAAACAGTTTTAAAATATCCACCATCAGGTGAATGTTGGTTGATTTCCCTGTCTTTATTTTTGGTGTACCCCTGGCTGTTAAATCCAGCGTAATGGTTTTGATATTGTTGATGGTTGGGGCGCTCATGCCACCGAACAACCCTATATGGTACATGAAATCACCCATCATGGAAGCGGGTGATGTTCCTTCCATTTTAAGGAATATGTAGCCGCTGTTCCAACTCCAGTACATATCAGATCCAACTCCTGTTGGGTCAAGCACACCTGTACGCTGACTGATATCTTTGGTGTTTCTCAAACTGTCAACTCCGAGTGTAAAGGTTACAGATCTATACTCTCCCTCAGGTATTCTTAGTACCGGTTCATGCGTTGCTTCATCACTTTCGTCGATCAAAAAATAACAACTATCCTGTGGCACTGTATATTCAGTTCCATTAATATTGGTGAGTTTAAAATTGCTCACATAGTATTTTAATTTTGTTACTTTAAAACTCTCCCCGGAAGCGTTGGTATAGTTACCGGTATTCAGCAGGAGGTCAGCCGATCCGGCGATGTTATCAAATTCTACTGATAATTCAGCTTTTTTGCTGCTGTCGTATTCAGACGGTGTTATAGTATCCTTTTTACAGGATGATAAAACTATTATTGCTGCAATTGCAGGTATGAAAACTCTTTTCATTTTAGTATTTTTATTAGATGTTGTTGATTAATTGAATAAGCCAACCGTAATTGATTTACAGTATAGTAAGTGCTATCAATACAAGTACCACCTGTGTACCCTTGCGTACACGTTTAATTACGGCTGACCAGTTGTACTGGCTAACCATATTTGTTAAGATTAATTATAGGAATACTCACAACATTCATTGTTGCGAAATATTAAGTAAAATAGAAGAGAGATTAAGCCCCGGGTGGATGAAAGAAGGCTCCAGGCATATCTACTGCTTTTCCGGCAATAGTTGAAGGATATTGTGTTTTTATTTCAATTGAGAAATTGAAATGAAGTGTTGCGTAAAAAGACTTAGAAGAAAGTACTTCTTCTTTATTATCCGATTTTCTTTCAGGGTTCTGCTTGTCTTTGTTTTCCTCCTGCTTCAGCTTCTTCATCATCTGGCATTTACCATTACAATGAAGCCTTGGGCGGGCTTTGTTTTCACAGTTCTTTGCATAGGCAGCGGTATTGGCATAATAGCCCGCTACTATGAAAGACTTACTGAAAGTTTGTGTAAGAAAAGCCAAAAGCAGCAATATAGTCCCTGTTTGTCGCAGTCCGTAGAATTTTGGTCAAAGCTAAGCACAGCCGATGATTTTTCGAAATGAAATTTATCAGAACATGTAAATGGTTCGAATTTTCAATTCAGAAGCTTTAGCTAGCGCACTATTACAACTAATACTATTAACGTCAGATCAATTGGTGCCGATAAGAGGAGTAAAGACTAGTTCCTTTATGTTGTTACTTTCCGATACAGAACTTACTAAAAATATAATCCAGCCGGTCTTCATTGGTTACTTCACCGGTGATCTCACCAAGATAATGCAGGCAGCGCCGGATGTCCAGCGCCAGCAGGTCGCCGGGGATATTGTTATCCATGCCGCTCCTGATATCTTCCAGTGATTGTTTTACTTCTTTTAAGGCTGCGTAATGCCTGGCATTGGTAACAATGGTACTTTCTGTTTGCACAGATCCCTGTACCACTTTATCGGCCAGCCGCTGCTTCAATACATCAATGTGGTGATTGGCTTTTGCCGAGATGAACAATACGCCGTCGCCGGAGAATTTTTGCTGCGCCTGCGCTTCACCGATCATATCCAGTTTATTGCCCACCGCAATATAACCGGCATTTTGCTGCTGCACTTTTAACAGCGCTGCTTCCACTTCTGCCTGCGATTCTTTGTTCACATCAAAGAGGTACAGCACGATGTCTGATTCTTTTATTTTTTCCAGGCTCTTGCCTACACCGATCAGTTCAATTTCGTCTATGCTTTCCCGTATGCCTGCGGTATCGATCAGCCGGAAAAGGATGCCGTTGATATTGATCACTTCCTCAATGGTATCCCTGGTGGTACCGGCGATCTCACTTACAATGGCCCGGTTCTCATTCAGCAACGTATTCAGCAGGGTCGATTTTCCTGCATTGGGCTTTCCGACGATCGCTACGTTAACACCGTTCTTGATCACATTGCCCAATTGAAAAGAATCCAGCAACTGCTGCGTTTGCACCGCCAGTTTTTTCACCAGCTCCTGGAATTTACTCCGGTCTGCAAACTCCACATCTTCCGTGGCGAAATCCAGTTCCAGTTCTATCAATGCCGAAAATTGTATCAACTGTTCTCTCAGCTCTTTTAAAATGGAAGAAAAGCCACCACGGATATTGTGCAGCGCTGTATTGCGGCTCGCCTCTGTGTTACTGGCAATCAGGTCGGCCACCGCTTCAGCCTGGGTAAGATCTAATTTTCCTTTTAAAAATGCCCGCTGGGTAAATTCACCGGGCCGGGCGATACGGGCTCCTTTTGCAATACAGGCATTGATCACCTGCTCCTGTATAAAGGAAGAACCATGACAACTGATCTCTACCACATCTTCACCGGTATAGCTCCTGGGATTTTTAAACAATGCGATCACCACTTCATCCAGCACCCTGCCCTGTGCCTTCAATAAACCAACGTGAAGGGTATGGCTAAGCTGTTGTGTAAGATCTTTAGAAGGAAACAGCTCATTCACAATAGTGAAGGCATTGTTACCGCTCAATCGGATCACACCTATTGCACCGATGCCGTGCGGTGTGGCAAGGGCAATGATGGTATCATCCCAGCCGGAAAGTTTATTAAGCATGTGGCAAAGATACGGCTGCCTTCAGGGAATTAGTCCCGGCTTGCCTCCTGCATTTTCATTTTGTCGGCTGCCGTAATTTCATCAATGTAGTAACGCTTTATTCCATTGATGGTAACCTCATCTGTGATATCTACAAAATTTTTAAAAGAAGCTGCATCTGCGGCTTTGATGATGAGTACAAATTGATCGCCACTACCTCTTGCACTGGCTACTTTCTTCTTCTTGTCCTGCAACACGGTGCGGATCGAATTGTAATTCGCTGTATGCAGGCTGGCTGTTTCCGGTGCGCCTTCGTAATAATAGATCTGATCATTGCTGCCTAACAGCACGGTGAGTGCACAGGAATTGCAGATGTCATCGCCGGGTTCAACCTTGTCGTACGGGGTTACAATATTCATTACCGTAGCCTGCGACATAGTGGTGGTGAATACAAAAAAAGTGATGAGTAAAAATCCAAGGTCAACCATCGGCGTAAGGTCGATCCGTACAGATTTTTTGCTGCTGGTTTTAAAATGGTGCCGGCTTTTTTGCTGGTTGTTTTCGATGTCTGCCATGTTAGTAAATTTTTTACTGAGATGGCGCCGGCATCAATTTCCACAAAAAAAATACTGTTACAGCAGGCAAAAAAAATCCCCTCCGTTGCCGGAGGGGATGTATAAAAATAAGATGGGATTATTGTTCTTCCACAATGAAAGTTACAGGCTGCCTGCGGTATGCATTCACGTTACGGCCGTTCTGTAAAGCTGGTTTCCATTTAGGACCATTCTTGATACATTTGATGGCCTGTTCTTCCATACTGTAACCATGGCTTGTTTCAGCTTCTACGTTACTGATGCTTCCATCTTTACTAACGATGAACTTTACAATTACCTGGTATTTGCCGGGAGGGGCTCCATTGTCAGCGGGGTTAAAACCACCCAGTGATTTTTCGAGGTACCTTGACCATGCTCCGTTACCACCAGGAAATTCAGCTTCGTTTTCTACCTTGGTAAAAACCTTATCTTCTTCGTCTCCTTTTGGAGCTTCTACTACCTGCGACCCTTTGTCTTCTACCGGTGCTGCCACAATTGCGTCTTTGTTATCAGATTCAACAGTTTTTGTACTGATCACCTGGTCTTCCTTTATTTCTTCGATCTTTTCATCTGGTTTAACCTCTTCATCTTTTACAATTTTAGGAGGAGTAAACTTGATCTGGTTGATCTCAGGGGGCGGTGGTGCTTTTGGTGGTGGTGGTGGCGGCGGCGGTGGTGGCGGTGGCGCATCTTTTTTAAGTTCGGCCATCTGTGTATCCAACACATCTATCTGTGCCGCGTTCCTTTTACCTACAACACTTGCCAAAACCGAAGTAAGGAACAATAAAAGGGCCAGGGCAGCCGTAAGCAGCAATGCCTTGGTAAGCCTCCCGTTGTAAGTCTTACGCAGTTCATACGCACCGTATTGCTTATTCTTGCCATCAAAGAGGATGTCAAGAATATCTGCGGATAAAATTTTGTTAGCTTCCATTGTTAAATTTCTTTTTTAATGAGATTCAGGATAAAGTAATTTCCATAAATCTATTTAATGCCATTGGCTGTTTCTGTCATTTCAATGAGCTTTGCTTCGGTATCACTCATGTCCACTTCGGCGTAGTGGCCGGGAGGCACGGTATTAATGGTCATTTCATCCAGAATGTCGATGGCATTTTTAAATGTTGATTCCTTGTCTGCCTTGATGATGTACATCAGGTCATCAATAGGAGTTGCTTTTTTCTTATCGAGGATCACCTGGCGGATATCTTTAAAATTGGTGCTTTTAAACTGCTGTGATGCAGTTTCTGCGATCAATTCACCAAAATAATAATATACCTGGTCCTGCTTCCCCAACAGGATGGTCATTGCTCCTGAATTTTTTACTTTCAACTGCTGATCGGGATCATCTTTTGGCTCATTCATATTCATGGCCGTTGCCTGGCTCATGGTAGTAGTAAATACAAAGAACGTGATCAGCAGGAAACCGAGGTCAACCATGGGAGTAAGATCCACACGGGTCGACATTTTTTTACCTTTCTTGACGCCAGGGCCCTTTTTGTGGCCGCCACCCGACGAGGTATCCATTTCTGCCATAAAAAATATTTTTAGTTTTTAATATTATTTTCCCTGAAGACTGGCTTTGTTTGCTTCGTACAATTCAGTTCCCGGCTGTACTGTTTCGCTGTTGGTAACGATCCTGAATTTGAAGATGTCATTCTTTTTAAGTGCATACTTGATATCCTTGAAAATAGGATACTTGGCAGCATTATCTCCTTTAATGAGGATCATACTTTCCAGGTCTTTACGGCTTGAATTGGCATAGGCCGCATTGATGCTTCTGAACCAGTCTACCATTTCATTATTCAACGTATCGGTAATAGGGATACCAGAAAGCCTGTCTACCGGTGGTAATTCATTCATCGATAAAATGCTCTTGGCCTGGCCAAGTGGAAATCCTATAAAACTCAATTTTTTGAACTTTTGCAATTCAGCGTCTGAAAGCCCAAGACCTTTAGACGTGTTGATATCTTTTAACACGTCCATTTTCTTAGTATCATCGCCCAGGATCAAAAAACACTTGCCTTCCTTTGTAATGGTAACCAATATCGCTTTTTCCGGTGCTACTTTAGAGGACACGGAAGTTGGCGCTACCACCGCCACAGCTTCCGGCGGTTTTTGCTTGGTTGCCATGATAAAAAATGACAGCAGCAGGAATGCAACATCGCACATGGCCGTCATATCTATATTTGTACTCTTACGAGGTATCTTAGCTCTTCCCATTTTTATTTATTTTCTTGATGAGATGCAATCAGTTTACGATTCCACAATTATTACTTGTATAAAGAAGCAAAGCTTTGTGTTAAAGTAAAACCACTTTCATCAATACCGTAAGTGATACCGTCAATTTTTGTTGTGAACACATTGTACATGATAATGGCCACAGCAGAAGTACCGATACCCAGCGCTGTATTGTACAAGGCTTCAGATATACCTACTGATAATTGTTCAGCCGCAGCAGAACCACCATCACCGGAACCAAGGTTAGAGAATGAACGAATCATACCCAATACCGTACCCAACAATCCCATCAGGGTTGCAACGGATGCAATGGTAGATAAGAACACCAGGTTCTTTTCCAGCATCGGCAACTCCAACGCAGTCGCTTCTTCCACTTCTTTCTGGATCGCCATCACCTTTTGATCGGTCGACAGTTCACTGTTGTGGATCATTTCCTTGTATTTGTGTAAACCTGATTTCATTACATTTCCTACACTGCCTTTTTGTTTGTCGCATGCAGCAATTGCAGCATCAACATTTTTATTGGCCAGTTCGTACTGTACTTTACGGATGAAATCTGCATTGCTTCCTGTACCGGTTGCTTTGCTGATGGTAAGAAAACGCTCAATCACAAAGGTCAATACGGTTAACAAACAACCTATCAACAGCGGCACGATGATACCTCCCAGGTACATTTTATGCAAACCATCTTTTGGATTTTTTAATTTTTCATATCCTGGCCAGAAGATTTCGCCAGAATGTTCTTTGGCATCTGCGAAAGCATCGGCGCTTCCTAAAATAAATCGCCAGATCAAATAACCAGCTATTATACAAATGAGCGGTGCAAGATAAGAGATAGAATTGCCTGATTTTTTTACCGATGCCGGAGCGGATGCTTTTACGGTTGCAGTTGGTTTTGTTTCTGCCATGACGTTCAATTTTTTTTGTGAGTGAAATTAAAGCGGTTTCGTTAAAAATTTTTGGAATATTTTCCAGAGATTAATACAGATTACAACAAAGGGAACAATCGTTTTTATTCTATCGTTGTGTGGCACAAGTTAATAAATAAACCCAAAGAAACAAACAGGGCATTTTTTTTTTTGATTTTTTTTTGAGAGGGCTTTGATTTTAATATTCATTCAAAAAACAGCAGCAGCAAACGGTTGCTGTTATCGTTTATTCATATCGCAATGCCACAATGGGATCGAGTTTGGCTGCTTTGTATGCAGGGTACAAACCCGCCAGCAACCCAACAAGAGAACACACCAGCACACCTGCTATTACCCACGCCCAGGGCACCACGAAACCGGTATTCACCATCACTGCCACGATATTGCCGATGGAGATACCCAACACGATACCAAGTGCAGCACCCATCAAACTGATCAGGATAGATTCCCATAAAAACTGTGCCCGTATCTCGGTGGCTTTTCCGCCCAGCGATTTGATAAGCCCGATCTCCTTGGTACGTTCACTCACGGCCACGAGCATGATGTTCATCAACGCTATGGCAGCACCCAGCAAAGTGATAAGGGCAATGGCCAAGGTTGCATATTTTAAAAAGCCCAGGTTTTTCATCAGCGATTGTGCGATGCTGTCACTCTTGTCAATATAAAAATTGTCATCCTCCTTTACATCGAGTTTACGCACCGGCCTGAAGGTTCCGGTGGCTTCCCCGATCGCCACATCCATCAGGCGCATATCTTTCACCATTACAGCAATATTGTAAGACTTCCCTTCGCTTCCATACACCCTCCGCACATTGTTATAAGTAGTGATCACTACTTTGTCTGCATTCATAAAGGCGCTGCTCCCCTTGTCTTTCAAAACACCGATCACCCGGTACTTATTATTGGCAACGGTGATGATCTTGTCGATCGCCTTGTCTACAATATCACCATATAATTTTTGCGCTACTGAATTACCGAGCACGCAAACTGCAGAACCGCTTTCCACATCCGATTCCGAAAAGTTGCGGCCAGCCTCTATTTCGTAACCGTTCAGGGTTAAATAGTTTTCATCTCCGCCCAGCACCCGTATATCCGGGTTCGTTTTTTTTGTTTCATTGTTCACAATGATACCGCCGGGGCCCTGTATGGCAATGCCTACCACGGCAGGGAAATTATAGCGTTGCTTGAATTCCCTGGCCTCATCATACGTGATCACCCTGCCCTCGCTGGAAGCCTTCGCTTTTAAAGAATTGCGGCTTACTTTTTTTGTTTCGCCGCGGTTTCCTCCATCGCCAAATCTTATATGCCGTTCTTTGTAGCGAAGGCTGAAGGCATTGGCCCCCATGGTTGAAAAGCTTTTGGTAAGACTTCCATTCACCGCCTCAATAGCGGTAATGATACCGATCAATGCCATGATACCAAATGCAATGATGATAACAGTGATGGCAGTGCGGAGACGGTTGCTTTTAATGGTATTAAAAGAGAGGGATAGTATGTCTTTATACTTCATGAATTGAAATTCTGCTTAAAGTTAAATGCTAAAAACTATTTAAGACAGAAAATAATTTACAGGCGGCAAAATGAATAGCGCATGAGTATCCTTACGGAGGTTCTGGAGCGTGTGCTTAGTAATGCAGCCACTCTGTAATAAGTGTGGGAAACAGCCCCAGCAAAATGATGAGCATAGAAACGATGATCAGCAATATCTTAAAGCCATTACTGATATCCCAGTCGTTGGCTGCAACATCACTCCCCTCTTTAAAAAAGATGGCCTGGATGATCTTAAAATAATAATAGGCGCTTACGGCAGCACACAGCACGGCAAAAACTACCAGCCAATGCTGGTGCCCATTTTTAAGGGCCGCTACGAGCATGAAGAATTTGGCCTGGAACCCTGCCGTTAAAGGAATACCGGTCAACGAAAGCAGGAACACCGCAGCGGTAACTGCCAGCACAGGCTGCTGCTTCGCCAGACCGTTAAAGCCATCAATGGTGTAATCATTCATTTTGATCAGGATCGCAAAAATGCCGATGGTAGCAAGGCTGTAAGCAGCCGCATACAAAACAAGACCTTCTTTGGCGGTTTCGTTCATGGCAAAAATTGCCAGCAGCATAAAACCTGCCTGTGCGATACTCGAATAAGCCAGCATGCGTTTCACGCTCTGCTGAAAAACTGCGGTGATATTACCAATAAGCAGGGTTGCCGCCGTAATAACGGCGATCAATGCCTGCCATTGCAGGTGCACTTTGCCAAAAGCATTTTCAAACAACCGGATAAAGGCGATAAAGCCGGCAGCCTTTACGATGGTTGCCATAAAAGAAGTAAATACGGTGGGTGCCCCGTCGTACACGTCGGGCGTCCAGAAATGGAAAGGTGCTGCTGAAACTTTAAAAGCCATGGCGATCAGCAGAAAAACCAATCCTACGCCAACCAGTGGTGGAATTTTTCCATCTCCCAAATTAATGGCGTCAATAAAAAAAGATCCATTGCTGTTTCCACCATACACAAAGGCGATGCCCATGAGCATGATGCCGGTGGAGAAGGAACCCATCAAAAAATATTTGAGGGCAGCTTCATTACTCTTTAAATTTCGTTTATCGCTTCCTGTGAGTATGTAGAGTGGTATCGACATGATCTCGATGCCAAGAAAAAGCGTGAGCAATGTATTGAAGGTAGCTGCGATCGAAACACCGCAGAGTACAAAAAATATCAGGGCGAAATATTCCGATACGCTGTCGCCAACTTTTTCAATGTCGCGGCCATTAAGCAGGAAATAGAAAAGCGTACAAACCAGCATGATGCTGATAAATGTAAGATTGAAGCTGTTAAAATGCAGCATCTCTTTTACATCAATGTTAAACAGTACCCGGTATTCTGTTTTATTCAGGAACCAGGCAGGCTGCACCAGCTCGTAACAGTTCAATGCCAGCACCAGCACCAGGCCGGCGACAGCCCAGTACAATGCGGTGGTTTTCTTTTTGAAAAATACACCACCAAACATCATCACGATTCCCCAAACCGCTGTTAAAATAATTGCATTCATATCTTTCTGTTTCTCCTTAAGAAGAAATGCTTTGTTGAATTACTTGAATCTTGTTAATAAAAGCGCAATGCTGTCTTTTGTAAGATCAAAAAACGGCTGAGGGTAAACCCCAACAAAAAATATCAGTACCAGCACTACAACAAGAATGAATTTTTCATTCAATGAAATATCCGTCATGCTGGCTGTAAGATCATTGTTCTCTCCAAAGAAAACTTTCTGCACCATGTTCAATGTGTACACCGCAGCCAGTATGATGCTGATTCCTGCAAACACTGTGTACCATATATTGAACTGGAACAGGCCGGTAAACATCATGAATTCTCCAACAAAAGCATTGGTAAGCGGCAGTGCGATATTGGCGAATGCGATCACTACCAGCATAATGGTTAGTACGGGCGCCCTGTGTGCAACACCACCCAACTGCGAGATCTTCCGTACGCCGAGTTGTTTTTCGATCAACCCGATCACGATCCACAAACCGATGATGTTAATGCCATGATTGAACATCTGCACCATCACCCCTTCCAGCGCAATGGATTTTGCAGTAAAGATGGCCGCACACATCAAACCAATATGGGCAATGGATGAATAAGCAGCGAAACGTTTAAGGTCATCCTGTTTAATTGCTATCAGGCTTGCATAGATCATCCCGACAACAGATAACCCGATCACTACATTGTCAAATTTTATCACGGCCTGTGGAAACACCGGCAATATCCAGCGGATCACACCAAACAAACCCATCTTTACCATTACGCCGCTCAACACCATGGTAACTGCTGTGGGTGATTGTTCGTAGGTATCCGGCTGCCAGGTATGGAAAGGAAAGATGGGCATCTTAACAGCAAAAGCAATAAAGAAAAGCCAGAACAACCAGTTTTGCTGGGAAGGGCTTAACAATACCCCGTGAAAATAAGACATGGAAAAACTGTGTTCCACCACGATGGCATGTGTGTTGGGATCCAGCACAGGGCTGGTGTGCAGGTACACGTAAATGATACCGATCAGCATCAGCAATGAACCGGCAAAAGTGTATACAAAAAATTTGAAGGTTGCCTGTATCCTTCTTTCTCCGCCCCAGCGGCTGCAAAGGAAGTACACGGGTACCAGTGCCAGTTCCCAGAAAAAATAAAACAGTAATGCATCGGACGCAACAAACACGCCCATTAAACCAGCCTGCGACAGTAACATGAGGCCATAAAATACATTGCTGCTCTTATACGAATTTTTATAAGTGGCAATAAAAATGATGGGGAAAGAAACGGCAGTAAGAAAAGTAAGGAGCCTGCCCGTACCATCCAGGGAAACTGCAAAGCTGGCGCCGATGTGTTTCAGCCATTCGTAGTTAAACGTTAAACCATTCAGTTCGTTGTTTTTGCTGTACACCAGGCTCGCCGCAGAAACGCCAAGGGTAATAAAAGCTGCCAGTAAACTCCATGTTTTAGCGCCGGATTCACTCTTAATAAAAAAAGTTACCAGCCCTGCTATTACCGGGATGAATATGAGCAAATGAGGAATTGTAATACTGTTACCGAACATCAAAATATAGTTTACAAAAAGAATTGAATAATAAATAATACCAGGATACCTACCACCATCAGCAATACATAGGTGCCAACCTGGCCGCTCTGCAACAACCGTATCTGCCTGCTGCCATAATTAACTGCCTTGCCAACGCCATTTACCGCACCATCAATGCCTTTCTTTTCTACCACATTGTTTAAAAATGCAGCGAAGGAATTGAGCGGTTTTACAATTACTGTATTGTACAATTCATCCACATACCATTTGTTGGCCAGTATTTTTCCAAGACCCGTTTCTGCAGCATCCGTTTTTTCATATTTGCTGAATTTATTCCAGGCAAATAACAACGCAGCCAGCGCACCGATCACCGATGCTGCCATCAATCCTAATTCTGTTGAATGAGACAATGCTTCGTGTGGCTGGTGTTCCTTTACATATTCATTGGTAGTGGCGAAGATCGGTTCTAAAAACACTTCCAGTTTGTGGCCACCATGCATGAACACCTCTGGAATACCTACCAATCCCCCGATCACGGCCAGCACAGCCAGTATGGATAAAGGAACCGTGATGGCTGCGGGGCTTTCATGTAAGTGATGTTCCTGCTCATGGGTACCACGAAATTTACCAAGGAAGGTCATGCCATATAAACGAAACATATAAAAAGCCGTCATCATCGCACCGGCAACACCAAGGCCCCAGTACAATGGATTTTGTTTGAATGCAGCAGCTAAAATTTCATCCTTACTAAAAAAACCGGAGAATGGTGGCATACCTGCGATCGCCAAACAGCCGAGCAAGAATGTGATGTGCGTAATACTCATGTATTTTTTCAATCCACCCATATTGCGCATGTCCTGTTCGCCACCCATCGCATGGATCACACTGCCTGCTCCCAGGAATAACAGCGCTTTAAAGAAAGCATGCGTCATTACATGGAATACAGCGCCGGTATAAGCACCAACACCGAGTCCTAAAAACATATAACCCAACTGGCTAACGGTGGAGTATGCCAGCACTTTTTTAATATCGTTTTGTTTGAGCGCAATGGTGGCGGCGAGAATTGCAGTGGCTAAACCAACTGCTGCAATTACATAATGTGTAACCGGCGCCATGGTAAACATGATATTGCTGCGGGCGATCATGTAGATACCTGCTGTTACCATCGTAGCGGCATGTATCAATGCACTCACCGGTGTAGGACCCGCCATCGCATCAGGCAGCCAGGTGTACAGTGGTATCTGTGCACTTTTACCCGTGGCTCCCACAAAAAGCAATAAGGTGATACCGGTAAGATCTGCCGGGGTTAGTTTACCTGCATTTTCAAAAACAGTATGGTAATCGGTTGTGCCGAGCTTATTGTATAACCAGAACACCGCCAGCAAAAATCCAAGGTCGCCGATGCGGTTCATGATGAAAGCCTTTTTGGCCGCATTGTTATAATCATTGTTCCTGAACCAGAAGCCGATGAGCAAATAAGAACAAAGGCCTACGCCTTCCCAACCAATGAACATGATGATGTAGTTGCCGCCCATTACGAGCAAGAGCATGGAAAAAACAAAGAGGTTGAGATAGGCAAAATATTTTGCAAAGTCCTTGCTGTCTTCTTCATGCATGTAAGACGTAGAATACACATGTATCAAAAAGCCCACACCTGTAATGATGAGTAAGAACAGGGAAGACAGTTGATCAACCTGGAAATCGAATCCAACTTTTATCGAATCTGTATTAATAAAATTGAAATAGTGTGCCAGGTGAATATTGCCGCCCTTTACCTGCATAAAAACATACACGCTCAATGCAAAAGAAGCCAGTATCACCCCACTGCCAATAATGCCCACGAGTGATTTAGACAATTGTTTCCTGAATAACCCATTGACCAGGAAACCGATCAGGGGAAGGAAGGGAATCAACCATACAATTTGTAACGTATTGCTCATAAGCTGCGCCCTTTACCGGGGCTTTAGTTTTTTAACCTGTTTAAAAAATTAACATCCACCGAATGGATATTCCTGTATATCATCACAATAATGGCCAGCCCCACACTTACTTCTGCAGCAGCAACCACCATGATAAAAAAAACAAAGATCTGTGCATCACTGGCAAGGGTTGGAAAATTAAGTCCCAATGCAAGGTTGTGCATCTTTGAAAATGCTACCAGCAATAAATTGGCTGCATTGAGCATTAACTCTACACACATGAAAATGATAATGGCATTGCGGCGGGTAAGTACACCAATAATACCAATACTGAACAATGCAACAGATAAAACGATATAATAATTGATTGGCATAATGCTGTTATAAGTTTACATACAGCCCAACACCCAGGGTGCTGCTGGCCGGTTGTATTGATAAAATATCTTTTATTTTTTTTGTAGCCACCCCGTTGAATACATCCACCGCTTTATAAGCAGCGGCCTTGGTTAAAAACTTTGCCAGCAGGCCTGCGCCGATGGTGGACAAACCTCCCACCAGTGCTTTTTGGTACTCCTGTTTACGGGCTGCTTTATCTACTGCTTTTATAGTTCCATACACTGAGACGGCCGTTCCTGCCACTGCAGCGATCCTGTAAATAGTACGGCCAGTTTTAAATGTATTAAAAAGCTTAAGTGCTTCCGTACTGCCTTTTACATTGAATAATTCAGCCACTTTTGTGATCTTGGGTATTTCGATGTTGCCGGCTGAGAACTTCGGCGCAAATCCCTTTTTCACTTTTAACACCCTGCCGATAAGATCATCTACATTCAGGAGTTTATTGATATCGATCTGTGCAAAGGAATACTGGCTGACTGCAGTAATAAATACAACGAACAGGACTATTCTTTTCATTTTTTTATTTTCAACTATGAACTTCTTTATCTCTTTTTGATATTACCACAGCGCCGATCATGGCACTTAAAAACAATACACTGCTTATTTCAAATGGAAACACGTAATCGGTGAACAGGGCCCTGCCCAAATTCTTCAGCAATCCAACATCGCCATCTTTTAGCTGGGTCATTTGCTGAATGCTTTCGCTTTTACGAAGCGCCGCCACCACCAGCAGGAGTAAACTTGACCCGGTGATCACACCGGCGTACATCAGGTATTTGCTTTTATGCGGCGGCTCAGTTTCTGCATTCAGGTTCATCAGCATCACCACAAATAAAAACAGCACCATGATGGCCCCTGCATACACGATGATGTTAACAATTGCGAGGAACTGTGCATTGAGCAGGATATAGTGTCCCGATATAGCGAAGAATGTAATGATGAGAAATAAGATACTGTTTACCGGGCTCCTGCTGGCTACCACCATCACGGCGCCGCCAATGGCCAGGAAACTTAAGAACCAAAATAATATTTGTGTAACACTCATGTTAGATTGCAATAACAAATGACGAATAAAGAACGATTTAATGTTTCATATCAACACGGCCACCTTTGGCCTTTGCATACGCTTCGGGTTCAGTTACGGGGTTAGGAATGAGCAGGTCATCCTTTCCGTAAATAAATCCCTTGCGCTGGTAGTTGGCCGGTGCAAATGTTTCACTTAAATAAATGGCATCTTTCGGACAAGCTTCTTCGCACAAGCCACAAAAAATGCAACGCAGCATATTGATCTCGTACTTTGCTGCATATTTTTCTTCCCTGTATAAATTTTCTTCCCCTGGTTTTCTTTCTGCAGCTTCCATGGTGATGGCTTCAGCAGGACAGGCTACTGCACACAAACCGCAGGCAGTACAATTTTCTCTTCCCTGCTCATCCCGGTTCAAAATATGCAGCCCACGAAAAACGGGGCTGAAAGGCCTTGTCTTTTCAGGATAATCAATGGTGGGCCTTTTTTTGAACATATGCCCAAACGTTATGCTCATGCCTTTAAAGATAGCCGGCAGGTAAGCCCTTTCCAGCATACTCATCGGTCTGCGGTCTACCGGTTTTGCCCTGTTGGTTAATGATTGCATGTTTTATTTTTTACCGCCACTTTAAAAGTGGCACAAATATATTTGTATTAGTTAAAAATGCCAGCCGTTTTGTTTTAAGAGTATCAGCGCACCTGTTGCCAGCATATTGAACAGGGCCAATGGGATCAGTATCTTCCAGCCCAGGTTCATCAACTG
>DDEU01000040.1 GCA_002336815.1 Chitinophagaceae bacterium UBA1946 | reverse complement strand
CATTGGTTCTTTCACCAACGTTGATAAAATTTGTTTCCGGACGAACGATCAATGGTTCCAGTCCGCTAAATCTTGAATATGGTTTGATAGTACTCATGTTATTTTTGTTAGCAGCCGCATTACTTTGAACTTGCTTCGGCGGCGGAGTTTATCCCGACTGCTTTCAGCATTCGGCGCTCCGTTCAGTAATATTTTGAAATATGCAGTTAAATATTTTGCGTAACGATTTTCAATAATTGTTTTTCAGGAAAATAAATTTTGTATTTGCTGGCAAAGATCTGTTTGTTATCTTTTCCCAGCGTGTATTTAATTGTACTTTCCTTTTTATTCCTGCAAAGAATAATTCCGATCGTTTTATTTTCTTCGGGCGCTTTTATTTCTTCATCGTAATAGTTTACATACATCTGTATCTGCCCTAAATCTTTATGCTGCAATGTTCCGATCTTTAAATCAATCAATACAAAACAACGCAATGCACGGTGATAAAAAACCAGGTCGATCTTGTAATCATCGCCATCCAGCCGGATGCGCTTTTGACGTTCTACAAACAAAAAACCTTTTCCCAGTTCCAGTAAAAAGTGTTCGAGTTTATCAATGATGGCGAGTTCAAGATCATTTTCTGTGTAAGCATCTTTTTGCGGAAGGTTCAAAAACTCCAGTACATACGGGTCTTTCACTGCATCAGCAGGCTTCTCAATTACATGACCCTTCCTGCTGAGTTCTTTTACTTTTTTTTTGTTGCGGCTTAACGCAAGGCGTTGGTATAAGGCGCTGTCGTAGTTTCTTTTTAATTCTCTTACACTCCATTGCCCGCTGGCAGATTCTATTTCATAGAATTTTCTTTCATTGCTGTCCCCGATACTCAACAGCAACATATAGTGAGACCAATTTAGCAGGAATGGAGATTTCCGAGACAGTGTCTCGGATTTTGGAATGATGTTTAAATTCCGAGACGCTGTCGCGGATTTCTTATTGCTCAATTTCCGGGCCGGTGGCCTGGAAATTGATTTACTGTATTCATCTTTGTAAACAAGGTAAAACTTACGCATGTTCTCTAAATTATCAATAGAGAATCCTTTGCCCAAAACGCCCGTTAACTTTTCGGATAAATTTTTTAGTGTTTGCTGTGCGTAGCCTGCACGACTATTACCCGACTGTTCAAACTCCACAATCATGCGGCCAATATGAAAATATGTTTCCACCAATGCAATATTGGCAACACGGTATACTTCACGCCTCGACTGCCCGACCAGTGTTTTAATATTGTTAAAGAGTTGTATCGTTGTTGGCTTACTCACGCTTATATTAATACTGTTTCCACAACCGGTAATTTTCGTGGGGCGATATTTTTTACATGCTCAGCAATATGCCTGATATGATCCGGGGTGGTGCCGCAACAACCGCCCACAATATTCACCCAGCCCTCTGTTGCCCATTCTTCTAAAAAGTGGCCCGTATCAGCAGGGTTCTCATCATATTCACCCATGGCGTTTGGCAAACCTGCATTGGGATAGGCCGACACATAACAATTGGCGATCTGCGACAATTCTTCTATGTGCGGGCGCATTTCTTTTGCGCCCAGTGCACAGTTCAATCCAACACTCAATGGTTTGGCATGCATTACCGAAATATAAAAGGCTTCCAGGGTTTGTCCGCTCAGGGTTCTTCCGCTGGCATCCGTAATGGTACCACTGATCATGATCGGTAATTCCGGCGTATCGTTTTCGCTGAAGAATTTTTTTGCTGCATAAATAGCTGCCTTTGCATTCAGGGTATCAAAGATGGTTTCTATCAGCAACAGGTCTACACCGCCATCTACCAGGCCACGGATCTGTTCATAGTAAGCATCTACTACCTGGTCGAATGTAACCGCACGATAACCGGGATTGTTTACATCAGGAGAAAGACTGAGGGTTTTATTCAACGGGCCAATAGCACCTGCTACAAACCTTGGTTTGGAAGGATCTTTTGCGGTGTATTCATCGGCTGCCCTTCTTGCAATTTTAGCGCCTTCTACATTCAGTTCATACACGTATGCTTCCAGTTTAAAATCTTCCTGTGCAATTACGGTGGCCGCAAATGTATTGGTCTCAATGATATCTGCGCCGGCTGCTAAATATTCTTTGTGAATGCCTTCGATGATCTGCGGCTGGGTAAGATTGAGTACATCGCTGTTGTTCTTTACATCCAGCGGCCATTCTTTAAATCTTTCTCCACGATAGGTTTCTTCGGTAGGTTTATGGCGCTGTATCATGGTACCCATGGCACCATCTATCACAAGTACTCTTGTTTCCAATGCTTTCCTGATATCCATACTCTTAATTTTAAACCGTTAATAATAAACGATGGGCCGAGGATGAAATTGTTGCAGCATCAAGGACGCTTCAACGATGTGCAGGACAACTGCAGCACACCAATACCAGTACCATCGCTGGTTACAGCCTGTTAAGCCCTGAACTATAAACGCCGGAAAACCTAGGTGAGAGTTTTGTAACGTTTATTAGTTCCGTTCCTTCGATGCTATCTGAACCCAGCACCGGGGATGTGGCCGAACAATAAACAAATCCGCCTGTAAACGATGCAAAAGTAAAGCAAGTGGGCCGTTTTACAAAATGTTATGCTTTCGCTATGCGATAAAAGGATTGAGACATTTTATTTTCCTGTCCAACCCTTCATTATACCCGATCAGTAACATTCGTTTTAATAAGCTGCTGTGCCATTCTATTTTTGATCCATCATTCACCGCAAAAACATTCAACATGAAAAAGTTAATATTGATCCTTTCCATTGCAATCGCAGTTACTTCCTGTACCAAACAGTCGCTGCCGGCTAATAACAGTACGTCAAGCAGCAGCTCATCTTCGTCTGGCTCAGAAGATAAGATCACCACGCCGCCAACAGCTGTAGCAGCGGCCTTTACAGCAAAATTTGGCAATGTAACCGTACAGCAGTGGGGATTAAGAAATGATGGCACTTACAGGGCTCATTTCACAAAAAACGGAGTGGCCTGGGAAGCAACCTTCACGGCTGCAGGTGCGTTGATTAAATCTGAAGCAGCATAATAAAAAGTTGTCCCGTTTTTAATTTCTGATAATCCGTTCGTCCACCGGTTCAATTCATTTTTGACCGGTGGATCTATTTTATCCCTATGTGAATGGCCAGCACGCTAACGAATGCCGGCCATTGACTACTGACTATTCACTATTCACGACTGACGATTACGCATCTCCCAGCCACAATTTAAAATCGCCGGAACGTTCGGTACTTACGATGGTTTCATGTTTTGCAGGCGGGTTTAATTTTACCAGTACCCTGCTTTTTGAATACGCAAACATCTCGGCAATGGCACTGATGCCAATAATGTATTGCCGGTTGATGCGGAAAAATACATGCGGATCAAGCATTGATTCCAATGAATCCAAATTAAAATCAATGGTGTACCGGCGGCCTTCTTTGGTGGTGAGAAAATTGATTTTATCTTCTGTATAAAAATAGGCTGCCTCATCAATACTGATGGTTTTTAAATGTTCGCCATAGCGCACCGCAAAGCGCTTTTTATATTTTGACTGCTGCTCTCCTGATGCCATTGCTTCCAGCAGTTTGCTGATATCGGGCAGGGCAGATTGTTTTGATGCAGATAGTTTTTTATATTTATCGATGGCCGCAGCAAGCGCTTCTTTTTTAACCGGCTTTAAAAGGTAGTCGATGCTGTTTACCTTAAAGGCTTCAATGGCATACTGATCATAGGCCGTTGTAAAAATCACCGGGCAAAGCGTTTGCACCTGCCTGAATATTTCAAAGCTCAGGCCATCGGCCAACTGGATGTCTGAAATGATAAGGTCTGGCAAAGGATTTTCTTTCAGCCATTTTACACCCGATGCAACACTCACAATGTTTTGCGGAATAGTAACACCCGGTTCAATTTCCTTTAGTAGCTTTTCCAGCCTTTTTGCGGCGGGGTCTTCATCTTCAAGCAATAGAATTTTCATATTAATCGTGTTTTAAAACAGGCAGGCATACAATAAAATCCTGCCCGGTATTTTTTATCAGCACCGGTTGATCGCTTAGTAAGGCATAGCGGCTTACAATATTCGGCAAGCCCATGCCGGTACCTTTTTCCTGTTGTATTTTTTTATTGATATTGTTTTGTACAATAACGTAGTGTTCTTCTGCACGCAGCTCTATCAGCAACGCCGCTTCTCTTGAAACTACATTGTGCTTGATGGCATTTTCAGTAAGCAACTGCAGGGTAAGCGGTGGCAGGTAAATATTTTCCTGCGCCTGTTCATCGATCGATATCCGCAATTGCAGGTGTTCGCCATACCGTTTTTGCTGCAGGTATAAATAATCCTGCAGTAACAATATTTCTTCCTTTAATGAAATGGTATTCTTATCACGGTAGTTTACAATGTTCCTGAAAAAGTCAGATAAATGTTCTACATACTCCACTGCCGTTTTGGGATTGTCTTCAATGGTAGAAATAAGTGTATTGAAACTGTTGAATAAGAAATGTGGGTTCACCTGGTTGCGAAGCACTTCAAATTCAAATTTGATCTTCTCTCCCTGCAATCTTTCTACATGGGTTAAATGGGCTTCCCTTCTTTTGATGTACCAATACAGTAAACCTGCAAACAATACAATGCAGCCGGTAATGAACCACCACCTTCTCCATACTGGTTTTGATATTTCAAAGCTGTAAGCCGTTTCCGATACATTGTCGAAATTTTTATTAAGGGCGGATCTTACCCTGAATGTATAATTGCCCGGGGGGAGTTTGGGAAACGCAATGCTGTTATCGGTGGTCAACTGCCAGGTGGTATCCAGCCCCTCCAGTTTATACTGGTAAAATATATTTTCCGGGTCGGTAAGGTAAAGACCGGTAAAGTTGAACCGGAGATTGTTTTCATCAGATTCAAACTGGTGTGTTGCAACAGTATCAATATCTTTTAAAAACAACTGAACACTTTCAATAATGGTTGCAGGTACCGTCGTCGCATTATCGGGTGCTGTGTATTGCAATACTCCTTTTTCGGTCCCTACAAAAACATTTCCTTTGTCATCTGTACATACAGCACCCAGGTTATCATTGATACCCGAAACACCCAACTCACTATTGATATAGGAAAAGTTCCCTGTCCGGGTGTTAATGATGTCAATTCCATCTTTGTGTATCACCACGATATTACCCAGCCTGTCTGTTTTGATAGCAGAAACAGACAAGCTGCTGAGTCCTTCTTTAATGCTGTAGTTCTTAAACCTGCTTCCATCAAAAGAATAAATACCTGCACTGCTAGTGCTGAACCAGATATTTCCTTTGCCATCTTCTGTTACAGAATAAACATGCTCATCTTTAAGGCCGTTCAACCGGTTATAATGGGTGAACACTCCTTTATCCAGCATGGTGACACCTTTTCCATCTGTTGCAAACCACAGGCGTTGTTTACTGTCTTTAAAAACACTATAGATATACGTACTGCCGATCGTTTGAATGTTATTGTAGCGTGTGAACCGGTAGGTATTGCTGATCACATCATTTTCAGCCTGCAGTTCAAATACCATGGCACCTTCGAGCCCTGCCGTACAAACAGTATTGTCATTACCGGTAATAGAGAGAATGCTTCCGGCAGGCTGTGCTTCGGTGAGCTGCCTGGTTTGCCCGGTGGCAGGATCCAATAAAAAAATCCCCTTGCCCATGGTACCTATCCAGATATTGTTGTACTTATCCTGGTACAAACTGGTGATATCGGTTTTCATATCCAGCCCTGCAACAGGATATTTTTCGGAAATAACACGTTGCCCGTTGTAATGGTATTTTAATACCGCCATATCGGTACCTGCCCAGTAATTTTTTTCATGATCAACAAGTATGGTATGTACCGTTAGATAAAAATCAGCTTCATAAAGATGGTGCAGCTGCAGGGCATTGCAGGATGCTCTTACCAGCGTGTTGTTATCCACCACAAACCACATATTGCCCTGGTTGTCTTCAACAAGGCTGCCCATGCTTTTTTGTTGCGGAGTGAGCACCGGTACTGATTCCAGTTGGTTATCCAGCGGAGCGTAGCGAAGAAGGCCGCTATCCTGTGTAGTGATCCATACATTGTCCGCAGCATAGTACAGCGCATTTACCTGGCCTTTATTCCACCCGGCAACGGACGATGGAACAGTAATACTTTTTGTGCTATGATCGTACAGGCAAATACCCTTGTCCTGCAACCCGATCCAGAATTTATTTTTGCCCGCAGGCGCAATGGAAGTAACAATATAATCCGGCAGGCCATGCGCCGGATCGATCATGGTAACAACCTGTTTTGATCCACCGGCACTGCAAATCGCAAGACCCTGGTCAGTGGCAGCGATCACATCGCCATTGGATGCGGCTGCCATGCTGTACACATTCAGGTCCTTCAAGCCGTTTTCTTCATTAATGAGGTACAGTCGTTTGTTGTTGAAATGATAGATGCCTTCGCCCCTGGTGCTGAACCAGATATTGTTTTGCTGATCCTGTAAAAATGAAGTGATCCTTTTTTTAGGCGTGCCTTCTTCAGGTTCGATGTATTGTAATATTCCACCCGTTGTTTTTGCAATGCGGCCGCTTTGATATCCCACCCAAATGTGTTTGCTGCGGTCCTGGAAAATAGCGGTAACGGTGTCTGCCAGCGAAGGTTTGCCGGACTCGATCTTTTTAAAGCGGTTGCCATCAAATTTATACAGGCCGTTATTGCTGCCAATCAAAAGATAGCCATCCGCATCTTTATAAATGGAGAATATCTTTTCAGTATTGTCTTCTGGTGTAAAACTTTTGTAGCCCGGAACCTGTGCCAGAGCAGGACAGGCGGCCAACAGAAAAAGTACAATCCCGGCAACACAGTGATACTTTTTCTGCAGCATAAAAATTGAATTATGGAATGGCCATTTCGGCCTTTACGTCTACTTTGATCTCCGAAGCTAATTTTTCATGTACCACTTTTGGAATGGTGATATTGTGATCTGCCAGCAACACGGTAAAAGTGGATCTTACAGAAATGGATCTGTCTTTTATGGTAAGGTCTACCTTTATGATCCTTTCCTGCGTAACACCGTGTACGGTGAAATTTCCTTTTGCCCTAACATTGTAAGTGCCCTGCTTGCTGTAGTCGATGTCTTCGATCAACTTTCCTTCAAACGCTGCATAGGGAAATTTGTCGCTTTCCATATAGTTCTCATTAAAATGTTCTTTCTGCAGCAGGCTGTTAAACCCTTTAAAGGAATTCATTTTAATGCGAAAGGCAAACTGTTTCCTGTCTGTATCTACCAGCCCGGCCAGTTCATCGCTGGAAGCTTTGATCATTTCGAGCGGCGCATCGGAACGGAATGCAATGGAGCCATTGGTAACTTTATATACCAGTGCCGCAGGCCTGTATGCGGCAGCAGCAAAAAGAATTGCAGTAAAGAACAATATTTTTAATCCTTTGACCATACAGGTTTTGAAGGCGGTCAAGATAGCTAAAAATTTTGTTTCGCAAGGTAACCACTATCACAATTTTATCTTCCCTTTCCCAGTGTGAACACCCTGGAAATGTTAAAACCAAACAGCACATCACCTTTCTCCCACTTACCAGTGGTGCCTGTAATAAAGTTCTTCTCCGTCATACCGGTTGTGTTGGTAAAATGCAATTGAAAAACGTGGCCGCCTGTTTCAATGTCAAAACCAACAGACAAAGGATTGGTAGTGCCTTCGATGCGGTATTTGGGGACCTGGTAATAATATTCGAAATTAAAACTCAGGCGTTTGGTTAGTTTTTGTCTTCCGCCGATACCGATCGCATACAGGTCGTTGGGATCTGTTGCCAATACAGCCAGGTTACGATGGATGTAAGTTGGCATCAGCTGCAGCGAAGTGCCATCCGAAAATTTTCTGCCGATGATAAGCTGGTGGGTGTACGACAGGCGGGAACTGAAATAGTTCTTCCTGCTGGTATCTGCCCATTTTAAACTCATTAAAGCGGCGGTGCCAACATAGCTGAGTGTGATAGGCATATTTCGTTTGCCGGAAGACTGCCTCAATAGTTTGATTTTTATCAGTCCATCAAAGGTTTTTTGAAAAGTACTCCGGCCAATACCCACCATCAGGTAACGGGTAATGCCATAATCAAAGCCAAGGCGCATGGTAGCATTGTCTAACCCAAACAGTTCGTAGCCGCCTTTGTTAAGTGTGCCGAAGCGGTGAGAGATCTTTACATCCAGTACGCCTTTTCCAACATTTTCCACCGTATGACCGTTTACGAGCCTGGTGGTTTTAAAAGTGGCGGTGGTGTAATTGGTGGCATTTTTAGAATCTGATTCTTTTTCCAGTTGCGCCATCAGGTCGGTAGTATCTGCCTGTTGCGCCCGTGAGCTCACTGTAACGCCTATACACAAAATTAACAACCCTATGATTTTCCTTTCCAACATATAAAAACTTGAATGATTTGTAATGATGATCACATTTTTTGATCGTACAGGCAGTTGACGGTGATCTCGATGGTTTTAGAAATATTGGCTTCCACCAGTTTTGGTATGGCGATCTTGTAATCTGCCAACGCAACTACAAACACTGAATTGCCCGTGATCTTTCCGCCTTTTACTATGATGTTTCCTTTGGTAGTAGCTTTATTGGTAACCCCGTGAATAGTAAGGTCGCCGCTCACTGTTACCGGGTAAGTACCGTCTGCCTTAAAATTGACCTTGCCCGCATCTGTAATGCTTCCTTTGAATGTTGCCTTGGGATATTTTTCGCTTTCCAGGTAATTCTCATTAAAATGTTCTTCCATCAACGCTTTTTGGAAGTGGAAACTTTTTACCAGCAGGGAAAACTGCAATTCACCAGATTGTGCATTCAGCACACTCATCACCTGGTTATTATCCGCTTTGATGTTCTCCATATTCGTTTTAGAGAAAAAAGATATGTTCCCGTTCTTGGTGTAGAATTTCTGGGCGGTGGCGGTGCAGGCTACGGCTATTAAAGCGGCCATTGATAAAAATATTTTTTTCATAGTAGTCGTGTTTATTATTTAATAAAAGATTAATTATTAGGGGCGCCGCTTTCGATCCAGCATTTTAAAATACTGATCTCTGCAGGTTGTAATGGTGCGGCCGAAGGCATTGATTTTTCCACCACGGCTCTTACATTGATCCTGTCTTTGGCAGAACTGATCTGTGCATGTGTCTGGAAAATAAGGCCACCGGAAGCAGTAGCATCGTGGCAGCCGGAGATAGCGCATTTACTTGAAATGAGCGGCAGCACATTGGCACTAAAGGTTGCCGGAACCGTAGCGCAATCAACCACCTGGTTACTGCCCGGGTAAAGCAAGGCCTCCTTGTCGTAATAACAACCGGTCATAACTGCCACCAGGCTCACGATCACCAATACCCTAAAAAATATTCCTGTCCTTATTGTTTGATACATATAATCACTGTTTAATTATTGGGCGCCCCTGCTTCGATCCATTTCCTGATCACCCCAATTTTGCAATCGCTTAATTTGGCTCCGTTCTGAGGCATTGGGTTGGTACCGGTATGACTGATGCTCACGTACAAAGCGCCGAACAAGCCCACTTCCCTTACACCATCGTAGGTATCCAGCGGTACATAACCACCCGAGGCGGCGGCGCCGCTGTGGCAACCAAGACAATGGGTTTGCAAGATCGGTTTGATATTGGCAGCGTACGCAAACCTGGTGCTATCACAACCGGAGGAACAATTGCTGGTATTTTTTGCACCTTCATTGATCCAGGTGGCGATCAGGTTTATCTGGTCTGTTGTTAACGGACTATTCGGTGGCTGCGGCATTCTGTCATTTCCATCTTCCGTAAACGATTTATAGATCTTACTGCCGGCTGCATTGCCCGGAACAATTCCCTTTGCTACAATGTTGCTGTAGGAATCTAACTGGTATCCCTCTTCCCTGGAGCCTGCATCATGACAACCGGATTTTGAACAATTGCTTTGAAAAATGGGCAGGATATCACTTTCAAAACATACTCCGTTGTTTCCATTGCCACCACCCCCACCCGGGTCGCCGGGATTAACAGGGATTTCATGCTTGCAGGAAACAACGGCTGCCAGCAGCATTAACAGTAGCAGAGAGTTACCTGCGGTTCTTTTTATCATATCTGTTCAGGTTAAAATTAATTTGCCAAATAACAACGCACCAGGTACACATCACCCATTATTCCAAGGTCTGCATCGCCCTGGCCAATACCATCGCAAATGCCTTTGACGGAGATGGTACTGCCTTCTTTTATATTGCTTGCCGGGCCTTCCATCGTACAATTTACAGAAGCCCCTTCGGTGGCTGTTTTGATCAATACCACCACCTGCTGCTGCTGGTTCTTTGAAATGCTGCTTACGATGCCCGAAACTTCCAGGACCTGCTGGATGTAATTTTTTTTAGCAGCAACCGAGTCGGTGGTAAAGGAATGATACAATTCGATGGCAGTAACTTTTTTGCCGGCAGCATCTGCTACATCCTGGTGTGGTTTATTCCACATAAAATAGCCGGCGACAGCGCCTGCCACTGCAAGAACAAGTATCCCGATTGCTATTTTTTTTGCTTTGCCTGCCATATTTTAATAGGTTCTGGTAAAGATATATCCAGCCACTGGTGCTCAGGTACCAAACCTGCTGAACAGGAAAAAAAAGCACCCGAACGGGAATAATCATAATCCTGCTGAGTACCCGGCATATCTCCTGCAGGCGGGATGGCGGCTGTAACGGTGTTTGCGCCTGCCCCCATATCGTAAATCTTAGGCTGAAGGTTGCGCCACGGTTTTATAATAAACTGGTAATAAATTGAGCAAAATGCAGCTAGCCGGCTGGCTGATCAGTTGCCGGTTACGATGTAATTTTCAACAGGAATGCGGTTGCTGATGCTTTTGGCCAGCGTCATTTCATCCGCATATTCCAGTTCGCCGCCAAAGGCAATGCCCCTGGCAATGGTAGTGATCTTAACGGGGATATTTTTTAGTTTTTTGCTGATGTAGTATACGGTGGTATCACCCTGCACATTGGCATTGAGCGCAAAAATTATTTCACCGATGTTTTCTTCGGGTATTCTTTTTACCAGCGACTCTATATTGAGCTGCTCCGGACCGATGCCATCAAGCGGAGAGATGATACCGCCCAATACATGATACAGCCCGTTGAACTGCTGCGTACTTTCAATGGCGATCACATCCCTGATATTTTCTACTACGCAAATGATATCCTGCCTGCGGCTGTGATTGCTGCAGATATTACAAACAGGCGTGTCAGAAATATTGTGACAGCGGTTGCAGAACTGTATCGCTTCTCTCATGTGTGCAATGGCTCCGCTGAATTGCTGTACCGCCGCTGTATCCTGTTTGATAAGATGCAACACCAGCCTGAGTGCGGTTTTTTTACCAATACCGGGTAGCCTGGCAAATTCACTCACTGCGTTCTCTAAAAGCGTGGAAGAAAAAATCATGCTCAAAGGTAATTGATAAATGAGAGTTGGATTGAAAGTTGAGAATTTTGAGTTTTGAATGTTGAATTTCCCTTAAAGTTCTATGTCCCTTTCATTATCCCAGTTTGCCCGTATGGCTAATTTTTTTGTGAGCGTAACGGCTTTTTCCGGTTGTAATTTCTTTTTATAATCCCCGGGATCCCATTTGCCGTTGTTGTTGTCATCATATAATATCCTTAGCTCATATTCACCGGGTTCTACCAGGTTATCGCTCCAACTTGTGCTGGTGATGGGTATGGAACGCAGCATTTCTTCGCCCCGGAAAAACTGCAGTACCGGGTGTTTGGCAGCATCAAATTTGGTGAAGCGTAATACAAGTGCTCCATATTCACCTTTGTTCTTTGTCCTGAATTTGATGGTATCGGTTCTTGCCAACTGGTTGCCCAGCGAATCCGCTACCGCATCACTGTTAAGGATGAGGCGGTAGTTAAAATCTTCCTGCCATTTTGTTGCCAGGTTGATGATGGTGTTCGTGCTATCGAGCGTAATTGTAACACCTGGTATCGTTCGATAAGAAGAATCGGTGAGTATGATCCTTTTATCATCCAGCTTTTTTAAAGGCTTTGCAAAAATAAGCTGCAGCGGACTTAACAGGCTTTGTGCACCTGACGAAAGCGGGGTCGTGTACTTTAATTTTTTATCGGCCGGGGTTTTTGTATTGCCCGTAGTTGCCGATACTTTCTTTACATCTTTTTCAGCAGCATAGGCGTACAGGGTAATTGGCTTTGTACTGTCGCTAACAATAATGTCACTGTCTGCAAACGCAAAGGTTTCAATCGCAGAGTTGTAGGTTTTGCCCCCGTCTCCATCCAGCAATGCGTACACTTTATAAGTACCCCCGGAAAGGTTCGTAAAGGTGAACGATCCATCCTTGCTTACCCGGGCAATATAATCAGGCTTTCTTTTTTCCACGGCGGAGTCCGGCGCATTGCGGTAAAGCATGGCAATGATGGTGCTGTCTGTTTTACCCGACTCTGCCAGCAATACTTTTCCGGACAGTTTAAAAGAATCGATGCTGCTGCCCGTAGAAAAAACATAGGTGTAATTTTTATAGGGATTGCCCTCGTTCAGGTCTTTGATGGAATTGCCAAAATTGATGGCATAAGTGGTATTGGGCAACAGCGTGTCCCGTATCTTGACGGTGATGGTTCTGAGCTTATAGCTGATATTGGGATTTACTTTCGGGTAGGGAGACACCAGCACATTGGTTTGTACTTCCTGCAAATCGATGTACTCATTAAAAATAAGTTCGATCTTATTGCCCGTGAAATTTGTTTTATGCTCCGCCGGTATTGCAGATACCAGTACGGGTGCGATGCTGTCTCTTGGTCCGCCGGTAGGTGTACCAATTTGTGCACAGCCGGTAATGCCGGCAGATGTGCAGTAAACGGCAGCGAAGATCAACAGGCTGTAAAAAATATATTTAATGTTCATCAGCAGTTTTTGCGTTGCAAACTTAGTTGCTTTATCGCAAGCAGGGGTTGGCAGTTTCATAAAGTTATATTAATCTGCTTCTTCCTCCTGCAGGTCGTGCAAAGCTACCGCCAGCTGATTGTCTTTTACAAAATTGCACCAGTGACAGTCTTCTTTTCCGCAACCGGTGTAAAAGTCCCGGGCCTGTATCTTTTCCCAAACACCGGTGAGCTGCTGCTTCACGGTTTCTGTATCTGCCGGGGTGATCACAATTTTTTCCTTGCGGTATTCTTTCTTTTTATCCGGCTCTACAAAATCAAACTCGGTACTGATCACTTTCCAGTCTTTTTGCTCATAATTATCGATGAGTAATTTATAAAAAACCGCCTGCCGCCAGTAATCGCCGCCGTTGGGTTCTTTATCATTTGGCCCTTTCAGTTTAGGAATGGCTTTGTCGATATCGCCACTTTTATAATCCACTACATTTATTTCTTTGCCATTGAACTCAAGCTTGTCCAGTTTTCCTTTTAGCGGCACTCCGTTTACGACTACGCCACGGATATTTTGTTCAACAACAACAATCTTGTTCCAAGTATTTATGTACTTATCATAGTAGGCAGGAATGATAATTGCACCTTGTTCTATTCTACGATCAAATGCTTCCTGGGTGAAGTTCTGCTGATGCCTTTTCATATACGTACTGAAGTCTGAAACCATTTCTTCTTTGGAAGGGAACTTATCGCTACCGCTAAGCCTCATTTTCCTGAAGAGTTGCTCTAAAGCGTGATGAATTGCGCTTCCAAATTCTGTTGCTTCGTTTTTCCCGGAAGGAATGCGGATCAGGTTCTGGTAATAAAATCCCAGTGGACATTTAAGATAACTGTTGAGTGCAGTAACATTCATTACAAATTTTTCTAAAAGTGGGCCGATAAAGTCCTCTTCGATTTTTTCAATCTCTGGCGCCTGGCCTGTGAAATGCAACGACTCAAACTCCATCATTTCTTCTTCACTTAAAGTAATCTTCAAGATAGGTAGGTTATGCTCTTCAAGAATTTCTGCAATAAACATAGAAGGTTCCATTTCTTTCCCATCATTTTTGAACCTGGAATAAGAAATAAACAAATACTTTTCTGCCCGTGTAAGTGCAACATAAAACAATCTCCTTAACTCTTCTTCATCATTTGAATGAGGTTGTGATGAAAACATGGTGTCGGGTAATTTATAACCGCCACCTGGTTTTCTTTTTTTCTCCCATGAGGATGCATTAACGCCCGTAAAAAAGACATATTCAAATTCAAGTCCTTTACTTCCATGAGCTGTAAGCAAACTAACCCCATTTTCACTTCCTTTCATCTGAGTCATTCCGATTTTCAAATCCTCCTTCTCCATTAAATCCACTGTCTGAATAAATATTTTCAAGTTCAGTGATTTATTTCTTGCTGCTTCATCTTTTATGAAGTCAAACAGCTTTGTCAAAAGATGCATTAATTCGACTTTTGAGTCGCTATTCATTATATACTTTAAAACATCTGCGTTTCTGATAACATTGTCAACTAACTGAAGCAATGTTACATTCGAAACGTCTGCAATTAACTGTTCAATTATCTTACTAACTTTTTTTAACCCGTCATGAATTCCAAAGTCAAATAAATTTTGCGGAGCGGCATTCGCTTTATCGCTCAACAATTTCCGAAGTGATGATTTTTCATCTTTGAATTTTCTTTGGTTAGATTCTACTGTGAGTTTTGCAATTTCTATAGCTGGTATATTGTAAAAATCATAGTGCAGAATTTCAAACAATAAGGAATCCCCGCCATATGGAATATAATGCTCAGCATCTAGGTATCGCAACAACTGTATTATTTTTTTTATAAAAGGATGTTGCAGAATGTCAATTTCCCTTTTGCTGTACAACGGTATGCCTTTCAATCGGAAATATGTGGCCAGTTCCTCGCCGTACCTGTTCTCTTTATAGATCACAGCGATCTTTCCCGGCGACACGCCTTCCTGCAGCAATGCAAATATCTTGTTGGTAATAAAACCCATCTCATCTTTTACCGAATTGTATTCCGTGATCTCGGCATCATGCGTAAGCAGGTTGATCTTGGTATTGGCTGCCAGCAGGTCTTTGCTCAAGCCATCAATTTGTTTTACCAACCGTTCTTCGTTCTTGTTGATGAGGGTTTTGGAAATATCGAGTATCGGTTGTGTGCTGCGGTAGTTATTGGTGAGCACCACAGTTTTCAGATGGCTGGCATAAGTGTTGGCAAACTCCAGCATATTCTCAACGTTCGCCCCCTGGAACCGGTAAATGCTCTGGTCATCATCCCCCACCACAAAAACATTGGGTTTATCCCAGTAACTGATCAGCAACTGCACCAGCCGGTTCTGTGTTCCGCTGGTATCCTGGAATTCATCTACGAGTATATACTGGAATTTTTCCTGGTAAGCAGACAACACCGATTTATTTTCTTCAAATACCCTGATCACCCAATTGATCATATCATCAAAATCGTAGCGGTTGCGCTGGCGCATCAGTTGCTGAAAATTGCTGAATTCGGCTACGGCTGTCCGTAACTTTTCCATTTTCTCTTTCTCTTCGTCTATTTTATCCTGCTTCAGGTCGCCGGCTTTGAATTGCTTGTATTTTCTTTTGTACACAAACTCATCCCTGGTAGCAAGCGAGGCAATGTACTCCTCAATGCGCTGATTGATAAATTCCGGCGCCCAGCCTTCTCTTTTCATGGAAGAAAAAAGATTGCGGAGATTGTTCACTTCAAAGTATACATCACCCCGGTATCTTTTAAGCGCATGGTTTTTAGGAAAGTCGTCGATCAGTTTTTTAAACAACTGGATGCTTTCCAGTTCGGAAATGGCATCAAGTGAATTCTTCTCGAACAGGGATAAATTATCCTGTATCACATCGTTGCAAAAAGCATGAAAAGTGTAGATGTTTACTTTATAAGCATCGGCACCAATGAATTGCTGCAGCCTCCTGCGCATGGCAATGGCGCCGGCATCGGTGTAGGTAAGACAAAGGATATTCTCCGGAAGCGCATCTGTTTCAAGCAATATTTTACCAATGCGTGCCGCCAGTATCTGGGTTTTGCCCGTGCCCGGACCAGCAATTACCATCACCGGGCCTTCGATGGTATCTACGGCTACCCGTTGCTGTGGGTTCAGTTGCTGGTAGGCCTCATTAAATTTCTGGTGCAGCCGTTCTTTATATGTTTGCATGATCAGTTAAAAGATAAGTGTGTTGATGGAACATTGTTTTGCATTGCCCGTTGAGCAACATAAAATGGATGATGCATCACTGTTGTTCTGTACAAAGAAAAACAAATTGCCCTGAATATTGTTACGATAAAAATTATATGCTTATGAGTAAGGTCTACTCCCTCAAAACCATCCAGCATTTGCCTGTAAGCCTCGATACTGCCTGGGATTTTTTCAGCAGCCCGGCAAATTTAAAAGACATCACCCCGGCCGCCATGGGCTTTAATATTATTTCCCAACACCACGGATCAAAAATGTATCCCGGGCAGATCATTGAATACAAAGTAAAACCGGTATTGAATATCCCTTTGTACTGGATGACCGAGATCACTCATGTGGAGGATAAAAAATATTTCGTAGATGAACAGCGCTTTGGCCCTTACAGCCTCTGGCATCACCAGCATCACTTTAAAGAGGTGGATGGCGGTGTGGAAATGACAGACATTGTTCACTACAAATTGCCTTTTTGGTTTTTGGGAGACATTGCCAATGCATTGTTTGTAAAACAGCAGTTGAAAGGTATTTTTGACTACCGCTATCAAAAAGTGGAAGAGTTGTTTGTAAAAACAATTTAAAAAATTATGAGATTTGTTAAAATGCGATTATTTTGTTTCTTAGTTACGGTTATTCCCGCTTTTATAACTGATTCTTATGACTAACCCCTTGATGAAAAAAAGGATACTCCACCGGAATATCCTTTTTTTGACTGTACACGTTTTTATTGACTAGCCCGGCATGCGGCTGATATATTTCTCCATTTGTTTTATCTGGTCGGCAATTTGAGGCGTGGTAGGTTTTAATGCCTTGGCCTTTCTAAAATAATCTTTTCCCGCCCGGAACTCTCTTTTATTGATCATGATGGAAGACAATTGCAGGTAAGCTGCAGCTTCATTTTCTTTATCCGGCAAACCGGCACGGATGGCCGCCCGGATATAGCTTTCGGCCTGTTTAAAATCGCTTTTCTGCATGGCCAGCATACCGAGTTGCAGCTTGTTGGCACCTTCTGCCTGTTTCATCTGGTCGCCCAGGATGCCGCCGCCGCCCATGAGCGACTGGCTTTTTTTAAGATTTACTTCGGCGCTCTCATAATTCTGGTTGGCCATATCCAGGTTTCCTTTTACCGTGTAATACACCGAACGGATCGGCTTGATAAGCAGGGCCGGGAACCAAACAGAATCCAGCACTTTTTTGGCGCCTTCCATATCACCTTCTTCCATATAACCCTGTATCAGCCGCATTGGCCCGATCAAAAAATGACCAACGATGCAGATCAATGCAAACAGGTACAATACAAAAGATGGCCAGAAACCAGCCTGTACATTGGTAAAAATGGCCAGCGCCAGCAATACAATACCTATCCAGAGACGGAATTTTACAAAGGTGTTCAACCACTTCATGCTCTTAAAATTTTTGGATTGCAAAGATAGGGAACGGGAAGCTGAGAATGAAGGGGATCAATTTTGAGTTTTGAATTTTGAATTAGGTCACACATAACTCTTCACACCCAATTATTCTTATGCGCCAGGGATATTACCTGTGCTTTGGAAGTTACATGCAGTTTGGTGTACACGTTGGCAATGTGTTTGCGAACGGTTAATACGCTCAGTGATAATTCTACAGCGATGCGTTTGGCATCCCACCCGTTTACCATGTGCTGCAGTATCTGGTGCTCTCTTTCGGTGATCATATCTGGCATGGGTGTAAGCACATCTTCAGATGTAGAATGCGGCAGGCGGCTTAACAGGTTGAGGGCTTTGCGGGCAATGGCCGGGCTCATGGGCGCTCCTCCAAACTCCAGTATATTGGTAATGGCATCATTGAGTACGGCGGCTGGTTCATGTTTTAACAGATAACCGGAAGCGCCCACTTTAATGGCCTCAAATATTTTTTCATCATCATCAAAAACGGTGAGTACAATAAAATTTACCTGGGGGTACAGGCTCTTTGCCAACTGGATGGTTTCAATGCCATTCATTCCCGGCATTTCAATATCCATAAAAATTATTTTAGGCAGCATGTTATGTGGCAGGTGTTTTAGCTCTTCCAGGCATTCATGCCCGTTGCCTGCAGTAAACAACAGGTTCAGTTCGGGATAGGCTTTGATCTTTTGAATAAATGTATTTTGATTCACCCGGTTATCCTCCGCCAATGCTATGCTGATGCTCATGGTGTTTGATGATTGCGTTGTTGCGTTATTTGTATGGGAATTTAAAGGCATGGTAAATTTCTCCGTTTTTTTCAATGATTAATATAACTAATTTGTAGTAGACGTAATTTCTACTGTTGTACCACCATCTTCGCCGGTACTCCAGTGGATGTTCCAGCCGGCATCCCTGCTCCTGTTCTTCATATTGTGCAACCCGTTGCCGCCGCTGGTTTCAGCAGGTTTTGCTGCAAAGCCCTGGCCGTTATCACTGATACTTATTTTCCAGTGCAGGTCACTTTCAATGGCAATCATCACCCTGCTGCAACCGCTGTGCCTGAGTGCATTGATGATGGCTTCCTGCAAAATCTTAAACAGGTGCAATGCCTGCATCGGTGCCAGCAGGTGATCTGTTTCAATGCTTTCGGCCACATCTATCTGCACATTGGGATAGCTGTTGTACAAACGCTGTATAAAAACCTTAAGCCGGTCACTGATCGCTGTAAGGGCGAGTACCTCTTTCGTCAACACCCAAATGGTATCATTCAACTGCGATACGATGGCCTGCGAATTGCTCTTCAATTCTTCATACATCTTTTTATCCGCATCGTTTTTATTCGCTGCGGTTAAATAATCAATATTAGATGAAATGGCCGCAGCATACGCTCCCAGGTTGTCGTGCAGGTCGGCAGCAATGCGTTTGCGTTCGAGTTCCTGTGCTACCAGGATGGCTTTTTCTGAAATGCGTTTTTCTTCCAGCAGGACGAGCGTCATTTTTTGCTCCTGCTTTCTTTTATTGTTCTTATGATTGATGTACCAGAGGATGGCACCGAACAACAGCAGGGCAGCAATGGCATACATCCAGTACGTTTTCTGCACCAGGTCGAACCGCTGCTGGATGATGGTATTTTCTTTTTTCTGCAGTTCATACTTGGTTTGCAATTCTGATACAGCCTGGGCGCTGTTCTGGCTGTACAGCGTATCTTTTAAACCGATGATGGTATTGAGCGTACTGCTATAGTTCGCCAGGTCGTTGGTAGCCTTGTAACTCTCTGCCAGCATGGGATACAGGAAAAGTAATTTGGTATTGAAATTATTGGCAGTGGCAATGGTGATACCTTCTTTAATGGCTTCAATGCCTTTTTGATGCTGGTTGGTATTGATGTAAAACCTGCCCAGTTCCGCAAGGTCAGCAACAATGTAAAACTGGTCGCCAGTTTTTTTTCTTATCTCCAATCCTTTTTTTAACAACTGTTCTGCCTGGGCCGTACGCCCCGACTCAACACAAATGCCCGAGTAAATATAATAGGCATTGCAGAGAAAAGAAAGATCCTGCTCACTCTCCGCCTGCTCAATGGAACGCCTGATAAAAAAGGTGGCCGAATCATTTTTGCCCATGCTGTTGTACACGGCAGCAATATTGGAATTGAGTACCGAAGGTTCGGGCACTTTTCGCTCCCTTTTGTTAAGTTCAAGTCCTTCAAAAAACCACTTTAACGCATCGTTGTTCTGGTTGAGTTCCATGTACACCCAGCCGATCTGTATCTGTGCCTTTAACTGGTCTTCTGCTATATTGTTCTTTTCCGCATCATGCAAAAAAGCGAGGGCATTTTCCAGTGCCTCCTTCATTTTATTTTGTCGTATCAGCAGGCCTGTTTTTGACAACCGGAATTTATTGGCGATCACAGGGAGGTCAAGCACTTTTTTATCTGCCAGGTTCTTTTCAACGATCTGCAGGGCGCTGTCTGTTTTTCCTTTTTTACTGCAATAGATGGTTTCATAATGAGCGGCATTGGATACATCTGCAAAACTGTTGTTTTCGGTGGCGAGTTGTTTTGCTTCCTGTATATAACGCCATAGTGTATCCGGGTGCAGGGAATTATATTGACCGCAGAGTGCAAACAGTGTTGCAATTCTTTCCCTGTTGCTTAGCCGGCCGGCATTCAATATGTTTTTAATGCTGTCGATCCTTGCTGTTTGGCAAAATCCATTTAACCCGGCAAGCAGCAGCAGCAACGTAATAGCCTTTCTCATTACAATTTTATTGTGCATCATATACACTGTTTAAAAATACTACAAATTCGCTACAGCAAAGGCAGGTACTACAAATTATGTATTGAATACAGTGGTTAATAGGATCAATTTTGAAAAAGAGAAAAACACGCTTCCACGCAGTACAATATCCTCTTTAAAATCTTTATCAACAAACTTTAATTAGCAGGTACCGGTCCATCAACCAGGCATGCTTCACCAACTGAAAAATAAAACCAGGGGTCATGAAAAAACTCAACTTCTTCTTTTCCATATTTTTTTTGATGCAGTTAACATCACAGGCACAAATAGTTGAATTTGTTAATTACACTGCTGCCAATACACTCCAGTTTGCCAATTCAGGCAATGCTTTTCGCTGCATCGGTGTGGGAGACAGCATCTATTGGGCTGGTACACAATACAAAGGATTGTACAAATACGACACTACCATTAAAGTATGGTACCAGTCTTCTCAACTGCCCAATGTTTTTATCAATGACATCAAGCGGGATAAAAAAGGGGGTATCTGGATCGCCCAGTCCGGAACATCAGGGCAATCCGGTGGTGGTTCCAATATTGCAGGCGGCATTAATTATTTCCCCGATCAGTATGATATTGACATGAAGTTTTACAGTGTGCCGGGCACTACCACAGGTGGTGGACTCACGTCAAGAAATGTGAGATCGATTTATATCGATAACAAAAAAAATAAAAGGATCGGTGCTGATACATCGCTGCCAAAAGTATGGGCAGCAGCAGCTACCTATATTACTTCCGGCAATACATCAACCGGCGGTATTTCCATCGGCTTACAGGCTGTTCCCAATTACTTTGAGCAACGCAAAGAAGGACTGCAGTTGTTTCCTTTCAACGGTAACTTTCCTGTTGGTACACCAAGCTGCGATGCAGTAGCAGGCGATGACAAAGAAGTATGGGTATCTGCCCGGCAAAACTTTGGCCGCTCACAGATCATCCGTTACCGGCCATCTACTATTTTAAAGATCGGAACGGTGATCGGCAAGTATGACAATACAACTGATCCCACTATTTTCTCCACTGGTTTCAGGGCACAGGCCATTTGTTTTGATCATGACGGAAGAAAATGGGTGGGTATGCAAACAGGCGGACTGGCAGTGCTGGAAGGCGCCAAATGGCGTGTGGTGAGTAGTGTAGAAATGCCTACCAAACTTACTGCCGGCACAGCCATCAATAACAACGCCATCATTGAAGATGGGCTGGGCAATGTTTACATCGGCACCAGCACCGGCTTACTGGTGTTTGATGGCGGAGGAAGTGTGACCGATTCAACAAGGTATATTCTTTACACAACTGCCGACGGCCTTCCTTCCAATAATATTACCGGTCTTGCGTACGACGATGCCAAGGGCAGGGTGCTGATCGCTTCCGACGGCGGCATCACGTTTATGACTGTACGCAATCCCATTGATGTAAGCATGGAATGGGACCACAGCTTCCCGGATACTTACCGCAAGCCGCTGGGTGTGTCTGCAGACGGTGTTTCGAGGATCTATCTCAAAATAAAAAATGGTGATCCCAATTTACCGGCCATTAAAAGTGTAGAAGTTAGCATCGATCATTATTCAGCGGCTGATTCTGCACAAAGAGGAAAATTAAAATTGGCAACTGCTGCCAAACTGGATACCTATACCGATGAAGCAAATACCGGCACCGACTTTTTGGTGTACACAGAACAGGAAACCAAGCCCGGCGAATTTTGGTTTTGGTACAAAGCACCTACAGATTTTTCAAGTGATTCTGCCGGAAGTTATGCCAACCTGAGTATAAGAACAGACGACATTAAGGTGAAAGTAACTTATGTGAACAACGCCACTGATGAAAGAGTGTATAAAAAACTCAGGGTGGTAAGGCCGCCACTGTTACTCGTGCATGGTTTGGCCGATGGTCCGCATACCTGGAATTCGTTTTACCACAACAATACGATCAGGTATATTGAAAGCGACCTCTTTAAATATGTAAGGCCCTTAACAATGGGCGGCAGGGCTTCTTTCTTTGAAAATGCGATCCTGTTGTTGGGTGGCGATATTGGTGTGGATGCTGCCAATGCCCGGCTCAATACGATACAGGGTAACCTCGAAATGATGCGGAACAAGGGCTATGCCTGCAACCAGGTAGATTATGTATGCCACAGCATGGGCGGCGTTATTATCCGGTATGCCATAGACAGGATGAAAACAAAATTCTATGTGGGTGAAGGCTCTTCTTACAAGTACAAGAACTACGGCGCCGGCTTTACGCATAAGATCATTACCATCAATACACCGCATAACAGTTCAACGGTTGCAGATGGTGTGTATGATTTCATCCCCTTGTTGCCCAAACACCTCAGCATCATTTTAGGCGCCACTTTCTTTTTGAAACCCGACCTGCAACAGCCATTTGATTTTATTGAACCAGCAGATCCCAATACGATCATCAGCCGGGAATCTATCAAAAACGGTATTCCTTTCAAAGCGTCACCTGCTGTTACCAACTTAAAAGTAAGAGACGAGGGGGGCGGCATCAACCTGGCGGCGACCAATGCAAAATTTCACATCATCACCAGTAATGTTGCGCTCATCAGTGATCAAACCGCCGCAACACTGGCTGCACTTGATCCAACAATGAAGTACCTGGAAAACGTAATAAAAAGTATGCTCAACAGCAAACTGATACCGCCTAATATTAAAAAAACAATTCTTACACCCGCTTTAAAAGCCACCAATGTTTCAAGAGTATTTACTTTTTTTAACTGGTACAATACCAATCTTGGATTCCCTAATTTTTTCAATGGCGATCTCATCGTTCCTTCAGAAAGCCAGAATGCAAGAATTCCTTTGCCCGGTGCAAAAAAATACATTACAGAGTTTTTAAATTCACCGGGTTCGTTCATTGATGCTTCGCATGTTACCATTTTAAAAAGAAAAGATGTTGGCCACAAAGTATTCAACCTGTTAAACAGCAGCGCTTACGGTCCTTTGTTTGGCGATGTGATACCGGCCAATACCGACCCCGAGCCATCTGCCAATTTGCAAAGAGGAGTAAACGGGTTGGCAAATATTTACAGCAACCTGAGAACACAGGCTGCTGATGACAGTATTTATTATGATACTTCCAAAGTAAGGATCGATGCACCACTGAGGGGTGACACCAGTTTTGCAGACAGTGCCGCCTTTGTAAAGTTCAGGCTTAAAGACACGGCCAACCTGGCTTATGTACAGGTGCATTTCCAGGATGCCGATTCCATCAGTTTGGTAAAAACAAAAAATCAGCAAACCATCCCCATGCTTGTATCACCCGATGCTTCGGGTATCAACACGTTGTGGGTGATAGCCGCTTATAACCGGCCGGACAATGGGATGAAATATTATATAGACACGTTTGACCTGCTGGTAAAAACAGAGGCATTGCTGCAGGGCTTCCGGGTAAACGATTCCGATATTGTTGTTACCGGCGGAACGCCTTATTACCCGCCATACCAGGTTTCTTACAAAGACCAGGTATGGGTTGCACTTCCCAATACCGATACGAATATTACGGTTACGTTTGATCCTGCCGGCATCATCACCATGGTAGATTCTACCAAAACTTTAAAAGCACTTACCGAAGGCGAAACTACGGCCATATTTACTTACAGGGGCATTTCAGACACCGTGGCGCTTTCTGCTGTGATGCCGGTCGACAGTTTTGCCATCAACAGAACCATCGCCGCAGGCAATTTCAGCAACCCTGCTACCTGGAGCAATGGATTGGTGCCGGATACCTACGACTCTGTGATCATACAACACAATGTAACATTGGATACCTCACTTACCATACGTTCTTTGAGGATCAATGCAGGGTCAGGTTTTACCGTAAACAACCCTGCGCTCACGCTCACGTTGGGCGATAAAAACGATAATAAAGGATCGATCGATAATTATGGTACCCTTACGATTCAAAATGGCAACCTGCTTGTGCAGGGTTATGTAAGAAACCACGCCGCCAGCAGTTTTAACATGACGGGTGGTACACTTAAAATTGCCGGCAATGCAGGCGTGCAGGATGGCTCTGTGAGCAATGGCGTTTCCTTATTTACTGCAGATGCAGGCATGACGGCTTTTTCATTCACGGGAGGCAACCTGCAGATTTCGGATCCTCCATTCGGCAACCTCAGCCAGGCCATAAGTTCACCCTACGATTTTGGTAATAACTCAACACTTATTTTGGGCGATGGCAGCAGCAGTACAGTGAGCAAAAACCCCAATGGTTTTGGTGGTCTTTCGTTTCCAAATAAGATTGGCAGGCTAATAGTGAACGCCGCCACCAGGAATGGCAACAGGCAGTTCGTAAATAAAAAAGCACTCACTGTAAAAACCAGTGCAGAAATTAAAAACGGCAGCGGTATTATTTTACAGGCGCCCCTAAACGTAACGCAGTAAAAAAACTTTATATGAAAAGTATTTTGATTCCCACCAACAAGGGCACGCTTTCCATACCGGAAGACAACATCATCCGGATCGAAGCAAAGAGCAACTATTGCAAAATATTTTTCAGCAATGATAAACCGCTGGTGGTAGCCAAGGTATTGCACTGGTTCCAGGAACTGTTAACGGAAGAAAGCTTCTGCCGCATCCACCGCGGCCACCTGGTAAACCGCCTCTATGTAATTGAAATTGTTGAAAGCAGTATGCTCAAACTCAGCAACGGCGACCTGTTGCAGATAAGCAGGCGACGAAAAAATTACACGGACAGGTTGCTGAAGTAAAGTGCTTAGTTTATCCCCGTATCTAAAAACAATGGCTTCTTTTGTGCGTATTTAGCGCCAGATGAAATATTTTGCAGCAATTTTTAAAACTGATTAATGCTGCTCAACATAATTTATATTGTTATTGCTGTTCTGGCCGGCTTTGCGGTTGCCTGGTTAATTCAACTGAACAACCTGCAAAAGAAAAGCAGGGAATTAAAAAGTGCACAGGGATTTTTGGAAAGCGAAAGGCTGATGAAGGAGACCCTGCAAAAAGAACTGGCCATTGTACACCAGAATAAGATGGCAACAGAACTTGACCTGCATCAAAAATTAAAGGCCCGGGAAAAGATCATGCTGCAGATGGACAGCGATATTTTACTGATGCAAAAAAGTTACGAGGAAACAGAAGCCCTGCTCCATGTTACGCAGCCCGAAGTGCATGCATTAAAACTGCAACTGATAGAAGCGCAGAATAATATTGCCCGCCTCAAAGCCAAACTGGCTGAAAAAGAAAAGTGATCAGTTATTGCTCATGCTGTCGAGCACCAGGTAAGGATGTACCGATAATTCATGATTTAATTTGATATCGTAGCCACCCATTTTCAAATGCAGGAGGTTACTCATGCCCATCATTTCCCACAAAATGAGTGGCTTATTATCTTCTTTAAGACAGATCTCGGGGAGTAGCTCGGGCAACAGTCCGTCCCAGCAGATGGCTTTCAACCTTTCTGTAGAAGACAATCTTTGCTGCTTTTCGCCCTTTTCACACCATTCTCTTTTACAAAAACTGGAGTGTACATTCAGCAACAATTCCTGTATGATAGTGCCGCTTTTCATGTGTATGCCTTTATGATGGCTTAACCCTTTGATGAGGATAAACGTAAAAAGCAACAAAATCGTATGGTAAATTATTGTTAAGGGTAGAGGATCGTACTAAATAAAACGGCTCTGAATGGAAATTATCTTTCAATCCTAATTCATGTTGACCCGTGTACTTCATGGAAAAAAAAGAGGCTATCTCAAAAAAATAGCTGCTATAAAAGCAGCTAGTATAAAAATTTAAAGCATTTCAATTACCATCCCAATATCCATGCAAAGATCAATGGCGCTACAATGGTAGCATCACTCTCTACAATAAATTTAGGCGTATGGATATCGAGTTTGCCCCAGGTAATTTTTTCGTTGGGTACCGCACCGCTGTAACTTCCGTAGCTGGTGGTACTATCGCTGATCTGGCAGAAATAACTCNNAGAAAGGAACATCATGCCATTCAAGATCCTGGTACATCATCGGCACAACACAAATAGGAAAATCGCCCGCTATACCACCGCCGATCTGGAAAAAACCAACTCCCTTGCCTGCTGAATTGTTCCTGTACCAATCTGCGAGCCATACCATGTATTCAATACCACTTTTCATGGTGGTAGCTTTCAATTCGCTTTTGATAACATAGGAAGCAAAAATATTTCCCATGGTGCTGTCTTCCCAGCCCGGTACCACGATCGGGATATTTTTTTGTGCTGCGGCCAGCATCCAGCTATTTTTAGGATCAATTTCATAATACTGTTCCAATACGCCGCTCAGCAACATTTTGTACATGTATTCATGCGGAAAATAACGCTCGCCTTTATCATCTGCATCTTTCCAAATCTGGTGAATGTGCTTTTGCAAACGCCTGAAAGCTTCTTCTTCCGGTATGCAGGTATCGGTAACCCTGTTGTAGTGATTCTCTAAAAGATCCCATTCTTCCTGCGGACTCAGGTCACGATAGTTCGGCACTCTCTTATAGTGACTGTGTGCAACAAGGTTCATGATGTCTTCTTCCAGGTTGGCACCGGTACAACTGATGATGGAAACCTTATCCTGCCGGATCATTTCAGCCAGGCTCAGTCCCAGTTCCGCCGTACTCATGGCTCCTGCCAGTGTGATCATCATTTTGCCTCCCTCATCCAGGTGTGTTACATACCCTTTCGCAGCATCCATCAATGCAGCCGCATTAAAATGCCTGTAGTGGTGCTCAATAAAATTTGAAACGGGCCCTTTACTCATGATTTTATTTTTAGGGGGCAAAAGTAAAATTTTTTAGGTACCGGGCGGCATTAATTCCATTTAAGCAACTGTTTTTCTTTGAACTGCTGCAGCATTCATACACTTATATACCTTTGCGCAAGAAAATTCTAATATGAAAAAATATCTCGTACTAATAGGGGTTGTTTCTTGCTCTTTTACTGCAGCTGCACAGTCAATTGCAGGTAATTGGGAAGGTTTTTTAAACATACAGGGCACGCAGCTACCGGTAATATTTCATATCAGTGACAGCGCCGGCAAGTTTTCGGCCACCTTCGACAGCCCGTCGCAAATGGCGTATAATCTTTCCTGCAGCGGGGTTATCTTACATGGCGACAGCCTCGTACTTCAAATGAAAATGATGGGCGGAAGATATGAGAGCCTGTTGAGCGCCGATAAAAGAGCCGCCAAAGGCACCTGGTTCCAGGGGGCTGGTTCATTGCCGCTGGATCTAAAAAAGACCAGTGATGTTGTTACAAAAGCCGGATTAAAAAGGCCCCAGACACCCAAAGCTCCTTTTCCCTATTTGTCGGAAGACATCGTGTATTTTAATGCAGACAAGTCGATACAACTTGGTGCCACTTTTACCTGGCCATCCAATAAGGACGCAAAAAAATATCCTGCCGTATTGCTGGTTACCGGCAGCAGCCAGCAGGACAGGGACGAAACCATTTTTGAACACAAAGCTTTTGCAGTAATTGCTGATTATCTCACCAGGCAGGGCATTGCAGTGTTAAGGGTAGACGACCGGGGCATTGGAAAATCTACCGGCAATTTTGCAACTGCTACCACGGCCGATTTCGCAAACGATGCAGGGGCAAGCCTGGATTACCTCAAGTCAAGAAAAGAAGTGGATATTACGAACATCGGTGTTATCGGTCACAGCGAGGGCGGATTGATAGCCCCGATGCTGGCGGCAAAAAGGAATGACATCAGGTTCATTGTACTGCTCGCCGGGCCGGGCGCTCCGATAATGGAAATGATGCAGCAGCAAAATAACGATGTACTGGCTGCAGCCGGCGTTTCAAAACCCGACATTGATGCCTATGCACCCCTGTACAAGGATCTTGTGATGAATTTTTTAAAGGAAAATGATTCAGCAACTGCTCTTAAAAATGCCGCGGATATTTTCAACAATTGGCAAAAAAATACAGCCCCCGCAGTAGTTGCAAATACAACGGGAGTTAGAGATGAAAAAAGCAAAGAAGCATTTATTGATGTGTTTGCAAAACAAATGAGAGCACCCTGGTTCAATTATTTTATGAAACAGGATCCGGCAGAAAATCTTGGTAAGATCCATTGTGCGCTGCTCGCCCTTAATGGAGAGCGGGATGTGCAGGTAGCTGCAGGTCCAAACCTTGAAGCGATCCGCAAAACAATGGTTGCAAATAAAATAAAGAACTTCAACGTGCAGGCCTTGCCGGGCCTCAATCATTTATTTCAGCATTGCAAAACCTGCTCCACGGATGAATACGCTCAACTGGAAGAAAGCTTTGCACCCGAAGCACTCTCCATCATGGGCAACTGGATCAAAGAAACAGTATCAAAATAAAAACCGCCCCGGCAATAACAACTGAAGTGTTGCGTAATGCAGGGGCGGTTACTGATCGTTTACCTGTATAAACTAGCTATTTCTTTTTGTTTTACTTTCTACAGTAATATCGCCACTGGCGCTCACTTTTAAGCGCAGCACATGCTTTTCATTTGCAACGGTAAGATAGTAACTGGTCTGTCTTTCATAAGTTACCTCTGTAAGATTGTTTGCAAAGGTGTAGCCTGCATACCGCTCATTAAGTGCAAGCGATACTGCCATCGGCAACTGGTCTGTTTTAATGGTTCGGGAAGTAGCTACCAGTTCTCCCTCTTCATTGTAGGCAGCACTGAGCAACACATTGTTCACAGTAAATTCGGCAAAGAAGAAATTATCCTTCGTTTCCCAGTTAACCCGGGTTGCCTTTGAGAAATCTTTCTGGAAGGCTTCTTTCACTTTCGTGTTTACCTGGTTTCCGCCATTGGCGAATGCGGTGGTGGCTAGCAGCAGCACGGCGGCTGTTGCCATGGTGATCATTTTTTTCATGACTATACTTTTTTGGTTTTAATAATGCACTGTTTCAGGCAGCGCTGTTTTTCAAAACAAATGTAGATGTTGTACCTGCTGTTGTAAAATGTGGAGTGACCGGTGATGCACATTCTGTAGCCGCAATCGTTGAACGGCAAAAATCCTGTTTGGCTAAAATTAGTAAAATTGGTTATAACCCAATGCTGCAAAGTGTTTGACCGGAATTACAAAAAAATTATGAGCGCCTGTTGTAAAACTGTTAAAATATAAAAATGGTTTTTGAAGCAACAATATTTAATCCTTTACATTCGGGTTATCTTTATAAAAATTCAAACAGCAGCAGTGAATCTTTTAGCACATGCCTTTCTTTCATTCAATAATCCGCCGGTGCTGGTAGGTAACATGATCAGTGATTATGTTAAAGGCAAAAAACAATTTTCTTATCCTGTTGCTATACAGCAGGGCATTTCGCTGCACCGGGCCATTGACAGTTTTACAGATGAGCACCCTGCAACAAAGGCCGCCAAAGAATTTTTCAGACCGGCCTACCGACTCTATGCCGGGGCCTGCGTGGATGTGGTGTATGATCATTTTTTAGCCAACGATGTGCAGCAGTTTTCGGATGAAAACGAGTTGAAGCAGGTTGCTGAAAATACCTATACCATCCTGGAACAAAACACGGCTTACCTGCCGGAAAAAATGCTTGCCATGCTGCCCTACATGCGGTCGCAGAACTGGCTTTATCACTACCGTTTTAAATTCGGCATCGAGAAAAGCTTCGGTGGGTTGATACGCCGATCGGCTTATTTAACAGACAGTGCCACTGCATTTGCTGTATTTGAAAAGCAGTATGATGAGCTGCAGCAATGTTACCGGTTTTTTTTCCCGGAGGTAAAAAAAATGGCTGCCGATTGGCTTCAACAGTCGGCCTTGTAATTTTACAGGCGGCATAAAAACCGTTTAGCCAAAATTTATGCAATGTTGAAATCAGTTAGATTTGCAACTCAACCATTTAAAATATGAAACATCTCCTGGCCATCTGTTTATTAACGGCTATTTCACTGTTTGGTAATGCGCAATCGAAAGTTCCTCCGATAGATAAATCCCCTATGGATATGAGCTATTACCCTGCCGGCTATCCGCTGCTAAAGATCCAGGATAAAGCTTTGGAACCGTTGGTGGCAAGAGTAGTATACGGAAGGCCCCAACGCAATGGCCGCACCATATTTGGTGAACTGGTAGAGTTTGGAAAAGTATGGCGGCTGGGAGCAAACGAAGCAACGGAACTGGAGTTTTTTCAGAATGTACGCATCGGCGGCGTTAAAGTGCGCAAGGGCCGTTATACATTATATTGTATTCCCTATGCCGAAAAATGGACAATGATCATCAACCGGGAAACCGATACCTGGGGCTCCTTTAAGTATGATGAAGCAAAAGATGTTACCCGGTTTGATGTGCCTGTGCTAAAACAAACCGAATCCCTTGAATCGCTGGCGATGTTTTTTGAAAAGTCTGCCAATGGCGCTTACCTGGCGATGATGTGGGATAATATAAGAGTGAACCTGCCGATCACATTTTAATACCGGCACTAATATTTTAAGATCCCGCCTTTTATGACGGGATTTTTTTTGATATTTACAATATGTGTGGCATCGCAGGCATTATAAACAAAGCAGCTCAGGCAGGTATCGACGATAAAAGCGCCCTTTTACAAAATATCCGTAAAATGACCGACGCCCTGGCACATCGTGGCCCGGATGGAGAAGGGCACTGGCTCAATGAAACAGGTTCGGTAGCGCTTGGCCACAGGAGATTGTCGATCATCGACCTCACCGATGCCGGCGCACAACCCATGCAGCGCTCGTTGTTTTCTTCCATCGCCGGTGAAGAAAAAAGATATACCATCACTTACAACGGCGAAATTTACAATTACATTGAATTAAAAGACGAGCTCTACAGTCACGGTTACCGCTTTCATTCAAAAAGCGATACCGAAGTGATACTGGCTGCCTATGATTTTTGGGAAGAAGAATGCCTGCAGAAATTTGATGGCATGTTTGCCTTCGCCATCTGGGATGCCAAAAAAAGAAAACTTTTTGCAGCAAGGGACCGTTTTGGAGAAAAGCCTTTTTACTTTTATTTTGATGAAGCTCATTTTCTTTTTGCCAGCGAAATGAAAGCACTGTGGACGGTGGGTGTTGAAAGAATTACCGATAACAAAATGCTGCTGAATTACCTGGTGCTGGGATATGTGCAAAATGCCAACGACAAAGAACAAACCTTTTACGAAAATATTTATTCGCTGCCGCCGGCCCACTTTCTCCAGTTCAACCTTGATATTTTTGATTATGAAGTGCATCCCTACTGGAAGATCGATAAAGAACTCACCAGTGATCTTACGGCCGACCAGGCAGTTGAAAAATTCAACAAGCTGTTTGCGCAATCGGTGAGCCGCCGCCTCCGCAGCGATGTAGAAACAGGTTCCAGCCTGAGTGGAGGACTGGATAGTTCGGCCATTGTAGCCAATGTATTTCAAAGCCAGCTGCTCAACAGGTCGCAGCAAACTTTCTCTGCCGTTTTCCCGGGCTTTGTAAAAGACGAATCAAAATACATTGAATCTGCCATCCATAAATTCCCGGTGAGCAATTACCAGGTAACGCCCAATGTAAATGGACTGATACAGGAGTTTGAAAAGATCTGCCGCCACCAGGAAGAACCTTTTCAATCGTCGAGCATATACGCACAATACAAAGTATTTGAACTGGCCAAACAGCATGATATAAAAGTAATGCTCGATGGACAGGGTGCTGATGAAACACTGGCAGGGTACAACAAATACATCCACTGGTACCTGCAGCAACTCATCAGCAGAAAAATGTACAAGGAAGCCATGCTTGAAAAAAGCATCTTCCGCCGAAACAACACCCCCTTCCGCTGGGGATTTGGGAATTATTTAGCCACCTACCTGCCGGCCCATACAGCCATCCATCTTGAATCGAAAGAATACAACAGGGTGGTAAAACATCCTGATATCAACAAGGATTTTATCAATACCCTGCATGGAAGAGAGTGGGAAGGTATTCACAAACCCATCATTACAAAACTGAATGATATTCTTTTTTTCAATACCACTTCGCTTGGCCTGGAAGAACTGCTTCGTTTTGCAGACAGGAACAGTATGGCCAATGGCGTAGAAGTGAGACTTCCGTTTTTAAATCATCAACTGGTTGAATTTATTTTTTCATTGCCGGCCAATTTTAAAATTCATAAAGGATGGACCAAGTGGTTGCTGAGAAAAGCGATGGCAAAAAAATTACCATCGGAAATTGTTTGGCGAAAAGACAAAGTAGGATATGAGCCGCCGCAAAAGCAGTGGATGCAGGATGAAGCGATGACAGAATATATTCATGAAGCAAAAAAGAAACTGGTTAAAAAAGGCGTGCTGAACAAAGAAGTATTGAGCAGGGCCATCGTGCCGGCAGGTGCCCATGTTGCTGACAACTTTGACTGGAGGTATTTGTGTGCAGGCCAGCTCTTTTGCTGATCAAACATTTGCCTGTTATAATTTATATAATCATCGGCAATAGCATACCGTTCTTCTTTGCCATTGCCTGCTAAGCAAATCTCCGTTACTTTGCAGTCTCAATTTTCAATCGATAAAACCATTATACAATGAGTGCAGAAAATTTAGCAGGCAAGGGGCTTGCAACAAAAATAATTCATGCAGGCGCTGAGCCGGACCCTTCTACCGGCGCCATCATGACGCCTATTTTTCAAACAAGCACTTACGTGCAATCTGCCCCGGGCCAGCACAAGGGGTATGAATATGCCCGCAGTCAAAACCCAACCCGTAAAGCACTTGAAGAAGCGTACGCTATTTTGGAAAACGGCAAATACGGCCTGGCATTCAGCAGCGGTGTGGCGGCAACGGATGCCGTAATTAAATTGATGAACCCCGGCGATGAAGTAATTGCAGCCAGTGACATGTATGGCGGCACCTACCGCTTGTTCACCAAAATATTTGAGAAGTTCGGCATCAAATTCATTTATGTAGATACTACCAATGCAGGCAATATCAAGGCTGTTGTAACGGCCAATACAAAACTCATCTGGCTGGAAACACCTACCAATCCACTGATGAACATCACCGATATTGCTGCTGTAAGTGAAATAGCAAAAGCCGCCGGCGCATTGCTTTGCGTGGACAATACGTTTGCATCTCCCTACCTGCAAAACCCGATCGATTTTGGTGCAGATATCGTAATGCACTCCGCCACCAAATACCTCGGTGGTCACAGTGATGTGATACAGGGTTGCCTGGTAATGAATGATCATGACCTGAGAGAAAAATTATACCTCATTCAAAAAAGTTGCGGTGCTGTACCCGGACCAATGGACTGCTTTCTTGTATTGCGTGGCATTAAAACCCTGCATGTGCGTATGAAGCAGCACTGCGAAAACGGCATCGCCATTGCACATTGCTTGCGCAATCATCCTAAAGTGGCAACAGTTTACTGGCCCGGTTTTGAAGACAGTGCCGGCTATGCGGTTGCCAAAAAACAAATGCGTGGTTTTGGCGGCATGATCAGTTTTACATTGAAAGATGAGTCTGTTGAAGCAGCCAACAAAGTATTGTCATCTACCAAAATATTTTCTCTGGCAGAAAGCCTGGGCGGCGTTGAATCGCTCATCAACCATCCTGCAAGTATGACGCATGCCAGCATACCAAGAGCAGAAAGAATTAAAAATGGCTTGAGTGATGGATTGATCAGGCTAAGCGTGGGCATTGAAGACGCAGTTGATTTGATCGCAGATCTGGAGCAGGCAATAGGATAACATGAACATCATAGAAACAATTGGCTGGATAGGCACCGTACTCATTGTTGGTGCCTATTTCCTTAACATCAACGGCAGGGTAAAGAGCACGGCGATACCTTATATCCTTGCCAATATCATTGGTGGCATTTTATTTTCCATTTATACCTACGCACATCATACCTGGCCCAACATGGTGGTAAATGTTGTGTGGGTGTTTATTGCCATTGCGGCCTTACTGAAAAAAAACAGCCGGTGAAATGGAGAACCTGAAGGCATTTCTTGATACAAAATTTGAATTGTACAATAACCCGTCTTTCATTACAGATGACCCGATCACTATACCGCATCGCTTTACCCGGAAACAGGATATTGAGATCGCCGGTTTTTTTGCTGCGATCCTCGCCTGGGGTACAAGAAAAGGCATCATCAGTTCCTGCAACAGGCTGCTGAATGCTATGGACAATGCGCCCTATGATTTTATCAGCGCTGCAGACCTTAATAAGAAAAAAACATTTGATCTGTTCAATGGTTTTGTTCACCGCACTTTTAACCAAATGGATCTCTGGCACCTGTTTCATTTTTTACAATACCATTACAGCATCCATACAAGTTTAGAAACCGCTTTTAGTAAATGGATGCAGCCGGGAGATGAAACCATTGAAAAAGCACTGACAGGTTTTCATGAGTATGTGTTTGGATTTAGTGAAGAGGCGGGGGAAGAAAAACATTGCCGCAAACACATTGCTACGCCTGCAAAAAAATCTGCCTGCAAAAGACTGAATATGTTTTTACGATGGATGGTGCGTACTGATAATAAAGGCGTTGACTTTGGCATCTGGCAAACCATCCGCCCTTCGCAACTCATTTGCCCGCTGGATGTACATGTTACAAGGGTGGCAAGGCGCCTGCAAATTTTACAAAGAACGCAAAATGACTGGCAGGCTGCACTTGAACTTACTGCTTACCTGAGATCGTTGGATGCCGCGGATCCCATAAAATACGATTACGCATTGTTTGGGGCAGGCGTAATTGAAAAATATTAATTTCATATCATGAACAGCGAACAACTGGTGCTGCAACTCAACAAAGAGCTGGCCCTTGAACTGCCCGGTAACAGTAGTGCCGAAGAACTGCATCGCCTGCTGAGTATTCATGTCAACCATTTGATCCAGCATCATTTTGAGCAACTGGTGAGCCTGCTGTACCGCATCGATGTAAGTGAGGCAAAAATAAAATCCCTTTTACAAAATGAGCCGGCATCGAACGCAGGTGACCTGATCGCTTCACTGATCATCGAAAGACAATTGCAGAAGATAAAAACGAAACAGCAATTCAGGCAGTCTGGCCATTCTTTTGACGAAGAAGAAAAATGGTGATTTGATACAAATCGTTCTCATCAAAAACATTCCCGCCGACCTCATAGAGCGGTTTTTCCTGGAGCCGTCATCAACTTTTAATCCCTACATTTGGCATCAAAATTTTACTGTCGATGAAATTAGTTACCTACCTCAAAGAAGGCCACGATCAACTGGCAATGCTGATCAATGAAAAACTGTATGATACCGATCTGCTGCACCCGGATCTGCCGGTAAGCATGGCCATGTTTTTAAACTACTGGGATGATATGTACCCGCTGGCAATGGCAGTTGAAAAAAGATTGAAAGAAGGCCTTGGTAGAAGCGTTCCGTTTCAAAACTACGAAAATGCGGACCTGCTGGCCCCGGTACCACATCCAACCAGTTGCCGCGATGGCTATGCCTTTCGACAACATGTAGCTGCTGCGAGGCGAAACAGAAAAGTAGACATGATACCGGAGTTTGACCAGTATCCCATCTTTTATTTTACCAACCACAATAGTATACAGGGCCCCGGCGATATCCTTTGCATGCCTGATCATTTTGAAAAATTAGATTTTGAACTGGAAGCTGCCATTGTTGTCTGCAGGTATGGAAGAAATATTTCGGCAGCCGACGCAGACAGTTATATTGGTGGACTCATGATCATGAATGATATGAGCGCCAGGAAATTGCAGATGGAAGAAATGCTCCTGAACCTGGGCCCTGCAAAAGGAAAAGATTTTGCCACCGTGGTTGGCCCCATGCTGGTAACGCTGGATGAACTGGAAAGTTTTGAAGTGCCCTGCAAAGAAAACCATACCGGCAAAGCCTGGAACCTCACCATGAAATGCCGTGTGAATGGCGTGCAGGTAAGTGAGGGCAATGTAAGTGATATGGACTGGACCTTTGCTGAGCTCATTGAGCGCTGCAGCTACGGCGCCAATTTGTATCCCGGCGATATCATCGGCAGCGGCACAGTTGGTACCGGTTGCTTTTTAGAATTGAATGGCACCGGCAAACTCAACGACCCCAACTACGAGGAACAATGGTTACAGGACGGCGATGTGGTAGAGATGGAAATTGAAGGCTTGGGAAAATTGACGAACACGATCGTGAAAGAGGACAGCGATTTTTCGATTTTAAGTTTAAAGAAAATGTGACTCTTACCGCAGAGAACAGGAGAAAAAGAGTTTACGCACAGATTAACTCCTGTACGCTGCGGTGAAAACAAAACCCGCAACCCGTAACAGTATAATTATGCAATTCAACCTTAACGAACTCCCCATTATCCAACGAATGGCCTGGCTGCAGCATGCCATTGCACCAAGACCCATTTGTTTTGCAAGCACCATTGATAAGGAAGGCAATGTCAATCTCAGTCCTTTTTCTTTCTTCAACCTGTTTTCCAGCAATCCTCCCATCGTGATTTTTTCTCCTGCAAGAAAAGGGAGAGACAATACCACCAAACATACCTTAGAAAATGTGCTGGACTTTCCGGAAGTAGTGATCAATATTTGTGATTACAATATGGTGCAGCAGGTGAGCCTGGCTAGTTGCGAATTTCCCAAGGGGGTAGATGAATTTACCAAAGCAGGTTTCACCAAAGAAAGTTCGCTGCTGGTGAAACCACCGAGGGTAAAAGAAAGCCCGGTACAACTGGAGTGTAAGGTACTTGAAGTGAAACCCCTGGGTACCGAAGGCGGCGCCGGCAACCTCGTGATTGCAGAAGTATTACTCATGCACGTTAATGACGCCATATTGAATGAAGACAATACAATGATCGATCAAACCAAACTGCATCATGTAGCCCGGCTGGGAGGCGATTGGTATTGCAAGGTTGACAGCAGTAATTTATTCAGGGTAGAAAAGCCAAACCTCAAACTGGGCATTGGTGTAGATGCTTTACCCGTTTCCATCAGGAACAGCAACATCCTAACTGGCAACCACCTTGGTCAACTCGGCAATGTACATGAATTGCCGTTTGTGGATCCGGCTTTTAATGATGACCGTTTAAAAAACATCATCCAGTATTACTCTATCAATCCCGATGACATGGAAAAAGAACTGCATTTGTATGCAGAAGAATTGCTGGACGCAGGTAAGGTTAGCGAGGCGTGGCAGGTGTTGCTGGCATTAAACCAGTAGTTTTATTTGTTAAGAAAAGCGCTGCAGCATGCAATTTTCTTCTTAATATTATATCCTGATCCCTTAGAGCAACACTTATGAAAAAAACAACATCCACCCGCCGGTTAATTCCTTTTTTAATTGCTGTGCAATCTATACTGATGAGTTGCGCTAACTACTACAAAGTGGTTAATCCACCTGTTGAAAATAACAACCAGAAAGCTACCGCAATTGACAGCCTTTTACAAACCAAACGCATTTTTATTTTAAGAAACGGCAACGAAGCTTTTCAAATAAACAATGCTGCAGCGACTGAACAAAACAATATTATATGCACACTTGATTTTCTTTCTGCTGACAATAAACTTCACCTGGGGTTGGGGCGTAAAGGTAAATTGAGGTATAAAAAAAATGTTGCAGCGGACAAGTCTGTATTAAAGGAAGTACACATTTATATTGAGCCTGATAGTACGGTCGCTGTTGGAGCATACAAAATCCCGTTTGGCAGGATCAACAAAATTGAGGTGATAGAAAAGGACATACACAAAACGACCAGCAGCTATATTCTCGGCGGCCTTGGTATTGGGGTTACAGCGGCACTCACTGCCGTATTAATTGCTTTTGCATCGATCAAAGGCGTTGAGTAAATATCTACATCCACTTCTGCCCAAACACTTTCTTCAATATGTCTGTAGTTCTTGCAACCACATTGGTACGGATATTCAGTTCTTCTTTGGCCACCAGGTCAAACAATGCCACGGTTGCTCTTTCGGTAACATAGCTGTTCAGATCAGGATTTATTTTTTTCATCGTGGTAGGAAAATTGTTGTAGGTGCTTACAATATCGCCGTAATATTTGGTGGCATTCACTTTATCCAAAGAAGATTTGATAATGGGTAAAAAAGCAGCTGTTAATTGTGCGGTGGTCTTCTCCCTGAAAAAATGCGTGGCACTAGTATCACCATTTTTCACCAGGCCGATCGCATCCTGAAGCGTAATGTTTTTAATGGCTTCCACAAATATCGGTTTGGCATATCCAACTGCATCTTCTGCACCACGGTTGATCTGTAAAACAGCTTTGTCTACCACGCTGCCCATACCTACCGTTCTCAACGCATTCTCAATTTTTTTAGCATCCGGTGGCAGCAATACTTTATAAAGCGCATCTTTATAAAAGCCATCTTCTTTATTCAGGTGCAGCACTGCATTTACCAGTCCCTGGCTCAATGCTTCTTTTATCCCCTGGCCGGCTTCCGCCTCAGTAACGCCGGTTCCAACAGAAGTTGGTAATTGCTGCAGCACATCACAGCCACTCAATGCTATTGCAAACGATATAACAAACAGTATTCTTTTCATAATTGTGATTTCAATGGTTCAGGTTATGCAAGTATAACGCCAAACAGGTTAGCAAGACGAGAATTCACAAAAATGAGTTGCATCCGGTATCTTTGCGCCGCCAGCCCAACAGGGCGACAAAACCTTTAATTAAATATGAGTACACAAAATTTATCTGAGCAGGAAATTATAAGAAGAGAGAAACTGGTAGAACTGGGAAAACTGGGTATCGATGCATACCCGGCTGCCCTCTATCCCGTAACCCATCATTCTGTTGAAATAAAAAAATGCTGGGCAGAAACACCCGAAAAACTGAAGAACCCCGAAACAGATCAACCGATTGACATCTGTATTGCCGGCCGCATCATGAGTGTACGTGATATGGGCAAGGCGAATTTTGCGGTGCTGCAGGATAGTGTGGGGAAGATCCAGCTCTACATTAAGCAGGATGATATTTGTCCGGGTGAAGACAAGACCCTGTTTCAGCAGGTTTGGAAAAAATTGCTCGATATAGGAGACATCATCGGCGTTAAAGGATATGTGTTCACTACCAAAACGGGTGAAACATCTGTGCATGTAAAAGAATTTACGCTGCTCACCAAATCACTGCATCCATTGCCGATCGTAAAAGAAAAAGACGGGGAAGCATTTGATGAAGTTACCGATCCTGAATTCCGCTACCGCCAGCGTTATGCCGACCTGATCGTTAATCCCGGTGTAAAGGAAACTTTTATCAAACGCACTAAAATGGTAAATGCCATCCGTGAGTTTTTAAATGAAAGAGGTGCACTGGAAGTTGATACCCCTGTATTGCAAAGCATTCCCGGTGGCGCTGCAGCAAGACCTTTTACCACACACCACAATGCACTGGATGTGCCGATGTACATGCGCATTGCCAACGAACTATACCTGAAACGCCTGATCGTTGGTGGTTTTGAATGGGTGTATGAGTTCAGCCGCAACTTTCGCAACGAAGGTATGGACCGCACCCACAATCCTGAATTTACCGTATTGGAATTTTACGTGGCGTATAAAGATTATGAATGGATGATGGATACCACCGAGTTGATGCTGGAGAAAGCAGCGGTCGCTACCAATGGCACCAGTAAAGTATTGGTGGGTGATAAGGAGATCGACTTTAAAGCACCGTACAAAAGAATTACCATGTACGATGCCATAAAAGAACATACCGGTTTCGACATCAGCGAAATGGATGAAGCAGGTATCAGGGAAGTGTGTAAAAAACTGAATATCCATGCAGATGAAAAATGGGGCAAAGGCAAACTGATCGATGAAATTTTTGGAGAGAAATGTGAGGCCAATTATATACAGCCAACCTTTATTACAGATTACCCTGTTGAAATGAGTCCGCTCACGAAAAAGCATCGCAGCAAACCAGGGCTGGTAGAACGTTTTGAGCTGATGTGCAACGGAAAAGAAATTGCCAATGCCTATAGTGAGCTCAACGATCCACTTGAACAAAGAGAACGTTTTGAAGAACAGGTTAAACTGATGGAACGTGGTGATGACGAAGCCATGTTCATCGACCACGATTTTTTAAGGGCGCTTGAATACGGTATGCCTCCAACATCCGGGATTGGTTTTGGTATAGACAGGATTGCAATGTTGCTCACCAACCAGCATTCCATCCAGGATGTATTGTTCTTTCCAATGATGCGCCCGGAGCATATTGAAGGTTGATCGTATTAAAACATTTTTTATACAGGGGCGATATAATTTATCGCCCTTTTCTTTTGTGAGAACCCCCACAAAAAACTATCTTGTCTACCCAATTTTATAAACAAACTCCAGATGATAGCGAAGCTAAAAAGAACCACTACCTGCCTGATTTTTGCAGCCGCCTGTTTAACCGCTGTTGCGCAAAAAAAGCAATTAACCGATGAACAATATTTTAAAAATAATTTTAAAGACATCGTTCAACCGCTGCCTGTATTTATCAAATGGGTCAATGATAACCAGTTCGTGTATGCGAACAACTCAAAAAAATACCTGGTAGATTGCAAAACGGGCAAGGAAAGGGAAGTAAGTGAAACAGAACCTAAAGTGGAAGAAGAAACGATTGCTGCCTACAAAAAAGGAAATGACCTTTTCATCAGTTTGAATGGTGCAGAAGTGCAACTCACCAATGATACAGCAGTGGAAACCAATCCCACCATGAGCCCTGATGGCAATTACGTGGCCTATACAAAGAACAACAATCTTTACACAGTAAACATCCGCAATAAAAAAGAAACAGCGCTTACCACCGATGGCAGCGATGTTATCCTGAATGGCTATGCCAGTTGGGTATACACAGAAGAGATATTGGGCAGGGCCAGTCACTACCGTTCTTTTTGGTGGAGCCCGGATAGTAAGCGCATCGCATACTTTAGAACGGATGACAGCGGGGTGCCGGTTTTTACTTTAACGGACGGCACAGGCCAGCATGGATATGTAGAAACAGTGCGCTACCCAAAAGTGGGTGACAAAAATCCTGAAGTAAAAGTGGGTATTGTATCGCCGGATGGTGGCAACACCACCTGGGCCGATTTCAATCCAAAAGACGACCAGTATTTCGGGCTGCCTTACTGGGCGCCCGATGGCAGCGCCTTGTGGGTGCAATGGATGAACCGCCTGCAAAACAATCTTAAGATATGGACAATAGATCCGGCAACAGGAAGCAAAAAAGAACTGTACAATGAAACACAAAAAACCTGGATCAGCCTTGATGATGAAGGCAACAGGATACAATTTTTAGCCGATGGTAAAGGATTTTTATTGATGAGCGATGCAACCGGCTGGAAGCACCTTTATTACTACAGCATGGATGGAAAACTGATCAATGCAGTTACCAGCGGAACGTTTACTGTAACCGATCTGAACTATGTAGATGAAAAAAATAAGTTTGTTTATTTTACTGCAAGAAGCAGGGAAAACACTGCCCGCTATGATTTTTACAAGGTGGGACTGGATGGAAAAAAATTACAGCGCTTAACTTTTGGAGAGTTCAGCCATACCAATATCAACCTTTCACCAAACGCCGGCTACTTTCTCACAACTTATTCCAACGCATCTACTCCGAATAAAACAACACTGGTAAGCAACAAAGGAAAGATCATTAAAGAGATCGGCGATGCCAAAGCAGGCAGCTTTGATGAATATGCATTGGCCAAAACTGAATTATTGCGGGTAAAAAGCGATGATGGGTTGTACGATCTTCCTATGAAAGTTACCTGGCCGGTTGATATGGACAAGAACAAAAAATACCCGGTGCTTATTTCTATTTACGGCGGGCCCGATGCCGGCACCTGCTTTGATTCCTGGACCCTCACCGGCAACCAGCAATGGTATGCCAGGGAAGGGTTGATACAGGTGGTGATGGATCACCGTGCCAGCGGGCATTTTGGTAAGGAGGGTGTGAATTACATGTACCACAATCTTGGTTATTGGGAAATGAAAGATTACAGCACCATGGTAAAATGGCTGGTCACTAACGGTAACGCAGACCCGTCAAAGATCTGCATCAGCGGTTTTAGTTACGGAGGATATATGACCTGTTATGCATTGACTTACGGTGCTGATGTATTTACCCATGGCATGGCTGGCGGCAGTGTAACAGACTGGACCTATTATGATTCGCATTACACCGAACGCTATATGGGTACACCCGCCGACAATGCAGAAGGCTATAAAAAAAGTTCTGTACTCACTTATACGGATAACTACAAAGGAAAACTGCAATTGGTACACGGGATCATTGATGATAATGTACACATGCAAAACAGCATCAACCTCATCAGTAAATTACAGGATGCTAAAAAAGAATTTGAGTTTATGCCTTACAGTGGTGGGCGGCATGGTTGGCCCGGTAACAAATGGCTGCACTACCTCAATATGAAAACAAGGTTTATTTACAAATACCTGTTGGAAAAGGAAGTGCCAAAACCGATGTTGAAATAGGTTTAGATGATATAGGCTGTTTTAAACGACATACCGCAATTATCAATGCCTTTTTAAACAGCCGTTGCTTATACCTTTTTACTGTTCCTGTTACGAACCCTGTTTCGTTCAGTGAGATAATCAAGGAAGTAAATCACTTTAACAGAAAAGCTATTGAACTGTGTGAGATTGTTATACCCATTACCGCCGATCGTTTTACCAAAATTGTCGAAATAGTTCTTCTCAAAATTCCGGTAGAAGTTCTCATCAATATTTTTCCAAACCAGGTTGATAAAACTACCCTGTGCAAACTGCCAGGTGTACACCATATCAAAACTTACAAAATTGTAGTTCTGTTTCACATTACCGGTAAACGGATCTACCGGCTGCTTCAAATAACCATCCCCATCCAGCACAAAAAATGATGTTGGTTTTACCCTGCTCCAGTAATGGCGGGTTCTTAAACTGAGTCCCATGCGGTTGGTGAAATTATATTTTGCGTTGAGGATGTTCTCAACAAAAACAACATCTCTTTTGGAAAAATAGATCGCATCAGCCTGTATTGCCGCAAAGCCTGCCTGGTTGGTTGTTTGCTCTACGTTTACCTGCAGGTCAACAGAGAACTGGCTGCTGAAGCGAACTTTACCAAAAAGACCGGCCCCTAACAAGGTTCGGCCAAAATAAGCACCCTTGCCCAGCGATACATTTCCACCCCAGGATAATTTTTTTGCATAATTACTTTCCCAAAACAGGTTGGTATACACCCTGGCTTTATCTCTAAATACTCTCCCATAAACTCTCGGCTCATAAAAATCATTTCGATTAACGCCGCCATTTATATTCCCCCCGATCCACCACAGATTTTTAAGCTGCCCGTTTACATTCACGTTATATCCCATGTTTTGAAACATCATTTTCGGCCGCTGCAAATCAATTGCGGAAACCAGCCTGCTGTAAAACATATTGCCGTTTATTCTAAACTGGTTGTACCAGTTGGTGGGTTTCGTCCAGTTGTACCCTGCCCAAAATCCCTGGTCCATAAAATTGTTGTTGGTAAAATAACCAAGATCACTTTTATCATACTTTGCATTCACCAGGTCCTGCCATATATTAAAATTGAACTGTCCGCTCACTTTACCGAAATAGATAGAGTGCGCATACCCAACGATATTTTTTGCTTCCTTTCCTGCAATATTGCTCACACTTACGTTGCCGCCGATATTCCACTTGTTCTTTTTATCATACAGATCCAGCAATACGGCAGTTACATTGGCATCATAGGCCCTGCCACTGCGCCACACATTGGTATTAACCAGGGATACGCTGCTGTTATTTTTTAAAGACTGGTTCAATACCAGGATATTGTAATTGGTAAGTGGTGTAACTTCTATCTTGCTTTCTTCACCGGTTACATCATTTTTTTCAACCCGGTATTCAGGCTTTGCAACTGCATTTAGCACACCGATGCCAAGTCCTTTTTGAGTACGGCCGCTGATCTTGGTAGCATTGAACAGTTTGGTAGGGATACGCCTGCTGTAAAATAAATTGCCTTTGTTAAAGAGTTCAGCCCCCTCGGTAAAAAAGGGCCTGTTGTCATTAAATTTCTGCTCAAAAGGCGTAAGGTTCAAAATAAGATTATCGGTTTGCACCTGCCCGAAATCGGGTATCAGCGTCATATCAAGTGTAAAAGCCTGGTTGAGGCCATATTTTATATCCATACCACCATTAAACGTAGTGCTGTTTTTCGATTTCCCAGCTGCTGCAAGCGCATCATGATTTTGATAGGTAGAAAAATAAGGAGAGAACTGCAAGCGCAAAGGTGGTTTGATGTTTTCCAGGCCAGTGAGTAAACCTTCCTGTGTAAGAAATCCATTTACATTGGGATCTACACTTTCCCAAAACAATTGTTCGCCGCTTTTCTGTCTTCTTCTTACGATGTTCAGGCCCCAGTCCTGTACCTTGTCTTTTCCAAAACGGATGGCAGCATAGGGAATGAACATTTCAAAACTCCAGCCATCGGCATGTATCTTACAGGCACTCTGCCACACAGCATTCCAGGTAAAATCTTCGCTGTCGCCATTGGGATTGGGCGCCTGTTTTGCATCCATCTGTTCACCCAGCGGTGTTACAAAATATTCAAACCCATTGAGCTTGTCGTAATAGGTATCAAAGATCACCCCGATAAAATCATTCGCACCAAAACCATCCCTGCCAACCAGTTCATGGGAAATACTGTCCCGGCTGCTTTCGTGCAGGTATCCACCTACATAAATGCCTTCATCATCGTATAAAAAATAAACCTGTGTAGCATTTGCCGGGTTTTCTGCCCTGAATGGAGTAGGCCTCAGGGCGATGAATTTATCTGCCAATGGAGCATCCTTCCATATAGCTTCATTTATTTCACCATCAATAATTATTGGAGTGTGAATTCTTTTTGCGGCGATCTTCTTTTTTTCTGTTTGCTGGGATGTTGCACTGATACTTACGAATGCAAACAGCCAGGCAAGACAGATTCTGGCAATGAACATGACTATACAGGTTTGGCTTGAGAAATAACCACCGGTTTACTTCTTCCTGCGAAACTAAACGTACAGCGCCAAAAAATGTTACCGTTTATCAAAACAAGGCCGAATTACAATTTTCTTAACAGCCATTTTTAAATAAAAAGGTCGTTGAATAATTTTGCCCCGGGCACCACTGAGTACTTTGAAAGGTCAGTGATCCCTTCTCCCGCCAGCACTTCTTCATCTATAAAAGTATTGCCGGTGCATTCCATGGATGATTTGGATAATATGTAAAAGGCCGCATCTGCAATAATATCCGTGGTGCGGCTCATTTTCATCAGCGCCTCGCCACCGAGCAAATTATTTACCGCTGCAGTGGCGATGGTAGTGCGTGGCCATAATGCATTGGCAGCAATATGGAAGGGCTTTAATTCGGCCGACAATCCCAGGGCGATCATACTCATATTGTATTTGCTGATGGTATAGGCCAGGTGACCGGCAAACCATTTTAAATCCATATTAATGGGTGGAGATAAATTTAATATATGGGCGTTGGTACTCTTTTTAAGATGGGGAATGCAGGCCCGGCTCATCATAAACGTTCCCCTCACATTGATATCGTACATCAGGTCGAAGCGCTTGGGTTCAGTTTTCTCCGTGGGACTAAGATTGATGGCGGAGGCATTGTTGATGAGCACATCGATACCGCCGAATTTCTCTACCGCTTTGTCAACCACCTGTTGTACCTGGTCTTCATACCGGATGTCACACTGTATTGCCAGCGCCTTTCCCCCCGCTGCTTCCATCGCCGCGGCTGCAGTAAAGATGGTACCGCCCAGTTTGGGATTTTCTTCTATGCTTTTTGAAGCGATCACAATATTCGCTCCTTCACCGGCCAATTTTATCCCGATGGCCTTGCCTATCCCCCGGGAGGCACCTGTGATGATAACTGTTTTATTTTCAAACAACATAGGCTAAGTTTTTTCAAATCTAATCAAAACAATCCTTACCAGCCAACCGATTGCCGTGAAAAAAATTAAACAAATGTTTGATTAATATTAAACAATCGTTTAACTTTGTTTCCTTAAAAAAAGAATCCAATGACAACGTACAATGAAAAGCAACTGCAACTGATCGAAACTGCAGAGCGTTTGTTTTCAAAAAAAGGATTTGATGGCACATCTGTCAGAGACATCGCAGAAGAGGCCGGGATCAATGTAGCGATGATATCCTATTATTTTGGTTCCAAAGAAAAATTAATGGAAGCCATATTTGAAGTAAAGATCGGCAGGGTGCAGATGAGGGTGGAAGAATTACTGAAAGATTCGACCATGTCGCCCATACAAAAGGTATACACCCTGATAGAAGAACATATTGAAAGGGTATTGAGTAGCCAGCAGTTTTACCGAATCATGATCTGCGAACAGGTAAGCAATTCCAATCCTTCCATTACGGAAAAAGTGAAAAAACTAAAGCTGCGGAATATAGAATTGATAGGGGAACTGATAAAGGAAGGGCAAAAAAGAGGTGATTTTAAAAAGAAGATAGACGTGTTGCTGATGCAGAATACCATGATCGGTACGGTATGGCAGGTGATCATCAGCAAAGAACACTACAGGGATTTTTATAATGCCGGTGCATTAAGTGATGAAGAATATGAAACCCTGCTGAAAAAGAAATTAAGCGTACACATAAAACTATTATTTAAAGCAATACTTACAAATGAAGCATAGACTGATAATGATAATGGCCGGCCTGTTGCTGTGCAAAGGATTGGCAGCCCAGCAAAGCAGGACGATCACGTTGAAGGAAGCTGTAGACCTTACCCTGGCGTACAACAAAACACTCCGTATCAACAAGGCTAAAATTGAAGAAGCTGCTGCAACAATCAAAGAAGCCTACGAAAAGAAATTGCCCGAAGCAAGTGTGAGTGGTTCTTATTTGTACCTGCCGTTCCAGCCAAACATTACCATGAAAAACGGAACTGATTCCGGTAGTGGCGGTGGCCCTAATGTAAACCAGGTAGTATATGGCATGGCAAGCGTTTCGGTTCCGTTGTATGCCGGGGGCAAAATAAAATATGGTATTGAAGCTGCGAAGTTTTTAGAGCAGGCGGTTAAACTGGATGCTGATCATGATAAAGAACTCATCACACTGAATGTAGTGAATGCCTGTATCAATTTATACAAGGCTTATACGGCCATCGGACTAGTAAAAGAAAATTTAGCACAGTCGCAACAGCGGGTAAAGGATTTTACAAGTCTTGAAAAAAATGGCCTGCTTGCCCGGAACGACCTGATGAAGGCAGAACTGCAAACTTCCAATATCGAACTTACTTTACTGGATGCAGAAACAAATTACAAACTGGCATCGGTGAATATGAACCTGATGATGGGCTTGCCGGAACAAACAGAACTGGTACCCGACCGGAGCGGGCTTGCACTGCCAACTTCCATAAAAACTTTTGAAGATTATGAACTGGATGCACTAAAGAACAGGAAAGATATTGCTGCACTTAGTTACAGGGGAAAAGCAGCAGACCTTGGTATCAAAAATGCCAAAAGCAATTACTATCCTTCCATTGCATTGACTGGTGGATATGTTGCCGCAGACATTCCCGGTTTTTTAACCATCACCAATGCGGTGAATGTAGGTGTAGGTGTTAAATACAACCTGGCCTCTTTATGGAAAACGAAAACAAGTATCCAGCAGGCAAAGTTAAAAGTGCAGCAGTTGCAACTGAACGAAGAGCAACTGGATGATAATATAAAATTGCAGGTAAACCAGGCCTACCAGGCGTATATGCTGAGCCAGAAAAAGATACAGGTATACGAAAAAGCGGTATCCCAGGCAGAAGAAAACTACCGCATCACCAAAAACAAGTATGACAATGCACTGTCCACTACCACTGAGTTGCTGGATGCGGATGTGGCACTGCTGCAAACAAAACTGAGTGTTACCAATGCCAAAGCAGATTCATTTTTGGCATACAATAAACTGCTGCAGGTAACCGGCGCCATCAATTATTAATTAAACCCAACAACAAATACTAAAGATATTATGGAACAAAAAAATACAGCGGCAGAAGCGCCAAAGAAAAATAGCAAAGGATTTATCATTGTATTGGCGTTATTGCTCATAGGCGGCACCTGGTTCGGGGTGAGCAAATACCTGCACGGCAAACATCATGAAGAAACGGATGATGCTCAGGTAGAAGCCAACATCAGCCCGGTGATACCAAGGGTAGCCGGCTATGTAAAAGCAGTAAGGGTAAAGGATAACCAGTTTGTAAAAAAAGGCGATACCCTGATGATACTGGATGACAGGGACCTCGCCTTAAAAGTGATGCAGGCAGAAGCTGCCCTTGCAACAGCGCATACCAGCCTCGGTGTAGCAAATGCCAACAGCAACGCTTCCAAAGCCAATATCAGTACCACGCAGGCCGGCATCTCCACTGCTGATGCACAAATAGAAGCTGCCAAGGTTTCGGTATGGAGAACTACACAGGATTACGAACGTTACTCCAACCTCATAAAAGATCACTCGATCACTCAACAGCAATATGAGCAGGCAGTGGCTGCAAAACAAACAGCCGAAAAACAGTTGCAAATATTGGTAGCACAAAAGAACCAGGTGGCACAACAAACCAATGCTGTATCATCGCAGAGTACGGCCACCGCTTCGCAAATAGATGTGGCAGCAGCTACCATCAAACAAAAAGAAGTGGAACTGGCTGAAGCAAAACTGAATTTATCTTATGCCGTAATTACCGCCCAGGAAGACGGCATGATCTCAAAAGTGAATTTGCAGGAAGGACAGTTTGTACAACCCGGCCAATCGGTATTCAGTATCGTGCTGAACAATAATGTGTGGGTAGTGGCGAACTTTAAAGAAACACAGTTTGAGAAAATGAGGATCGGGCAAAAAGTAACCGTACACGCAGATGCATTTCCCGGTCATGATTTTGAAGCCACGCTCAGTTCCTTTTCTCCTGCTACAGGATCAAAGTTTTCATTGTTGCCTCCCGACAATGCCAGTGGAAATTTTGTAAAAGTGGTACAACGCCTTCCTGTAAAGATCGAATTCAATAAATCAGCAGATTCCCTGGTGAATGAACTGGTACCCGGTATGAATGTGACGGTGGATGTTCATCTATAATTGGCGGCTGTGTTAGTGAGCAACAGGAAGACCAGTAAAGATTTTAAATAAAAATATTAAATGCCCCTTTCGCAGGGGTTGAGGGAAAACATATGGAATCATTGGTAGAATATGGCAGCAGGAGAGTGATCATTACCATCACCGCAATCCTCTGCGCCCTGCTGGAAATTGTTGACACCACGATCGTGAACGTGGCCCTGAATGACATGAGGGGAACCCTGGGTGCTACACTAACAGAAGTAGGCTGGGTAATCACAGCTTATGCAATCGGCAACGTTATTATAGTACCGATGACAAGCTGGCTTTCTGTTCAGTTTGGCAGGAGAAATTATTTTGCGGCATCCATTATCCTGTTTACTGTTTGTTCTTTCCTGTGCGGTAATGCCACCGGTATTTGGGAGTTGGTGCTGTTCCGCTTTTTGCAGGGACTGGGCGGCGGTGCCTTGCTGGTGACTTCACAAACCATTATTACCGAAAGCTACCCACCGGAAAAAAGAAGTATGGCGCAGGCCATTTATGGAATGGGCGTGATCATTGGGCCTACGCTGGGGCCACCCCTCGGTGGCTACATTGTAGATCACTCATCATGGCCTTACATCTTTTATATCAATATCCCGATCGGTGTTATCGCAACCTTGCTAACGTTACAGTATGTACGAAGCCCGAAATATGGTGAAAAAAGTACCGGCAGTGATATCGACTGGCTTGGCATCGGGTTGCTGGCGCTTACGGTGGGCTCACTGCAATATGTGCTCGAAAAAGGGCAGGACGATGACTGGTTCAACAGTTCCGCCATACTATACCTGGCAGTAACCGCTTTTTTAGGATTGTACTTCTTTATCTGGCGGGAGTTGCGTTTCAGAAATCCCATTGTAGAATTAAGGGTATTAAAAAATCCCAACCTGAGAGTGGGCACCGTGCTTTCGTTTATCATGGGCTTTGGATTATATGGTTCAACCTTTATCATTCCCCTATACGTGCAGTCTATCTTGGGCTGGACTGCCCAGCAGGCCGGCATGCTGATGGTGCCAGCTGCGTTGACCACGGCGGTAATGATGCCGCTGATCGGCAACCTCTTACAAAAAGGGGTGCCACAGCAGTACCTTGTTGCAGGCGGCATGCTCCTCTTCTCCTTGTTTACCTTGTGGGGCTATTTCATTTTAACGCCCGATACCGCATCGGATAATTTTTTCTGGATGCTGATCATAAGAGGTATCGGCATGGGCATGCTTTTCATCCCCATTACCGCCTTGTCCCTGTCCTCGTTAAAAGGGCAGCAAATCGGCCAGGGTGCGGCATTTACGGGGATGATGCGGCAACTGGGCGGCTCATTCGGCATTGCACTGATCACAACTTTTATGTCAAGGCAGAATGTAGTGCATGCAAATAACCTGAATAAAAATTTGGATGCAAGCAGTGCAGCAGTGCAGCAAAGAGTGCAGGCCATGCAGCATAATTTTATGAATAAGGGAATGAGCATGGCAGATGCATTAAAAGCAGCCTATGCCTCACTGGAAAGGATGGTAGCGAAGCAGGCCGCAGTGCTTTCTTACATGGATGTATTCCTGTATCTCTCTATCATGTTCCTCGTGTGCGTTCCATTTGTATTAATGGTGAAGGGCAATAAAGGCAAAAAAATAAGTATGGCAGATGCTCATTAATGAACTGCATTTATTACAGCACAGTTACAGCCTCCATAATATTCCTGAAAACTCATGGCTTAAGCCAGGTAAAACAAAAACCCCAACAGTACGTTAGGGTTTTGATTTTTTTTTTAATGCCAGCTTACGCCAATACTACTTCATGCGTAATGTTGGTATTGTACAGTTTTGAAATGGGGCAGTTTGCCTTTGCATCCAATACAGCCTCTTCAAACTTCTCTTTTTCAATACCCGGTACAGTGGCTTTTACACTCAGGTGTGATTCTGTGATCGCCCCGTTGTCTAAGGTAATATCGCATTTTGTTTCAATGCTGTCTGCAGTAAAACCTGCTGCATTCAATACAAAACTCAGCTTCATGGTAAAGCATCCTGCATGTGCGGCTGCTACCAGTTCTTCCGGGTTAGTGCCGATACCATCAGCAAAACGGCTGTTAAAGGAGTATTGCGTTTTATCCAATACGCCACTTTGCGTGGTAAGGTGACCGTTACCTTCTTTACCGGTGCCGTTCCAAACGGCTGTTGCGTTACGTTTCATAATAATTTGTTTTTCTCAATCCCAGGGATCAAGTGGTTTGTGTTTGTTGTTGTACGTTGATTTTTATTTAAAGATATTACTTAAAGTTTTTTCATCAAACCCCACCAGTAATTCTTTTCCCGATTCAATTACCGGGCGTTTGATAAGGCTGTAGTTTTCCAGCATCAACTCAATGGCCGTTGTTTCGTTGACCACGCTTTCCTGTTGTTCTTTTGATAAGCCCCGCCAGGTAGTACTTCTTTTATTCAATAGTTTCTCCCAGCTCAATACTGCAGCCCATTTTTTTAACTGGCCTGCTGTAATACCCGCCGTTTTATAATTGTGCAGCGTGGCTTCTATTCCTTTTTTCTTAAACCATTTCATGGCGTCCTGTGTGCTGTCGCAATTCGGGAGCCCGTACAACACCGGTGCATTTGAATTATTACCGGTATCGGCAGTGCCGCTATTTTTTTTGCTGTCCATATCAATATTCCGCTGAGGCCGGTCTTGTTTTCATGATCGCTTCTATTTTTTCCAGCGTTTCGGGCGTTAACAGTGGCAACACTTCCAGCGCCTTTAAATTATCCAGCAACTGTTGCTTTTTAGTGGCACCCAAAATAGCGGTACTTACATGTGGATTTTTAATGCACCAGGCAATGCTCAATGCTGCGGTGGTAGTACCCAGCTTTGCCGCCAGCTCTGTTAGTTTTTTTACTTTTTTGATCCTGTCATCCAGCATCCATCTTTCTTTTAACCAGTCGAAACCTTCCAGTGCAAAACGGCTTCCTTTGGGAATACCATCATTGTATTTACCGCTTAACAGGCCGGAAGCCAGCGGGCTCCAGATAGTGGTCCCCAGGCCAACATTTTTATAGATCTCCGCAAATTCAACTTCTACCTTTTGGCGTTCAAATAAATTATATTGCGGTTGCTCCATCGTTGGGCCGATCAGCCTGTATTTTTCCGCCACCCGGTGGGCTTCCATAATTTCGACACCACTCCATTCGCTCGTACCCCAGTACAGGATCTTTCCCTGCTGCAGCAAATGATTCATGGCCCATACGGTTTCTTCGATGGGTGTGTTCTTATCCGGCCGGTGGCAGAAGAAAAGGTCTAAATATTCAACCTGTAACCGTTGCAATGCTTCGTTGCAGGCTTCAATTAAATGCTTGCGGCTGTTGCCGGTCTGGTTGGGCTTATTGTCTTTTCCTCTCCAGCCAAAAAAAGCTTTGGAAGAAACGGTGTAAGAAGTACGATCCCATTTTTTCTTTTTCAGTACACGGCCCATCATCTTTTCACTTTCACCGGATGCGTATACTTCTGCATTGTCAAAAAAATTAATGCCGTTATCATAAGCGATGCCCATTAACTCATCGGCAACTTTATCATTGATCTGTTTACTAAAACTTACCCAGCTACCAAAAGAGAGTACGCTAACCTGTAAGCCCGATTTTCCGAGGCGGCGATATTCCATAATATTATTTTTTGAAAAGTGAAATTAAAACAAGACAGGAATGATAAGACTATTATTGTAATAAATTTTTTAAATGATAAAACACTAACTCTAAGGGGCTAATTTTTAAATAAATTTTGCTGCTCCATTTTTTTTGTTATTTTTAATTCATATTCTTGACCTACCGATCATCTCTCTCAAATTATCCCATAAAAATATCAGGAATATCTCAGGTTAACAACGTTTTTCATTACGTACCATTCGACTGGTAAAATACCCTGTGCAGATTATATTTCAATAACCAATTTGAGTATCTTAAAACAACAACAGATTATGAATCTAACAAGACTTAAATGTCATTCATTAGGGGTTCTGACAATTCTTCTTCTTTTCGCTGCCACGTTTTATTCATGCAAAAAGACTGATAATATATCATTAAATGACAGGCGAAGCTACATAGAAAAGTTTTTCAAAGAGCCGGCAGCTAGCTCTCCTGAACTACAAGCCATCATTGATTTATTAAAAGAAGAAAATAACAAAACAGGATTTGTGAATACACTGCCCGATAATGCAGGGCTGCCAGTATGGAATAAATTGATTGCTCAAAAGTCTAAAAACAATTATGCCGCAAGAGGTATTATTGCAGATAAAGATGGCAATTACTTAATACCACTTTCTAACAACAATAAAACATTGAGCGCTTTACTGTTTGCTATGAAAAAAGATGGCAAGTATGAGTTTTATTGCTATGATAATAATTATGCTTATGGGATTGCTTTCAGTGGTGACAAGTACACAATAAAAGAAAGGCAAATGGTAATGGGGCTGTTTATGGCTATGAGCAATTATGTATTTGGTACCACTAAATTCAAAAGCATACCTAAAGATTTGTTTTCTGGGTATGAAGGAAAGGAAGAAGAAAATGGCATTACTAAAAAAGTGTTTTTAACACTTAAAGAGGGTACACTGCCAGATATTTTCATCTCGGACCGTGTTGTTGGCACTAACACAGCGTGTTTTTGGGTATTTACCGGGACATGCACTTGTCACGCTGGTTGCAAGAGCCCATCTTGTTGCGACCATCCCAACAGCGAATGCCCACGAGGCGAATGCACAAAACAGGAATGCATGACAATAATAACTGAAAATGATGGCCCGCCTGCCCCACCTTCTGGCAACGATAATTCGGATGGAAACACTGGCCAATCTACAGCAACGAGCACAACAAGCTGGAGCAGTGGTTTTAGCGGTGCATTGCCGGGTACAACTAATAACTTGTCTAATTCGCCTTGTGGTATTTACAATTGTTCGTGGTATACAGAAGCACCGGAGCAAAACTTTGACCAAACGCCTAATACCGAAGATTATCTTAAGGTTTCTACACAACTCAATCAAATACTTGGGGATGGAGATTCTTATACTTTTCAATCAATTAATTCCAGTGATGCCTTAGGCTTTTCATCTGTAGATGAATTTAAAAATTATATAGGCAATATTGACCAGAATACAACATATAATATATCGGTTCCGCCTATAATAATTCAAGAAGATGAGAAAATTTTAAAGGCAGAAAACGTGATAAATTTAATTGCTGGGATAACTTTTTATACAAAAATTAAAAAAAATGCTCAGCATATTTGGGAGGTGGTAGATGTAACTTCGAGCGAATGGGGTGTAACTCTTGCTTGGTCTTGGGAGCAAAAAAGCTATTCGATATCATTTGACCCAGGGGGCAAAATAATTGTGGATATTATTGGGTACAAAAATTATAATATTTTCGTTGAGGGAATAGGAACTGTTTATAAAAAAGAAGTACATTATCAAATAAAGATTGATCAATTAAATGGCACTATAACTGCATTTACAAAAATTTAATTTGTATGGAACTAAAAACTATTGATTGGGGGCTTATTACATGGACAGCAATTTGTGCAATCATTCTAGGCTTGGCAATTTTTCTTATAGTAAGGTATATGATAAGGCAACTAAAAAAATGAATACACAAATACTTTTCAAGAGGGCCATTCGATTAAAACCGAAAGGTCCTTTTTTTTTAATCTGGAAACTCTGAGCCGGGTACTTTTACAAAACCGGTTGGGTGTATAATATGCCATTCTTTGAAATCCTGGCGGGCTTCCATGCCAGTGCCATCGATGATCTGCATTTTACGCCGGATCCTTACGGCCTTGTCGGTATAAAATTCATTGCCAATCTTTGCCCTGTCCCAGTACAACTCATTACAGTAGAGCGTATCGCCGGTGGTAGTGTTGTATACCCTTACGCTGTCTTTTAAAAAAACGATGCTCTGTGCATCCCGGTAACGGGCGTATTTCGCATCCAGCCTGCTTTCGATGGTATCGCCGGTTGCATTGTAAAAATCTACATGCAGTGTTTGGGGAAACTCTATGTAGGAGGTGGTATCCTGCACCCTGTACATCAGTGGAGCAGTAAGCACGGCCTTTTTCCTGCCGCCCAGCGAATAGCGAATGGCCACTTTTTTGGCCACATCCTTGCCCAGTTCTTTGGCATTGATTTGTTGCACCTGCGCCAGGTCGTTTTCGCAACTGTATAAAAAAAAGCAGCCGGTGAGGAGGGCTGCTGCTATTTTAATATGATTCTTCTTTATGTACATCCAAACCAGTGCTTAAAAATATTTAGACCTGTTGAACCAAAGATCGCTGAGGGAGAAGCCAACACCTACCCTTACAAAACTTTCACGCAGGTTGGAATTTTTATTGCCCCTGCTGCCAAATTCAATGGTGGTGTTCAGGTAAGAACGCTGGTTTTCGTAATAACCATTTCTAAGCTTTAAAGGAAAACCGGCGCCAATGCTAAACCCAACTTCAGGAATATTGGTACCTAAGTTAACGTAATTGGGACCGTAATAAAAACCTGCCCTGTACTTTACAAAACTGAAATATTTTTTGGCAGGTGTATTCATCTCTGCCGGGAAATATTCTGCACCTCCCCTGATCTTCCAGGTATCATGTGTTTGATCTACCTGGTCGAAAAAGCGGTAAGAAGCCCAGTTGCTCACTTCGTAATCAGCACCAAACCTCCAGTGGTTATTGAAATCCTGGTAGGTGAAACCTACTCCCCAGGTAGATGGATACTGAACGGTACCGGTTTTTGTAGCCCGGGATACACTATCGATCCTGTATACACCACCATCGGTATCGTAGTTGATGGTTTCTCTCAATATTTCATTGTCGCCAGTCATTTTCTGGCTCAGGGAAAGATAGCCGCCTAATCTTAACAGCGCCATTTTTTTTATCTCTCCTACCTTCCTGGTAAACTGAAATTCATATTGTGTACCGAGTGTAAAAAAAACACCTCCAAAGCTTGTTTTATTGGAAGAATTGGATTTTTGATATGCCACTGAATCGTTCAAAAAGTTAAGTTTAGTGCTGTAATCCCTGTTGCCAAAACGATAGCCGGTGTTAAAGCCGATATTAAAATTTTTGATCCTTAAGCCGGCACCGATCAATGCTTCATTTACGCCACCCGATCCCTCGTATAAAGTAGCCATGCTATCAACACCTGCTTTTCTTTGTACCTCCAGTATCTTATAATTGATCCTTGAAATAGGACGCAGCCCGAAATTTAACCCCAGGAAAATGCCTTTTTTATTGGCCTTTTTTAACCGCACGGGCAAGCCCAGTTGCATATAGGAGATGATCAGGTTGGTAGAAGTGAATTTTGCAGAAGGATCGATCTGCTTGAGCGTACGGGAATCTGCTTCAAAACCAAAATCAAAAATGGTGCGGCTGGGGAGCAAAGGGTATTGTTTTACAAGGGCAGGAGGCAGGTAGTTGAGGTTACCATAACTGGCCGGGTTTACAAAATTCACCGTTTCATTATCAGAATAACCGGCCGATATGCCACCCATGCCCCTGTTGATGATGTTCTGGCTTGGCAAAATATCGCCCAACCCATAGCGGGAATAGGGAGAGTTTTCCTGGCCAGCAGCAGTACTGTAAAGAAATATGGTAAAAATCAATCCTGTAAATCTCATCATCATTTTAGCAGTTATTAACTTCGCTGATCGCATAAAGTCCTTTGAATAAAAATTTTGGGTCTGCAAATATCTTCTTTTTAAGGTGACGGGCAAAATAGCCTGCATCCCCACCGGTTAAAACCACGTTAAAGTTGCCGAACTTATTTTCGTAAAACTCAATGTAGCCGCTGATTTCAAAGCTTATGCCTGCCAGCACGCCGCTTTGCAAATTAGTTTTGGTATCGTAGCCGATTACAGGAAAATTGAAGTCTTTTTGCACCATGGGCAGTTTTGCCGTGTAGTCGTGCATGCTTTTAAAGCGCATTTCCATCCCCGGCGAGATGGCGCCCCCGATAAACTCGTGCTGCTGGTTGATGAAGTTGTACGTGATGCAACTGCCCAGTGCGATCACCAAATTATTTTTACCGGGGTAAAAATGAACGGCAGCAGCAGCGAGTGCCAGCCTGTCGGCCCCAATGGTTTGCGGCTTGCCCACCGGGCTGGTAAAATTGAGCCTGGTTTGGTGCGACAATTTATGAAATACGGTAGTGGCCGCCAGCAGTTTTTCGATCTCAAAATTGTGATCTACTACAGAAGACAAGACGGATCTTTCCGGGCGGTATTTTGCCAGGATCATTTCAACTGGTGCAAGGCTGTCATCCGGCAGGCTGATCTCTTCTACAAATTCTTCCCCTGCAAAAACCCCGGCCTTTAAACGGGTATTACCAAAATCAAGACAAAGTGTGGTCATGAAAAAAGTTTAAAGTTGAAAGGTTGAAGGTTTAAAGTTGGTGAACGAATGAAGGTAAAGTAAAGTGAGTTGCTGCGAATTAAGGTTAAATGCATCTACCCTCAACATTAAACCTTTCAACCCTTACAAATCGAATCCATGCAAATTTTTAAAATGCCCGTTTAGCTGGATGCGGCTTTTGAGGCTTTCCATCTCAGACAATACCGGCAATACTTTCAGCATATGCTGTTTTAAATACTCTTCCCGCTGCAGTTCGTTCATCAATTGCAGCAATTCGTATTCTTCCTCCAGCGACAGGCCTGCATGGTGTGCCACATCGTAACTCCACAACTCATCATCTGCTTTTTTAAAATCTTTTGTCACTTTTAAAAACTCGTGCATTTCCCGGAGCGCTTTTATCACCCCCTTCATGAGGGTACGGTTGCCTTTTGTTTCATTGGCAGGATAATTTACGATGGCACCGCTGTACAGTTTATCCGGCACTTCCTTTATCACTTCCAGTATCCTGAACACTTTTACCCCCTTCGTCTTAATATCCATCTCCCCGTTATCGTATTCCTTGGTGACCTCTGTAACCTGCATCAGGGTGCCCATCTCATTCATCTTATCGTTGATAACGGTAGGGATACCAAACATTTTACCGCTTGTTGTACAATCTTTGATCAATTCCTTATACCGGGTTTCAAAGATGTGCAGGTTCAGGTCTTCGCCGGGATACACTACAATGCCAAGTGGAAATATTGGAATAAAATTTGTCATTTTTCAACAGCTATTTTAACCGAAGATAAAGTGTAAACAGGAATTACAAAAAGTGAATGCTGTGCATGGAATGGCCTTTAACATTCGGCATCGTAAACCTGTCAGATCCTGTGTTCCAAAAAATTTAACGGGCTGTGCAGGTAATAGCAATGCATTCTATTGAGGCGCCTGCATAAAATACATTGATTCAGCATTACCTTTGTGTTCCTTATTAAAACATTAGTATGAGATACCTGGCCTTATTGTTTTTCTTTTTCCCACTCGTTTCTACCGCCCAAAAACTTAAAAAAGCGGATAAGCTGATCGTGAACAATTTAAAGACGCACATCAGTTTTTTGGCAGATGATAAATTAGAAGGGAGAAGGGCCGGCACCTTGGGCGAAAAGGCAGCTTCCGATTACATTACAGAAGAATTTAACAAAGCCGGCCTGCTGGCCAAAGGAGAGAACGAAAGTTTTTTGCAGGCTTTTGAGATCAACGAAGGCAGGTTCATCAGCTCTTCATCCCATTGTATCATCGATGGCAACGACCTGGAGCTGACAAAAGAATATTTTCCATTAACCAGTTGCCCCAACCAGTCGCTGGAAGCCACTGCAGCAGTAGCATTGCAGGAAAGCGGCGCTCCCTGGTTCTTCGATCTCCGGGAATTGCTGGAACAAAATAAAGAGAACCCTCATTTTGACCTGGACGATGCCATTAAAACAAAGGCGGAAGCAATAAAGAAAAAAGGCGCCACTGCCCTCTTTCTTTACAATTCATCTTCTATTGATGATGGGTTAACATTCCAGTCAAAGGCGAAACCAGCGCCCTTCGTTATACCAGTGATTTATATTTCAAAGGCTGCCAAAGAAAAATACCTGAAAGACGAAACCGCCACACTCGACATCAAATTGAAAGTGCTGGTAGAAGAAAAGAAAAGATTTGGTCACAATGTGGCTGGATATATTGACAACCACGCTGCTACTACGGTAGTGCTTGGCGCTCACTACGATCACCTTGGTTACAACGAAGATCATAATTCGCTCTACAGCGGCACCGATATACAGATCCACAACGGTGCAGATGACAATGCCAGTGGTACAGCAGCGCTTATTGAAATGGGTAAAATGCTGAAAGAATCAAAATTTAAAGACAATAATTATTTGCTGATCGCATTTTCGGGTGAGGAGCTGGGGTTGTATGGTTCAAAATATTTTACAGAACATCCAACCATTGATCTTTCAACAGTCACTTATATGATCAACATGGATATGGTGGGCAGGTTGAACGACAGCACTCATGGATTAACGATCGGCGGATACGGCACATCGCCGGCATGGGGCGAAGAGCTGAGTACAAAGGATAAATTTTTTACCATCAAATTCGACAGCAGCGGCGCCGGACCCAGCGATCACACTTCTTTTTACAGGAAAGATATACCCGTATTGTTTTTCTTTACCGGTCTGCACTCTGATTATCACAAACCCAGTGATGATGCAGACAAGATCAATTACACCGGTGAACTGCAGGTGCTGAAATACATTTACAAGGTTATTGAAACAAACAATCAAAAAGGAAAACTTGCTTTTACCAAAACAAGAGAAATGACGATTGGTAAAACAAGTTTTAAAGTTACATTGGGAATTATGCCCGACTACACTTTCAGTGGTGCAGGTGTTAGAGTGGATGGCGTAAGTGAAGGGAAGACCGCACAAAGAGTAGGGATTAAAACAGGCGACGTATTGGTACAATTGGGTGATCATAAATTTACAGATGTACAAACCTATATGGAGGCATTGGGTAAATTTAAAAAAGGTGATACCACTACTGTAAAATTAAAGAGGGGCACAGAAGACCTGAGTTTTGATATCGTATTTTAAAAACTGGTGCAAAACTGGAGCATTATACCAGGCGAACAAAAGATCATAAATACTAGTAAATAAATTCCCTTTTCAGGGTGAGGGCATGAAACTTAAAATTGATAATGAAACACTGGCCCGTGAGTTTTTTGAAGACAGCATCCTGCTGGGTATTGTGGCGCCTGTAAAAATTTACCAGATGAGCTGGTACCTGAACCAGTTGCTGGGTTTCGATTTCAGGATCAATCACGATTTTGAGATCCAGTTGTCTAAAAAGAACCGCAAATATTTTTTTTCCATTTACGAATACCCGGTACCATCCACTTCGCTTACCCATTATCTCTACAACAACCAGTTTGACGGTGAATACCTGTTGCCGGAATTCAAGCACCTCGATTTTTTATGGCTGATAAAAGGAGAGCCGGTTGCTCCTGATGAACTGCAGCAACTCATTCAATCCATCAGGTCGCTGCCGGGCGTGCAACTGGTAATGGAGATGACCAATGAAAAGATCCGAAACAAACAGCACCTCATATTTTAATGAAGGGGCAGGCAATGGTCTTTGGCTCAAACATTGTAAGATGTATGGAGTAGTGTAATGCAAAGTACTCCGGCCGAATTATCAATTATCATTTAAACAACTATCAATAAAACATCATGTGGAAAAAACAACAAAACAAACTCTATCGCAAGTTTACCTTCAAAGATTTTTCCGAAGCATTTGCCTTTATGACAAGAGTAGCGCTGGCAGCAGAAAAAGCGGAGCATCACCCGGAATGGACCAATGTGTACAATAAGGTAGAGATCTGGCTCAACACACACGATGCCGGAGACATCGTTACAGACAAAGACAAGCAGCTTGCCAAAGCAATCGATGCTATTTTTAAAAGTGATAAAAAGTGACCTGGAGGCAGGCGAAGTAATTATTTAAGCACTTTCATTTTTACGGTTTCGATCCTGGTATCGCTTACGTTCAGGATGTCGAACTGGTAGTTGCCGGTGATATAGGTTTCCTTTTGTTTGGGGATCTCATCCCTGTTTTGAATAATAAATCCACTGAGTGTTTCTGTGCCTTCACTATCCGGGAATTCGAGGTGGTATTTTTCTGTGATGTAATCCAGCTCCAGCCTTCCGCTAAAAATAAATTCGTTGGCTGCAATTTGTTTTTCAATCAGGTCTTCGGTATCATATTCATCCCTGATCTCTCCAAATATCTCTTCCAACAGGTCTTCCATGGTTACAATACCGGCGGTACCGCCAAATTCATCCACCACCCAGGCAATGCTCTTTCTTTCCCGGCTGAATTTATTCATCAGGTCGGTGGCACTCATGCTTTCAGGAATTACCGGGATAGGCAATAGGATCGACCTGATATCGGGTGGATTTTTAAACAGGTCCAGTTGATGAACATAACCTGCAATGCTGTCGATATTGCCCTCATACACTACCAGCTTGCTTAACTGTGTATGGATGAATTTATTTTTTACTTCGTTGATATCAGTGCTGATGTCAATGGCTTCAATCTCACGGCGTGGTACAAAACATTCCCTGATCCTCGTTTCGCTGAGCGACAGGGCGTTCTCAAACAATTCCTTGTTGATCTCGGTGGTGTCTTCTTCCTCGTGGTGCTTGCTCTGGTTCACAAAATGCTCCAGGTCAATTTTGGTGAAGGCATCTTTTTTATCGTTCAGCTTTACATTAAAAATATACCGGAGTATCCATTCTGCAATGTCTACAAAAAAATTCGCTACTCCGGCAAAAGCATTGTAAAAAAAGCGGACGATGATGGCAATGAACCCGCTGCTCAGTATCATATCGTTCTTTGCCCTGAAGAATGCTTTGAACATGAATTCAAAGAACAGCAGTACAGTGGTGGACAGCAGGGTTTCAACCACCAGCCTGATGTAAGGATTTTCTGTGTTGAATCTTTTCCAGAAATCCATTTCCCAAAATGGCTTAATGACAAAGCTTAACGACAAGCCATAAATAACAAGGAAAATATTAAAACAGATAAGCGTGGTACCGATAAATTTTGCCGGCTTATCAACATAGGCACCCCATATTTTTCCGCTCAGTGTACCCTGCTTTTTTCGCAGTTCCACCGACAGTTTATTCGCAGATACAAAAGCGATCTCAATCCCTGCAAAAAAACCTACCAGCAGCAATGATATCAATATTGCAAAAGGAGTTACTAAATCCATGTTGTAAAAATAAGGAAATTGATGTTGGTTTCAGCCCGGATGAGGCACAGCATTAGCTTGCCAGGAATTCCTGCACTATCTGCACCGCTTTTGCACGGGCAGTTTCAAGGTGATCGTTCACCACCTGCCGGTCAAACTGGTCTTTAAAAGATATTTCGTAAGAGGCTTTATTCACTCTTGCTGCCAGCGATTCTTCTGTTTCCGTACCCCTGCTTTGCAATCTTTTTTTCAATTCATCTACAGAGGGTGGTTCAATAAAAATGGTGAGCGATGAACCAGGATATTGCTGTTTTACATGAATGGCACCTTTTACATCAATGTCTAAAATAGGCACCTGGTGGTTGTTCCATATCCTTTCCATTTCTGATTTGAGGGTGCCGTAATACTTTCCTTCGTACACCATTTCCCACTCCACAAATTCGTTGTGCTGAATTTTTTGTTTAAAGTCTTCGGCACTCATAAAGTAGTAGTCCACCCCATCTTTTTCTGAACCCCTTGCCTGCCGGGTAGCTGCAGAAACAGAAAATGCCAGTTGGGGAAAATGCTGCATCAGGTGATGCGTAATAGATGTTTTACCGGCACCCGATGGTGCAGTGATGATGATGATCTTGTGATTGATTGCCATGTGCAAAGAAAAGGAAGAAAAGAGATATGCGAAAATCTTTGCAGCAGTATTGCCTCGGATTTGCACGAAGAGGCTTATTATTTATTTTGTACTTAGCTGTTAAGCCATGTGCAACTTCATTAGCACAGTTTATCCCGTTCCGAAAGCTTTCGGAATTCGGGACACTCTTTTACAGCATCTCATTATTCAACCATCTATTCTCCTTTAAATGAAGCCGTACGTTTTTCCAAAAATGCATTGATGCCTTCATTGTAATCGTAGGTAGCTGCAGCTTTTTGCTGGTATTCATCTTCCAGCTCCAGTTGCTGTTCCCAGGAGTTGTGGAATGATTGATTGAGTACCTGTTTGGTGTAGGCCAGTCCTTTGGTCGGCATTGCGGCTAAAGCATGGACGATCTTGCTGGCCTCCTGCTCAAATGCATCAGCAGGAAATACTTTATAGATCATGCCCATTTTTTCTGCTTCTGTTGCTGTAACCTTATCACCCGTCATCATCAGCGCACTTGCTCTTTGCCAGCCGATCAGTCTTGGCAAGGTATAGGTGCCGCCACTGTCTGGTATCAAACCGATCTTGCTGAATGCCTGTATAAAGGAGGCTGTTTCTGTTGCTAACACGATATCACAGCACAAAGCAATATTGGCACCGGCACCGGCGGCCACACCGTTTACTGCAGCTATAACTGGCTTGGCCAGACTGCGTATTTTTTTAACGATCGGGTTGTAGTGTTCGGCTAAGATCTGTTTGATCTCCAGCTTTTCGCTCCCTGTTAGTTCACTAATATCCTGCCCGGCACTGAATGCTTTGCCAGCACCGGTGAGATATACACAACGCACTTCTTCCTTCGATGCACACCAATCCAGTTGTTCCTGTAAGAGCAGGGCCATGGAGCGGTTAAAAGAATTGAATTTTTCAGGACGGTTGAGCGTGATGAAGGCGGTATTGTTCTTGATCTCAAAGAGAATGGAAGACATAGAGGTTGCTTTTTTGATTACACGAATTGGAACGAATTACACGAATTTAAAATCAATGCGCCGGTGAAAGTTTTTCGCTGCATCATGGTTCCTGTTGGCTGTGATGAAGACGATGCTGCTAATATCGAAGAGAATGGAAGACATAGACGTTGCTTTTTTGATTACACGAATTTAAAACAAAGAGCAGGCATGGCAAATTCGTGTAATTAGTGTGATTGTTTTAATCAGTGAAATTTATTAAACGTCAAAACTTTGCACATCGGGGTGCGTTAGTAAAAAATTATTCACTGCATCATAATTCCGGTTGGGCGAACTTATACGGTATAAATAAACAGCATCATTGTTCTCTTTACTCACTTTCATACACCTGAAAGTAATGTCGCCGGAACTTAAATACTCTTCCAGGTCTTTTTTAAAGGCGGTTCCTATCGATTCTGTTTTGATGCGGTAGTCTTTTACTTTGTGCAGGTTGTTGATAAAACGTTGTACGGGCTCCAGTACAAATAATGCCACCACCACCATTGAAGTAACCACAATGGCGATCGGGTAATTGTGATACCCTACGGCCATGCCCAACGCAGCAGTGATCCAGATCAATGCTGCGGTAGTAAGCCCATTTACAGAAATGCCCTCTTTGAAAATAACGCCGGCACCAATAAAACCAATGCCCGTAACAATATTACTGGCAATACGGTCGGGGCTGGTAGTGTTGCTCTCTCTTGAAAGAATGGTGTACAAACAAGAACCCACAGAGATCAATATCATGGTTCTGAATCCGGCAGGTTTACTTCTGAATTCTCTTTCAATGCCAATAATAGCACCAATGATAAAGGCTACTGAAACCTGTGCGGCCTCTTCCAGGTAAATCGTAATGTTCATGCAGGAATAATTGCTTTTGATAAAGTTAGGGATATTAATGCCTCATCAACCATCTGCAACTGGTTTTAGCAATCCTGGTAAGATCAATTAAAATAATGATGAAAGAAAAATAAGAACGGGATTTAAACCCCGCTAATTTGAACTTTGACAAAAACCCGGATGTTGATAATTTTGAAAATTAAAACTGCCGGCGAAAGGGTACGCCGGGATATCAATGACATTTAAAATAATCAAAAGGTTCTTTGCAATCACTGCATTGATACAATGCCTTGCAGGCCGTGCTGCTAAATTCGCTTAACAATTTTGTATTGGAAGAGCCGCATTGCGGACAAATAACACCATCTGCGGGAATAGAAAATCTTTTTTCAGGCGGTGCAATGCCATAGGCCTGCAACCGCTGCTTTCCTGCTTCACTCATCCAGTCTGTTGTCCAGGCCGGCGAAAGTTGCTGCGTAACCGTTATTTTTTTAAATCCAAGCGTTTGCAGCAAGAGGCGTATCTCTGCGGCGATCATGTCCATGGCCGGGCAACCGGTATAAGTGGAAGTGATCGCTATTTCAATCCCTTTTTCTTCTTCGCTGCTGCCCGTAAATTGTACACTTCTTACAATGCCAAGGTCAACGATGGACAATACGGGTATTTCCGGATCTTTGATCTCCTCCAGGTGCTCCATGATGGAGGCCTCGCTGAGAGAGGCTACTATAATATCGTTATCACTATTCATTTATCTATTACCATTCACAACCGGGATAAGCCCGCTGCATGTACTGCAGTTCTGTCAAGATATAACCCATGTATTCGGTATGCACACCTGTTTTTCCACCGCTTTGCATAAAACAATCTCCCGGCACCGACAATGCAGCCGCTTCAAAAACACTGGCTACTTTTTTATTCCATGCATCCTTCAATAAAACAATATCCACCTGCGCTTCCTGTTCATAAGCCGCCGGCATAAACATTTCACCGGTATAGCGCCACAATTCCTCTACCGCATTTTTCATTCGCTCATTGCTTTCGGCTGTGCCATCACCCAAGCGGATCACCCATTCGCTGCTCCAGCGCAAATGATATTTAATTTCCTTTAATGCCTTGGCACAAATCGCCGCCAACTGTTGATCGGCATGCTGCTGCAATTGTTCAAACAACAGGTATTGATACTGGCTGAATAAGTACTGCCGCAATACGGTTTGCCCCCAGTCGCCGTTGGGCTGCTCCACCAGCAACAGGTTTTTGAATGCTCTTTCAGGCCGCATACCCGCCAGTTGATCTTCATCGGTATTGCCAATGAGGCTGGCGGCGTACTGGTAAAAATTCCTGGCCTGACCGATGAGGTCAAGAGAAATATTGGTAAGTGCAATGTCCTGTTCCAATACTGGTCCGTGCCCACACCATTCACTGTTGCGGTGCGAAAGGATCAGGCTGTTATCGGCGAGGTGGAGGAGATAGGCCTCCCTAGAGCCCTCCAAAGAAGGGGCTTCCGACCAGGCTGTTTTAAGTTCTTTTTGAATATCTGAAGAATCGGTCTTTTGCATTTGTGAAAGCTTTTAGAATTATTTTACTCTTTGTAGCGGCCTACATATGGTTCACCTCATCCGGCAATTGATAAAAAGTTGGATGACGGTAAATTTTATCTACTGCTGGTTCATATAATTCGCCGGCTTCTTCCGGGTTGGATGCGCTGATGTATTTACTCTCTACCACCCAAATGCTAACGCCTTCCATCCGGCGGGTATAAACATCCCTGGCATTCTCAATTGCCATGGCTGCATCTGCAGCATGCAGGCTGCCCACATGTTTGTGATCAAGCCCCTGTTTGCTGCGGATAAAAATTTCCCAAAGCGGCCAGGCGTGACTGTCTGCTGTTGACTGGTAATTACCCGTACCGCCTTTTTCTTCCGGGATATCCCCGTAGTAAAATTTTTTAATTGCAATATTCATACAATGATGTTTTAGTAATATTAAGCCATTTCCAGAGCTCCCGCCTGCATTGCAGCGGCTGCCTTTTTCTGCGCCGTTTTTGCTGCATAGGCCATGGCTGCTTCTCTAACCCAGGCGCCCTGCTCATGTGCTTTTCTCCTGGCTTCCAGTCTTTGTTTATTGCAGGGTCCATTTCCTTTTACAACCGCCCAAAACTCATCCCAGTTAATGGCACCGAAATCGTAGTGCCCCCGCTGTTCATTCCATTGCAATGCTTCATCTGGCAGTTTCATGCCCAACACTTTTATTTGCTGCGCTATCATATCAACAAATTGCTGGCGCAGTTCGTCATTGCTTTTTCGCTTGATCTTCCACTTCATGCTTTGGTCGCTGTTGGTGCTTTCGCTATCCTTAGGACCAAACATCATCAGGCTCGGCCACCACCAGCGGTTGATCGCATCCTGGCACATCGCTTTTTGCTCATCGGTACCCTTCGACAAAACAAGCAGGCTTTCGAAACCCTGGCGCTGGTGAAAACTTTCTTCTTTACAAATCCTTACCATCGCCCTCGCATAAGGACCATAACTGGTTCTGCACAACATTACCTGGTTTAAAATGGCAGCGCCATCCACCAACCATCCAATAGCACCCATATCCGCCCAGGTGAGGGCCGGGTAGTTAAAGATGGAAGAGTATTTGGCCTTGCCACTGTGCAGATCGCCGATCATTTCATCACGGCTCATGCCAAGGGTTTCTGCAGCGCTGTACAGGTACAGGCCATGGCCTGCTTCATCCTGTATCTTAGCCAGCAAAATGGCTTTTCGTTTTAGTGACGGCGCTCTTGTAACCCAGTTACCCTCCGGCAGCATTCCCACTACTTCGCTGTGTGCATGCTGACTGATCTGCCGCAGGTTGGTTTTGCGGTAGGCATCCGGCATCCAGTCTTTGGGTTCGATCTTTATCTCCCCATCGATTTTATCCTGGAAAACTTGTTCAAAATCCTGTACAGGCATCGGCATATTATTTTATGATTGTAAAGATAATAAAAAAGCTAACAGTTGTTAGTTTTGAAAAATTTCCTGAACCTGTATCAGACAGTATTAATTTAAACAGCTTTCCAGTTGGTTACTATTGTGTAGTTCCTTACTTTTGCAGCCGCTATTCTGAATTCATTCTTGATCCAGGATTGTGATGGTCCCGTAGTTCAATGGATAGAATAGAAGTTTCCTAAACTTTAGATNNGTTCGATTCCTGTCGGGACTACCCAGTGAGAATTACAGCCACTTTCTTTGAAGTGGCTTTCTTTTTTAATGACTGGCGCTATCGAAACCGGAACAAACAAATTCACTGGCTAAAGTGGTTTCATAGTTACCGGTTTTTAGGCGGGAATGTTTCACTTACTGCAAATCATAACCCCGGTATTTTTCATTCACAATTCTATTTACAGCTTTTCCGCTCTTAATTTTTTTAAAAGATGATGGGCTACCGAAACTGTCCAGATTGTCCAGGCCAGGTAAAAAAAGCGTTGAATCAATCCTTCATACTCATACCCAAAGGGTTTTAAAAGCCTCAATAAAATAAGCATTGAAATAAGAAAACCCAGCAATGAAATCTTACTTAGTTCTATAAATGAGTGGTTGCTTTTCCATAACAGGTAAGCCAACAAAAAACCAAGAATCAGCAGGAATGGCAATGCGCCGGTAAACCCATGAAATTCATTGCCCAAAGTAAAAATTGCCGCCCAGATCATTGTTATTGGCATACAAAAAGAAAGTATTGCCGGTATTACCGATAACTTAAACTGTTGTGAAGTTCTATAAAACCCTATTGAAAACAATGTACACAATACCGAAAGTACCGTTAGCGCTGACGAAGTCACCAGCTCGGACGCTGTGCCAATAGCGCCCAATTCGCTGATCACATTTTTAAAATGATTGTAGTTACCGTGAATGTATCCACTTAAAAAAGTGATACCCCAAAAAAACAAGGGTGCGGCATAGCCAAAATACAAAAGCGTTGCATTGTCAAGCCTTTTTCTTTGAACATAAAGCAACATCAGAATGATTATAAGCCCGGATAATAGCGGGATCACAATCTTTTTATTCATGAATATCGGGTTAGAAAGTGTTTTAATTTGAATATAGCAGGGTGTTTTTTCATTCAGCAGTACGATGAAATCATATTGACTGTTTGGGTGTATGTTTACTGATATTGAATCAATGTCGGTTATAAAACTCACTTTTTTTGTTTGGTAAAGCCATTTGCTGCCAATAGAAAATATGTCGGGCTTTTTAGCAGGATCTAGGATCCACCCGTCTTTTACAAAATAATCATCATCCACCCGAATGTCAACATGGGGTGAACCGGCTTTAATGGTTGGTAAATTTCCTTGAGAAAAAGATTTTGCAGCAAGGGAAAGAGAGAGAATGAGGAGGAGTACTTTTTTCATTTTGCCTGTCATTTATTAACAGGCCAAAACTAAGTACGCATCAGCGGTAGAGGAAAATAATGGCTACGTCATTTTTACGACATTGCTACGACAGAAGTTGATTTACAGTATGTTAGGGATTTTCTGCAAAATGGGCTGTTGCCTGTTGATGCTGATTGCAAATTGGATAACAAAGTAGATATTGAAAAAGGCTGAGATAAAATAGATCGGGATAAAGAAGGGTATACTACCTGTTCGTAGTTCTGAGAACAAGAGTAAGAGCAAGGCAGGGATAACAATTGAGGTCAGCAGGGTAGCCAAGGTCCAAAATATTTGAAAGCTTACAATTTTGCCACCAGTGTGTTTGATATTTTCATCATCCCGGTTTTTCCAAAAGATATAAGCCGGAATAAGAACGTTGGCCAATGGAACCAATAACATCGCTATTGCACTAAGATTTAAAATTTTCAGCTTTGAAATGTTATTGGCTACAGGCAATGCATTTTGTGAAACTGAATCCATCAATTCGGTTGAATGTATATTTAACGCCTGTGCCAGCGCATTTATAGTGTAACCGCTTCCAACTGATTTTCCTTCTTCAATCCTTTGAATTGTCCTGGTAGAAATACCTGATATCCCGGCAAGCTTTTCCTGCGACAGGCAATTGATGCGCCTGAGCTGCTTCAACTTTTCGCCTATTGTTATTTTTTGATTGTCGCTCACTTCATAAAGTTAAAACATCTTCCTGACCCCTGAAATTCATTATTATGAAATACAGCAGCCGGGTGTTTAAATGGGATATTGCTGCCATGACCGGCGGAACCAAGACTGAATAAGTAAGAAATGAGGCAGGCAATTAAAACAATGGTTCGTCACAAGCGGCTGGTAAGGGGATTCCAAATACATACTTTTTGATGACTGCCTTTACTACCTGTTACCATTGGGGGTTCGTATTTATTTACGATGTCTAAAATATCTCCAACACTATACATAACAGTGTTGGAGCCCGCCGTTATTACCTGTCTATTGTATAGCTAAGTTCAGTTACTCCGCAAGCAAATTGCCGGCTAGTCAATAATTTTAGTATTGTCTTTTCTTTGATGCCTTCAAACAACGGAATGCCCTGTCCAAGAATAACGGGGTTAACAAATAACCAATATCCGTCAACCAGGTTCAGTTGAAGGAGAGCATGTGTTGCGGTCGGGCTGCCAAAAAGCAATATCTCTTTATTTGCCTGTTGTTTTATTTCATTTATTTGGTTCGAAAGGTTGTCGCTGATAATTGTTGTGTTTGTCAATCCCGGATCTTTAATTGTTTTTGACAATACGACTTTATGCACTTTGGCATACCACTTCGAATGTTCAATGTCGTGCCTGCTCGCTACCGGCTTATCACCAGCGGTAGGCCAATAACTTTCCATCATCTGGTAAGTTACCCGTCCATACAATGCAGTGTCGCCTTCGCTTATTCGCTTACCGACATGATCAAAGATTTCTTCATCAACTTTAATCCAGTCCATTTCACCGTTCGGTCCTGATACAAAACCATCAAGTGATATGTGCATAAATGAAATAATTTTTCCCATTCGGTTTAGTTTTTTGTTGTGTAATTTACAAGGATCGGTAATAATCGGTTATTGCTGGATTAAAATATTTCATTCCGTGCCTGCCGGAAGTTTCCGCCCGCAATATGATAACACTTCGAATAAGCAATCAACTGGCGAATAGAACTCTGTAAGCGGGGACTTTAAATATTGGCCTGAAGCCTTTGTGTGTTCGCCTGCTGGCTTTTTGCTTTCACTTGAATCTTTACTTCTTAAACAATTCCAATAGCGCCGTTACACCAATCTCTGCCCCCAATGGAATAGCAGCCAAATCAACCTGGTAATTTCCGTTGTGATTGTAAAATGGTGCCCGCTTTCCCTCACTCACTGCCTTTGCATAGGTTTCAGGATAAGCCGTACCTACCCACACGTAATCACAAACAGTTTTACCGTTTCCCAATACCAGGTGATTAAAATCTTCTGAACCCATAATGGGCAATGTATTGGTGATGATGTTGTCAGGAGCAATTACAGTTGCCAGCGCTTTGTTCACCCTGGTTGCTGTTGCAGTATCATTTACCTGCGGATATACGCTTCCCTTCATTAAAACTGAGGGATACATTTCTTTGGACAATCCATTTGCAACGGCGATGCCCTCATTGATCTGTTTGATCCCGTCCAGTAAAATTGTTCTCGTCTTTTCTGTAAACCAGCGCAGGTTTAATTTCACAACAACGGAAGCAGGAATTACATTATTGTCGCCGCCGCCATGTATGGCACCGACTGTAAGAACAGCGGCATCCTGTGCAGCAATACTTCTGCTGATGATTGTTTGATACCGCATAACTGCATTGCAGGCCATCACCACGGGATCTTTGCTCACTTCCGGCATAGAGCCGTGCCCGCCTATTCCATAAAAAGTAACATCCAACTGGTCACTGCCTGCAGCTCTTTCACCATATCCATTTTTTACACTGCCTGTTGCTATGGGTGTGGTGTGCAATCCAAATAAATAGTCCGGCACAGGAACGCCTTTCTCATACATCTTATCATTCACCATTGCTTTGGCACCGGTCATTGGTTCTTCGGCAGGTTGTGCCAGTACGATCAATGTTCCTTTCCATTCACTCTTCATTTTTTCCATCATTTTAGCAACCTGCAGCAGCCATGTCACATGTGCATCATGACCGCAGGCATGCATCACCGGCACTTCGGTTCCGTCATCTTTCTTCATTGTTTTTGTGCTGGCATAAGCCAGCCCGGTGATTTCTTTTACTGAGTTGCAATCCATGTCAGCACGGTACATCACCACAGGCCCATCACCATTTTTCAAAATGCCCACCACGCCAGTTTTGCCAATGCCTGTTATCAGCTCATAACCCAGTGCTTTCAGTCTTTTGGCAATGATTGCTGACGTTCGTACTTCCATAAAACCCAGTTCCGGATTTTGATGCAGGTCTTTATACATTTCAACCATATAGGCTGAATCTGCATAAGCCAATTGATGTACCTTTTGAGTACGTTGTGCCTGGAGAGTGTTACCTGCCAGCAACATGGCTGCGAAAGAGATTAAAATTTTATTTATCATTTGATTTTCTTTAGTTGCTGTTTAAACCCTGGCAAAACGTTGCAAACTTTCATCATTGGCTTGCAGATAATGAGGGGGAATGAAAACTGGTGGGAAACTGATGGCTCGTCGGGCCTTAGCTACAAACTGACGATGCAAACTATTGATTTTTTAACGATGAGCCCGTTAGATTCAATAATTTTTATTGGTCGAAGTTTTTTGCTGTTGTCTAAAAACAGACTCATGACCGCAGCTAAAAAGAAAAGATAAAAAATCACCTGAGTCGTCCTGGTCTATAGTGAAACTATGTGTACGATATCTTCCCAACTCCAGTCTTTCAACCATTCTTCGATAACTTTCATGTTTTCTTTGGGCAACTCTTCGATTCTCTTGTTTATTCCACGCTTAGATATTTATTGCTGCTTGTTCTTTGGCTTTTACAAATAGGCCAGGGCTAAAGCCATAGACTTTTGAATCGTCAACTTCGTCACCACTGCCAGGTTTTATTACCTGTATACTTTTTCTTCCATCAAGCAAGGGCTTTTGTCAAACGATTTATTATAACCTGACAAATTCACGGAGTCAGGTAATTTACCACAGGTTCCAGCGACTTCACTACCGGGTTTCACTTTTCTTCTTTTACTGTGTAATATTAAACTCCACCATTGAAATAAAATAAGTAACAAAATAACTATTGGAAGCGCTGTACTCGGCAATCCTGATAGCATCGCCGGCCTTTAGCCAGATGGGCAGATAGATTGGCTTAGTGGTACTTACCAGATCAAATATCCTGGTGCCATTCAGTATAAGGTATACAAAAGAATTAGTATACGCATAAGCATTCCCGGAAACAGACTCTATCTTCCATGTTTTTCCGGCAGGCACCGTCCAGGTAGCAGTAGAATCCCCGGCACCATTTGTAGTAGCAAGTGTTCCTGAGTACGTTATCACTTGTCCGAACTGGAGGTTATTCTGGGAGAATACCGATACAGAACAAAGTAATAACAGGGAAATGCATAGTTTTTTTTTCATCATAATTTTTTTACGAAGTAGTAGGGGAACTTTCCCGGAAATTAATTCAATTTTTATAGTCAGCGGTTGTTTATATTATTTAATAAAAAATAACAATGTGAAAATTGTAAGGATGAAACGTATCATAGCAATCTTCTTTAAGGAATGTAAGTACAGTTAAATAACCGCTAACGACCAGCTATTACAGCTTACGGGATATTCATAGCCCGTCAGGCGTGACAGGTCCGCCCAATAAAGTGATAAAATTGAAGTTGCCGAATACCGCTCAACTGTTTTTCGTCAAGCCCGAACTGAAGACTGGCGATGCAAACTTGCTCATTGCTCCAACGTCAAGCCCCGTTAGACGCAATGTTTTTTTACCTGCTGCTTTTATTCCTCACCCTAATACAAGATTCGCTTTTTCCTTTGCAATCCCGATTGAAACTATAGCACCTGAATTAAACTTTAAAAAGTCGGCTTCAATTCCATCAGAAAATATAAGCCCATTGCTGGGCATAAATGACTGTATGATTAATTTTGACTGTTCACTTACAATTCCTGCTGCTATTTCCACCTGTGTTCTTTTACTTGCAAAAGGTTCTCTAACTGCAAACATCAGTTGATCGTCTTTAAGTTTTGCATACTTTTTCTTTGAGTTATCTTTTTCAACAAACTTATGAATGCCAAAACTCATATTGAAAACTGAACTGAGCCAACCTGTTGATCCCGCCTGTGTTGAAATAATAATTCCTGATGAAGACTGGTCTTCTGTTCTATTATTATATGTTATTCGATATCGTGCCGAAACGTGGGAAGTAGCTCCAATAAACAAGTCATTGAATGCTAAAAGTCGTTGCCCATCATTCAACATCGCTTCAGCAAAAGATGTAAGCCTAGAATTATATCTATTTGATATTACATTATCAACAGCTAACAAAAAATTATCAGAATTGAACGGCAACAACACCCCATCAAATCTTTCATGGTCTGGATTTACTGCAACAATAGGTATTTGCTTCACATACTTTGCTGTATTTGCAACTAATCCGTCTTGCCCAACGGTAACAACAACTTGTTTGTCATTGAAAATAAATGAAGGCAGGAACCCTCGTTCAACAATCTTGTTTTTTAAAACTTTTGAGAGACTTCGTTGAACTGCCGATAGTGAATCGTGGAAAATTTCGTGCTCCTTTTCATAGTCAGAAAAGTCTCCTCCCGAACGTTCAATATAAAACTTTGCCTGTGCCTTTGTATTGAACCTTTCTATTAAAGTTTCAAGCCTCGTTTTGCCCTTTATAACAATAGCGTATTCAACACTCATTTTCTATCTTTCTTATCATTCAATAAACCGTCGAGCAATTCAGGGCTGATATTCAAGTTTCCAATTTTTCCTGCATTCTCTGCCATTTCCCGAAAGGCAAGAGAGATATTAAATTTAGGATCTGTATTATTATTTAAAGCTGTCAATGTTTTCCAGTCCAAATCTTTATATGCCTTCAATGTCGTCTCTAAAACGTAACCTTTTGTGTCAGCTTCTTTTCTTTCGTTCGCAGTTTTTTGTTCCAACAAAACCTTTCTTTGGTTTTCAATTGCAATATCAGCTTGCACTTTCATTTCACGAAGTTTCAATTCATTTTCGGACTTTTGCACTTCAGTTTGAGCTTGCTTTTCTGCAATTTGCTTATTTTTCTCTTCGACGGCAATTTCAGTATTCAGTTCGCTTTCTTTAATTTTCCTTTCCTGTTCAACTGCAAAATTTCTTCTTGCATAAATTGCCTCATCAGCTTCCTGTTGCAACTTTTCTCTGGTCTCTGTTTCTAAAGCCCTTTCCATTTCCGGAGTTGCTCTGATGGCTAATATATTTATACTTAAAATTTCTATGCCGAGCAATTTTATCGCTGTAGAATTCAAAAGCCCATCAACAATATATTTTTCAACTGACTTGGCCGAACGAATAGCTTCTTTGAGTCCCAGTTGATGAATGTAAGATGAAGTGGCAGTTTGTGCTTCATTTACTATGGTTTGGTTCAGCTTTTCTGTATCATCCTTTTTATAAACACCATTGGCATTAACGGTAAAATCTAAAACGTCTGCCAGTTGTTTTGGATTTGCAATCTTGTAGGTTATTTGTCCTTGAATTGTAACAGTTTGATAGTCTTTTGTGGTTTCATTAAAAATGAAAGGCAAATTGGAACTAGCAATTGGAATAGCAGATATTGAAGTGGTTGGTGCATAGTAGAAAAATGAGAGACCACGACCTTCTTTTGATACTTGCCCGTTCTTAAACTTAATAACATAGGTCATTGAATCGAACTTAATAAAATTTATTCCAAACATTTTTAGTTTTTTTGAATTTAACTATCAAATATAATTTATTATCCGAAAGCGATGGGTTCCGGTAAAATAGCAGGCAACGACCAGGTATTAAAGCTGACGGGATATTCATAGCCTGTCAAGCCTGGAACGTCTACCCAATTTTGATTGAAAGTTGAAGTTAACAACTAGTTGCCGAGTAGAATTCCGTCATGCCCGAACTGAAGATTGGCGATGCAAAATGCTGATTGCTTCAACGTCAAGCCCCGTTAGATTTAATATTTTTGTTAGCCGCTGGCACTTAATGTTTTTAAAGTTGTCTGACTAAAAATAATGTCTATATGATGAAGTATTGCAGCTACACCAACAATAAATTCCTTTTGGTATTTGTGGTTGTAAATATCAAGATAGCTAATGCTTAATGTCAAGGACGGTTTCCCTGTATTACCTTTTAAGAAGTTAGAGTCATCGCTATTCAGTTGCATTCCGCAACATTGCATATAAAATTCTGGCAGAGGGATTTCAATTTTTGTATTTGCTATTACGAAATCGAATTCAGCTGTGTCTTCCAAATATGAATTTCCCACATGTTGATAAATGTTATTAGTCAGCTTTTCAACTTCAACTCTATCATATTTCCAAACAATTCTTATTTGCTTAGCAGCGCCAAGACCGATATTATGAAGGCTTATATATACAATTCTTGAAGACTGCTTTATTTCAGGATTAACTTCTTTTATTCTAAAGAACTGAGCATAAGTATATTCAAAATCAGATGTAACGGAACGAACTTTAGTATCATGTGTTTCAAAAGTTGCTTTTGTTGGGTACAAGTCAGGTAGGTTACTGGCTTTTAATTCTGCAATCTGTTGTTGATTCTGTTTGTATAGTAAATAAACTGTGAATGCTGTAAGTATCGCTGCTATTGCTGTAGCGTAAGCGCTTACTTTATCAGATTTAATAGTTTGACTCAAATCAAAATGTTCCTTCCACAAAAAAGCAATGCTAACAAGGACAACCGTAATAATTAAAATTTTAGTCAATGTTTTCATGCGAAAATAATTTTGAAGAAACGAGGGTTCATTTGCTAGCGGCTAACGTTCCAGGGCTTGGCGAAGGTGTGGGATTCATTGAACGTCCAGCCCGGTGATAACGATCGAAGTAAATGTAATTTTTATTTNNCAATGATACGTTAGCTTTCGCTAACTCCTCTCCTCTGCTTATGGCTTAGGACAATGTCTCACCAAACTGAAGCCAAATAGCGATTTGCTGGTGATAATTCTTCCGTCAAGCCACACTTTTGCCAAACCCCATGTTAAGTACAGGCGATTAATTTTATGCTGTTGAAGATAAGTTGCGTACAACTAAAATTGAAAATCGAATACTATTGATTTCCCTGAAAACTGCTTGCTTTAAAACCTGTAACCATCTTAAGTTTACAAAGTCACCAGGAAAACAATAAACTCACACAAGCAACCGACAAAATGGTTCCAACAAAAAACAACTAT
>DDEU01000070.1 GCA_002336815.1 Chitinophagaceae bacterium UBA1946 | reverse complement strand
CAATATTTTCTGCCAGCACCCGGTGAACATGGTTCTTTAATTCCTTTGTGTCGGGATGGGTGGTGAGTGAATGAAGGTCGGCCACCATAAAATAACAGTCAAAATCATCCTGCATTCTCACATAATTCCGGATGGCTCCGAAATAATTGCCGAGATGCAAAAATCCGGTGGGGCGGATGCCACTCATTACTATTTCTTTCTTAATACTCATAAAGGCGGCGAAGATAAGAAAATTGTGAATGGGATCGTGAATGGTGAATCGTCAATCGTGAATCGTCAATCGTGAATCGTCAATCGTGAATAGAGCATCCTGAATGAAGAATTGTTTGCAGGCTCACTGGTAACCCATCACTCACCATTTATAACTCATAACTCATAACTCATCACTCATACCTTCAACTCCTCCACTTATCCAATAATATTTTCATCTGAATTGAATGCTTTATTTTTGTTTGATGGAAGTAAATGACGAAATGGTCGATAAACTGGCTCACCTGGCAAAACTGCAGTTTGGTGATACTGAAAAAGCAGCCATTAAAACCGATCTCCAGCGCATGATACAATTTGTGGAAAAGCTCAATGAACTCGATACAACAGGAGTAGAACCCATGCTGCACATGAGTGACAACGTGAATGTGCTGAGGGAGGACATTGTGCAGGGAAGCATTGGGCGCAGCGAAGGACTAAAAAGTGCGCCGGTACAGGATGGCGTTTTTTTTAAAGTGCCAAAAGTGATCAAAAAATAAAAAAGGCGCATCTACTCATAACCGAATCATCCAATTAACCACTATACCATGCAGGGCATCATACATCTGGAAAATATCAGCAAGAGTTATTACCTGGGCAAAATTGCCCTGCCGGTTCTGAAAGGCATCAACCTGGATGTGTATAAAAACGAATATGTGGCATTGATGGGGCCCAGCGGTTCCGGCAAGTCAACGCTCATGAATATATTGGGCTGTCTTGATTCACCCACCGGTGGCCGTTATATCCTGAATGGTAAAGATGTAAGCCGCATGATCGACAACGACCTGGCGGAAGTACGCAACAAAGAGATCGGGTTTGTTTTTCAGCAGTTCAACCTCCTGCCAAGGTTAACAGCCGCGGAAAACGTGGCGCTGCCGTTAATATACAGCGGCATCGCCAAAAAAGAAAGAACAGAAAGGGCCATGGCCGTGCTGGAGAAAGTAAAACTGGAAGACAGGAGTCATCACAAACCCAATGAACTGAGTGGCGGACAGTGCCAGCGGGTAGCCATTGCCAGGGCGCTGATCAATAACCCGGCGATCATTTTGGCCGATGAACCTACCGGTAACCTCGATNNCAAAAACTTCGTACGAGATCATGGACATACTGGGCAAGATCCACAAAGATGGCAATACCGTGATGCTGGTAACGCATGAAGAAGACATTTCCAATTTTGCCCACCGCATCATCCGCTTAAAAGACGGATTGGTTGAAACAGACCGCATCAATAACAATCCATCAGTGATTGCGCAGCCTGCTTAGTGCTGTTTCTTAAACCATTTCATATTTTATTTGTTCATCCCGTTCAGCAATTCACTAATTATGGCAATGAAGATATATACCAAAACAGGCGACCTGGGTAAAACCAGTTTGATCGGCGGAACAAAAGTGCCTAAAAGCCATTTGCGTATTGAAACCTATGGAACAGTAGATGAACTTAATTCCTATATTGGCCTTGCCGCAGACCTGCTGGCGGACGCCGGAAGTAAACTGGTATTAAAAGAAATCCAGGACCGCTTATTTACCGTTGGCTCCTCGCTGGCCTGCGATCCCGATAAAGAACCCCTGATGAAGATCCCAGACCTGGTTGAAAAGGATGTGGAATTGCTGGAAAAGGAAATTGACCGGATGAATGCCGTGTTGCCCACGATGAAATTCTTTGTACTGCCCGGTGGGCATGCTGCGGTGTCCACGCTTCATGTAGTGCGTTGTATCTGCCGGAGGGCAGAAAGGCTTTGTGTGAATATGCAGGAGCATGATCTGTTTGTAGACGCACTGGTGATAAAATACATCAACCGGTTAAGCGATTATCTTTTTGTACTGGCAAGATATACGGGTCATTTACTGGATGTACCCGAAGTGCCCTGGAAACCGAGGGTAAGCTAATGGAGAATTGATATTATGGAGAATGGATAATTGATAATTATGAGTTCTTTTCTTTTTTAAGTTTCTTTTGTTTTTTTCGATGTATTTTAATGCAGCATCATTGAATGATCCGGCCGTCTTTCATGTGCAGTACCCGGTCGCTCATTTGCGCCAGTTCTTCGTTGTGCGTTACAANNTGTCGAGGTTACCGGTAGGTTCATCTGCCATGATGATGGAGGGATTGTTGATCAATGCCCTTGCCACCGCTACTCTTTGCTGCTCGCCGCCGGAAAGCTGCTGCGGTTTGTTTTCCAGCCGGTCGCCCAGCCCAAGCGTGGTTAAAAGAACCGCTGCCTGGTCCATTACCTCTTTTTTCTTTCTCCCAGCGATCCAACCGGGTATACACACATTTTCCACAGCAGAAAACTCGGGCAGCAGGTGATGGAACTGGAATACGAACCCGATATGCCTGTTGCGGAATGCTGCCAGTTTCTTGCCTTTAAGTATTTCCACCTGCGTACCTTCCAACAGAACAGATCCGCTGTCTGCTTTGTCTAATGTGCCCAAAATGTGCAGCAGCGTGCTTTTGCCGGCACCCGACGAGCCAACTATGCTAACGATCTCTGCTTTGTTAATGTGGATATCTACCGATTGCAGCACAGGCAGGGGACCATAATTTTTCCTGATATTACGGGCAGTAAGCATTGGGTAAAATAATTGGTAATTTGTAACGTTAAGTTAATCTGGCAGCAATATATCGAATCTTGCTTTATCAAAAGGCAGGATTATAAAAACACATTTGGTAGATTCAGTCAAACTTCTACATTTGCAAAAAAATAAACCGATTACACAATGTTCTGGACACTTGAATTAGCCTCACATCTTGAGGACGCACCCTGGCCGGCCACTAAAGATGAACTGATCGATTACTCGATCCGCAGCGGCGCACCTATTGAGGTGATAGAAAACCTGCAGGAACTGGAAGATGAAGGCGGTGATGTATATGAAAGCCTGGAAGATATCTGGCCGGATTATCCCAGCCAGGAAGATTTCTTTTTTAATGAAGACGAATACTAACGGGTCTCACATACAGTCCGGCCACGTTTGCCGAAAAAGATAATTAAAGCCACCAGCAAATGGTGGTTTTTTAGTTTTGGGCAACAAAGAGTTGCTGTTTGCCCATGTTGCGGTTATTCAACTGCCCGTACACTTCCATCAGCTTGAGAACCGCTTTCCTGCCTTCTTCCTTTAAATCAATGGAGTAATCATTTACATAGAGGTCGATGTGTTTCCTCATCACTTCTTCACTCATTTCCCGGGCATGTGCCCGGATATAATCATTCAGTACCGGGTAATGGCTGAATGCATATTGAATGCTATTTTTAATGAGCTGATCAACCTGTTGCTGCACAGCCGGTGCTATCTGCCTGTTGATGACAATGCCGCCCAGTGGTATGGCACTGCCGGTTTCTTTTTCCCAGTAATCGCCCAGGTCGATGATCTTTTTCAATCCCTTTGCAGCATAGGTAAACCTGTTTTCGTGGATGATCACACCCAGTCCTTTTCCTGCCAGCACAAATGCTTCTATTTCATCATAGCGTAAGAATATCTTGTTGCTGGCGGTTGGATAAGCCAGTGAAAAAAGCAGGTGGGCCGTGGTGTTCTCTCCTGGGATGGCAATGCAATGATTGGCAACATCCATGTTTCCAATATCATTATTTGCAATGAGCAATGGTCCCACGCCTCTTCCCAAAGCACTGCCGCTGTTCATCAGGATGTATTGATCCAGTACCAGCGGTAGCACAGCATAACTTAGTTTGGTAATGGCCAGCTTGCCTTCCAGCGCCCAGCGGTTAAGCGTTTGCACATCTTCCAGTACCACATCAAACTGAAGTCCACCGGTATCCATTTTATTGTTGACGAGCGCATCAAAGATGAATGTGTCGTTGGGGCAGGGGGAGAAGCCGAGGGTTAGTTGCATGGGGTGAATGGTTGAAAGGTGAATGGTTGAAAGGTTGAATGGTTGAATTGTTGAATGGTTTGGGAGATCCAATTAATTATTAGATAACAGTTTTTGCAATTCAATGTTCAGGTTTTCGATGGCGGTTTTTACCTGCCATTTGCTTTTATCTCTTTCACCTACCTCATTGCTGATGCTTCTTATCTGCAGGAAGGGTACCTGCTGCTGCAGGCATACATAATGCAGGGCTGCGCCTTCCATTGTTTCTGTTTGAGGAGCGAAAGCATCGGTTAACTGTTTACGTTGAACAGCGCTGTCGCTTACTTTATTGATGGTAACAGATCTCACCACCGGCAGTACCGCATTGATCAATAACGGATGCCGGTTGATCAGCCAGCCATCTGTAAAAGGAAAATGATTTTTGCCGGCGAAACCTGCATCAAAAACGGTGGTAAATACACCTTTTTCTTCCATGCCGCTGTCACCAAAGGCATCGCATTTTACCAGCACCGTTTGCCCGCCGGGCAATGCAGTGTAATCAAAGCTTCCGGCAATACCTGCCTGTACCACCAGTGCCGGTTTTTTTTCTGCAATGGCCATGGTGAGTGCATAGGTGGCTGGCACAGGCCCGATACCCGTGATCAAAATATCCACTTCATGTTGATTCCATACAAAACCTTTTTTTTCAAGTAGTTGGAGCGTGGGTTCTATTTCAAAAGTAGTAGCCGCCGTAAGGAGTATTTTCATGGCGCAAAATTCGGGGGAAATGCTGCTGTTACCAAGTTTTTGAATAAGACTTTCAATTTCGGTACTAAGCGGTTAACTTTGCCGAAATTTTTTAAAAAAGCGGATGGTTTACATTACAAGGATAGAACACTTTAATGCAGCTCATAAATTGTACAACCCGGCCTGGAGCCGTGAGCAGAATGATGCCGTGTTTGGTAAATGTGCCAACGATAACTGGCATGGGCATAATTTTGAACTGCATGTAACCATCAAGGGAGATCCTCATCCCGATACCGGTTTTGTTTATGATGTAAAACGCCTGAGTATAATTGTACAGGAACATGTAATTGAAAAGCTCGATCATAAAAACCTCAATATGGATGTGGATTTTATGGCCGGTAAACTTTGCTCCATCGAAAACCTCGTGATCGCCATCTGGCAGCAACTGGTTCCGCACCTGCCGCAGGGAGTACAATTGCATTGCCTCAAACTAACCGAAACGCCCCGGATATTCGTAGAGTACTACGGAGATTAAATCGTTGTTTCAACAAACAATTTGTACATTTAAATGTTATAGCTTTCTTATTGCCGCTTTGTTTGAACAGCAAACTTCTGTTATAGCAACGGCAACAATTAACCCCGGGAAATAGAAGGTATGGATCAGCATGTAGCCGGTCTGTCTATTGCCGGTTCAATTTTTTTTATGGCTGATAAGGTAGCAGTTTTCCGGAAAGAACATTTTAATGCGGCGCATCGCCTGCACAACCCGATGTGGGATGATGCGGTGAATGAAAAAGTATTTGGTAAGTGCAACAATCCACATTACCATGGCCACAATTACGAGTTGATCGTGAAATTAACGGGTGTACCGGATCCGGCCACCGGTTACGTGTACGATCTCAAATTACTCAGTGACCTGATACAGGAAAATGTGCTGGCGCGTTTTGATCACAAAAATCTTAATCTTGATACGGAAGAATTCAAAGACCTGAATCCAACGGCAGAAAATATCGTGGTGGTGATCTATCATATCCTTCGGGCTAAAATAGATACGCACTATGATCTTCACCTGCGGCTGTATGAAACAGAAAGAAATTTTGTAGAGTACCCGGTGCAATAATTAATTCAGTTATATGGCAACGATATTTATTCGCTGCAGTTTTATCAACCAACACAACTACTTTTAAATGGCTTACCAAAAGATTGATCAGTACGACGAAGCTGTTACACTGGGATTGAAAAAGAACTATGCTGAAACGCTTACCCTGCTTGGCGAAGATGCCAGCCGGGAGGGATTGGAGAAAACGCCGGAACGCCTGGCGAAAGCCATGCAGTTTTTGACGCAGGGTTACCAGCAGGATGCCAATGCCATACTCAATTCGGCAAAGTTTCATGAGGAGGTGAGTGAAATGATAATCGTAAAGGACATTGAATTGTACAGTATGTGCGAACACCACATGCTGCCTTTCTACGGCAAAGCACATGTAGCCTATATCCCCAATGGCTGGATCACCGGTTTAAGTAAGATCGCCCGGGTGGTAGATGTGTACAGCCGCCGGCTGCAGGTACAGGAAAGATTAACTCACCAGATATTGAATTCCATCAAAGAAACACTGGATCCACTCGGTGTGGCAGTAGTGATAGAAGCTTCACATTTATGCATGATGATGAGAGGGGTGCAAAAACAAAATTCCGTTACTACTACGTCTGCTTTTTGGGGAGAGTTTGAAAAAAATGAGACCAGGAGTGAGTTTGTAAAACTGATCAGCGCTAAGCTGCATTGATTTTTCCATCAAATTATTGTCGTGCTTTTTTGATACGGCTCCTCATGCTGTGCAAAGCACCTGTTTATATAGGTCAGAACCAATCCTGCAAAATAATTCCTGATTGCATTCCTGCAAATTGGATGATACTGATTTCATACCCTCGCCACTCAATATATTTTCGGGCAAACCTACACAACATCTCTATACCTATATTTTCCCTGCTCCATTAGTTGGTATTGTAAAGGCTTTTAATTTTGTTGTTCAGATTTAAAAATTATTTTTGATTCAAACTTTTATCTATGTCGCATGCATACGTTTTCCCGGGACAGGGTTCCCAATTCAGTGGAATGGGAAAAAACCTATATGAATCCAGCCCGCTGGCCAAAGAATTGTTTGAACAGGCAAATGAAATTGCCGGCTTCCGGATATCCGACAGTATGTTTAACGGCACTGATGAAGACCTTAAGCAAACCAATGTAACCCAGCCTGCAGTTTTTTTGCACTCGGTGATCGCTTATAAAATTTTGAACGGTGCCAAACCTGATATGGTTGCCGGTCATTCGCTCGGCGAATTTTCTGCACTGGTGGCCAACGGCACCCTGAGTTTTGAAGATGCGTTCAAACTGGTATGCATCAGGGCAAAAGCGATGCAGCGTGCCTGCGAACTCAATCCCTCTACCATGGCTGCGGTACTGGCGCTGGCTGATGAAAAAGTAGAAGAAATCTGCGCCAAAGTGCAGGCAGAGACCGGCGAAATAGTAGTGCCGGCCAATTATAACTGCCCGGGTCAATTGGTGATCAGCGGTTCCATAAAAGGTATTGAGATTGCCTGCGAACAGCTAAAAGCTGCCGGGGCAAAAAGGGCGCTGGTGTTGCCGGTGGGAGGTGCCTTTCATTCACCGCTGATGTTACCGGCCAAGGAGGAACTGGCAGCGGCGATCGGAAGTACCTTGTTCAATACACCATCCTGCCCAGTGTACCAGAACGTAGTGGCAAAAGCGGTTACAGATCCGGCTGCCATACAGCATAACTTAATTGAGCAGTTAACCGGCGCCGTTAGGTGGACGCAAAGCGTGCAGGCTATGATAGCAGATGGCGCTACGCACTTCACCGAAGCAGGACCAGGAAAAGTACTACAGGGACTGGTGCAAAAGATCAATAAAGAAATGCTGGTGGATGGAGTGAGTTGAGATATAGAAAAGTTTGGAGGGTTTAGAAAGTTTAGATGGTTTAGATTAGGAGATGTCAGCCTGAACATCCTAAACTTTCTCAACATTCTAAACTATCTGGCTCCCAAATTACATTCTCTTAAAACCTGGCGATAATTTTAAAGTTGATCAGCCTTGGTGTAAGCCTGTTGGGAATACTGTATACTGTATTGGAAAAATCTTTGATCAACTGGTAGGAGATCGTGTTGGGCCGGTCGATCAGGTTGAATACTTCAAAGCTGGCCCAGATATTATCAAAGCCCCTGAAGGGATTGTGACTGCGGCGGGCATTCTTTTCACTTAACAGGAGGGCGCTAAACCCAATGTCTACACGAATATACGGGTCAATGATCAGGGCATTCCTGTACTTCACACTGTTGGGAATATTGAAAGGCATGTTGCTTCCGTAGAGCATATTTAAATGCACCCTGAAATTTTTATTGGTAGACAGGTAATCCTGCAAAAACAACCCGATGGTGATCAGCCGGTCGGTAGGGCGCCTCAACCAGCCCACATCCTGCTGTACACTGTCGGCTATGGCTTCACCGGGTTTAACCGGGGTACCCTGCGCATTGAGGTATTGTTTGTAACTGTCACCATCAATGTTCTCTTTTGTTTTCATTAAACCAATGCTCAGCCAGCTCTCTGCATCTTTTACCAGTTCTGTGTAAAACCGGGTTTCAAGTCCATATGCATATCCCTTTGCATTGTTGTTGCCAAAGTATCGGATCCTCACATTGTCTACATCATAGGGAATGAGGTCACGGATATTTTTATAGTATGCTTCCGTAGTGATGCGGAAAGGCCTGCTGGCATTATTGAAATTATAATCGAGACCGGCCACCACCTGGTAGGTTTTCTGGGATTTTACAGCCGTATTAACGGTGCCGTCAAACTTCCTGAGTTCCCTGTAAAATGGGGGCTGGTCGTAAATACCGGCAGCAAACTTCAATACCACATCTTTTTTCCAGTTGGGTTTTATACTTACCTGTGCCCGGGGGCTTACCAAAAATTCCCTGTTGAGCGAATTGTAATTGTAGCGTACCCCGGCCTGTAAAATAATATCCCTTTTACCGGATCTCCAGTGAATATTGTCCTGCACATAGCCGCTGTATTTGTTTATCGTAAGGCTGGTTGTGCTGTTAAAGAATGTATTGAGGCGGCCCGTGTTTACCGGCAGGGAATAACCGGCGCTGTCCTGGTATTCCCATTCATACAACCGGTCTTTAATATGCGTTTGTTCAATGCTGTTACCAAACTGGATGAAGTTGCCGGAATCGAGCGCCAATGTGCCTTTTACGCCTGCGTTCCATACTTCTATATCCAGGTTATTGCGGCCGTAATTCTGGTAATAGCCGGCGCCCAATGGATTTACGATCTGGCCGAAAGTAGCGCTGTTATTGTCGAAGTCACGGTCGCCGAAGAGGTATGCCCCGGCAATATCAAAATTTTCATACTCCTTATTCTGAAAGCGGCTAAGCATCCACTTTAGTTTGAGCTTTTTATTCGGCTGGTGGATGGCGCTCAGGCCGATCATGTTGGTTTTGTACCCGTCTTTTTCCTGTCCCTCAAAAAATATGTCGAGCCCCAGGTTGGCAGTAAAGAGCGGCGAAAAAACAGACGTGGTCTTTTGAGCACTTTCCGGTATCAGCGTAAATTTGGTAGTGGAAAAATTACCAAGCATTTCCAGTTGCCATTTTTCATTTAGTTTATACGTAACATAGGCCTGTATATCGTTGGAGGAAGGAATATAAGCGCCCTTTGTTTCCTGGCTGCTCAGCAGGTTACGGTTGCTCCTGTTGCGTGCGCCGATGATGTAGGTGGCCCGGTCGTTTTTTGAAGCACCCTCCAGGTGGAATCCCTGTTCTAAAAACCCCACGTAGGCCGAGCCACCAAAATGCCGTGGTTTTTTATACTGGATGTCCAGCACACTGCTCATCTTGTCGCCATACTTTGCCTGGAAACCGCCATTGTAAAAACTTACATTCCTGGCCAGTTCGGGATTGATAAAGCTCAACCCTTCCTGCTGACCGCTCCTTACCAGGTAAGGTCTGAAGATCTCAAAATCGTTTACATAGATCAGGTTCTCGTCATAGTTGCCGCCGCGTACACTGTACTGGGAAGTAAGTTCATTCGAACTGCCGACCAGGGTCTTTATCAGCCCTTCAATGCCCCCGATGGGGCCGGGAGATATGATGGCATTGCCTGCATCAATCTTTACCAGTCCTGTTTCCCTTCTTGGCCGGTCGCTGCCAACCGTAACGGTATCGAGCGTTTTGCCATCCCTTTCCATTTTAATTGTCAGTGTTTCTTCCTCATCCGCATTCAGCCTCAGATTTTTTTGTTTATCATTATAACCGGCATAAGAAAAGACCAGCGCAAACAATTTTTCAGCCTGTACTTTCAGGCGAAAAGTACCTGAATCGCTCGTGACGGTGCCACGGGTGTTGCTGCCTAATATGGTTACCGAAACATTGCCTAACGGGTTGTCGTTTTCATCCACTACTTTGCCGCTTACCCAGGCTGCTTTTTTTTGTGCAGTTGCAGTAAGACATAAAAATAACAGCATCAAGCCGGCTACAATTCTCATGCGATGAAGATAATTGATTTATCGTTTTGTTGCGTCTTCAAAAAAATAATCCGGCTTTATAAACAGGCGTACTTTACAATAAAATTTGCGCCTTCCGGTATACACGGAATTGTACTTTTTAATGAACAACAAACGTTTGTTTGCGATCTTGCACAATACTGCAAGAGAAATATGCAGTAATCTTGTGATGCCAAAAAATACAGCGATCAATATCAACCATTCTTCACTTCAAATCTATATTGCCATGTTACTTAAGAAGTATATCCCCGGCTTGTTTGCACTCTTCATTTCACATCAGCTTTTTGCGCAGCAGGGCAGCCATGCTGTGACATCACTGGGTAAAGTGTCGATGGAATTTAATCTTACTGAAAAAGGAGTTCCCAGCTACGCCGTTTCTTACAATGGGAAAGCCGTGATCCTGCCCTCGGCCCTTGGGTTTAGCCTGGATAACAATCCTGAGCTAAACAATGATTTTCAACTTATCAAAACCGACTCTTCCGTTGCAGATGAAAGTTGGGAACCGGTATGGGGAGAGCTAAGCCATATCCGCAACCATTATAAGCAAGTGGTTTTTCAATTACAGCAAAACAAAACAGGTACCCTGCTCAATATCATTTTCAGGGTATTTGAAGATGGGGTGGGGTTCCGGTACGAGTTCCCCCGTCAGACAGGCCTCACTTATTTTATCATCACAAAAGAGAACACGCAGTTCAATTTAACCGGTGATCATAAAACCTTCTGGATACCCGGCGACTACGATACCAACGAACAATTATACAGCACTACCAAACTGAGTGAGGTGGATGCGTGGAAGTCGGACATGGTTTCCAATGGCGGCAGGGCACTGAATGTGCCGGATCAATATGCCGTGCAAACACCCCTGATGATGAAGACTGCTGAAGGATTGTACATCAATATTCACGAAGCTGCCCTGTTAGATTTTGCCGCCATGCAGTTGCATGTGGACAGGGCAACCCACAGTTTAACGGCCAGCCTGGTGCCGGATGCCGCCGGCAATAAGGTTTACCTGCATGCACCTGCCAAAAGCCCCTGGCGCACCATCATCGTAAGCGATAAAGCAACCGAACTGTTAGGTTCTAAGCTGATCCTGAATTTGAATGAGCCTTCCAGACTTGACAATACTACCTGGATAAAACCGATGAAATTCATGGGTATCTGGTGGGAGATGCAGACCAATATCGGTAGCTGGAACTATACAGACAAGCCGGGCGTTACAGATGCATCAGGCAAACCTGTACCCAATGGCAGGCATAGTGCGAATACTGCCAATGTAAAAAAATACATCGACTTTGCCTCAAAGAACGGTATCACCGGTTTACTGGTAGAAGGCTGGAATACCGGCTGGGAAGCCTGGTATGGCAACTGGTACGGAAGGCATTTTGATTTTGTTACGCCCTATCCTGATTTTGATGTAGCTGCCATAGAGCAGTATGCGAAGGAAAAAAATGTACAGATGATCATGCACAATGAAACCAGTGCTGATGCCGCCACTTATGATCAGCAGATGGATACCGCTTTTGAGTTTATGAACCGCTTTGGTTATCACTCGGTGAAAACCGGTTATGTAGGGCAGATCATCCCGAGAGGAGAACACCACGATGGCCAGTGGATGGTGAACCATTATATCCGTTCCATTGAAAAGGCAGCGAAACACCAGGTAGCGATCGACATTCACGAACCCGTGCGGCCGACAGGGTTGCACCGTACCTATCCCAATTTCATAGCCTGCGAGGCGGGAAGGGGAAATGAGTTCAACGCATTTAGCGAAGGAAGCCCCCCCGAACACGAAACCATCCTGCCTTTTACCCGTTTAATGGGCGGACCAATGGATTATACGCCCGGCATTTTCAAATTAAGGCATTACAGTGCAGATGCCCCTAACCGCCAGTTGCACACAACGCTGGCCAAACAACTGGCCCTGTATGTTACCATGTACAGTCCTTTGCAAATGGCGGCCGACCTGCCCGAGAATTATGAGGCACACATGGATGCCTTCCAGTTTATCAAAGATGT
>DDEU01000013.1 GCA_002336815.1 Chitinophagaceae bacterium UBA1946 | reverse complement strand
CCATTTTCCAGGAAATAAAAAAACTAAAACCACAACTGGTAATTGTTGATTCAATTCAAACCCTGCAATCACCTTATGTAGAAAGCGGTGCCGGAAGTGTAAGCCAGATAAAAGAAACCGCAGCAGAATTGCAGCGCTTTGCAAAAGAAACCAATACACCGGTATTTTTAATTGGTCATATCACAAAAGATGGCACCATTGCTGGTCCCAAGATCCTGGAGCACATGGTAGATACTGTGCTGCAGTTTGAAGGCGACCGGCACTATGCCTACCGGATATTACGCACCTTGAAAAATCGCTTTGGATCTACCGCAGAGCTGGGCATCTATGAAATGACCTCTGATGGCATGAGGGCAGTGAACAATCCTTCAGAAATACTGATTACACAAAAAGAAGAACCACTGAGTGGTATTGCCATTGCTGCAACCATGGAAGGCATCAGGCCATTGCTGATAGAAGGGCAGGCACTGGTAACTCAAAGTGTGTACGGTACACCGCAACGTACGGTTACCGGTTTTGACCTGCGCCGTTTGCAATTATTACTGGCCGTACTTGAGAAGCGTGGTGGGTTTCACTTTGGAGTAAAAGATGTTTTTGTAAATATCGCAGGCGGTATAAAAGTGGAAGACCCATCGATCGATCTTGCCATTGTATGCGCCCTGCTCAGCAGTTATGAAGATGTTCCCGTAAACCAGCATTATTGTTTTGCCGGGGAAGTTGGCTTGAGCGGGGAGATCAGGGCTGTTAACCGCATTGAACAACGCATTGCTGAAGCAGAGAAACTAGGTTTTGAAAAGATCATTGTAAGTAAGTACAATGCCAAATCGATGGGCAAAATAAAACACGGCATCGAAGTAGTGGCCTTGGCTAAAGTGGAAGAATTGTACCAGTATCTTTTTTAAGTACCATTGAATATGATGTTATTTTGCTGTACATTTAAGTATGCCATTGGTTAAAAACATACTGTCCGATCTGCGGCATCTTTTCTATCCGCATACCTGCGCAGGTTGCGGTTCTGATATTTTGCCCGACGATAACCTGCTGTGTGCAAAATGTTTTTTAAACTTACCCGTTACTTTATATGCACAATACGAGCACAATCCCATTGAAAAGATCTTTTGGGGCAGGATACCGGTAAGAGCCGCACATGCAGAATTTTATTTTGCCAAAGATTCACTGATCCAGCAGTTGATCCACCAATTAAAATACAAAGGCAATAAAGACATCGGTATTTTTCTAGGCGAATTAGCAGGACAAACATTGCTCAACAGCAAACGCTTTGATAACATAGAAGGGCTCATACCATTGCCCATGTTTCCCGATAAAGAAAGAAAAAGGGGTTACAACCAGGCAGCGGTTATCTGCAATGGCATGTCTGCTGTAATGAATGTGCCGGTGCTTAACAATGTGCTGATCCGCCGCCGCTTTACAGAAACACAAACAAAAAAACACCGTGCAGAAAGATGGGAGAATGTAGCAGATAGTTTTGCAGTAACCAATCAAAACCTGCTTGCAGGAAAACACCTGTTGCTGGTAGATGATGTGATTACCACTGGTGCTACGCTTGAAGCAGGCGCACATTTTCTTTTAAAAATACCAGGCGTACAATTGAGTATTGCAGCATTGGCCGCCGCTGTAAAATAATACCGTCACCGCTGTCCGCCCGGCCCTTAACAAAATAACTTACATTTGAAACATGAAGCCGTTTGCATCTTTTTATCTTTTTACCCTTTCTTTCCTGCTGCTGATCACTGCCAGCTCCTGCAGAAAAGATTCTTTCATCACCTCTCCCGATGCAACGATCAGTACCAGTGAGAACATTCTTAAATATGATACTGTTTTTACCAGCATTGGCTCCGTTACGCAATCGTTCAAGATCAGGAATAGCAATGATCAAAAATTACTGCTGAGTAGTGTAAAAGTAATGGGTGGCACTGCATCTGCCTTTAAAATAAACATTAACGGGGTGGCAGCGCAGGAACAAAGCAATATAGAACTGGCGGCCAATGACAGCATGTATGTATTTGTGTCGGTGCAGATCAATCCCAATCTCAGCGATCTTCCTTTTATTGTAAAAGACAGTATCCAGATCTCCTTTAACGGCAATACTAATTATGTACAACTGGAGGCTTTCGGGCAAAATGCCAATTTTTTACGCAACCGCATCATCAGTACAAACACGACCTGGAATAACCGCCTGCCTTATGTAATACTCGACCGACTGCGGATCGATGCCAATGTAACGCTTACGCTGGAGGCCGGCTGCAGGATCTATTGCCACGCCGATGCGCCGATATTGGTTGATGGAACCCTGGTAGCCAATGGCACCAAAGATCAACCGGTGGTTTTTCGTGGCGACCGGGTAGATGAGGATTACAAAGATCTGCCGGCAGCCTGGCCGGGCATTTACTTCAGGGAAACAAGCAACAACAACCTCCTTACTTATACACAGGTACTAAATGCGTACCAGGCCATTGTTGCAGAAAATCCTTCCGGCAATTCAATACCAAAGGTTACCCTTCACCAGTGCATCATTGACAATGCTTATGATGCCGGTCTGCTTTGTGTTAACAGCAGCCTGTATGCAGATAATAGTTTGATCAGCAACTGCGGCAACAACGTGAATTTCCTATTGGGCGGCAACTATAAACTTACCAACTGCACCGTAGCATCTTACTCAACTTTTATCAGTCATAAAAACCCGGTATTATCAGCCAGTGATTACGCACTAAACAGCAGTGGATCGGTTGAAACAAAAAGTCTGGATGCCCTTTTTGAAAACTGCATTTTCTGGGGCGAAGAAGGCCTTGTTGAAAATGAAGTGCAGGTTGCAAAGCAGGGAGCCGGGCCATTTAATGTAACGTTCAGCAAATGTTTATACAGGGCGTCAACCGACCCCTCCCCTGCAACGGTCACAGATTGCATCCGCAACCAAAACCCGGTGTTTGACAGTGTGAATGTCACCAAAAGGATATTTGACTTTCACATCAGTGATCCCACGGCGCCGGGCCATGATTACGGTAACGGCACGGTTTTTACAGAAGACCTGGATGGCCGCAGCCGCAGTAACGGTTTGCCCGACCTGGGCTGCTATGAAAAACAGTGACCGAACAAATCAATTCTTCATTCGTTACAATTAAAAAACAGATCATGCTCAAACTACTTATTACCGCTATTACCTTGGTGTCCTGTGCGGCTCAAAACAACAATACAACTATGACAACAGAAGTTTCTAACCCGGTTGCGGTTACCAAAAAGTCGATCTATGATTTTAAAGTGCCGGCGCTTGATGGCAGCACCATCGACTTTGCTTCCTTTAAAGGAAAAAAGATCCTGATCGTAAACACCGCCTCCAAATGCGGGTACACACCGCAGTACGAAGGACTGGAAGAACTCTATAAAAAATACCAGGATAAACTGGTGATCGTTGGCTTCCCTGCCAATAACTTCGGCGAGCAGGAACCCGGCACCAATACCGAGATTCAGGAATTTTGCAAAAAGAATTATGGCGTGAGTTTTCCAATGGCGGCAAAGGTTTCTGTAAAAGGGGATGACATGGCACCTGTTTACAAATGGCTTACCAGCAAAGCGGAGAATGGTGTACTGGATGCGGAGATCAAATGGAATTTCAATAAGTTCCTGCTGGATGAGAATGGTAAATTATTGAACTATTTTGAAAGCAAGGTGGCACCAATGAGTGAAGAGCTCACCAGTAAACTATAAATACAATAAATGTTTTTTATAAGCCATTGGTTACTGAACTGATGGCTTTTTTATTTTACTTTGTACCCAATGCAGTTTGAAAACATCATCGGCCAGAAAGAGGTAAAGGAACATATCATACAAATGGTGCAGCAGAACAGGCTGAGCCATGCGTTGCTGTTTTTAGGCAAAGAAGGCAGCGGCGCCCTGTCGCTGGCCATGGCTTTTGCACAATACATTGTTTGTGAAAAGGTAAATGGCAAATCAACTGCCCCGGCACCCGGCCCATCCTTATTTGGTGAACCTGAACCAGCAACAGCTATCGAGAAACAAGAAACAAGAAACGACTCCTGCGGAACCTGCCCGGCCTGCACCAAAGCTACTCAACTCATTCACCCCGATATTCATTTTTCTTACCCGGTTATCCCGAGAAAGCCTGGAGACAAACCCCTGAGCACGGACTATATTAAGAACTGGAGGGAATTTGTTGCTGCCAGCCCCTATGGCAATGTATTCGACTGGCTGCAGTTTATCGGTGCCGAAAACAAGCAGGGAAATATCACTGCAGAGGAATGCAACGATATTAACCGCAAGATCAGCCTCAAAAGTTTTGAGAGCGAATACAAGATCCTCATCATCTGGATGCCGGAATACCTCACCAAGAATGGTAACAAGCTGCTTAAATTAATAGAAGAACCGCCCCCCAATACGCTTTTTCTACTGGTGGCCGAAAGTGAAGAACAGATATTGCCTACCATTTTATCACGTACCCAACTGGTAAAGATTCCCCTGCTCAGCAATGAGGAAATTGAGGTGGCGCTGGAACTGAGAGCAGGCGTAACAATCGATAAGGCCAGGCAGATCGCCCTGCTCAGCGAGGGCAATTACCGGGAGGCCCTGCATTTATTACAGCATGAAGAAAGCGACTGGCAGGCCATGTTGAGAGAATGGCTCAACCTGGTGGTAAAGAAAAACCTTGCAGGGCAGGTAAAGTGGGTAGATGATATGAGCAAGCAGGGCCGGGAAAAACAGAAGCAATTCCTCAAATACTTTACCCACCTGCTCGAAATGGCCATCCGGGTGCAATTCATCCCTCCTACCGCCGAAGGCATGAACAATGAAATGGATTTTGCCCTCCGCCTCAATAAACTGTGTGGCATCGGCCAGCAGGACGCTATCATACAGGAACTGGATAAGGCCAGCTACTACATAGAACGCAATGCCAACGGCAAAATGCTGTTTCACGCCCTCTCCATTAAGTTGTACCACATTATTAGTAACAATTCATTAATTTTGACCAACTGAGGAAAATCGATTGGACGGAATGTTAATGGGCAACTTGTTTCTATTTGTTGTTTGCCAATATTTTTTATACCCGGCGTTTTCAACAATATTCAACATCGTTGTAGTCGAAGACTGATTAAAATATTTTTCCGGTGGAAAAAGACTTTAATCTCACTTTTACAGCATTGCTCATTTCAGCAGTGTTTTTAATAAAACAGTGTTTTCAGTAGCGGAAACGAGTACAAGTGTGCGACGCCACTGAAGCCCATAGCAGCAAGCAGCCCGGCTCAACATCTTTTCTCCTCATCAATTAATGCTCACCGGCTTACCAGGCAAAAACTGTTTGCATTAATGCTTTTATTTTTAACTTTTAATTGTTGACTTTATATGGGATGTGGAAGTTGTGGAACAGCCGGCGGTGCCCCGGGAGGCTGCCAGAGTCATGGTAGCTGTGCCAGTGGCAGTTGCAACCGCATGAACGTGTACGACTGGTTGGCGAACCTGCCGTTCAGCGACCCGGAAAGTTCCTGCAAAATGGTGGAAGTAAGCTTTAACAACGGCAGCCGGAAAGATTATTTCCGGAATACTACCAGTCATTTTTTTGAAAAAGGCGAAATGATCGCCGTTGAAGGTGTGAGCGGTTTTGACGTGGGCAGCGTGAATATGACCGGTGAACTCGTGCGTTTACAGTTGAAGAAAAATAATATCAAGGAAGACAATCCCGAGATAAAAAAGATATTGCGGCGGGCCAATGAGAACGATTTGGGTAAATTAAAAGAAACAAAGGCCAGGGAAAGAGATGTAATGATCCGCAGCCGGGCAATTGCCAAGCAGCTTAACCTGGAGATGAAGGTGGCCGAAGTAGAGATACAGGCCGATGGCCGCAAAGCCACTTTTTTTTACATCGCAGACGACCGGGTTGATTTTCGTGAACTGATAAAAATATACGCCGGCGAGTTTAAGGTAAAGGTAGAAATGCGGCAGATCGGTGCCCGCCAGGAAGCAGGGAAAGTGGGCGGCATCGGTAGTTGTGGCCGGGAATTGTGTTGCAGTACCTGGCTAACCGATTTTAAAAGCGTGAACACCAATGCAGCCCGTTACCAGAACTTAAGCATCAATCAAACAAAGCTCAGCGGCCAGTGCGGCAGGCTTAAATGCTGTTTGAATTATGAGTTGGATACTTACCTTGATGCACTGCAGCATTTTCCGGATGATTGTGATTCGATAGAAATAGCCAGGGGCAGGGCCTTCCTGGTAAAGAAAGATATTTTCCGCAACCTGATGTGGTACACCCTGCCAGACAGTAATAAACAATATCCCTTAACCCTGGAAAGGGTAAATAAGATCAAATCGCTGAACAAGCAGGGCATTAGGCCAGATGAACTGGAGCCGGTGGAAGTAACCAGCAAAAAGCCGGTGGAAGTGGAACCTGCTTATGCAGATGTGGTTGGGCAGATAAGCCTTCGCAGTCTTGAAAAAACCAGCCGCAAAAGAAGGGACCAGGAACGCAACCAGGGCCAGGGTAACCGGCAGGGAGGCAATGATAACAGGGGCGGCCAGCAAAACAGGCCGCAGCAAAACCGCGGTGGCAACCCCAACCAACCCAACAGGGAAGGCAACCAGCAACCCGGCAACAGGCCACAGCAAAACCGTGGCCAGCAAAACAGGCCGCCTCAAAACCGTGGTGGAAACCCCAACCCTCCTAATAGGGAAGGCAACCAGCAGGGTAACAGGCCGCAGCAGCAGCGTCCTCCGCAAGAGAGGGGCAACCAGCAGCAGGGCAACAGGCCACAGCAACAACGCCCTCCTCAAAACAGGGGAAACCAGCAACGGCCGCCGCAAAGACCAGACGACAGGAACAAGGATAATGAAGACAAAAAATAATTGATTGATATAAAATTAAACGCCGGGGCGATACCTGGCGTTTTTTATATTTACGTTCAAAATAACCTATGTCCATCACAGTAGACCACCTTACCAAAGTTTACGGCACACAAAAAGCGGTAAACGACATTTCATTCACCATCAACAAAGGAGAGATCGTTGGATTCCTGGGGCCCAATGGTGCAGGAAAAAGTACCACGATGAAGATCATTACAGGTTACCTGGAGGCAGACGGTGGTAAAGCTGCTGTGTGCGGAGAAATTGTTGACCCGCATTCATCCAATACAAAAAAGAAGATCGGCTATTTGCCGGAAGCCAATCCCCTTTACTTTGATATGTATGTAAGGGAATACCTGGAATTTATTGCCAATGTGCATGGCATAAAAAATACAAAAGCAACGATAGAAGCAGCGATCAATACCGTAAAACTAAAGCTGGAAGCCAATAAAAAAATTGGGCAGCTAAGTAAGGGATACAAGCAAAGGGTGGGCATTGCCGCCGCATTGATACACGATCCCGAAGTGCTGATACTGGATGAGCCTACATCAGGCCTTGATCCTAACCAGATCATCGAAATAAGGGAAGTGATCAAAAATCTTGGGAAAGAAAAAACAGTGTTGTTCTCTTCCCACATCCTGCAGGAAGTGGAAGCCATGTGCGAAAGAGTGATCATCATTAACCGGGGCAATATTGTGGCAGACGATCTGTTGAGCAACCTTCGTAAAACAAGTTCGGCGCAGCAACAGGTGATCGTTGAATTTAAGGGTGATGTAAATATCAATGACCTGGCAATACTAAGCGATGTAAGCGAAGTGAAACAGTTATCTGCTTTCAGCTTTCAGTTTGCAACCGCTAATGCAGATGCATTAAAGAAACAATTGCTTCAATTTTCGATCGATCAAAACCTGGACATTGTTTCGCTGCAAACAGCATCACACAGCCTGGAAGATGTTTTCAGGGAATTGACGAATTAATTGATGCAGCAAAAAACTGTTTCAAATCACATCAACGGCTGCTGTAAATCATCAAAAATAAATGGTTGGTATGTTTGCAGCGTACTGCCTATTTTGTTTCTTTGCACTCAATATTTCAATAATAATAAAATCATACAATTATGAGCTACATCGCATCCATTTTTGCCCGCCAGATATTAGACAGTCGTGGAAATCCTACCGTGGAGGTAGACGTGTTAACCGAAACAGAAAAATTAGGCAGGGCTGCGGTTCCAAGTGGTGCCAGCACGGGTGTGCATGAAGCGGTGGAACTCAGAGACGGCAAGAAAAATTATTATGGTGGAAAAAGCGTACTGAAAGCAGTAAACAATGTAAATACAACCATTGCTGAAAATTTATTGGGATGGGATATTGCAGACCAAACCGGTGTGGATGCTGCCCTCATTAAATTAGATGGCACTGCCAACAAAGGTAAACTGGGCGCCAACGCCATGCTGGCGGTAAGTATGGCCATAGCGAAAGCTGCCGCTGCCGAAGCAAACCTTCCCCTGTACCGTTACATTGGCGGAACCAATGCCAAAATTTTACCGATCCCGATGATGAACATCTTAAATGGTGGGGCTCATGCGGATAACAAGATCGATTTCCAGGAATTTATGGTAATGCCGGTTGGCGCCAGCACTTTTAGCGAAGGATTGGCCTGGGGGGTTGACATCTTCCATTCACTCAAAAGTGTATTAAAGAAAAAAGGTTTTAGCACCAACGTAGGTGATGAAGGAGGATTTGCTCCCAATATCCAGAGCAACGAAGAAGCGATTGAAACGGTGTTAACGGCTATACAGGCAGCAGGATATAAAACCGGCAGCCAGGTAATGATTGCAATGGATGCTGCCAATAGTGAATTGTGGGATGCCAAAAAGAAAAAATATGTATTCCATAAAAGTGACGGCAAAGAAATGACCAGCGAACAACTGGTGGCTTACTGGACCAGTTGGGTAAAAAAATATCCTATCTGCTCTATTGAAGATGGTATGGCTGAAGATGACTGGAAAGGCTGGAAAATGCTTACAGAGGCGATTGGCAGCAAATGCCAGTTGGTTGGGGATGATCTTTTTGTGACCAACGTAGATCGTTTGGAAAGGGGCGTTAAAGAAGGTATCGCCAATGCGTTGCTGGTAAAAGTAAACCAGATCGGTACTGTTACAGAAACCATCAATGCCGTAAGCATGGCACAGCAGGCCGGCTACAATACGATCATGAGTCACAGAAGCGGTGAAACAGAAGACACTACCATCGCAGACCTTGCAGTTGCATTGAACTGCGGACAGATTAAAACTGGTTCCGCCAGCAGAACTGACCGTATGGCCAAATACAATCAGTTGATAAGAATTGAAGAAATTTTGGGCGACAGCGCCATTTATCCAAAAGGAAAAATTAAATTTGGTAAGTAATCGACTTCGATCATGCAGGACAATACTGAAAATACATCCACCTCGTCCCCATCCCTGCTTAGCAGGGGTTGGGATAAGGTTTCATGGCTTAACAACAAATATTTGTTGGCCAGCCTGCTGTTTTTGGTATGGATGTTCTTTTTCGATCCGAAAGATATTGGCTCTGCCTTCAACCGCTGGCACAAATACAAAGAGTTGCAGGCTAGTGAGAAGCAACTTTCTAACCAGATCGATGACACCAAACTGGAGCGTAGCCAGTTAAAAGACAATGCCCGTACCATTGAAAAATATGCCCGGGAAAACTACCTGATGAAGAAAGACAATGAAGATATTTTCATTATAAACGAGGCAAAAACAGGAAAATAAAGCAATTATCCGGAACAATATTTGACTTGTACAGGCGTTTTTAGTTCGGATAATTGATAATTAATTTCTTAACAAGCTTTTTAACTTATGCACAGCATCACACAAGAGGAGCTGCTACAGTACATGTACGGCGAAACCTCCATCGAAAAAACAGTAGCCATTAAGGCCGCTTTACAAACGGATTGGTCCCTTCGGGAACAATACAATTTGTTGGTGGCGGCGCAGCAGAATCTTGAAAAAGTAACGCTGGCTCCCCGAAAGCAGGCCATTGATTTCATTATGAACTACGCCAGTAAACAGGTAAAAGAGTGTACAGAGCAGTAGGTTGATCTTTCCAAACAAATTTTTAAACTAATTTAGTCCCCCGGTTAATTCCAGGGGATTTTTTTATGACAAAGGAACAACGCTACCAGTTCGTGATCGATTATTTCCTTGCACACAGCCCGGACGCAGAAACTGAGTTATTGTACGACGACCCTTTCCAGCTGCTGGTAGCGGTGATCCTTTCGGCCCAATGCACTGATAAAAGAGTGAATTTGACCACGCCGGCCATATTTGAACGGTACCCAACTGCAGAAACCCTTGCTGGTGCCAGTTTTGACGAACTGTTCCCGCTGATCAGGAGCATTTCGTATCCCAACAATAAAACCAAACACCTGATCGGGATGGCGAAGATGCTGATGGAGAAGTTTAATGGCCAGGTACCGATGACGGTGAACGAATTGGTACTGCTGCCGGGTGTGGGCAGAAAAACAGCCAACGTAATCACTTCGGTGGTAGATGAACAACCCAATATGGCCGTGGATACCCATGTCTTCCGGGTAAGTGCCCGGATCGGGCTCACTACCAATGCCAAAACGGTATTGGCAACCGAAAAACAACTCATAAAACATATACCGTCGGGCTATATACACAAGGCTCATCATTGGCTTATATTACATGGCAGGTATATCTGCACCGCAAGAAGCCCCAAATGCAGCGCCTGTGGCATTAAACCTGTCTGTAAATTTTATAACAACAATCTTAAAAAAGGGAATAAAATTCAGGAATAATCGTTTAATTTGTAGAAATTTCCTTTATTTTAAGGTTAATAATGTTCATCCTCAAAGGAACTGACTACTGATGAAAAGAATTACACTGCTTATAGCTGCAATTTTAATATTGGGTACAACAGGGCAAAAGGCATTTGCTCAATATTATTTTTATGATGCTAACTCTTATAACAATCCCGTAATGTTTGAATTAGGTGCATCTGCAGGCGCTATGAATTGTCTTACTGATATCGGGGGGAAAAAAGGACTTGGAAAGAAATTTACCAAGGATATGAACCTTGGTAATACCCAGATAAACGGAAGCATCTATCTTATGGCTACTTACAAAGAAGCCTTTTCGTTAAGGATAGAAGGCACTTTTGGAACGGTGAAGTCTTATGACAGCATATTGGTAAATGAAAAATTGACTACCCAAGGCAGGTACCAGCGAAACCTGAATTTCAAAAGTAAGATATCTGAGGTTGCAGTGATCGGTGAATTCCACCCCCTATTCACATTTGTTGACTGGTCGTTAAGGGATGACAGGGACCCTCCAAGACTTTCACCTTACCTCGCTTTTGGTGTTGGTTATTTTTCCTTTAATCCACAGGCTAAATCAAGAAGAGGTGATTGGATCGATCTTCAACCCCTGAGTACAGAAGGCCAGGGCTTTATTGAATATCCTGAAAGAAAGCCTTACAAGTTGTCTCAAATGAACCTGATCTTTGGAGGTGGTGTGAGGTATGAACTCTCTCCTACTTTTAACCTTCGTGCAGAATTTTTATACCGTAAATTATCAACCGACTACCTGGATGATGTGAGTACCAAGTATATCGACAATGCATTGTTCCAGAATTACTATTCCGGCCAGCAGTTGCAGGATGCGGTAGACATGGCCAGCAACCAAAGAACCAATACTGATCCAAACAACAGCTATATTTTTAGAAAGAGCGAAAATGGTATCAGGGGAAATCCTAAAAATAACGACGCCTATTTTACCTTTAATGTTAAGATCGGGTTCACCTTTGGAAGGGAAAGCGTAAGATAATCAGCAGCATAATTTTAAAATACTCAGGAACACCTTCAGTTATGAAGGTGTTTTTTATTGCTGAAATTCCGCCAGTGCTGTGAGCAGAAAGTCACAAAAAAAGCCGCAGCAAATTAATGCTGCGGCCTTTTCTCTAAAAATGTTCAGTTTATTTATACTGTGGCATTAGTCCTTTTGCCAGTTCGGTCATTCTCTTTAATCCTTCTTCAGGCAAATTACCTTTTTTGAATTCTGCCAACACTTCAGGTAATTTATTTTCCATTTCCAGCAGGAAATGGTCTTCAAAAGCCTTTACATGCTTAACAGCTACGTCTTTTAGTAAACCCTGTGTACCAAGGTAAATGATCGCTACCTGCTTTTCTACACTGAAAGGTGAGTACTGCGGTTGTTTTAATATTTCCACGTTCCTCGCACCCTTATCAATTACATTCTTTGTAGCAGCATCCAAATCACCACCAAACTTAGAGAACGCTTCCAGCTCACGGTAAAGTGCCTGGTCAAGCTTCAGCGTACCGGCCACTTTTTTCATTGATTTGATCTGGGCATTACCACCCACACGGCTCACGCTGATACCCACGTTGATAGCAGGGCGGATACCGGAGTTAAACAGGTTACCTTCCAGGAATATCTGTCCGTCGGTAATNNACGTCACCAGCCTGTGTTTCAATAACCGGCAAAGCGGTGAGAGAACCACCACCTTTTACAAGGTGACGGATAGATTCAGGAAGATCGTTCATTTGCTTTGCAATATCATCCCTTGCAATAACTTTTGCAGCCCTTTCCAATA
>DDEU01000054.1 GCA_002336815.1 Chitinophagaceae bacterium UBA1946 | reverse complement strand
ACGAATGGACACGAATGGACACGAATGAAATATTATAGAAACCTCACCGCAATTTTTAGCATAGATGAAAAAACGAAAAAGCATTTGTGGAGACGCCGCAATTCGGTGGGCAAACAGCATTATAAAATTTCGGCTACATGTTTGTGGATGTTCATGGCTATTTTTTCCGTAGGTACATCATTCGCATCGCCACCAAAGGGATCTTCAATTTCTTCGGCAATCANNTTACATAAAAGAAAATGAATTTTTTTATGAACACACTGTAAGAAAAAGGAATGGGCGTATTCTTGATCCGTTCGCAGGCACCGCAGATATCTGTAAAAGATTGCAGTTCGCCGTTAAGTACGATCAACTGGTCACCGTTCAGTTTTCCATCCTTATACAATTGCTGGATATGCCTGAACATAAGCAAAGCCACCTGGTTGGGCACATGCTTCTCCTGGTCGATCTGTTTGAATACCGGGTGTGCTGCATCTTCTTCAAATAATTCTATTCTTACCTTTTCAGATTTTAAATGGTTGAGCAGGGCATAGGCATAAGCTGGAATGGTCTTCTTAAAAAAAAGGCGCTGTTCTTTTTCAGATTCCGGTAGCATTACCGCCAATTTGATGGCGAGATTGCGGCTGTTATTTACCAGGGCGCCCCAAAGTTTACGGCCTTCCCACCAGCGGTCGTAGGCAGTATTGGTGCGGAATACCAGCAACATGGAAATGGCAAAGCCCAGCAGGGTGTGCATTACCGGGATACTTTTGAGATGGCTGTCATCAGACAAATGAAAGATATCGATCTCCAAAAAAGCAATGAGGCCGGAGTAAATACTTACGCCGATGATCAGGGGAAACAATGCACGGAAAGTATCTGCTTTGTGAAAACGAAAAATAAAAGTGAACCAGTCTTTGGGATTGTAATTGATCATATGCAGATAAAATTACAGGTTGTTGCTGAATGAAACATAACCTTTTACAGGCATGCCACTATCCATTCCTTCGCCGATACATTGCATCCCGATCTTTTCCAGCACTTTTTGGGAAGCAAGATTGTCTATATGAGCGTGCGCCACAATTTTTTTTAATTGTAATTCCCCGTGGCCGTAGGTTAAAGTTGCGGCCGCAGCCTCCGTTGCATACCCGTTGCCCCAGGTAGCTGGTGTAAAACGATAGCCAAGATCGATGGTATCGCTTTCTTTCAGCCATTTCAATCCGCACCAGCCAATGAATGCATCATTCTCTTTCAGGTGTACCGCCAGGCGGCCAAGTTTTTGCTGGTACTGGGGTAACAGGATGTTGATGAGTATTTGCAATGCTTCCTCATCTGATGCCGGTGCCTGCTCCGGGATGTATTGCAATACGCCGGGTTCGTTATTCAGTTGCCGCATAATGGCAGCATCTGCTTCGGTAAACTGCCGCAGGTATAAACGGGGAGTTTGTATAACAATGTTCATGGTGGGAAATTAAAAAAGCGGCTGTATCAAAAGAAAACAGATCTGTCACATTGAGTTATATCGAANNACAAGCTCAATATGACAATCAATGGAACTTTTGATACAGCCTCCCGTATGAAAAGAAGTCATTCCTATAACAATGATTTTACTTTTTCAATCACATCTTTCAAATTGCTGATGTCCTGTCCTCCTGCCGTAGCAAGATTTTTCTGACCGCCACCGCCGCCTTTTATCAAAGCAGCAATTTCTTCTTTGATGATCTTCGCTGCATCTAAATTTTTAACAGCGGCAACTGTATCGGCAATGCTGATGGCAACATAGGCTTTGCCATCGATGTTGGCACAAAGCGTAACAACCGAATCATGCAGGTGTGTTCTTACATCCAGCGCCAGTTTCTTTAAAGCATCGGCGCTGCTTACTTCTACGATGTCGCCTACAAAAGTAATATTGTTGATGATCTCGTCTTTCTGTAATAGCTCATTGCGGATGCCAACCAGTTGCCTTGCTTCCAGGCTTTCAATGCGTTTTTTGAGCAATGCGTTCTCGGCCTGTAACCCTTCGATGGTTTTGCCGATATCCTTTGGGTGTTTCAGCGTATGCCTTACCGAGCGGATGGCATCAAACTCTTCATTGATGAATGCTTCAGCTGATTGTCCGCATACAGCTTCCACACGGCGAACGCCTGCAGCTACCGCAGTTTCACTTTTTATTTTAAAGATGCCGAGTTCGCCGGTATTGCCCACATGCGTGCCGCCACAGAGTTCAATGGAATAGGCCGGGTCCATGATCACTACCCTTACCACATCGCCGTATTTTTCGCCAAACAGGGCCATGGCACCCATTGCTACGGCTTCATCCTTACTCATAGAGCGGATCACTACCGGCACGTTTTCCCTGATCTTTTCATTCACGATGCTTTCAACTTTTGCCAGTTCTTCCTCAGTTACTTTTGCAAAATGACTAAAGTCGAAGCGCAGGTGCTCATCATTTACCAGGCTGCCTTTTTGTGCAACGTGGTTACCCAATACGCTGCGTAATGCGGCATGCATCAAATGTGTTACGCTGTGATGAACCGTGATGGTCTTTCTTCTGGCAGCATTTACAACAGCCAGCACTTCGCCTTCTAAAGAAGCAGGCAGGGACTCAGTGAAATGTATGATAAGATCATTCTCCTTTTTTGTATTGGTTACGTTGATGGTTTCGCCAGCAAACTGCAACGTGCCGGTATCACCCACCTGTCCGCCGCTCTCCGCATAAAAAGGCGTATTATCCAATACCAACTGGTAAGATGTTTTTCCTTTGGCAGTTACTTTACGGTACTTGATGATATTGCTCTTTGTTTCCAGCGAATCATAACCCACAAATTTGTTGCTTGTGTTTTCGATCAGGGTTATCCAGTCTTCTGTTTCCAGTGAGGTGGCAGCCCGGCCTCTTTGCTGCTGCTCTTTTCTTGCATTTTCGTATCCTTCTTCATCCACGCCCAGGCTGTTCTCAGCAGCGATGAGCTTGGTGAGATCGATGGGGAAACCGTACGTATCATTCAATTCAAAGGCGCTTTTGCCATCAATGATCTTTGATGCCTGCGAAGCAGCAATTACATCATCAATTCTTTTGAGGCCTTTATCAAGCGTTCTTAAAAAAGCATCTTCTTCTTCTTTGATCACTTTAACTACAAAATCACGCTGTGCATCCAATTCAGAAAAAACGCCTTCAAATTGTGTAGCGATCACTGGTACCAACTGGAACAACAATGGTTGCTTGTAATCAAGATAAGAGTAATAATATCTCACCGCTCTTCTCAATATCCTCCTGATCACATAGCCGGCACCGGTATTGGATGGTAATTGCCCGTCTGCAATGCAAAAGCTGATGGCCCGGATATGATCTGCCAGTACACGAAAAGCGATACTGGTTTTGTCATCGCCGGCAGTATATTTTTTATTTACGATCTTTTCTGTTGCGGCAATGGTACCGGTGAAAACATCGGTGTCGTAATTGCTTTGTTTCCCCTGCAACACTCTTACCAGCCTTTCGTACCCCATGCCGGTATCTACGTGTTTGGCTGGTAAATTTCTAAGAAGGGTTAACTCCAGGTGTTTTTGTTTCCGCTGTTCATCGAAGGCTTTTTTATCAGCGATTTTTCCAAAGTTCTCCGTCTCCCATTCTTTCAGTTCTTTAGCGCCTCCATATTGTGGATTCCAATATCTTTCAAATTGTATGAACACATTATTCCAGATCTCTATCACCTGCGGATGATCGTTGTTCACCAGTGTTTTCCCGTTAACTGCCCTTCTCTCCGCATCGCTGCGGCAGTCTACATGAATTTCTGTGCAGGGGCCGCAGGGGCCGGTATCACCCATTTCCCAAAAATTATCTTTTTT
>DDEU01000018.1 GCA_002336815.1 Chitinophagaceae bacterium UBA1946 | reverse complement strand
AAACGCTCAACCGTGCGACGAAAAATAAAAGCTAAAAGAAAACTGCAAGAAACCCTGCAAAAAATCAAATACAGTGTCCAACCAAAAAACTGCAATGAATTTATTGAGAGAAACTACGTAGTTTAAAAACTGGTATTGTCAGCCGAAGCCAGCTTGTACTTAACTCTTAAATATACGCAGCTTTTAAATCCCCGCCTGAAAACAGCAATGTACCGAGTTTGCTCATCGCCAAAAGGATATGGAAAAATACGCAGCTTTTTCCGGGGTTGCGCTTTTGAAAAACAATATCAAAACGCAAGCGACAACAATGCAAAAGCGCAGGTTTATAAATTGTTTTTCCGGGCTATGGTATCCAGCGGACTTTCTACTACCTGCAAAGACTTTTTGTTTGGCCGGCTACTTTTTGTACTGTTATGCTGGTGGATTGCCTGGTGATCAACACCCGTGCAGAATCCGTTTTCAGATATGCGTGCAGCACGATGAAGATCGTAGAAGCCAAGGTTTTTGGGCATGCCTGTAAGTTTGTAGGCCTGCCTGAAAAGCTGCTGTGTACTGCGGATACTGTAGCAACAGCCCGGTGTTGGCCCTTCGAAAAGCCAGTGCTGAGGACGGTACTGTAAAAAATATGCCCGCAATAACTCCAATGTGAATGCACTCAATGTTTCCCAGCGGCCGGTTTTAGCGCCCGCAGTTGCAATGAAAAGCTGCATCCTGTCACTATGAACATCACTTATTTTTAACTGCACCACTTCATTCACCTTCAACCCTGCGGTGCAAGCCACTGTTAATAGCGCTTTGTGTTTGCAGTTGGCTATCAGCTGCAATCTTTTAAGGATCTTTTCTTCTGACGGCACCCTGGGTATCGGTAAACCGGAGGTCGCCGGCAGATCTCTCATAAAACCCTTTTTTCCCAATACCTGTTCATAATAAAATTTCAGGGCATTGAAACGGCTTTGGATACTGTTTTGCGAAAGACTTAGTTGCTTGCGGCAATAGTCAAAATAAGCATCCAACCTGCCGGCCGTCATATCCTGCACGGCTACCTTTTTTATTTGCCGCAAAAAAATACCGAATTCGTTTTTGTAGGTCCGCTGGCTTCCGGCAGCATAACCTTTTACGATCAGCAGTGCTTTAAACCGCTGTAATTCTGCCTGGTTATTTTCCGAATATAATGGCTTCCTGGAACCGGCTGTTTTGTTACCCGTAAGTGGCCCCAATACTGCCTGCTTTGGCCTGGCTGCAGGATCTTGTGATTGCTTTACCTGCAGGGTGCAATCGCCAAAGGTTTTTTTCAATAACTGGTAACTGTCCCGGGTATATGATAGCTGCCAGCATTGATGTACCGATGTCCACCTTGCGCCGATCAACCTTGCCCGCCTGTTGAGAATGGAAGCATTAAAAGAAAAACCGATCCGGTAAACGCCTTGCAGTTTTATCTTTCTAAAAATGACTACAGGTTTCATTATACTTAACTGATGGTTACCAATTGATGTACATGTGTACAGCTTCGCTACCCTCGCTCCCATACAAAGCAAAACTTACATGCACAGCCTTGCAGTTTGCAGTTGCAACAACTGCAGGCGTTGTAAAATCAAATTGGTATTGAATACATCAGTTAACAATCGGGCCGGGAGCTTAATTGGATGGGATATGTCAATTAAGGGTTAAAGGCAAATTAAGGAATAATTATGCTATGATAAAATAATTTCCGGGGATTTAAGCTATGGCTGGAAAAGCTATGCGGAAAATGGGCAGTACCGCATCCTTCCTAACAATAATAAACGGCATTTTGCTTACACGGTCAGCGGTGTTGCTGTGTAAAACCCCGATTAGAGCAGTGCGGTCATCCAGTTTAACTTTTATTCATATCTTCAGCAAAGCACTGGTTTCAGCATACCATGGCCGTAAAAGATGGGATGTACATTCTTAAAATGCTTACGATGAAGTATTGCTTAATTTTATTTACAGTAGTGTTATTTTCCTGCGAACAGCATTGTGAAGACCTTGTAATAAAACAGGCAGTTATAAAAGACGCTCTTTTTAACAAAGAAGGCAATATTACTTCTTCCAAAGATCATATTGTAGTGATCAACGATTTTCAAACGAATTGTAATTCTAAGCTGGACGTTGTTGTGCTGGAGTCAAAGTACATTGATTCAATTGCACATCAATCACCATTAAACAGTGTCACGTTTATCAGTGCAACGCAATACGAAAACCTGCACGGTGAATTTGACAGCCTGGCTCTTACTAAAAAAGCGCTCATCAGCTTTTTTTACCAGGCAGACAGTACCATTAAGAACCTGCGGAAATTCAGGAATATCATTGCGTGGGACAAAGATGCCATGAAGTAAACATTGTGATAACAAATTCAATTGCCAGGACTTTATACAGCCGGAACTTCGGGTAAAAAAAATTTCATTATTTTTATTAATAAACCGAAGCACATGAAACTGGTATTGGTTGCATTGTCTATAGCGATATTATACATATTCAGTGGCTGTAAAAAAGCAAGCTCCCCAGCACCGGTTTATACCATCCCGCCTCCACTCACGGGCAAAACCTATTCCTCACCGGAGCTTGCGGGGTTCCAGGAAATAACCATAAAAGGTGCTTACAATAATGGTACTATAAAAAAATTACCCAAAGAAACCTTTGTTTATTTAGCCGATACCATTTATGCTCATTTAACAACAGCGCTTGATTCGATCATAAGTGAAGTGAATGCTCAAACAGATACCAATCTTGTGATGAGAAGAACAACAGACAGCAGTGTTGCTACCATCAGGGTTTACCTTACAGACAGGAATACATTCGAAGCAAAGGTACCCGGCGCTGCTGCTTCGTTCAACACTTCAGCATATGAACTGGATGGGCTCACCGTTCCTTTTTGGAGTTTCCAGGGAACTTTAAATCCTGTAAGTGTTTTTGTTGACATGCAGCGGGCAGCCGGTGATACTTCCAACCAATTGTTCCTGCTCCGTCATGAAATGATGCATTCTTTTGGTTTCTTAGGCCATGTAGATATCATTGACTACATGAGCAGCATCCTGTACTATTTCAGAATAACGCCCCGCATTACCAGTTACTCTTATTTTGATAAAAGAATGCTCCATCTTTTATACGACCCCGCAATAAAACCTGGTATGGGGTTAACGGAGCTGAACCAGGTATTGGTTAACCTCTAAGAGAGGCTGGCGAAAAAGTTTTGAGTTAAAAAATATACTTGTTTAAAATTTTCAATGAAAAATGATGAAAACGGAAAGGATATATAAAATTGTATTTGCCAGCGTGTATCCCCTTTACTTAAAAAAAGTAGTAAGCAAAGGGCGCACAAAAGAAGAACTGGACAGCGTTATTTTCTGGTTAACGGGTTATAACAAAGCGACGCTGCAAAAACAAATTGATCTGAAAAATGATTTTGAAACTTTTTTTGCAGAAGCGCCGGCACTCAACTCCAATGCATCGAAGATCACCGGTGTAATTTGCGGGTACCGGGTAGAAGAGATCGAAGACAAACTCATTCAAAAGATGCGGTACCTCGATAAGCTGATCGATGAGTTGGCCAAAGGAAAAACAATGGAAAAAATTTTGAGAAAATAGACGCTACTATGTTATTGATATTTTTCTACTGAATTCATTAACCTTCCGATACCGGCTGTTAAAAATAAGATGAGCATAAATCATATATTTATCATGGAATTCACCTAATCCAACCAGCATGAAATCATCGTTCCTCTGCATTTGCTGCATTGTTTTTTGTTTCGTTTTATCAACACATCCTGCTACCGCCCAAATGAGGCAGGTACATGTGGATACTTTGGAGGAGGGTAGTGATATCAATGAAATGAGTTTTTATTCCGCTTCAGAAGGATATGTGGCTTTCAAATACTTTATCGGCTTTACCAGCGACAGCGGGAGAACTTTTACAAAAAAATACATTGCGGCAAATGTGAACTACAATGGATATGCTGTAAATCTTACCATTGGCTTTTCAATTGGAGGGATAAAAGCATTTAACCAAAGTAATATTATTGTGTATGGTCATTATGGACTGGTGCCTTCCATACTCTACTCCACTGACGGTGGCGATACCTATACACTCGTTTTTCATTCGCAGTTTAATCAACTGGCGCTAAGCACCGGTATCTTATCGATGGCCTTCCCCGGTAACAGTATGATCGGCTACGCTTCGGATGCAGACAGGATCTTAAAAACCACGGATGGAGGATTGCACTGGTCTGTGATCAGAACGCTGGCAGGCAGTTACTTAGACCGCATCCAACCGCTTAACAACGATACCCTGTTTCTTGCAGGCAATGGAAATGTGGATGCACCTTCCCGTCGTTTGATAAAATCGGTGAATGCTGGCACCAGTTGGACCAGCATCAGCTTGCCGGGAGCAACGGGAAATACCATCACAGATTATTTCTTTTTAAACAGTACTACCGGATGGATCAGTTTGTACGATAGCAATTTGAAAGGCTATTTTTATAGAACAACAAATGGCGGACTTTCCTGGACCCAGTTGAATGATGTCGATGTGAATTCGTTTGCTTCCAATAAAATGAAATTCCTGGATGCCAATACCGGCTACATGATAACGGGTGAATTAAAATACCGGGTTTATAAAACAGTGAATGGAGGCGTGTTATGGGAGCCACTGCCAAGAGACAATAGTTTTGAATATCTCTATAAAACACATTTCGACATGTACTTCCATTCGGCCAACCAGTTTTGGGCAGGTGGCGGCGTTGGCTTTTTAGAACTTACTACCAATGGAGGAGGAACGCCATTGCCAAAAGCCTATTTTAAGGCAGATACTACCGGCGTTTACAACACCGACAATGTTCAGTTGCGAAATTATTCCAACACCAACCACCAATACCAATGGTATGTGAATGGTACGCCTGTAAGCAATGGTTACCATGCCACTTATATACATGATATTCAAAAATACTCAGATACCATCATGCTGGTGGTATCTAATGGCAATGAAAGCGATACCACTGTAAAAGTGCAGCAGTTCTTTGTACCAATATTCCCGGTTGTCACTTCTTTTGTTCCTCAAACCGGCAGTACCGGCACCTTCGTCTCAATCAAAGGGAAATTTTTAACAAGGGTACCGGTAACGGATGTTCGCTTTGGCGGAACAGCAGCAGCTTCTTTCACCATATTGTCTGATACCACGGCTACGGCCATTGTTGCCAATGGCGCCACCGGTGCAGTTTCTTTTTCTGATGGCAGGCATCTTTTTTCTTCAGCAGCCAGCTTTACTTATTTTCCGCCGCCGGCATCGGCACCGCCGGTCATCAGTTCGCTGCAGCCATCCTCAGGACCTGCAGGCACTGCAGTTACAATTACAGGAACTAATTTCGGTAACGATAACATTGTTTACTTTGGTGCTGTAAGGGCAACGGTTGTTTCATCTGCTCCCAACCAGGTAAATTGTATTGTTCCTGCCGGCGCTTCTTACAAACCAGTATCGGTCTTAAATACCAGCACTCACCTGACAGGCAGTTCGGTTAAACCATTTGCACTAACCTTTGCAGACAGCAGCAATTTTACCAGCGGTTCTTTTACAAACGCCTATAATATTTTTTACAGCAATCCCACCAGCTTTTCACCTTTGTATATAAAGGCAAGAGATATTAACAATGATGGCAAGCCTGATATTGTGGTAAGAGAAACAGCCGGCAATACCATCACAGCCTACAAAAACACGGGATCGCAGGGCAATATTGCATTTGGCAATAAGCTTGTACTTGGCACCATACAGCCGAACGACCTGGGAAGATTTGATATGAATGATCTTGATGGTGACGGACTTCCTGATATTGTAACTGCTACCAACCGCACTTATTTTTACATTTTGAAAAACAACAGTACGGCAGATTCGATTTCTTTTGCAACGCCTCTGAAGATGGATATGTCCGATGGATCGCAGGAACCGGTAATTGCAGACCTGGATGATGACGGCAGAAATGATATTGCCATGGCCAGTTTCAATTACAAAAAATTATCTGTGATCCGCAACACCGGCAATCCCGGTAATTTATCATTTGCACAAACCATCGAATACAATTGCGAGGGAAATGCCAAAATGATCGCCGCAGGGGATATTGATGGCGACGGCAAAAAAGATTTAGTAACATTGAATTACCGGTATACTGATTCTACCAGCATATCCTGTTTCCACAATAACAGTACACCGGGCAATATTTCTTTTGGCAATGCTGTTAACTTTATTTTCCCTGGCTCACTCTTAAACAGTGCATACCTCGCTATACTGGATTATGACAATGATGGCAAACCCGATATTGTGGCGATGAACAGGAAAGGGTACCTGCATGTTTTCAGGAATACAGGAACCAGCGGCAACTTTTCTTTTGATACAACCGGTAACCATCTTTTACAAATAAGTTTATCCGCTGCAGCCTGCATTGATAATATCAGCGGTGACGGCAAGCCGGATGGCATGTTTGCATCGGAAAGCAGTGTTCCTTCTGATCATTTCACCGTTTCAAAGAATAACTCAGTGCCGGGGGCCATCAGCAATGATGCAGAAGTGACCATATATCCTCCATACGCCTACCTGTACAATCCTTACGGGATAGAAGCCGGCGATTTTAACCTCGATGGCAAACCGGATATTGTGACCTGCAGTTCGCAGGATAAAGGGATATCTATTTACAAAAATAATGTGGGACAAGCCCTGCCGCAAACGATCTGCGCAGCGGCAGGGGTGGAATTATTGTGCGACCTGACAGGCTCTTTTTACCAATGGCAACAGGATACGGGCACGGGATATCACAATATCAGTAATGACCTTCATTTTTCGGGTGTTACCGACAGCGCACTGCAACTAACCGCCATTCCATCTGCCTGGTACAATTACAGTTACCGTTGTGTGGTGGGCAACAGGCTCTTCAGCCAGTCTTACAAACTCATCTTCACCAATAAATGGATCGGTTCCAATTCAAACTGGAACAACCCTGCCAACTGGTCGTGCAACAAAGTACCCGACGAAAACATAGATGTACTGGTAAGTTATGGAACGGTGAATGTTACTACCAATTCGGTATGCAGATCGCTGACGATCACGAATACTGGTCATGTAGCGGTATCCCAGGGGGTGAACCTGCAGGTAATGCACTAATACTTTAAAAAAAATGACCGCTTGTGCTGTGCTATTTTAAAAAAATTTTTATGAGATGTATCATTTGCTTTTTCTTATTCCCGTTGCTCATGCTATCATGCAAAAACAAAACTAAGAGACCCGGTGAAATCATTGTGGCTGGGGGCGACATTGAGGCACATTGGTACAATGAAGCTACCTTATACAGCCTGGCGAATATTGTATCCATTACAAAAGGAGACTCTTCAGTTGAAGTACTGAGGTTGAATTCCGATCTTGGAATAGCAGATATTTTAATAGATAAAAACACCATTACCATACAGTCTCTTTCAAAACAAACCATTCTCTTTTTTAGAAATGAAGCTTTCAATTATAAAATACAACTTGACACAACGATCACTTACCAATACTGGCATCAAAAAACCATCGAATGGGACAGGCAACGGAACTAATAAAGCGGTATTCAACGCTATTGATGTCCCTGACATGCATGTCCATAGATTGATTGATTTTCCTTCAGAGCCTGGCATTCAGTAAATGCAACTACTACCTGGCAACAAACTTTCAAATTTAGTTTTTAACTTCATCAATAATTTTTTATTACCGGTGCAATTCCTCCACTAGTAAAATCGTAACTGGCGGCATCAGCAACAACAAACATTACATCACATGAAAAAAACCTACCTGGTGATCTTAATCATCGCCGCATCTTTTCTTTCAGGCTTTGCAGTGAACGCAATCATCACAAATCAACATAAAAACTTAACAACAATGAAAAAAGTAACAGGTGTCGGTGGCATTTTTTTCAAATGCAGGGATCCCAAAAAAATGACCGAATGGTATAAGAACAATCTTGGTTTAAATACCAATCCCTATGGCGCAAGTTTTGAATGGTATGAGGGTGCAGACAGTACAAAAAAAGCGCAAACACAATGGACCCCTTTTCCTGAAACCACCAAATACTTTGAACCATCCGGCCAGGATTTTATGATCAATTACCGTGTTGAAAACCTGGAGGCACTGGTGGAAGAATTAAAAAAGAATGGCGTAACCATCGTAGACAAGATAGAAAGCTATGACTATGGCAAATTCATCCACATACTTGATGCAGAAGGAAACAAGGTTGAGTTGTGGGAGCCAAAAGACTAGCGCTACAAAAACAAATAATCAACACCGGAAACCAAACCCGTTAACATTTTGATCAACGAAATGTAACAGGTTTGGTTATTTTAATTATTCATGACCGCATTTCTTCCAGATCAAATAATATCCCCTGAAAATCCGGACTTCACAAAATTTTTCCTGCTCAATCATTTTAAGGAACATCGTTTGTTATTGTCTTTAAAAAAGATATGCCCACCCCAAAGAAGAAAACAAATAAACTCCACGTAAAAAATTCTCTTGTCAATAATATCAACGCAAGAAAAGAAAAAGGAATTTCACGGAGCAAGAAAGAATCTACAGTCACCAGGAAATCCTATGATCAAATGGAAGATAACTGGGGTAAGAAAAAGAAGTGAACTGTTCACGCTGCTTTTTTATAGTATTCTACCTGTTGAATTTCTAAAACTGCCTTGCTCGGGCCCGGAAGCTACCTATCTTGGTTGTAATTGAGTTCCCCAAGCTGGGAATCCGTCCAAAAAAATCCCCGCTATTTTTATTAAAATGTTCATCCCGTTCCAGGAGCCTACGTTTTTGCAGGTTTAAAACGATCCTGCTTCCTGCGATTGAACAGGTTTGATTCTGGCACTTATTTGGACGCAGCTCCGGTAGTTCAAAAAGATCATATGACACAACAATCACCCATCAGAGAAACTACCCAACAGATCACAGAAACAGAAAACACGGTTTTCATTGAGGATAAAAAAGACGAAAGTATCCCAATACCAGCCCAGCCTGAAAAAAATACCAACCCCGAAGAACAGGAGAAGAAAGAAACAGAAGTGGAAGTAAAAAAAAGTTTGCAGGATGAGGATATTCCGGTAGAACCTGTACTTGGCAACGACGGGATAGAAGTGGGTGGAGAGGGTTAATCAATTGCCACCTGCATCGTTCAGCATTCTCTTTCGCTGAGCCTACCCGTAAAGTTTACAAATTCCTGTTTAAGCTATTCAATTTTAAACATTCCTTATTAATAAAAATTCCTGTCATGAAGAGCAGTAAGAAAAAAACCGCCGGTGGTGAAACCCACCAAACCAAAGATGAGCAACACCCGGTTTTAACCAGCAACCAGGGCATTCACATTTCCGACAACCAGAACAGCCTGAAGGCCGGAGCCCGTGGCCCGGTGCTGCTGGAAGATTTTGTACTCCGTGAAAAAATATTTCATTTTGATCATGAGCGCATACCCGAACGCATTGTACATGCCCGGGGTTCAGCCGCACATGGCTTTTTTGAATTGTACGAATCACTGGCAGATCTTACCAAAGCTGATATCTTTCAGCGGGCGGGAGAAAAGACGCCGTTGTTCACCCGCTTTTCTACCGTTGCAGGTGGAGCAGGTTCAGTAGATACGCCAAGAGATGTGAGAGGATTCGCAGTAAAATTTTATACAAAAGAAGGCAACTGGGATCTTGTTGGAAATAACATCCCCGTGTTTTTTATACAGGATGCCATCAAGTTTCCCGACCTGATACATGCAGTTAAAATGGAAGCCGATCGTGGCTATCCGCAGGCCGGCAGTGCACACGATACGTTTTGGGATTTTGCCTCATTGATGCCCGAAACTTCTCACATGCTCATGTGGGCTATGAGCGACCGCACCTTACCACGTTCTTTAAGAATGATGGAAGGTTTCGGTATTCATACCTTCAGGTTCATCAACGCAAAAGGCAAAACGAGTTTTGTAAAGTTTCACTGGAAACCAAAGGCCGGTTTACAATCTACCGTATGGGATGAAACATTGAAGCTGCAGGCGGCCGACAACGATTATCACCGCAGGGACCTGTTTGAAGCCATCGACAGTGGCAACTTTCCTGAATGGGAACTGGGTATACAGGTATTTGATCAGAAAAAGGCAGACTCACTGCCTTATGATGTGCTGGATTCTACCAAGCTCATTCCCGAAGAAGTGATACCGGTAAGGATCATCGGTCGCATGGTACTCGACCGGAACCCGGACAACTTTTTTGCCGAAACAGAACAGGTTGCTTACTGCCCGGCCAACATAGTACCCGGTATCGATTTTACGAACGATCCATTGCTGCAGGGCAGGTTGTTCAGTTATTTGGATACACAAAAATCAAGACTCGGCACGGCCAATTTTCACCAGATACCGGTGAATGCGCCCAAGTGTCCCTTCATGAATTTTCAAAGAGATGGGCAGATGCAGATGCAGGTTCCAAAGGGAAGGAGTAATTATGAACCGAACAGTTTAGATGCCGCCGGTGAAAATGCAGGCCCGAGGGAATGCCCGGTTACAGGTTTCAGCAGTGTTGCAGGGAGGCCGGAGATGGAAGAGCAGGGAGATAAACTAAGGATACGGCCGGCATCATTCGCCGATCATTACAGCCAGGCAAGAATGTTCTTTCATTCGCAAACGCCGAATGAGCAGGCGCACATCGCTTCTGCTTTCGTATTTGAATTATCCAAGGTAACACTGGATCATGTTCCACCAAGGATGCTGGCAAATCTCCGCAACGTGTCCGAAGAATTGGCGGCACGTGTTGCAAAAGGGCTTGGTGTTTCACTTCCGGCAAAGGCAGCGGCTGCGGCGCCTGTGCAGGAATTCAAACCATCACCTGCATTGTCGATACAAAAGAACATGAAAGAGACCTTGCAGGGAAGATGTGTTGGTATTTTGATCGATGACGGAAGTGATGCTGCGCTGATCGAAAAACTGCAAAAAGACATCAGCAAAGCCGGCGGTTCTGTAAAATTGATCGCCCGTAAATTAAACGGACTCGTACTGAATAACAACAGTGGTATAAAAGCACATGGACAACTTGCCGGATCTCCTTCGCAGCTTTTTGATGCAGTTGCGATTGTATTGTCACAGAAGGGAACCGAAACCTTATTGAAAGAAGGCGCAGCAGTGCAGTTTGTGATGGACGCTTTCGGGCACCTGAAAGCGATTGGTTACACAAAGGAAGCAATGCCATTATTGGAGAAAGCAGGTGTGGCCATGGACGAAGGTGTACAGGAAGCCGGGAAGAATTTTGTAGCAGCAGCAGCTAAACGGTACTTTGACCGGGAACCCAATGTGCGGATGCTGGCTTGATAAAATATAAATAAGGAACAGGAAGAGCGCTTTTTATTTAAGAAAGATGAATAGTCTAAATCTTAATTGCGCTTTTCTTGTTCCTTTTGTTTATACAACACCCTCTTTTTATTTATTAATGGATGGCGTGGCGACATTCAATCCGATCAAACCGATCACAATCAACAACAATGATATCAATTGCAGTGTACTGAGTTTTTCATTAAGCAGTAATCCACCTGCAATGGCAACCAGTATTGTACTTGCACCGGCCCAGGTGGCATTGGCAATACCGGCCGGAAGTTGTTTTAATGATATGGTAAGAAATACAAAGCTCAGCGCATAATTCAATACTGCGAACGCCGTATACCACTTGTTTTGAAAACCTGCAGAGAGTTTCATACAGATGACGGCTGCGGTTTCACTTATAATTGTGAGGATCAAAAAAAGATATCCCATGAGTTTAAAATTTTAATTGCAGCATCATACTCCTGATCACTTATGAACGGAGCTGATCCTTTTTAAAGCAATGGCATTTTCAAATGCTTCCCCAATGGTATTATTAAAATAGGCATACACATCTTTTCCCTTCTTTAGCCAACCGCTTATTTTCTTCCACTCCTTTTCCAAAAATTCATTGCTGTACGATCCACGGTAATTTCCTGTTGGGCCGTGATAACGAATGTAAATAAAGTCTGCCTTCCGGTTAACTGTCGCCGCATTTTTTCCTTTGGGTATATCATGTAACACCAGCGAAGCCCCACAATGATCCAGCAGCTCATTCACTTCTGCGATGTACCAGCTATCATTCCTGAATTCTACCGCTATCCGCCATGGGGTACCGGCAGGATATTGCCTGATATGATTCAACATTTCTTCTACCTGCCGGTAATAATCCAATGTTATCTTTCCGGGAAACTGTACCAGCAGGCAACCTTTTTTTGTTCCTAAGCTTTCTACTGCGGAAAGAAACCTGTCTATATCACCGCTTACGATCTTTAACTCTTTTGCGTGCGTGATCTCTTTAAATAATTTTATACTGAATTGAAAATCCTCCCCTGCTTCTGTTGACCATCTTTCAAAAGTTGACGGCATCGGGATCTTGTAAAAACTGCTGTTTACTTCCAGCGTGTTAAAGAGAGAACTGTAGTAGCACAATCTTGACCGGTTGCGGAATTCCGGCGGGAATGACTGTTTATTGCCAGGGAGAACAATATTGCTGGTACCAATTCTTAAAACGCCTGCTCTTTTAGTAGCCACCTGTTGTTGGTTGATGAAGCATTGAAAAAAATATTATCGTGACAGTCTTTTTTGAGCCCGGTATGCAGAAATATCAACCAGTTTTGCCTCATCCGTGCTTTCTGTTGATTGAACGGGAAAGATACTTTTACGAATGGCCGGATCCAGGATTCCTGCAATATTGCAGGCTTTCTCAAAATCCGCATGCATACCATATCCCTGCACTAGCGGATCAATATTGCTGTACTCCGGGAAAACCAGGAAGTGCTTAACAAAGTATAAAGGTATCCCATTTACTTCCTTTACGTAAGCCTCATAAGAATCTTTCATAGCAATAGTTTATACAGGTATAGCCCGAATTCTATGCCATCTGAAAAAAATATGTTTTAACAGGAAAATGTAGATTTTTCTCTACTGCTGAGGAGGGAAAATAAAAGACAGTGTATTTGTATGCCCAACCGGGATTTCATTTCAGCCTGCCGGAATCGCAAAAAATTACTCAATGGAAAATTTAAAAATGGTTTTGCTGTAGAACTGTTCACCTGCTTTTAATTCAGTTGAAGGAAAATGCGGATGATTGGGTGCATCGGGAAAGTGCTGCGTTTCCAGGCAAAGACCCGAACGCTGCTGGTAAATAATTCCTTTTTTACCTTTTACATTTTTTAAATAGTTGCCGCTGTAAAGATGTACAGAAGGTTCTGTAGTGTAAACATCCATCTGGATACCTGTGCCGGGTTCTTTCACTATGGCTGCATGCTTTAAATGAGCGCTGTGTTGTTTTTCAAGAATGAAACTGTGATCATATCCATTGCCCAGTTTTAATTGTGCATCATCTGTTTTCAGGTGCTGGCCAATGGTTTTAAAATGTAAAAAATCAAATGGCGTATCCTTTACCGGGCACAATTCTCCTGTTGGTACCTGGATACCATTTACGGGAAGGTAATACTGGCTCAGTATCTTTAACTGGTGCTCATCCACTTTATTTGCAGGATTACCGGTGAGATTAAAATAAGTGTGCTGTGTAAAATTTACCAGCGTTGTTTTGCTGGAAGCGGCCTTGTACTCCACCGTCCACACATCTTCATCATCCAGGGTATAGATCACTTCCAGTGTTAACTCACCCGGAAAGCCTTCTTCGAGGTGAGGGCTGGTATAGCTGAATACGATGCTGTTTTGTTTCGGCTGCGATACTAAGGCCGCAGTAAAAAGTTTTTTATTAAAACCTTTGTTGCCGCCATGCTGGTGATAACCGCCGGCCTTTGTGGTAAGCTGGTAGGCGTGACCGTTGATGAACACTTCGTTCCCTGCGATCCTGTTTGCAAAACGCCCGATGATACCGCCGATATAAAACTCATCGGTTAAATAGGCCAACGGATCATCGTAACCCAATACCACATCCTTAAACTTACCATTGCGGTCTTTCACCAGCAAGGATACAACGGTGGCTCCCAGGTTGCAGGCGGTTAAGGTTGTACCATGATTGTTTTCAATGCTGTACAGTTTTATTTCATCATTGGCTCCGGCAACTGCTGTTGCTGCCGGTTGCTGGTTGGTTGTTAGCTTTACTTGCACCTTCTTGTTTTTTGGGTTACAATTGATCAGCCGTGTATACATCTCCCTGTCCATTCTTTTTACCGTGCAGGTACAGGGAAACAGGGCTCCACGTTATAGCGGCACCTGTATAAATTTTGAAGCAGGTGTTTCTGATACCGGTATCTTTCCAACTTCAGCCCAGCCCGAGGTAGATTCTACCAAACAGAAATTGATAGCGTTGCTGATCGGTCCCAGCACAGATTTCTTTACAGAAAATTCGATTGTTTTTTTGCCGCCTGTGGTAGAAAGGGTTGAAAAATGAAATGCATCTGTAAAAGAGGAAACGGAATTCCATCCCCAGCCTGTACCCGGACCCTGGTGTGCAAACACATCACCCCAGCCACCTACCGGGCTTCCTTCACAAAGAAAATCAGCGCCGGAACCTGCAGGGTATAACCAGGTGGCAAACCCTGTTGCAGGATCATTGTCTGCATCAATGTACAGGTCGATGATCTCCATGTTCATATCAGCGGTTCCCTCGAGGTAAAAGTTAATGTTGGTGCTGGAAGCAAAAGCTTTCACGGCACGAACACTTCCCGCAAAGCTGTCGGGGTTTTCGTATGTGAAAGGAACATATTGCCAGTCGGAAAAATCTCCGTCAATTTTTATGTTAGGGCCGATCACACTAACGGTGTCGATAAAGGTATTGGTGGCCGTTCCGCTTTTTGCAGTGAGCGAAACAAGGAAGTCGCCTTTTCTTGTAAAAATGTGCTGCGGTGTTTTGCCGGTAGAAGTTTGCCCGCTGCCGTCGCCAAAATCCCACAGGTATTCTGTTGCCCCACTGGAAAAATTGGTGAAGTTCACTTTGTAGCCATCAGCCACATAACTGAAAACTGCTTTCAGACCACCGCCTGTTGTTTCCTTTTTGCAGGAAGCAGTACCCAATACCAGCAGGAGGGTGGCAAATACATAAATACTTCTTTTCATATTGTTAGCTTTTAATGTTGTTGATCAATTGATGGTAATGTCTTGTTTGAGATCGTTCATGCCGCCGTTGTCAGTTACCCATACATCGGTATTGGCCAGTTGAACGGCGTATTCAATTCTTGATTTTAAGCTGGCTGCCTTATCGGCTATCCTCAGGTACAGGTGATAATCACCAGCAGGAATGCCAGATAGATTTACATTTTCGCTCACCGCTAATTCTACCAGTGGTTTGCAGGTACGCAGGTCAACCAGGAGTGGTTTTTCGAAATACGTTCCGGATGCTTTATTCTTAAATACCAGGTAGCTCATCTTTTTATTGTACAGTGGTGCGTAGCCTTTATTGGTGATCGTGATGTTTGCCGCAAGGCTTGCAGCAGCCGCAACTGTTTTAGGAAATTTCGACTTTACTAACGCCAGCCTGTATCCCAGGTTAGTTTGGAATTCATCAAAACAGCCGGAGCTTTTCCAGGCATTGATGGTGGCCGGGTACCAGTCGAGGTTGAGGTAGGTCCATTTGAGTAGTTTCATCTCGTTGCGTCCTTCAAAACAACTGGGGTCATAGCCCGGTGATGGCGGGCAGGTTTCGCCGCCTGTTGGCACATACAATGCTTCATTGCTGATATACTGCTTTTCTGCAGCAACGTTGGTATAAGTGCCATAATCTGTGCCGCCGGTTAAAAAACAATCATTGTGATGGCCCACCCTTGCCCGGTTTTCAGTTGAATAAGCGATGGCTGCATCTATGGGCAGCGTGGTATTAAATATCTGTTGCTTCATTCCGGGCGTTCTTACCTGCACCATGATATCAGCAGGCACCACACTCAGTAATTTGGTAAGTACCAATCGTTGATTATCGGTGGTGGCGAGTCCATTGCTTGAACTGTGCCATTCGCCCCAGGCGCCAATGAGCCCGGCCTGTACAAAGGCGATCACATCCTGGTTGGCTGCAAAAATTGGCTGCAACTGATCGAGGTGCCGGGCAATGATGGAGTAAGGCGCATCTGTGCCGGACAAATCATCGGTGTACGCAAAACGCAGTATCGCTTTCAATCCTGCAGTTCGTATTTTATCCAGGTCATCCTGTATCAAAGCAAGTTCAGTGGTGCTGATGGCCTGGTTCTTAAAAGCTTCCAGGTAATAAAATCTCAATACCAGTGAAATGTTCTGACTGCGAAATGTATTCAACTGGGTTTGGATCAACCCTGCTCCTTCCGAATGCACATCCATGGTTCGCATAAAGCCTCTTTCGGGGTTGGGAAAGATAGCACTTGAAACAGTATAGGTTACGCCTTCGTCAACAGGCGGCACCGTAGTGGATGTTTTTTTACAACCTGCACTGCTACACAATACAACGGAGAGCAATATTTTATATCCAGTCTTTAATTTCATAATAACTTTTAATTCGTCGCTTTAATATTTTCACAGATAAAAAAAGATTCAAATTGGTATTCAGTACAAGTGAGTGACACAACGATGACGCCATAAAAAACTACTGCCGGCATAAAAAAATAAATAGGCAGCACTCATTGACGATTCACTATTGACGATTCACCATTGACCATTCGCCATTACCGATTCACCATCTTAATTATATCCCGGGTTCTGAACAAACTTTCCTTTGCCTTCACTTACAGCCTTTAATGAAAAAGGATATACGACCTTGTTAGGTCCTGTGTAAGTGGATTGTGTTACTTCCTGGCAACGGGAAACAAATTTTCCATGACGGATCAGGTCTGCACGGTACTGGCCATTCTCACACCAAAACTCATGACTTCTTTCCAGCAATATAAGGTCGTTGAAAGCCGCCAGTGAACTGTAGCCAGACAATTGCTTATCTGTTAATCCAGCCCTTCTTCTTACCGTATTCACCAGGTCCATTGCTTCCTGTGTTGGTGCGCCGGCATTGGCAATGGCTTCTGCTTTTGATAACAGCACATCAGCGTAGCGGTACATCACAATATCTACCGTAGTTAAACCGGTGGTTCTTTCGGCATCAGGATGAATCTTCAACGGAAGCGGTCCCCAATCCAGGATGCTGCCGGGACTGGCCCTGTTATACGTAATGCCGTCTGTGCCGGTAAATTCTGTTATCAGCATTTCTTTTCTTTTATCATTTGCTTCAAAGCGGTCGTAAAACCACCAGGTGCTGGTGATGGTGCCAAAGCCACCTTTGCCCGGGTAGTTGGATGGCAGTACCATCAGTTGCCATTGGTTTTCGCTGGTGCCTGCATAATCGCAGGGGATAGCCCAGATCACTTCATGACTTGCCTTTGCGCCATCAATATCCCACATGGCTTTGTAATTGGCATCCAGTGAATAGGCGTTGTACGCAATAATATCGTCGCAGAGGGTTTTCACTTTGGTCCAGTTCTTTTCATGCAGGTTCAACCGTATATCGATCATTTTTGCAAGCGCTTTGTTAAACCTTCCGTATTCAGCTTCCTGTGGGTCAGGCAGGTCCTGTGCTGCGGCTTCCAGATCTGCCTCCATATAGGCTACCATTTCATCGTTGGACAATCTTGCCAATGGCGCTTCCTGCAACGGGTTCTTCAACACTTCGAGTGGCGCAATCACAAGCGGACCATACAGGTCATACAGTGTGTAAGTAAGAAGCCCCCTTGCGCAACGTACCTGGGCAATGGCTTTCTTTTTAAGTTCATCGCTCAAAGAAGAATTTTGTATCAGGTCGATGGTAATCGTCATCCTGCTGATCTTATTGTAAAAATCATCATAGTAACGGGTAAACAACTCATCGGTTGGGCGATAGTTATGCAGCGATGCCGTTAGCTGGTCGCCATATTTGCCATGCAATATCTCTGTAGTGGCATCACTTAAAAACATCACGCCTCTTTCCGAGGTGGAAAAGATCCCATCAAACCAGGCGCCCCGTAACGGGTAGTAACAGGAGTTTACCATTGCTTCCAGATCTGCAGCAGACTTAGGAAAGATACTCGGATTGATCTCTGCGTAGTTCACCGGCTGCAGATCCTTGGTACAACTGTTTGCCAGGAAGAGGATGGGTAATAATAAAAATGTATAGCGTTTCATATCATTTCTTTTTTTACAAATTAAAAGCTAAGGTTTAGGCCGAAGGTGAAGGTTCTGATATAGGGATAGGCGGCAGTGTAAGAATCTGTTTCCGGGTCAACACCTGTGTAAGGACTGATGACTAAAAGATTCTGTGCATCTACATGCACCCTGGCGGCACTGAATACATTTTTAAATATTTTCCGGGGAATATTATATCCCAGCGATACATTCTGCAATCTTACAAACCAGGCATCCTGCAAGAAGAAATCGCCCACACCGTATGGCGAGAAACCCCAGAACGAACTTGGATTTTTAGTTGAAGGATTTTGCGGTGTCCACCTGTCTTTCACTGATCTTAACGCATTGTAGCCGTTTGAATAAATGCCATAAGCACTGAAACCATAACTTACATAATTGGGATCAACAATGCGGCGGCCAAACAAGGCATTGAAATCAAAATTGAGGCTGAAGTTTTTGTAAGTGATGATATTGGTGATGCCTGCCATCGCACTGGGGTCGGTGGTTCCGAGAAGCCTGGTATCAGCATCATCAATGATACCATCTGCTTTACCGGTTCTTATAAACCTGCCATTGGCATCTACTACCGGGTTACCGCTGCCATCTCTCTGGAATCCATCAATGTCTTTGATCTTGATCATGCCCGGTTTTAGCTCAGGTTGAGAACCAGGTTTGGTTTCGCCCACCTGCAATATGCCATCTGATACCCTGTAGTACATCGGCCTGAGCGGATCGTTTTCACTTTCGTATACAGAGGGTTTCCAGTCCGGTGTTCTTTCTTTCCAGTTGTCTTTGTAATGTGAGAAAGTAAAGGTTGTTCTCCACAAAAAATCTTTGGTTTGGATATTCCTGGTACTGATGCTGATCTCAAAACCTTTGCTTTGCGTTTTACCGATATTATAAAAAACCTGGTTTACCGGCTGGTAAGAATTGAGGTCTTTAATATTGAGCAGGTCAGAAACCTCATTGCTGAAAACTTCTACAGACCCATCTACCCTGCCATTGAAAAGAGAAAAATCAAGCCCGATGTTTTTGCCGGTAGTAGTTTCCCATTTCAGATCAGGGTTTTCAAGCCTTGACAATGATACGCCGATCATCTTCAGGTCGTTGCCTGAAAGCCAGGCTGGATAAGCTGTGTAAGCAGCAAAGGCATTGCTTGCTTCCACCGCTGTGGAGTTGATCGAAGCATTACCGGTTTGACCATAGCTCAACCTCAGTTTCAATTGCGATACGGTGTTTTTCAAACTACCAAAAAATGGTTCTTCTGCCACATTCCATGCAAGCGCTACGGAAGGAAAGGTTCCTGATTTATGATTCGCCGCAAACACAGAAGCATAATCTGTACGAACGCTGGCGCTGGCGAAATAACGGCTCTTGTAATTGTAATTCAGTCTTCCGAAAAATGAACGGAGCTTGTTTTCTGAACCGGCAGAATTGCTTTGCAGCGGAACGCTTCCTGCATTGAGGTTGTTCCATAAAAAAGCATCGGTAACAAAACCACTGGCACCTTCGCTATTGAACCTGTTGATGAATTTTTCCTGTGATACACCTCCAAGCAGTTCAAACTTATGATCCTTTGCAATCGTCTTTGTATAGTTGGCAGTAGCCTCTAACAAATAATGGTCATTGTCTGCATTTGAAATAAACGCCCTTCCATGTTCCAGTGCGCCATGCAATGTGGTGGTGGGCAGATAGCTGTGCCGTTGTGCATAACCTCTATCCATACCCGCTTTTAATTTTATGGTAAGATCTTTTACCGGCATGATGTCGATAAAAAAGTTTCCAAGCAATCTTTCTGTTCTGCCTTTGTCTGTAATGGTGAGCAACGAATAAGGATTGGGTTCCAGTGCCAACTGCGGGTTCAATGGATAGTTGCCGTTTTCATCAATGGCCTGTATATGCGGCCCCTGCTGGATGGCTGCCCTGATGATGCCCGAGTTCTCAAAATTATCGTTGCCTTCTGCTGAACCAAGCTGTGTATTATCATTGTCGATCCGGCTGGCAGTTAAGCTCAACCCCACTTTCAGGTATTTGCTGATCTCCTGGTCAACATTTGCCCTGAAAGAATACCTTTTGAAACCCGAGTTTTTGATGATCCCTTTTTGATCGTAGATATTGCCCGACAACAGATACTTGGTGTATTTGGTTCCGCCCGACATTGAGATATTGTGCTGCTGGGTAGATCCATCTCTTGTAACCAGGTCAAACCAATCGGTTCCCCTGCCAACATTATTGATCGCATTTTGTGTGTACAGTTTTCTATACGGACCGTTTACAGGGTTTGCTTCTGCTTCTGCCTGCGTTCTTGTACCGTAAGGATATACATTGTTTTCAAACTGCCATTGTTCAAAGCCGGCTTCGTTACGAACCTGCATCCATTCATTCAGCGGCAGTACATCGAAGGGGTTATTGTATTTCTGTACAGAGAAATTATTGGAGTACTGCACTTTCAGGCCTCCATCACTGCCTCTTTTGGTAGTGATGAGTATCACGCCATTGGAGGCCCTTGCACCGTAAATAGAAGTGGCGCTGGCATCTTTTAATACTTCGATGGATTCGATATCATTTGGATTGATTGAGTTCAACGGACTTTCGGTACCGGAAAAATAACGGCCACCGGGGCCACTGCCCGGCTGAAGCAGGTCGGTTAACGGGAAACCATCCACTACATACAGTGGATCACCACTTGTATATTGAGAACCAGCCTTGCCACGGATCTGTATATCCAGGCCACCACCCGGCTGGGCACTGTTTTGCCGGATGGTAAGTCCCGCTACTTTGCCTTTGAGCATATTGCCGATCTCAGGACCAGAGGAGATCACCAGGTCTTTTGCCTTCACAGACGAAACGGCACCAGTGAGGTCTCTTTTCTTTTGTGTACCATATCCAACCACTACTACTTCATCCAATCCTTTATTGTCGAGCGACAGCTTTACATCGGTTGTTGACCTGTTACCTACTGCAACGGTAGCGGCAGAAAAACCAATGGAAGTAAATACCAGCGAATCGTTGGCCGATGCGGTAATTACAAAATCACCCTTCCGGTTGGTGGCAGTACTGGTGTTGGTTCCTTTAACCTGGACGCTTACATCCGGTATTGGATTACCATCCCGGTCGGTAACCTTACCTGAGATTGTTTTTTGTGCTTCGGCTGCACCAACAAGCATTGTTAATGCCAGCAGGAATGAAAAGCACTTCTTGAATAATGGAGTTAACATGCAATGTAAGTTTTGGATAGTTGTGAAGAAAAATTTGATACGTCTAAGATGACAACATTTTTCTTAAAATAGTATAACTGTTATTGCGTAAGAGCAATTGCTTCACCTACGCAAACGCTTGAGTAGGCATGGCAAACGGTTGCGTAAGTTTTATAAAATAACATTGGCACATACCCTTGACAGGCCTAATAACTGCACTGAATGCTGATAATACAAATTAAACGCATGTGTAAAGGCAAAAAACCTGCTCTTAGAAGTTCTATTCATGGCGATATTTAGCGGAACAAAATACAACAGCGAATGAAAAACAAACCTGCACACATTTCGATCTAACGCAATATAACAGGTTTGTTTTTTTGAGACAGGCTCGGATTGGCTTCAGTGGTATATAAAATGTATGCGGATAAATTCAGCAGAACAACAAAAAGATGATTGTAAGATCACACAAAATAATCCCGTACCTGTGAGGGGAAGTCTAAGCGGTCAATTTATTATTAACTCATGCCCCAGGTCATTAAAGCCGGTGGCTGCCTCCCACATATTTTCATTTGCCAGCCGGATGCTGTAGGCGGGATTGCTTTGAAGACTTCTGTAACCATCCGGGAGATTCAACAATAGTTGCCAGGCTCCCTTTTCAATACCGGGGGGCAATACGAATTGCTGTTTCAGCGATATCTTCCCGGTAAACCATTGCTGGATATTTGTATGAAAATTGAAGCTCACAATTTTCCCGCTTTTTTTATGGCGCAACAGCAGTTGTACCGGCCTTGGATTGTACGGTGACGCATATCCTTTATTTTCCAGTTGGAGAGACACAGAAAAACTACGGGTTGCTTTTGCAGGAAACTGCGCCTGTTTCAACACAAACCGATAACCCAGTTTTTGCCGGATACTTTTTATACAGCCCAGCGAATCCCAGTCGTTATTCACCTGGTTATTGTAAGCCGCATTGAGATAACTGTAATGCATAGCCGCCATCTCCTGTTCTGCAATGCCAATGGGCGCACAGTCGTTTTGCGGACTGTAGGCATCGTCGCAGGTTTCGCCACCAACGGCTACATAGCGGCTGTCTGCTTCAAAATACCTGCGCATGCGAAAATTAGCAGTATCCTTTTTTGAAGCAGAGTTGCCATAATCGAAAAAGGTTCCGTAATCATCGCTGCTGGCCAAAAAACAGTCATTGTGAAACCCGATCCTGGCAATATTCTTTTTGCTGTAAGCAGCTTGCAAAGAAAGCGGTGCGGCAGTTGGTTTAGCGCCTGGCCCGTACACAAAACGCTGCTTTATTTGCGGTGTACGAACCTGTACCATCCTGTTTAAAGGCATCGCATCCAGCAGGTATTTCAACAACAGGTTGCGGTGTACCCAGCTACTGTCCAGTATCCTGCCGGCGGCATTCTCGGCGCATCCAAAATAGTCTGTAAAATAATTCTCTCCCCAAATGCCGATGAATCCCTCCTGCAGTACAGCGATCACATCTGCATTTTTCTGCAGCAAAGGCTTTAGTTGCCTCACATGGTTAAAAACAATTTCTCTGGGGGCATCTCCGTAAGGGGGGCAGATATCGTATTGATCTTTACAATCGCCGCTGTGCGATTCGTTGGTATAGGCAAACCGCAATATGATCTTTAAGCCGGCTTTTCTTACCGCATCAAAATCCTTTTGCAGGTTGGTCAAAAAATCGATGCTGAGTGGCTTATCCTTAAAAATATCCAATTCATAGGCACGGTAGATCAGCGAAGTATTGATGGTATAGCTGGCGCCATGCAATTGTTGTGGCTGGTTACGAAAATGAATAAGCTTTGCTTCATCAAGTAACTGAAATTCACTTGCCTTTGTACCGAGCGGAATATAAAAGCCTCTTTCAGGATTGGTAAAATCTTCTGTACTCTCAATGTAAACCCTTTGTACGGTTTGAGCGTTCAACTGGTATGCAGTGATAAAAAATGCTATGAGCAGTAGGTTCTTCATGTTCATTACAACTTAAAAAATATTTTCTTTTTATACAACCAGTAACAGGTATACCATTCGGCAAACAGGGTAGCCAGCGCTGCCAGTACATTGAGCCAGGCATCGCCAGCGCCGGTGAAACCTGCAAAGCCTTTTACAAAAATGGCTACCACACCGTTAAGCCATTGATGGCCGAGGGTTTCAAAAAACAAATAGATAAAGATGGGATTCATTCCCACCACTACAAATATCCAGGCTTGTTTATTCCATTGCTTTACATCTGCTATCCAGTACAGCAGGGCCAGCATCCCCAATACCCAACCGCCGGATGCCAGCACAAAAGATGAAGTAGCAATGCGTTTAATGATGGGTGTTATGTTGGACAGGTCAAGTCCAAAGCCCAGTAAGAGACAACACAATGCAGCAATCAGCAACAATTTGATCTTGTCTGCGGCTTTCCGTTCGCTGATCAGCAACCTGCCCGCCAGTACACCCCAAATGGTATGCGCTGCCGTTGGCAATATATTAATGGCCACCCATCCATCGCTGTTCACTTTGCCCATTAATACTACATCCATCCAGTTACCAAAATTTTCGCCCGTCACAAATGGATGTTCATAGCCTGGCATAAGAACAAACCGGTATAATAGTTCCGTCAGCAACAACAGCGCCACCGAAAAAATTATCTGAAAAACGGCTGAGCGCCGGATGATCAGGTAGGCTATGATGGTAGTGAAAGCAAGCTGTGTTAAAATATTCCACAACTCCCACACCAGCCTGCCGGCATATACACAGTGCAATGCGGTACCACAGATAAAAAGTTTAAGACAGCGCACGGCAATGTGTTTAAAATTCTGCTGCCAACCAATGCCTTTTTGTGTTTTGTAGTAAAAGGAAATGTACATGGCGGCACCGGCCATTGTCATAAAGGCGGGCTGCACCAGGTCCCAAAAATGCAATCCATGCCAGGGGTGATGAAAGAACTGCTGCACCAATGCACCTGCGATGCCTGCAGGCTTCAATTGTTCAAGATACTCATACAGCATACAACTTTCTGCTGCCAGCAACAACATGATGAGGCCCCTCATCACATCCAATGAAAGCAATCGTTTTGAAGCGTCTGTATTTTTTTGCAGGTTCATCGAAGCGGAAATTAGCGATAGTTAACGGTTCTGCAATACTTCCGGCATGGCGGCAGCCTGGTCAAACGTTTGTAATAATCAGTCAAACGTTTGCATAATTTATCTATCTTACAATTTGCTTAATTACATGAAAAATCAATTGCCTACCATAAAAGAAATTGCCAAGCAACTTAACATCTCTGTCTCCACTGTTTCCCGGGCATTGCATGATCACAAAAGTATTGGCCTCCGCACCAAAACAAGGGTGCAGGAACTGGCCAGGCAGTTACAATACGAGCCCAACCAGACCGCCATTTTTTTCCAGCAGGGAAAAACATTTACCATCGGCGTTATTTTACCGGAATTGAGTGAGGCGTTTTTTTCTGCCGCCATCAGCGGTATTGAAGATGCCGCCCACAAAGGCAACTATACGGTACTGTTAGGGCAGAGTCATGATAGTGTAGACAAGGAGAAGCAGCTGATCGAAACCATGAAAAAGCACCGGGTAGACGGGTTGTTGATCTCCATTTCCAAAAACACGAACGATTACAGTCATTTTGAAGCATTGCGCAGGTACAATATTCCCATTGTTTTTTTCGACCGCATTCCAAAGATCCCCAACATACATTATGTGGCCTGTAATATGGTTAACGGCACCGTGCAGGCCATCAACTTTTTATTTACAAAAGGACACCGCATCATCGGGATGATCAACGGACCTGAAAAATTACCCGCTACCAAAGAAAGACTGGACGGGTACATACAGGCCATGACGAAAAGCCGCCTGAAATACGACCCGGCGCTGGTACTCAACTGCGATCTTACTACAGAGAGTGTTTGTGCCGCCACTGAAAAATTGCTCACCGGCAAACGCAGGCCCACAGCCATTGTTACGTTCAACGATTATGTTGCGCTGGACGCCGTACAGCAGGCAAGAAAAATGAAACTGAAGATCAATAAGGATATTTGTTTTGTGAGTTATGCCAACCTGCCGCTCACCAATTATACTGCCTTTCCGCCGATGGCTTCGGTAGAACAGTTCCCTTACCAGCAGGGACAAAAAGCTACCGAAACGCTCATCGAATTACTGCAGCAAAAATCGAACGGGGATGCAGACAACAGCAATGCCACTTATTACAAGATCATCTTAGAATCGCAACTGGTACTGCATGATGGAAAATAATTGCTGCTCCGATTACAAATGAAAAGTACAGTTCTTCCGCAAGCGTTTGCACGTCTATATCCCGCCATCATTCAATAATTTCATTCCGTCATACTTTCTACATGGAGCAAATGCAGCACATAGCCGATGTTTACGGACTTACCAATGAAGTGGAAGTAAAGCCTTTTGGCACCGGCCTCATCAATCATACCTGGACGATCGATTCCGGCAACAATAAACTGATCCTGCAGCGCATCAATCATACGATCTTTAAATCGCCTGCTGCCATCGCCGGTAATATCAGGCTTATCAGCGAATACCTTTCCATACATCAGCCGGGTTATTTATTTGTAACGCCGGAGAAAACCCTGCAGCAGGAAGACATGGTGCACATCAGCAATGAAGGTTATTTCCGCATCTTTCCTTTTGTAAAAAATTCCCATACCATTGATGTAGTAAGCAGCCCGGCGCAGGCTTTTGAGGCTGCTCAGCAATTTGGACGTTTTACAAAACTACTGGCCGGCTTTGATGCTGAAAAACTAAAGGTAACATTACCGGATTTTCATAACCTGCCATTGCGCTACCGGCAGTTTGAACAAGCCGTTGCAACCGGTAACCCGGAAAGAATTAAACAGGCTGCCGGCATCATCATTTTTTTAAAACAGTATAAAGAGATTGTTACTACCAGTGAACAGATCTCTGCCAACCCGGCCTTTAAAAAAAGGGTAACGCACCACGATACCAAGATCAGCAATGTGCTGTTTGATGATAACGACAGGGGGATCTGTGTGATTGACCTGGATACAGTAATGCCCGGTTACTTTATCAGCGATGCAGGCGATATGCTGCGAACCTATCTTTCACCGGTAAGCGAGGAAGAAAAAGATTTTTCGAAGATCCGTATCCGGGAAGATTATTTTGAGGCCATTGCAGCAGGATATCTTTCAGAAATGAAGGATGAATTGAGCCAGGAAGAAAAAGCGCATTTTGTGTATGCCGGAAAATTCATGATCTATATGCAGGCCCTGCGCTTTTTAACGGATCATCTTAACAATGATGTGTACTATGGCAGCCGCTATGAAGGGCACAATTTTATCAGGGCCGGCAACCAGGTAGTTTTGCTCGAAAGACTGATGGAAAAAGAAGCTGCATTACAACGGCTCTTGCCTGCCGGATGATATTATTCAATCATCCGCTCCGTACATAATATCTCCCGAATCCATGTTTACATAACAATGCCTGAAGGCGCTGCTGTAGGGATTTTTAGCGATGCGGCCCAGTTTTTTATGCCTGCCGATCAATTCAAAGAGATTGACGATGCCATCTGCAATAATATCAGGGTACATGAATTTCGACATCACACCACCACCAACAACACCGGCAGAAATACCTCCTGAACTGATATACTCTTCGCAAAGCAGTTGGTACATATCAGGCAGGGAGTCAGGAACGGTAAAGTAAAATCCGGCTTGTTGTTTTATCATTTTCAGGTAACCGGTTTTGAATATCCGGATGTACCAGCAGCTGCTGTCGGCCACCGCCCAGGGATAGATCGTTTTTACAGCGCTGTCGCCTTTCAGCACTTTTATCTCGTAAGTAGCATTTGCTTCGTTGAAAGAAATTTGTAAGGCTGCCCGTAAGGAATTGTTGTTTTTAAAATCGCTGAACAATGGAAAGATCCTTGATACCGGCGGGGTTTCCTGTTTTAAAATATTGCAATTTTTCCATTCTTCTCTTTTGCTGATGCTGATCTGCGGAATTGTAAAAACGGTTGTGTCGTTGTATAATGTGAAGCAGGTGCTGTCTTTCAAGAACTGCTTATAAGCTTTTGTTACACGGCCTCTCTTGCCGGCTCCATCCAGCGCTACCTGTTCCGTCAATTCTACCAGGTCGTCAAGAGCATCTCGTACTGCATCTTTTACAGCAGCATAAGGATATTGATTCTGGCGGATGCTGTAGAGCCTTCTGTAATGTCCATCATTCCCGGCATAAGCATCGGCCGATAAATACAATGCATTGCGAACCCGTTCCCAACCGTGGCGGTTACTTCTCTTCGACATTGTTTTGAGAAAGGTTTTATTGGGAACCCTGATTTCAGTGATATTCAATAATAAGGTTTCGCTGTTTTTTTCGAGGTGGCCGGTTCTGCCTTTGATATAATTTTCAATTGCGCCGGCAGCAGTTCCATTAAAACGCATCACAGCCGGCGGTGTTTTTCCATCCTGGATGATGCAGATATTGGAATCGACCCTGTTATCAAGCACCATAACATTTTTGTAAAAGAACCGCAACGGCATATCCCTGTTGGTCTTTATCTTCAGATCAATGTACTCAACTTTAAATTGCGCATGCGCAATCGTGATGCATAGTAGCAACGCTGCAACAGAAAGCGGTTGTTTCATCGAGTTAAAAAATTTGAAGCAAAATAGTAAAAAATACAATCCCTGTCCGTCAGCCTCTGATGCAGCAACATTTCACAGTTCCAGGCCCTGACCCCTAATTTTCTACCTAAAAAATATTATATTCAATAATTCGTTTATCCAGTTAATATTAAACGCATATCCATCATTCCAGTATATCCAATGAGTAAATACCTGCCTGTTCCTAAAACGCTGCTGCTGATCAGTTGCCTTTTTTCGTTGTTGTTTGCCAGCGCCCAAACCAATACGGTTGTGCTGTTGAAGCAGTATCAGCCCATTTCAAAGGAACTATCTGCCTACCTTACCGGAGGACAAATAGCCAGGTTCGACAGGGCAAAGGCCGCAGCATTGATCGCAGCCAAACTGCCAGCGCTGGAATTGTCTTTCCAGTTTGAAAACCAGGATGTGGTACTGGAGCTGAATACTTCAACCATTTTATCAAAAGGTTTTTCGGTAATGACCGGAAGCAATCCGCATCAACAATTTCCCTACGATGCCGGCAATGTGTTGCATTACAAAGGAAAGATAAAAGGCAAGCCGCATTCCTTTGCAGCCGTAAGCATCATGGCCGACAGGCTGGTGGCGGTAATTGCAGATGAAAAAGGCAATATCAATATCGGCGCCATCAACACTCCATCGGCACTGGCAAATAACGAACACATTATTTACCGGGAAAGCAGCCTGCTGATAAAAAACCAGTTTGAATGCGGAACGGAGGAAACTAAAATTAGCGCCCAAAGTCCTGTGCCGGATTATACAATTGACAATATCACTGCCAATGTAAATAATGAGCCGGTAGATATTTATTTTGAAGCAGACAATTCCACTTACGTCAACAATGGATCCAGCATCAGCAATACCGTAAACTACGTAACAGCCCTGTTTAACGTGGTGCATTTGCTGTATGAAAATGACAGCATCAATTCAGGCATCAGCAGCATTAAAGTATGGGATGTGCAGGACCCTTATGTTGCATCTTCAACAACAGCCACCGCATTAACTGCTTTTTCAAACAATATGGTAAACGGTTTTCCCGGAGATGTGGCGCATTTATTAAGCCAGCGTGCATTGGGTGGTGGCCGTGCTTTCCTGGACATTTTGTGCAGTTCAGATGCTTTTAAAACAGGCGTTAGCGGCAACCTCAGCAATTCCTTCAACCAGTTTCCCACTTACTCATGGAGTGCGATGGTGATCACACACGAAGTGGGACATAACCTCGGTTCGCCGCACACACAAAGTTGTTCCTGGCCGGGAGGCGCAATAGACAATTGCTATACAACAGAGGGCGGTTGTGCACCGGGACCAGCACCGGTTAACGGTGGCACTATGATGAGTTATTGCCATCTTGTGGGTGGCGTGGGCATCAACTTTGCCAACGGCTTTGGTCCATTACCGGGTGCATTAATCAGGAGCCGGTTAAGAAACAATATTTGCATTAACCCTACCATATCTTTTCAAAATGGTTCTCAAACAACCGATGAAGATTCGGCTAATGTAGAGAACGGCTGCAGTGATTACAGGTTATTGACCATCAGGATGTCGATACCTTATGCCCCATCCAAACCGGCAGATATCAATTTATTAGCAACAGGAAGTAGTAATTTGGTGATCGGCACTAATAAAGATGTTGAAGTATCGCCACTAAGTTTCAGGCTGGATTCTGCAAACCTTTCACAGCTCATCAACATTAAGGTGTACAACGATGCAGTGATAGAGAGTACTGAAACCCTCACGATCAATTTTTCGCTAAATGCCAATAGTGGCAATGCAATAAAAAAGAATTACAACACCACTTTTAACCTGAATATCACCGATGGTGACCACCGGCCTGATTCTACGCCCGGAAAGATATTGTATTACGAACCTTTTGATACCATTACCACAGGAACCGGCAACTGGCAGCAAACGGTGCTCTATGGCGCTGCTTCGCCCAACCGCTGGGTAATTGCGAACAGCGGAGACTCGCTGTTTCCTTCAAAAGCAGCTTATATCTCTAATAACGGCAGCGCTTATGCGTATTCTGGTACCGTAACGGATGATAGCGTAGTCGTGCGCTTGATATCGCCTGTTATTAATGGCAGTGGTTTTAGCAATATGCACCTTAGCTATGCCTATAAATGTATGGGTGAATTAGTATACAACCAAGGTGGCGGCACTGGCCAGGGTGAATCTGCTACCGGCAGGGATTTTGGAAGGGTGCTTTATTCTATTAATAATGGCAGCACCTGGTTCCTGCTGAAAGACAATATCGCAGGAAGAGAGATCAAACAACTGGAAGATATCTTATTGCCTGCGGCAGCAGCAACCAACAATTTCCGCATTGCGTTTGAATGGCACAACAATACATCGGTGGTCAACAATCCACCTTTATTAATTGACAGCATTGTTATCAAGGGCGCATCTACCTGCGATATACAATCTGCTGCCCATGCAGCCAATACTGCGGAGGCTTACCTGGGGCCATTTGAAACAGTACATTTCTATAATCCTGTTACAAAAAACATTATGGCCAGTATTCAAAACCTGAGCAGTTTTGATTTTGGCTGTACCAGTGTTCAACTCCTGCGTACCGGAACCGGCGCTGCAGCCGCCTGGGATAGTACAGCCGGCTCAAAGATCTCCGACAAAGTATTTAAGATCATTCCTCAAAACAACAACGATGCTGCTCCTTACAAACTCACACTGTATTATACAAGTGATGAGATCAATGGATGGAAAGCAGCAACGGGTAATAACAATGCTGCGATCAATATTGTAAAAACGGGCGGCGATCTTCTTTCTTACCCGGTTACAGCGCCAGCCAGTTTTTCGTCTATCGTCAGCAACGGAATTTTCGGCGCAACTGTACATTCTGCTATCAGCGCAGAATTCACGGGCTTTGCTGCTTTTGCCATTGGGAGGATATTCAGTAAAGGAGTATGCCCGGCAGGCAATCTTCAGTACGGTGCCGGTATCAGCGGAACTTCGTACCAATGGCAGGTTAATACCGGCAACGGTTACACGAATATAGCCAACGGCATTAATGTTGCCGGCAGTACAGCAGATACCCTGCGGCTGATCACACCGCCGGCAGGCTGGTATGGTTACCGTTTCCGCTGCAGGATCAACAGTGCATTCGGTACAGTATATTCACCCGAACAATTACTAAAATTTGAAATGGGATGGCTGGGAACACAGAGTAAGGCCTGGGAAGACCCACTCAACTGGGGATGCGCCAATTTACCGGATGCCAACACCGATGTACTCATTAACGCAGGAACACCTTTCTCCCCGGAGATCAACAGCAATGTAAGTGTAAGAAGTTTAAAAGTACTACCGCATGCGAACATCACGGTAAAAATCGGCAAAGCGCTGCTGATCAAAAATTAAATATTAAACGCTTCCAAATGAAAAAGGGCCGCACCAAAAGTGGTCAAGCTGCAGGTTGGAGTCACCGGAGTGTTGCAGATTGATGATGATTGATTGTAATAGCGGACTTCAGTAATACAATCAACATCTTTTGATACAGCCCTTCTCTAAAAGATCACCGTTACGGCGTGATAGTGCCATTCTGGATAAATTTGATCTGCACTGCTTTACTGCTGTCTGTTGCACCCGGCAGGCCGGTGAGCAACACGGTATAGATCTTATTTTCTTCCAGCGTAATGTTACGGCTGGCGGAAATACTGCCTTCATTGGAAACCGAAGTGCTTACGGTTCCGGCATTTACCCTGCTAAAAGAAGAAAGATTGCCATAGCTGGCAGCTTCATTAAAAACATTTTCACCATTGGCTGTAATGGTCACTGTGGGTGATCCGGTACTGTCAGGTATGGCATTGATGTAGCGCACCCAGGCTTTACCGCTGGCAGCAGTTAATGAATCCAGCTCGTCTTTTACCACTACGTTCTGATAGTTTCCATTGGCACCCAGCACAAACGCAGAGTAGTAACCACTGTCTGCAAAAACACCGTTGCTGATGGCGATGGTTGACCCCGTACTATAGTCAAAAGACCTCACTTCTCTTGTTCCGGTATAAATGGGAAGGTAGCTGCCGGAAAAATTATTATAACCCAATCCTGCAACGCCGAGGTTGAGGTTGCTTCCTGATAAACTAAGCCCTACAGCAGGCTTATCCGGCGAAAGGTTAAACACCATTAGCCCTGCCGCAGGTGTTCGGATGTTACCGGGATTGTCATCTTTTTTACAGGCTGCAAAGAGCATTACTGTTAAAAAAAGACCTGCTGCCGGCCAACGTACAGCTTTCAAAATTTGTTTCATAGTGTAGTATTTAAATGTGATTAAAAACTGCAGGTGCGGAAAAAATGGTGCCAGCGTGGCAACGGTATCAACACAAATTCACATACCAGGCTGTATTAACAGTTTTTTTAGAAACCATGCTCTTAATAACGGGAACGCTTACCTGAATTCGGCAGATCTGTGGATATTGTTCTACAGGAATGGTATTTGTACAATGCTACCTGCCTGTTAAAAAGGCACGGCAATGACAAATAGAATATTTTCCATACCGCTGATAACAATCATACTCATCCTGCTTACTGGCCGGGCAAGCGCCCAGTTGCTACCGGTGGATACACTTAAAACAGACAGCTTAAAAAATGGAATGGTGAAACCAGCACAGATTGAAACAGCGAACAGTTATGATGTGGGCGACCTGATCAAAAAGATCCTGCATAAAAAACCCGGAACCAAAAAGCCATCCGGCATCACTGTTATTCCCAACATTGCTTCCAACCCAACCATTGGTTCCCAGGTAGGTATTAAGGCTGTTGCCGGCAGAAAGCTGGGCACCGATCCCAATACCTTAATGTCTGTTGCTGCTACTTCAGCCTCTGTTACTACCAAGGGCATCATTTATTTTTATATCAATCACAATGTGTACAGCAATGGCAACCGCTGGAACCTGCAGGGCAACCTGGTAGTTGCTAAATCTGTAACGCCCGATTTTGGTTTAGGTATCAGTAATGCAGCTTCGGACAACTCTGGTGATAAGATCCTGAGCAATCCCCAGCGCAAAGGCAGGGTATTGCATTCGATGTATTACAACTTCAGGGAAAAAGTGTACAAAGAAATTTTGCCACACCTCTTTGTGGGTGCCGGTGTTTCCTTCGAGATCAGGCGAAACATTGAAGACAGGTTATCGGCAACCGATTCAACGCCTTACAATATTTACAGCGACCGCTATGGGTTTAACCGGGATCATTACAGCTCCAACGGGTTGCTGCTGAATGTTCAATACACAAGCCGGGATAACCAGAACAGGGCTTATAAAGGGTTTTATGCAGATGCCGGCATCCGCATTAACCAGGGTTGGTTGGGCAGCAGCAAAAATGCACTGTTGTTTACAGAAGACCTGAGAAAATACATCAGCCTGTCGCACCGGCGGCCTGAACATGTGATCGCATTCTGGAACTGGGGATCTTATTTGCTGAGCGGCGCCTTGCCCTACCTGGAATTGCCGGGCACAGCGAGGGATGGAAGTTTCCGCAGCGGAAGGGGTTATAAATCAGCCTATTTTAAAAGCACCCAATTCAACTATTCTGAAATAGAGTACCGCTTTCCTATCACCAATAATGGCTTTTTAAGTGGGGTGGCATTTTATAACCTGCAAACGGCGAATGATAGCTGGGGCACCCGTTTATTCGAACAATGGCAGGCTGGTTACGGGGGAGGGCTGCGGATCTTATTCAACAAACAAACCCGTACCAATTTGTGCCTCGACTATGCTTTTGGTAACTACAACTCCAGGGGGTTTTTTCTTAACCTGAATGAAACATTTTAATCTTGGTTAGCTGCATTTTGCTGTAGTACAAATATGCCTGACTGACCACCGTCATTGTAACTAATAAATTCTATGCTGATCTTTATACCATAAATAAATTGATCATTACCTGGAAACTCAACTTACTTCCAAAGTGTTTTAATAACATTAAACGATCGCCGATAATAAAAAAGCTACCCGAATTTTAACGATGCTTTACATTTTAAAGTCAACAGGAAATTCCTTTGGCTGAATATTGGTGGTTTACTTTAAAACACTTGTTATGCAAACAAATTTCGAAAACCTCATCCCGGTTATTACACAGGAGTTGCAACAGGCAAACAGTTATCTTGAAAGTGAGAAGCTGGTAGTTTCAACTGTTAAGCAGCAGATAAAGGCGGGAGTTCCGATGACTGCGATCGACGAGAATTTAAAGAAGTTGTATGCCCATATTTCCCGGTTACTGGCGCAGAAAAACAATTACAGGGAAGCCGTGAATTTTAAATATGCAGCAGCCTGTTTACAAACGCTGATCAATACGCCTTACTGGCATAGCTGGATCGAGATCGTGAAAGGATAAGTATGCAGTAACATTCAACATTTAAACATAAATAAAAAGGGGTGCCGTAAAGAATTACAGCACCGTTTACCCTACTATAAAAACTTCGAAAACTTATTTCGAAAACCTATATAAAAAGTTTTAAAATGCGCCCCGCAGGGAACTACAGCGCTTATAATAAAACTTAACGATTCTTGATTATCGTACCCGCAGGTTTATCTCTTGCGATGATCAAAACAACCTATGCTTTTAGCTGGATCAAAAAAGTGAAAGGATGAATCTACTGCCTGGTAACAGTTACTGCATTAAATCCATCTGCCGGCGGCTCCACTGTAAAAGTATAATAACCGGGTTCAAAGGCAGGAGGAAGCGGTGTTCCGCAAATACCATAGCCTGCAAATGTTTCATACGTATTGTGGATGAACCTGCAGTAACCGGCATACACACTTACTGGCATTGCCTTGTAAGCCGTGGTAAACCCTGTCATTACATTTCCGTATGATACCGTTGAAATGGAGGCGTCCTCCAATACATAGGGTGCAGCATTGTGAACCCTGATAAATACCCCGCCTGGCGGTTGATCGTTTTTTTTACAGGAAGCCATTAAAAAGAGTAATGGCATTATGATCAATAAATTTTTCATGGCTTTTTTCTTTTGCTGACAATCATCTGTTTACAATGGTTGCAAGCTGGAAGAAATTACTTAGTCAATTCGATGGTTAACGGCTTTCCTTTTTTAATTTTTTTGCCAGCTTTATGGAATGCTTTAATGAGTTAATATTATTCCAGTCGCTGTGAGAAATGATGATGAATTTTGGATAAGGATATTTTTGTTGCACTCTTCTTAAAGTTCTTGCGTATTCCGCTGTGTTGGCATCTCCCAAATAACCCAGGCTTTCGGCATCAGCGCCTTTTATCAAACATCCCCCATACAATATTTTTTCTTTATCAAACCAGAGGACAATGTTATCTGCCGTATGACCCTCCCCCGGGTAATAAGTTTCAAAAGAATATGGCCCGATGTTAAAAACAGTATCTTTTGAAATTAAGAATTCGGCCCTTTTCTTATCATTCTTTTTGCTCAATTCATCAGTGAGAACGGTCGTATATGTCCTGATTCCCTGTTGCCGGTAATATTCGAGGCCGGCAGTTTTATCGCTGTGCCAGTGTGTTGCAATACACATGATCACCTTTTTATTGTGTCTTGCTTTAATGCTGTCAAGCAATGGTTGAAATTGCGTAGTATCCCAGGGTGTATCGAACAGCACAACCCCATTACCAGTAACCAGGTACATCCCGTTTGCCGGCACCTGGCTGTCTTCATAGCTGTTGTAAGTAGTGTAAATATAAAAATCACCTGTTAAGGGTGATATCTCAAGTTTCGCTTCTGTTGACTGTCCAAAAATATTGGTAAAAGAAAAAATAAATAGTACTGTTGATATGATCGTCCGCATGATTCGTTTTTGATACTGTTGATAGCCTTTAATTTTTACTAACTTCAATGCTGGTTATTTTTTTACAAAAGCACCGAAGTGCCAGAGGATGCCGGAAGGATCATGTAAAAAACATTCTTTTCCCCAATCATATTGGCGGATCGGTGTAAGCCTTACTCCTTCATACTTTGATGGCAGGTCAAGCGCAAGCAGGTCGCTGTAATATTCTTCCACATTCGCTACTTCTAAAAATAGCATGGTATTGTCTATCCAGTCTTTTACGTAGGCTGCCTGCAGGTAAAATCCAAGACTACCAATGCGAAAAAGGCTCATATCTGCAGATAAAACAATTTCCTCAAAACCGAGGGCACGGTAAAAACTACGGGACAATTCAAAATTTTTAGCGCCTATAAAAGGGCGGATAGAGATAGCCTCTTGCATCGTTGTTTATTTTTCTGAAAGTAATAAAGATATAAAACTACCGGGTTGCTTTTACATCCACAAATGCTTACTCTATGAACAGCGAAAATCTAAGGATGAACGTTGCATAACAATGGTGGAAGTATGCTACCGGTAATGCCAGTGCTTATTGCTAAAGGCGGCGTTGCATCATTTTGATCAGGACTTTTTACCAATCAATAAAATCAGCAGCGCAATACCTGCGGTAAAAGCCATCACCACCGCCATTGCTGTAATGGCATCAAAGGGCAACAAGCTTACGGTTCCTGATATAAGACCGCCAATGCCGATCTGTATAAAGCCAAGCAGCGAGGAAGCGGTGCCTGCATTCCTTGAAAAAGGAGCCATGCAAAGCGCTGCCGCATTTGGATAACTGATGCCGCAACAGGAAAGCAATAAAAAAAGCAACACGAGTATGCCTGTTAAACCATACCAGTTGTTCATGGAACCCATTAAAAAAAATGCTGCGATGATCACCTGCACAATCAGTACCCATTTTAAAATTTGGCGGTTGCTAAACCGGCTGGTAAGTAAATGATTGAGCTGGCTGCCGCCAATGAAACCCACCGATAACAATGCAAACACAGCCCCGTACCATCTTTCACTCAAATGAAAATGATCCATGAATATGGCCGGCGAATGTGCCACGTACACAAACAAACCCGAAAAGGAAAGACTTCCTGCCAGTGCAAACACATAGAACTTCGGTTCTGTAAGTACTTCTTTAAATCCTTTGATGATCGGTGCCGGTTTTAAGGAGATCGATTTATCAGGTATATGTCCTTCGGGCAAAAAGAAAAACACCAGCAACAGGATCAGAAAGGTAATTACTGCCAGCATAATGAAAACAAAATGCCAGCCCAGCCAGGTAATGATAAAACTTCCCACCGTAGGCGCAAGAAGCGGTGATGCGCCCAATATCAGCACCAGCAATGAAATTACGGAGGCGCTTTTTTTTACCGGGAAAAAATCCCTCACCATGGCCATTGCAGCAACCGAAGCCACACAACCGCCTAATGCCTGGATAAAACGGATGATCCACAGGGCTTCAATACTGCCTGCAGTAAAGCAACCGATAGTAGCAAGAATGTATAATAAAAGGCCGGCATAAAGGGGTGGCTTTCTTCCAAACCTGTCAAGCAGCGGTCCGTAAATGATCTGCCCCAATGCATAACCCAAAAAATAGGTAGACACAGACAAGGCGACATTTTCAATACTGGTATTAAAATCGGCGGCAATGCGGGGAAAAGCCGGCAGGTACATATCGATCGAAAATGGCGTAATGGTATTAAGCGCCCCGAGAATAAGTATCAATAAGAAATTTTGCTTTCTGCTGCGTACCATTGATTCCATGACTATACTTTAAGTGTAGGCCGCAAAAGTAAAACAATCGCAGCGGAGATAATACAGTGTTTGCTTTGAACAGGCTCCCTTCGCAGTGGTACCAAAGAGCAGCATAGCATAATATGGCACTACAATTGAATGCTACTACTAAATAGTTCTTATGCCTGAAGGTCCTTCCATATTATTATTGCGTCATCAACTGTTGCCATTCAAGGGACGCATCGTTAAAAAAGCCGGCGGGTATGGACCAATGCCAACCGCCTGGCTGAATGGTAAAAAATTACTGGACATCAAATCATGGGGCAAACAGCTCTTACTCGTATTTGCCAGTGCAACGGTTAAAATTCACCTCGGGCTTTTTGGCGATGTACTCATCAATGAAAGAAAAAAAGTGAACCGTTCCTTTTTTCTTGAATTTGCCGATGGAGAAATCAACGGGTATGTAGTAAAAGCTGCCAGATTGGATAAGCCATTAAAAGAACTCTATGACTGGCGAACCGATATCCTGAGCGCCAAATTTGATAAAAGCTATGTATTGTCGCTGGTACAAAACAAGCCCGGTCATACGATCGCTTCCCTGCTGATGAACCAGGACATATTCTCTGGCTCCGGTAACAAAATAAGAAATGAAGCGCTGTACAGGGCCGGTATCCACCCGCTGAGCATTGCTGGCAATATCCCTCCTGCTAAACTGAAAAAACTGATCACCGCCACCGTGAAGTATGCCAAACTATTTTACCGTCAGTTGCAGACCAAAGGAGTGAATGATGGATTTTACGTGTACCAGCAGGAACATGCTCATGATGGCAGTGAAGTAACAATGAAGGTTTTGCCAAAGGAAAAAAGAAAGATATTCTTCAGTGAACACCGGCAGCACCTGTATCAATAACATAATCGCTATCGGAAAGGATGAAAATTCAGCCTGTCCGTGACATCGGTCACTCTTTATATCCCTTTTATACATGAGTTTGCAGTAAATATCATTCCATGGATACAATGGGCAACGTCATTTTCGGTATTGTAATGCTGCACCTGCTGGCAGGGTTTGGGTATATATTGTACAAATTGTTCTCCGGCAAAAGAGCCGGTGATGCATCGAAGCAGTAAAAATTTCAACCTTCCCCGCCGATGATGAATCTGATGGATGTACAGGCAGTATTTGCAACCCTTTTATTAGCATCGCTGTCAACCCTTAAATACTTGTATGAAACAGCTTGCCTGCCTGCTGGTCTGCAGCCTTGTTCTTTACTCCTGCAAAAGAGAAAGCCCATTCTTCAAAAACAGTTCTTCCCTTTGCTTTGAACATGTTTATATCAATACCGGTATCCCCGATGTCTTCACTTCGGTTTTTTTTCTTACTGGTAAAGATGGATTTGTTACCGGCTCCCGGGGAGGTATTTATAAAACAACCGACTCTGCCAACACCTGGACCAGCCAAAACTCTACCACTAACCTGCCGCTCTATGATATTTATTTTTTAGATGCGAACAATGGTTTTGCAGTTGGTGGAGAAAACTCCTGTACAGGAACAGGTTGTGTGCCACCCGGCGGATTGATATTGAAGACCAGCGATGGCGGAAAAAACTGGAGCAGGGTTTACACTACCTTAACCAAAAAAGAGATCACTTCCATTTGCTTTATCAACCATACTGTTGGCTTTTGCATTGGTGACCAGGTAATTTATAAAACGGTGGATGGCGGAGCACATTGGACAGAACAGGACATAAATATTCAATCCACCCTGAAGAAGATGCAGTTCAGCGATTCCCAAAATGGTTTCATCGTGTGCCTGTATGATAAGATCTTAAAAACCACGGATGGAGGAAGCTCCTGGCATGTTACCAGCCCGGGTAAAACGTATGGATACTACGACCTGTCGTTGGTAGAGGGTGTAAGCTACGTATCGGGTCAAAGCAAGGTCTTAAGATCTACAGACAATGGCAATAGCTGGAACGAACTGGCAAATTCTCCACAGGATATTTTTGCCATTCACTTCGTCAACAAGAATACCGGCTATGCTTTTGGCAGGGGCGTTTATTCCGGCGGCGATTTTGGCTTTAGCTATGGAGCCATGTACTGCACTAACAATGGAGGCGTTTCCTGGAATGGACGTGATGATTTTAAAGAAGTTGGTTTGATCGGGGATGTAAGTTTCCCTTCAGCAAAAATTGGTTATGCAGTAAGTCCGAATAAAGTGATCAGGATTGTGATTCCGTAATTGTGCAGGAGCACATGGTTGATGAGGAAGAGCTTTTTTTAGCAATGTCTCTTTCTCCCGGCTATGTGAGAGGCAAGGACGTTGCGTTCACTCAATAACATCTACTCCATTAAAATCCACATCCTTCATTTCCATAAAATTTGTAATTAAATATACACCCTGCTCACCAGTTAAATAGAATTTTGCGGAACTATGCTGGTATGCTATTGCATTGGGTGCTAACTGCCATTTACCTGTACAGGGATTACTGTGTATATAATCCAGTTTCTGCCAGCAAAACTCATTATTGCGGCATTCCTTCCAATCGAATGATAATTCCCATACATTGTGCTACTTGCCATTTTGTTTTCGCTTCGTCTCTATGCCATTACTCAGTCGCTGCAACAATTCCCTTTCCCCTTTTTGTTGCAACCGATGTATTATTTCATACGCCATAAATCGTTTACCGTTTCCAACAATTGTATTGATCCCCTGGTTTGTATTTACGAAACCTATCAATGCGTAAACATGGTTGGGCATGATGATATCGCCGTTAATAAAGTGGCCCTTGTTTTTTAAATGATCAAACCAATGGTAAACAATATCATAGCCATTTACGATATCAATCAACGGCAGCCACTGGTGGCAGGTAAACGTAATAAATAACAGACCACTACTGTATGGGATGGTTCGTTTTACGGGCATACATTAAAGATACAAAAAGGCAGATGCTGCGCCATTGCTGATAATTCCATGGAAGACGCAACGTCCTTGCCTCTCACATAGCCGAGAGAAAGAGACGTTGCTGGGAATAAGGAACCTCATAATTTAAAGAGTGGCTGTTTTGTATGAAGGACGTTGCAGGGAATAAGGGAAATATTTTGGTTATCATTATTTATTAACTAATTTGGCATAATCCCTTATTGACATATCCCACCAATTAGGCAAAATCTGTGTCATATGTTTTAATAAAATCTGCTTTTTCATTGATAAAATTATGTCTACTAATTTAGCCAAAAACGAGACATCAGATTTAAGAAAAATAAATTATTTCTATAAAAAGTATAACTAATGGAGTTTAATTCAAGACTTATAAAAGCAATAGAAACAAACGATCTAGTTATATTCACTGGCGCTGGCACATCGAAATCCTTAAACCTACCAAACTGGAACGAACTTACAAAGGAAGTAATAAAGGAAATTGCGTCAGACCATAAATCAATTTTACCATATTATGAATTGGTTGATAATGGCGAAATTACTCCTCTTGATGCGCTAACAAATATCGAGAAATACAAGGGCAGGATACTAGATTACTTATCAACTCGCCTTTCACTATCAAAAGATCTTGATTTTAGCTTACAAAAAAAAATCCTTTCCCTTTCTAGCAAAATAATAACAACTAATTATGATAAGGCATTTGAATATGCTAATGATAAAACTTCAAATGTTGTAGTCTATAATAGCAATTACCAGTTAAGTCGATTAAATAATAAAGAAAGTTACATATTTAAAATCCATGGTGATATAAGTACTCCAGACCACTGTATCCTCTTTCGAAAAATGTACGAAGATCTTTATAAGTCTGATAATTCTTACATACTGGAATTAAAAAAACTTATTAGTAATAAGACAATACTATTTATTGGTTTTAGCCTAACAGACCCCTATATATTAGAAATCTTCGATAACATTACCCAAATTTACGAAGGGTATAATCAGGAACATTTCATTATAACAATAGATAAAAGTTTCGACAAAAAACACTTTCAAAACAAAATTGAACCTTTATTTATTCAAAGCTACGAACACTTGCCAAGTCTTTTGGATGAATTAAATAGTTATAAAAAAAATATTACGCCTCTACAATATGATTCTAAAAAAAATGAAGGCTTTCCCAAAATAACACCCAAATTATCTATACTTAGTTCCAATCCCATTGACAAAAGTTTTGCTTTTAAAGAAGAACTAATTGTTGATTCTCTAGCGAAATACAATATCGAAATCTTTTCCAGAAATCTTTCAATCGAAAATCTGCAAAGTATAGATTCGTCTTGTTATTTAATTCTACTCACTCACTGTGTAAAAAATAAATTTATACTTGAAGATGAATATCTAAAATCAACGCAATCTGATTTACGAGAGATTGATGAAAATATACCTTCCGATGACACAAGGGCTATTATAATACTTTATGAGGGCGAGGACTTTATAATGAGTAGAGAACAAGACATTAAACGTGTATATATATTTATAAATATTTCAGGGAAAAAATTAAAAGAAATATCGAATAAAATTGTCTACCATATAATAACCAAACATGAACTACCCCATCTAGAAAAGATGACGGTTCTGAATGAATTAAATTTAATTTTTGAAACATTTGAGAAAGGAATAGCAGTAAGAAATAATATCAATCCAATAATATCCAAATATTTGGATACAAAAGTCTTACGAAAGTTTATTGGAAGAAAAACTGACGTGGAAAATTTAATTCGAAAATTAATCGACTTAAAATACGAAAATAAGATCCTTTCAATTAAGGGATCTGGAGGAATAGGCAAAACAACTATAATAACAAAGGCATCAATTGAGATTTCAGAAAGAGGTTATTATCCAAAAGGAGTTTATTTTATTCCTTGCCAATCAATCATTTCACTGGAGAATTTTAGGTTCGAAATTTCACAATGTTTCGAAATAGCCAGTTCAATAAAAGTTGAAGATCAAATAAAAGAAAATTTCGTAGAGAAGGATCGCCTTATCATCTTAGATAATTACGAAACCCTTTTAAATATTGAAGAGAGAGATGAAATTTTAAAATTAACATCAGTTATTTGTGACTATTCATCCATTGTCACTACTACTAGACAAATTTTGGACTTAGATTTTGAAGATGTTTACGATCTACGGAATTTTACAACAGATGAAGGTGTTGAATTATTTAAGGCTCAGTTTCCTTACACAAATCCGGAGCAGGAAAAAATTCTTAGGTATGATATTGTTGAAGATATATTAAACAATAATCCACTGGCAATTAGACTTATTGCAAAGGGATTACCACAAAACAAAGATTTGAGCATATTAAAAAACGAATTGGAAGCAAATATCTTCAGAAACGATAACATCGAGCAAATTTTTGAGAGACCCGAAGACATTAATATTGAAAAATCAAAATCACTTTATCATTCGATAAACTATTCATACCAAAAACTCTCAGAGAAAGAGAAATTCGCCTTTGAGATACTTTCTATTTTCCCTGACGGAATACATTTAGAAAATCTAAAAAAATTCTCAAAGGCTTCGCAAAAAGCAAAATACAAAATTGATGACAAAGAAATAAAGAGTCTTGATGACAAATCATTATTAGAAAACAACAATAATTTTTTAAGGCTCCAATCAATAATAAGTAGGTTTTCAGAACATCAATTTGATAAATTAGAAATGGAAATTAAAAGGGAGCTTTACACTCTTGCTTATGAGTATAACAAGTTTATATTATCATTCCTTAGTAATGACAGATATTTCAAAAGACCTAGCTCTCTGCGCCTATTGGACATGCATTTCAATAATTTCCTTAAGGCAATTGATTATATCAATTTAGTTGATGATTCATTTGAAGATAAACTTGATTTTTTAGACAACATTTCATATTTGTTTGTGCTGACTAATCAACCAGATCAATTTTTGAAAAAAATTGAAAATGTAAAAGTTTTCTTTAAGGACTTTGATTACGGGACTTTAAGTATAGACGCTTTAAAAATCAATTCCATTTATTGGTCAAAAAACTTTGATTCAGCTTTTACGGATTTAACTTCAATATTTCCTTTTGCTGAATTGAAAAATTTAGACATACAAAATACATTACAAAAAAATGTACTTATTAATGCAATTGCCATTTATGAGTGTGAAGGCTATACTTATGAAATACTTAATATGGCAATCGATAAAGATCTATACCAAATAAGGTTAGAACACAAATTATATAAGTTAGGTTTTCATAAAAAAGCAATAAAAGTTACAACTGAAATTCCAGATGAAACTGATTTTAGCAGGTTAGAAATCTTGAATACTAGCGGATCAGTTGAAATCGCAGAAATACAGACTTATATTAAATCGCTTTTCAAAAAGCAAAGTCTCGAAATTGCTCAAGGAACTTATATACTTTCAAAAAAAATACCCATAACCGAGGCTTCATTGAAAAAATTGGTAATTACCAATCCCTACACTGCAGGGATAATAAAAATTATGGGTATTCACTTACTACGAAACAGAGACGAAATAATAATCGCCTATAAAGAAGCTCTAGATGATTTGTACCATATAAAGTTTTATTATCTAGAGGCGTTATTGCAGTTTTGTAAATATATGAAGTCCATTGAGGCAAAAGAATTTAATGAGTGGCACAACAAAGGATATGAAATGGCAAAAAAATACAAGTTTTCTTATCTCGTATATTTATATGAAATTTTAATTAATAATAATGAATTCAGTGAGTATGACGAGGAAAAATATACATCCACCTATGCGCCTTTCGATAGTAAATTGAATACTTACATTGATAATTTTATAAAAAAAAGAAATTAATTTTTTATTAAATTCCTTCACCTTGGCACCAAGGCGGAGGGCAAAATAATCTTCAATCTCCCCTTCAATAAAAGTTCCTCATTGCTTTGCTGTACAAGTCAGTGACACAACGATGTACCACAAAGAACAACTGTTTGCTCCATAAAAACACCCATCTACCGCTTACAACCATTACCAGCAAAAAAATCCGGGTTCAGCCAAAGCCAAACCCGGATTAACTTATGAATTAACGTTACTGTATTTTCAACTGCCCCGGTATCACTAATTTTTTACCGTTGTTTACAATGATACTTCCTGTATTGGAGATGTACTGGGTAACATCCAGCTGGCATTGGCCACCAACAGTATTGTCAATGATGATGAGGTCGCCGCCCGGCAGGTAGGCAGGTGGCACCAGTTGGTTTTCCCAGTTGTTGCTGTTGCTCCAGTTTCCATTTCCGGTAAAACGGTAAATATGTACGTTGCCGGGTTGAGAAATCAGGTTCAGGCAAAAATCGCCGTAATTATAATCGATGCCGCTGATCATGATGTAATAAGTAGTGCCGGCTGTTAATACAGGCGACTGCAGCGAATCGATATCACCCGAACCTGACTGGCCAAAATCGGTACACACAGCGCCGGCCGCCAGTGCATAAGAGGCTGAATCGGTACAATTGCCCGAAAGCGTGTACCAGCCCACCGTACCATAAAGCGGGTACTGGGTGGCAGGAATGGTAGTTTTTAAAATCACTCTTCCATTCGCAGCAGGCGTGTACTTATACCAAATGGTAAAGTTGGGCGCAGCATTGCATCCCGGTGGCAATGGCGGATCATGGCTCACCGTTGCCATCACCGTGCTGCCACAGCTTTGCGGTCCGTTCAAAATTAACCCGATGGCATTGCAGGGTTCATCGTTGGGCAATGTATAGAAGCTGGTGGTAACCCATATTGAATTACCGCCGGTTGCGCATACCGTTCTTACATGAAAGTAATATTGGGTAAAAGGATTTAAGCCACCCAAAATAAATAAACTATCCGGCACAACAGTGCCAGGCCCTGAAGGGTCTTCAATGCCGGTATTAAGCACATACTCGTAACCGGTAGGTGTGCCCGGTGTGCAAGGTGACCAGGTAATAGTACCGCCTGACCCATTTATTAAATGCACATTCAAATTGACCGGCTGGCTGCAGGATGGTGACCTGTCGAGGCTGATATCATCTACAAACAACTGCAGTTTAGACATAGCATGAAATCCTATGTTGTAAGTGCCGCTGGCAGGTGCCACAAAATCTACCTGGTAAAAACGATAGGTGCTGAAATTAATATTGGTATCCCTCATTATTAAATTGGTCATGGCAGCAGCGTAGTTGCCCAAACCATATTTCACTTCCATTTTCTCAGGGGTTCCGCCACCTCCTTTATAGTAAAAGCTAAAGCGGTAACTCACCCCTGCCGTAAAATTAAAAGCAGGTGTATAGAACCAGTCATCGCCATCCCTGTCCTGTTCGCCATTATACATCATTGATACATACTGTGAATTGGAATTGCCCTCAGCCGAACTCCAGGTACTACCCCCATTTACATTTTGCACCGCAACACAGGGCGGCAGGTTGGGCGGAAAATATTGATCGAATCCTTCATAATACGGCAACGGGTAAGTTGAGCAGGAAACCCTGAATGGAACATCTAACCACAGGGAAGTTGCCGTTCCAATACTGCACACCGTTCTGATGTGAAAATAATATTGCACTTCAGGAACCAGTCCCACTATATTCAAATGCCCGGCTGAGGTAATAGTACCCTCCTCGGGAGAGTAAGGAGCATTATTAATTAAATACTCATACCCATACACTGCACCAGCCGATGTAGAATCCCATACCGCCAGGGCAGCGTTGTATGCGGAAGGAACAATACTCAGAAAGCCCGGCCTGGTACAATTGGGCGCCACATCAATACTGATATCATCTACATTCAGATCGAACTGGTTGGCGGCCGACATTGCATGAAAACCGATATAATACACTCCTGTGGAGGGAGGTACAAAATCTACTTCTGCACGCAGGTAATCAGTAGAACTGATACTGGTATCGGAAAACAATATATTCGTCATGGCCGCAGCATTATTGACCGCACCATACTTCACTTCCAGTTTTTCAATATAGTTGCTGCTTCTTCCCTTGTAATAAAACTTAAGCCGGTACACCGTACCCGCAGTTAAATTAAGCGGCGCCATGTAAAACCAGTCGTTGCCGGGAAGGGCGTTGTTGTAACTGTATACCATTGCATTTGGCGCCGATCGTGGATTGACGGTTTTGTTTTTCCAGGAAGTTCCTCCATTGAGATCTTCCGTTATAATGCAGGGTGCCGGTACTGGCGCCAATACGCCGTCGAAATTTTCTGTGTAAGGTACATTCCTTGCGGTGCAGGGAATATACAATGAGTCGGTTACCCAGCCATTGGAATAAACACCGTTGCCGCAGGCTGTTCGAACAAAAATGTAATATTTTACGCCCGGCAATAAACCCACCATCTGGAAACTGTCCAGCGTATTAAAAAATCCGGATGCCGGCGGGGTAGCACTATAGGTGGAGGTGGCAAATTCATAACCGGTGGCAGGGCCATTGAGCGGTGCCGACCAACTAACGGTGGCGGTTGTAGCACTGGTTAAATTCACCGATAAATTCCTGGGCAATCCACAACCAGGTGCATAATCAACCGAGATGTCATCCACGTTCAGGTCCCACTGGTCGGCCACCGAGAGGGAATGAAAACCGATATAGAAAACACCGGTACGCTGTGGTGTAAAATCTACCTGGGCCAACCGGTAGATGGTACTGTCTGAAAATATATTATCCCACAACACCGATACCATCGAGTCTGCAGTTGCAGTTCCACCCCATTTCACCTGGAGCCTTTCATTGTAGCCACGGGCTTTGTAATAAAACTTAAGCCTGTAGGTAATGCCACTGATCAAACTCAGGCCTGGCGTATAGGCCCAATCGTTACCCGGCAATGCAGCATCATAATGATATAACATTGAGTTGGGTGCCGACCTTGGTTTGTAAGTATCTGTTTTCCAGGTGGCGCCGCCATTCAGATCCTGCAGGGTCATGCAGTTGCCTAAATAAGGCACTACAATGCTGTCAAAATTTTCAACGTAAGGAATGCTACGGGGAATGCAGCCTGTTGTAAAAGTACTCGTTGTCCATGCACTTGTATTGCCATTGCTGCAGGTAGTACGTATATACAGGAAATACCTGGTGCCGGCCAGCAGCCCGCTGAATGTTGCTGTTGTGTCGTTTACAACGGTGCCGGCCAGGGGCGGAATATTGCTGCCGGTAATGGCATACTGGTAAGAAGCAGGGGTGCCTTCAGCAGGCCTGTTCCATTTGATGGTGCCGGCTGTATTGCCTGTTAAGTTCACTACAGGATTTAGCGGCTGTCCACAAAAAGCGGAAACATTCACACTGATATCATCGATGGAAAGAATGAATTGATTGGCCGCAGACAGCACATGAAATCCAATATAATAAATACCGCTTACAGTGGGTGTAAAGCCGGCCCGTCCTGGCTGGTAGCTGGTGCCGCTGATATTTAAATTGCTGTATAGCAAATTGCTCATGGCTGCTATTCCATTGGCATTGCCAACCTTGATCTCCAGTTTTTCTATATCAGTTGTGTTGCAGCCTTTATAATTAAAGCTCAACTCGTAGGGAACGCCTGCCGTTAAATTCAAACCGGGTAAAAAGGCCCAGTCATCTGCCGGCACACTACTGTTGTATCTATATACCAGTGCCTTTGTTGGTGTACATGCTGCGGATGAATCTGTTGCCCATGTATTACCCCCGTTTGCATCAATCCTGCTCATGCAGGATGGCAGGGCAGGTATGGTAACGCTACTAAAGTTTTCTGAGTAAGGAATATTAACCGCAGCACAGGGTGTGGTAAACGGATAGGTTGTCCAGGTGCTGTACAAACCGGAGACGCATAAAGATTTTACATGAAAATAATATTGTGTAACGGGTTGCAGGCCGGTAAAAGATGCAGTAGCAGTACTGGTTGTAGTGGCACCTGTTTCGGGTGGCGTCGCACTGGTAGTTACTACATATTGATACGTACTTACAGTACCTGTTGAAGATGGCAACCAGGAAGCAGTGCCTGAATTAGGCGTTAAAGCTACCGCTATGCCGGTTGGAGGACCGCACTCGGTTGAATAGTTCACCCTGATGTCATCTACATACAAATTATATTGGTTGGCATCGGAGAATGCATGAAAACCAAAATAGTAATCGCCTGTAGCGGCAGGGGTAAAACTCCTGGTCACCTGGAAATAAGAAGTACCGGTGATGGTATTGCTGGTAAGTCCATTTAACATGGCGGCGGCATTATTAGCAGTACCATATTTTACTTCCAGCTTTTCGGCGGTGAATGAAACATCCGCCTTGGTATAATAACTGAGCCAGTAACTCAGGCCCGCCGTTAAATGAATGGCGGGTGTAAAAAACCAGTCATCTCCCGGCAGGTTAGTATCCCAGCTGTACAGCATACTGTTAGGAGAAGAGTTTGGCGTAGTAGTATTTGACTTCCACGAAGAGCCTCCATTTAAATCCTGTGACGTATAACATTTTTGTAAAGCCGGTACCACTACACCGGTATCAAAGTTTTCAAAATAAGGCACCTGCTTTACCATACAGGGCGCCATAAAAGGCAGGGTTGACCAGGCCGAATTGGTAGCACAAACAGTGCGTACATGTAAGTAATATTGCTGGCCGGCTGTTAACCCTGTGATATTTACAGATGTGCTGCTGGTGGCAGTTCCGCTTGCAGGTGGGGTGGTGCTGGTGGTAACTGCATACTGGTAGCCTGTAATGGTTCCTGTGGTGGGAGCCGTCCAGCTGGCCACACCTGTTGCACCTGTAAGGGACACATTCAGCAGGGTGGGTACACCGCAGGCAGGCGTAGTGGTGATCCTGATATCATCTATGTTTAAGCCCAACTGGTTGGCATTGGAAAAATCATGAAAGCCGAAATGATAAACGCCACTTGAAGCAGGCGTAAAATCCCTTTCCAGCACACTGTAGGTTGTATTGGTAATATTGGTATTGCTAACGATCAAATTGGTCATTGCCGCAGCACTGGCTGCTGTACCATATTTCACTTCTAATTTTTCAGGCGCAACACTGCTTTGGTTTTTATAATAATAAGATATGCGGTAACTGGTGCCGCCTGTTAATGAAATGGGTGGTGTATAAAACCAGTCGTTACCCGCAATGGCGGCATCAGATCCATATACCATACAATTTGGCGAAGAATAAGCCTGGCCTGCTGCAGCAGAGCTGTTCCAGGATGCGCCTGCATTCAGGTCTTCTTTGGTTAAACAGGTTGGTAACGCCGGAGCAACAATGGTATCAAAGTTTTGAAAGTACGGAACGGAGAGTGTTGCGCATGATGTGGTAAATGAAACCGTGTACCAGGCACTGGCATTACCATTGGAACAAACTACTTCTGCCTGTGCATAGTAGGTAGTATTGGGCAACAATCCTGATAAAGTAAAAGTGGGTACACTGACCGATGTATAGCCGCTGGGGTATTCGGCACTGGTACTATTGGAGAAACGGTATGCCGTAGCACCACTCCCGGCAGTTACCGTTAATAATGCTCCACTGCTGGTAATATTCGAAACATTGATTGAAGTAACGGCAGGGCATAGTGGCGCCGAAGGCGTAAATGTATATTCTTTACCCCTGATATCAGTTAGGTCGGCAATGGTATTATTGGCTGTTACAGATGATGTTGTTGGGGTTACACCAGGTGTTACACTAAAGAATGAAGTTTGATCATTCAGGCCGATGGAAGCCGTTACAGGGCCTGCATTGTCGAACGTATTGGAATAAATGATCTTCACCACATTGGTGCCTTCGTACAATTTAATTTGAAAAGATGCGGTGAATGCAGCACTGGTGGCACCACTACCACCAATATTTACGCCATCCCATTGCACTGTTAATATTCTCGACCCCGCCACCCCAGTCGTGGCATAAGAAATGCTGCCGGCATTGCGGTTGTTGTTATCCCAGAAGGCAGCAATGCATGGATAAAATGGATTTGGACTGGGCGCATTGGTTAAGCTATTGGCATAGTCATTGGCAGCAATGGTGGTGGTGCCAATGCCCAATTTGATAAAACCATTTGTGCTCACACAAAAATGAGTAACACCCCTGCCGCCAAAGGAAAAATTAAACCCGATCGGGACGCCGTTTTGCGTGCCATCATCGCCAACGGCCGATGAATTGGTTCCGGTGATCGCTGTATAGGTTCCTGCGGCACTTGCAAAAGAATAGTTTTTTACAGGAGACTGGGCGAAGAGCAAATTGACAGATAATACCAGGCATAACAATAAGGGTACTTGTACAAATCTTTTCATGTAGTAAATTAACGTTGGTTTCAAAAAAGGTAAATGCTGATCGTTTTTGAACGGTGCATATTTAAAGCCTGCAAATATAAACACAGCAGGCGATTTACATTAAAAAACAAGGTCTTGTAAATTGCCTGCGGTGAAAGGATAAAAATGTATCCCGTTAGAGCATCAGCAGCAATGGTTATCCCGCTGATGCTCTACCGTAAAGTTGCCGGAGAGTGCCGTCTTGACAAAATTATTTTGACAACTGATAAGGAGAAATTTATATCTGTAAGCATACAAGATAGTACCGGCCTTTTAAGATATACGCCTGATCTCATAAAAGCGCAGAAGTTGAGTTAAACCGTTAGAGAAAAGCATGGCCGTTATTCCTAGGCTGAAGCAAAGCATATTTGCCAATAATATACCTGAGAGATGGCAAGATATTGAGCAGGTACAAAAGGGGATTTAAACAACAGATTATATAAGGGTTGAGGAAAGATCATATTGTTGAAAAAAATTCAATTGGCTTTTTTCAGTGCTGTTTGCTACCCAACTGTTCTTAGATGCTTCACTTCATAAAAACCTACAGTTTTCATCACGGTGAGAAATTGAAAGTATCGAATAAGTTTTGTTACAGAGATTCGATAAAAAATAAAATATGTTTTTTTCGCAATGTAAACTACATAACTTTAAGTAGTGCAAGTCTGTCTTGAGGTTCCCTTACAGCGCAATATTTTCCTTCACCATAATTATCGCCAGTATGAAATTTATTTTTCTGATCAGTTTCGTTTTTATTGTAAAAAACAGCAACGCTCAAAATGTTGGCATTGGCACTTCTACTCCGAGTTCCAATGCCATTCTTGATATTTCCAGCACCAATAAAGGATTGATGCTGCCCAGGCTCGCCGATACATTGAATGTTGCAAACCCTACTGCGGGATTGCTCATTTACAATCAACATGCGCAAACACCCAGTTTTCACAATGGTGCAGGCTGGAGCAACCTTGCCACCAGCAGTACGAATATTCCCCCGGACGATTCGATCACTTATACCTACGCAGGTTTAACAGAAGCACGTGCACTGTCTTATAACCAGGCATCGAACAGAACGATTGATGCTGTAGGGCGCCCCACCTCCAATCCAATGGCGTCAACGTTTACCATCAGTAAAAAATTTGATGTCAACAGTGGGTCTTTAAAGAACTATTATTATAATTATATTCACAATGCTTATCCTGTAGTGATCAAATTCTATAAACAAGGAAATGCTTCTCCTTACTATACCATTGAATATACAGACACTTACATGATTCGTGCTGAGGATACTTACAGCCCTTCAGACGGACTTATAGAAACCTTTGTGTTTTCATTCCGGAAAATGCAAATTGGCCAGATCATATTTCAAAATGAATGGCCATGATTCCGGCAAAAATACACCGGGGGTTTTTGCAAACCGGGTACCCGCTATGAAGGCGTATCTAATACCTGTTTATCTCACCCGGTTGTGGAATACGTGAGGCTTCGACTGCAAACAACAGTAAGAAGCACCACGCTGCCGTGATGCCTTTTCATTTACCAAAACTAAAAACTGTTTCTGGAATTTGTATGCTATAAGATACCAGATGCAGCGGTTGTTTCAGCCATGCTAAAACTTCCATCTTACAAAAGCTTCCATCGCTGCATATTCAGCAAGCCCGAGTTTATTGTACAGTTCAGCGGTAGCACGGTTGCGTTCTTCGGCACGCTGCCAGAACTCACGGCTATCTGTACCCTGGAATACCACACCATCTTTCTGGCTCTGGTGCTTGAATATCCCGTTGCGTTTTTTCAGCACCTGGTCCGGGCTCATCGGCACCGCCATTTCAATCAGGTCAATGTCCCATTCCGCCCAAGCGCCTTTGTACAACCAAAGCCAACAATTATCCATAAACGCTTTTTCTTTTAATCGTTTCATCGCTTCAAATATTCCATCCAGGCAAACCTTGTGTGTGCCATGCGGATCGGCTAAATCGCCGGCGGCGTATACCTGGTGCGGCTGTATCTTTTCGATCAGCGCTGCAATGATGGCAAAATCAGCTTCGCCAATAGGCTTCTTTTCTACCAGCCCGGTTTCGTAAAAAGGCAGGTTGAGAAAATGGATGTGTTCCGGCTGTACACCTACATAACGGCAGGTGTTTTTTGCCTCTCCCCTGCGAATGATCCCTTTTACATGGCGCAGGGCTGCAACATCTTTTTCCCCGTTCTTTTTTATTTTTAAAAAGGCCAGTGCTTCGCCATATATCTTTTCTGCATCCGGACTTTGGATGCCGAACTGCTGGTTGTAATCTTTTACGAATTCAATGAACCGAAGGGCTTCATCATCCGCCACGGCGATATTGCCGCTTGTTTGATAGGCCACATGTACTTCATGCCCCTGGTCTACCAGGCGTTGAAAAGTTCCTCCCATACTGATGATGTCATCATCGGGATGCGGACTAAAGATCAATACTTTCTTTTGTGCAGGCAGTGCACGCTCAGGCCTGTAGGTATCATCTGCATTGGGCTTCCCTCCAGGCCACCCGGTGATGGTACGCTGCAGTTGATTGAATACTTCGATGTTAATGTCGTAGGCCTGCCCGTAAAGCGCCAGCAGGTCGCTTAATCCATTTTCATTGTAATCATTGCTGGTAAGTTTTAAAATGGGTTTGTTTAAAGAAAGCGCTGCATGTGTCACTGCTTTTTTGATCATGCCGTTGGTCCACTGTACGTCATCAGTAAGCCAGGGTGTTTTAAAACGGGTAAGTTCGGCAGCACAGCTTTCATCCAGCACTACTGTTACATTATGATGGCCCTGCAAATAACTGGCGGGTACAAATTCTGTAACGGGTCCTTCCACCGCCTGCTTAATGATCGCTGCTTTGCGTTCGCCCCATGCCAGCAGCACGATCCTTGCTGCTTTTAATATGGTACCAATTCCCATCGTAATGGCCTTGCGTGGCACATTGGCAAGGCTGCCAAACTCATAGGCCGCATCAAAACGGGTGAGGTGGTCGAGTGTGATGAGCCTTGTAGCTGCATTTACGTGGCTGCCGGGTTCATTAAAACCAATATGTCCATTGCGGCCAATGCCGAGCAATTGAAAATCGATACCGCCATAAGATGCTATCTTTTTTTCATAGGCTTCGCAATGACTCTTGATTTTTTCGGGCTGCACAGCGCCATCAGGAATAAAGCAATTTTCGGCGTCAATGTCTACATGATCAAACAAATTATCAGCCATGAATTTTCTATAACTCTGGATGGCATCCGGTGGCAGCGGATAATATTCATCCAGGTTAAACACCACTACATTCTTAAAGCTGAGGCCTTTTTCGTAGTGCCATTTTATCAATGCAGTATATACTTTTTTAGGTGTGGCACCGGTAGCCAATCCCAACACAGTTGTTTGGCCCATTCGGTTTCGTTCCTGTATCAACGCAGCAATTTCATCGGCTACGGCGTTGCAGGCCTCATCACCTGTTGGGTAGGTAATGGTTTCGATCTTTTCAAAGGAAACGGTCTTTTGTGGGGTGAGTACTTCGGTTAACATGCGTTATTGCTTTTTGTGTGGGGTTGCTTTTTCATTTTTCACTTTTAAGTTCCCGTTTAAGGGATGGATGAGTCAAAAAAATCCGGCATAGAAATACCGGAACTGTTTATTTGTATTGCTCATTAAGCACCAAAACATCCATGGATCATGCACCTGTACTTTTAGAGACACATTCAAAACCCGGCACCCCTAAAATCTCATGATAAAGGCGGTACATTTTTAAAATTCACCCGACTTACCAAAAACCGGTTTCCTTTTCTTCCACTTGCCCCTTGTAAAATCAGGTATCGCCTGCAAAGCGCCACCTTCTGTGATGGACTTTTCGCTGAGCGGAGTAATGGCATACCAGGTGGCCAGGTCATATACATCCAGCGGGAATGCAACACCTCTTTTAATACTTTCAATAAAAGCATTGTCTACAAAAAAATCCATTCCGCCATGGCCTGAATTGGCCGCATCTTTTTCGTAGCGTTTCCACAAAGGATGGTCGTTGCTGTTCAAAAATATTTCTGTGTTATCCCAGTGATGCTTTTCGCTTACCGAATCAATGTGGATCATGCCGGTTTTAAAATCGCCATCATGGTATTCCTGCCAGATACCATCGGTGCCCTGTACACGAAAACCTAAATTGTAAGGGCGGGGACTGGAGGTATCCAGCGTGAGTACGATCGTTTCTCGATTGGCCGTTTGTATCTGCGTAGTAACGATATCGCCCTGTTTGTAATGGATCTTTGCATTGGGATGATCAGGCCCGCCTTTGGGATGTTTTTTGATATACCGGTTCAAACCCCTTGATTTGGTGGCGATAGATGACAATGCTGTCAGCCGGTTGCCACGGTTGATATCGATCATAGTGCCAACCGGGCCAAGACCATGCGTTGGGTAGTTTTCCCCGTTGCGGTCAACATAATGTTGGGTGCGCCACTTTGCTTCGCTGTATCCCTTTACTCCAAACTCAGCGCCACTATCGTAAGGGGATACCCCATCATTGAACAAGACTCCCCGCAGGTCATGCTGGTATCCGCCCTGCAAATGCAGCAACTCACCAAACAAGCCCTTCTGCACCATATTGTGTACGGCCATGATATCACGGCGGTAACAAACATTCTCCAGCGGCATAATGGGAATGCCTGTTTTTTCTGAAGTGTTTACAAAATCCCAGCAGTCCTGCAGTTTGATGGCACCACAAACTTCCATACCAACGATCTTTCCTGCCTTCATGGCATCAATGCCCTGCGGCGCATGCCACTCCCAGGGTGATGCTACAATCACTGCATCAATATCATTTCGCTTTAATAAATTTTTATAGTCTTCATTGCCATTGCTGTATTCAACCGGCGCTTTTTTATTGTATTGGCTTACCAGTTTTTGCGCCATGGCGATCATCGCTTTATCGGGATCAGCAATGGCGATCACTTCCACATCGCTTCTTTTCAGCATTTCTTCCAGGTGCAGTTGCCCCCGCAAGCCCACCGCGATAATGCCAACACGTACTTTGTCTTTTTTAACTGCACTCATTGCTTTAATCGATTCCGGCATGATGGCCATTGCTGCGCCTGCCAGCGCTGTAGTGCTGATAAAATTTCTCCTGTTGATGGAATGTGTCATATAGCAGTTCTTGATTTTTGTTATTCAAACTTACCCATTGTGTTCAAAAGATGCGCCGTGCAAACGTTTGACGCATTTTTATTTTTTTGCCTGATCAGCAGTGCCGCTTATCTCAGCACCAGGAACGGTTTTGTTAAACGCCAGCCAAACATAGAACCTTAAAAAATTAAAACCATACGCAAACGCTTGTGTGGCTTACATTTCATGCAAACGTTTGTGAGGGCTTTGCTGATCTTTATCAGCCTGCATAGTTGTACTTTCCCTTTTCATCACGTTAATCACTTTTATGCAGGCTACACAAAACAACCGCTACGCCATTGTTATCATTGGTATTTTATTTTTTGTATTTGGATTTGTAACCTGGCTGAATGGAACGCTGATCCCGTTCTTAAAGCTCGCCTGCCAGTTACAGAATGATGTGCAGGCCTTCTTTGTAACCTTCGCTTTTTACATGGCCTATTTCTTTCTTGCGCTTCCTTCGTCTGCTATTTTAAAAAAAACAGGTTTTAAAAATGGAATGGCACTGGGCCTGGTAGTGATGGCGATCGGGTCTGTAATTTTTGTACCTGCCGCCAATGCAAGAAGTTTCGGCTTGTTCCTCACCGGCTTATTTGTGCAGGGTATGGGCCTGGCTTTATTACAAACTGCTTCCAATCCATACATCAGCATTGTGGGGCCAATTGAAAGTGCTGCAAAAAGAATCAGCATCATGGGCATCTGCAATAAAACAGCAGGCATGTTAAGCCCCCTGATTCTAGGCGCACTGGTATTAAAAAATGCAAGTGCCATTGAAACAAAAGTGAACGCGGCAACAGATGCCACAGTTAAAAACGAATTACTTAATGAACTGGCTTCAAGAGTGATCACCCCCTATATCATCATGACGGTAGTGTTGCTGTTACTTGCCGTGATGATCAAAAGATCTTCTTTACCGGAGATAGATGTGAATAAAGAAGACAGTACAGATGCTCAACTGGTCGTTAAAACAAGTGTATTCCAGTTCAATCACTTATTGCTGGGTGTGCTTTGCCTGTTCTTATACGTAGGTGTGGAAGTGTTGGCGGGTGATGCTATTGGTGCTTACGGCAGGCAACTGGGTATGCCGCTCGATGAAACAAAATATTTTACCACATTCACGCTTTGTTCTATGTTGGCCGGCTATGTGCTGGGCATCATCTTTATACCTAAATACATCTCCCAGCAGAATGCATTGGCAGCTTCTGCAGTACTCGGTGTGTTTTTCAGTATTTGCGTTTTCAGCACGACAGGTTACACTGCCATTACTTTCATTGCCCTGCTTGGTTTATCAAATGCCCTGATGTGGCCTGCCATTTTTCCACTGGCCATTGAGGGATTGGGAAAGTTTACCAAAACGGGCTCTGCCTTTTTGATCATGGGCATCGCCGGAGGTGCATTGTTACCGCTGCTGTATTCTACTTTGAAAGAAAAGGGCATTGCCTCTAATCAATTGTCGTTCCTGGTATGCACCCTGCCAAGTTATTTATACATCCTGTTCTATGCAGTAAAAGGATACCGGGCAGGCAAAACAAATATTCCAAAAAAGCAGCCGGTATAATTCTTCTACCAACCGGTTGACTGCAGCTGCGCCTCTACAAAAGCCGGGCTTAGTGCTTCATGTACAAGTGTTGATGATGTTACTGCATATGCACCACAAACAGCACCATATTGCATGCATTTTTGCAGCGGGTATCCGTGCAGGTATGCAAATAAAAAACCGGAGAAAAAACTATCGCCTGCACCATTGCTGTCTGTAACAGCTATGTTTGGTACCGCAGCCTGTTCCATCCACTCTCCATGTTTTGTGAGTAGTGTGGCACCCTGTTTTCCATTGGTACAGATCACCATTTCTTTACCCCTTTCAATTAGGTGTCGCATTACTTTCCTGTGATCTGGCAGCTTGTCTGCACTCAGGTGAATGTATTGTGCCGCATCTATAAAATCCTGGTGATAGGCATTGCCGCCATCATAATCGTGCAGGTCTGTCCATACAGGTTTTTCAAATTGCCTGATGTATGGGATCAAGTGCCGGCAATAACCAATGATATTCAGTACAATCACCGTAGCCTGTTCCAGCAGTAGCGTGATGGCCGCTGTATTGTGATCTATAAGCTCTGAAGATTGTGTTACAAATATTGATATCCTGCCGCCTTCAGCATCCATGATATTGATATGTCGTTCTGTTCCTGCAGGATCAGTATCAAATATACATTGCACATGCTGTGTATGGAGGTACTCCTTAATTTTCTTTCCAAAATAATCATCCCCCACTACTGAATACAATGTATTGGCTACTCCAAGTTTGGTAAGTGCCAGCGCTTTGCCCGAACCGGTAGATCCTGTGGCTTCGTTAAATGGAGCTGAATGAATGGTTTGCGGAACCGCCCCGGGTAGTTTCGGCAGGTAAACAATATGATCGAAAGTGGTTCCTCCAAGAATGGCGACATGATGTTGCATAGATAATGTTTCAGTATAAAAATATTTCATTTTGGCAACTCAAAAAATTGTGACGTCCAGGGATACCGCTTTCAATATTTTTTTTCTTTCCTACCTTAGCTTTTCATCACAGTACCATGATAAAATTTAAATCGCTCCAACATACCGACCCCGAAATCATCCGCAACTGCTTTAATGAATGTTTCAAAGATTACTTTGTTCCCTTCCAGTTAAGCGCCGAACAGTTTCAGAATAAATTACTGGCAGAAGCCATCGACCTTTCTTTAAGTGTTGGTGCTTTTGAAAAAGATGAATTGCAGGGCTTGATACTTCATGGAATTGATAGTATCGATAAAGTAAGAACGGCTTACAATGCAGGCACTGGTCTTTTACCCGCCGCCCGTGGCAAAAGTCTTTCCCTTGCGTTGTATGAATACAGTATCGACCAGCTAAGAAAAGCAGGCATTGAAAAAACAGTGCTGGAAGTTTTTCAGCAAAACAAAGCTGCGATCAATATTTACCAGCGGGCAGGGTTCAATATCAGCCGGGTGATCAACAGCTACAAAGGCAGACCGGTCCACCAGCCGCACAACGACTTTCATGTAAAAGAAGAAGATTTTCCAGACTGGAGCTGGATCAATGCCAACAGTGCATGGCAGCCTGCCTGGCAATACAACCAGCATTCGCTGCACAGGGGTTGGCACCAATACCGTCTATTTACGGCTTACGAAAAAGATGAGCCGGTAGCATTTATTATTTTCAATCCCGGTAACGGTCGGATCGCACAGTTTGGTGCAGTTGAGTTCCCTGCTTCTTACGGTCACCTTGAAAGCCTGTTCGCTCATACTGCAAATTTGCACCAGCAGGAGATCAGTGTGGCGCATGTGGCATCCGCTGAAGCAGAAGATTTCCTGCAGTCATTGGGATTGCAGTTGTTCATCTATTCTTATGAAATGGAAAGATCGCTCTGATATCATTTCCGTTCAATGGCGCTGGTAAGTTCTGGTGACAGGGGCGAAATACTGTTGCTGAAAAAACCAGTAAGCCTGCCATTTTCATCTACCAGGTATTTGCAAAAGTTCCAGGTAGGTTGCCGGTCGTTCCATCCATTGAAAGCCGGATCGCTGAGCCATTTAAATACGGCATGTTGCGAGGCTGATTTTATCACAACTGATTTTGACATGAGTGGAAAGGTAATACCGTAATTTTTTTTACAAAAATTTTCAATGGCTGCATCTTCCCCTTTTTCCTGCTCTTTAAAATCATTGGCGGGAAAAGCAATGATCTCAAGCTGTGTTTTATACTGTTCGTGTAATTTCTCCAGTTCCTCATACTGGCTGGTATAGCCACAGTCAGAGGCTGTATTTACCAGCAATACTTTTTTCCCTTTTAATGTTGAGAAATTAAAAGTGCCGCCATCAATGGTTTTGGCGGTAAGCGAATAAAAATCAACCAGTGGTTGAGCGCTGTTATTCTCTGCAACAGCATTCTTGCCATTGGCGATCTTGCTGAACCACATAATGGCAGGGTAAGCAGCTTTCAATATTTTTTGCCTGGTTGTCATATTAACGGAATTGCGTGTTGTGTAAAATGCATAACTCATAAAAGCTGCTGTCAACAGCAGCAAAGCCAGTATGGTTCTTTTAAGAAGTTTCATCGAATGATCCATTTAAACAATTTCAACTTCCCTTTAAATGGTGGGTACTTTATTGCAGGATCAAACCAGGTAGGTGTTTTCATTACTGCCTTATTATGGGTAAAACAGTTGAAGGAAGCAACACCATGGTATTGCCCGGTGCCACTCCAGCCTCTTCCTCCAAAAGGCAGGTGGTGATTGGTTAAATGCCAACTGGCATTGTTTACACAACCTCCGCCAAACGCCACTTTTTCTATCCATTCCCGCTCTTTGCTTTTGCTGGACGTGAACACATAAAATGCCAGTGGATTTTTATGCTGTTCAATAATTACCCGGGCTTCTTCCATCAAATTAAAAGAAATGATGGGAAGTACTGGACCAAATATTTCTTCCTGCATGACGGGAGAAGATAAAGACACTTCATCCATCAAAGTAGGTTCTATGTACAACCGCTGCTCATCACTGCCACCGCCGGAAATGATCTTTCCCTGCTGCAAATAAGCCCTGATGCGCTGAAACTGCTTTTGATTGATGATCTTCCCATAATTGTAACTATCAGCAGCGTCGCTTCCAAAAAAACTCAGCATTGCTTTTTTTAATTCGCTTACCAGTTCTTCTTTCTTTGATTGATGCACCAGCACATAATCCGGCGCTACACACATTTGACCGGCATTGCTGAACTTGGCGATGGCAATACGTTTTGCTGCCACCCGTATGTTAGCATCTGCTTCAACAACACAGGGACTTTTGCCCCCGAGTTCCAGCGTTACCGGCACCAGTCTTTCTGCTGCCATTTTGTAAATGAGTTTACCCACAACAGTACTGCCGGTATAAAAAACATGATCAAAAGTAAAATTGTTCATCAGTTGCGGTACTACCACCGCACCATCACCTGCGGCATATAAAATATATTCCGGGTGAAATACTTCTTCAATTATTTTTTTCATTACAGCTTCCGTAGCCGGTGCAAACTCACTTGGTTTTAATACCACGCAATTGCCGGCAGCAATAGCGCCGATGAGTGGATTGATGAGTAACTGGAAAGGATAATTCCAGGGCCCGATGATAAGCACCACGCCAAGTGGTTCTTTGTACACGTAACTGGAGGAAGGCATATTGAGCAAATTGGTAGCGGCTCTTTCGGGCTCCATCCAGCTTTTTAAATTACCAAGTGCTGCATTGATCTCTGATATCACCATGCCAGTTTCGGTAACCCAAACCTCTTCCCTGCTTTTTTTCAAATCCGAATACAATGCTGTGTACAGGTCTCCTTCATGAGCAAGGATCGATTGCTTCAATTGCTGCAGCCGGGTTTTCCTGAATGCGTATGAAAGGGTTTCCCCTTTACTGAAATAAGTACGCATGGCATCCAATTGTTGCACCGTGTTCATAATATAAATAGTATATTTTTACGTTGAAGCTTTATAAAATTAGTTCATTCACAGGAGGCCGGCGAAATTAATGACTGTTATTTTCAGGGCGACTCTCTCTATGTCGTACATGCAGATGGTATGGCAGAGGATGAATGATGAGTTCCTTAGATGAATGAGGCGACCATTGCCGCTGACCCCTGCTCAAAGAAATATTATGACAGACGAACAATATATGAAACAGGCGCTGAGAGAAGCGCAGAAAGCTTTTGAAGAAGATGAAGTACCGGTTGGTGCAGTGATCGTGATGAACGACCGCATTATTGCCCGTGGCTATAACCAGGTAGAAAAATTGAACGACAGTACTGCTCATGCTGAGATCATAGCGCTTACGGCAGCTTTTAATTTTTTAGGCAGCAAGTATTTACCCGAAGCCAGTTTGTACGTAACGGTAGAGCCCTGCGTAATGTGCAGTGGCGCTTTATACTGGAGCAAGATCGGCCGTGTTGTATATGGTGCACCCGACATTAAGAACGGGTACCGGCATACTACCGGTGCCAACAGTCCTTTTCACCCCAAAACAGAGGTATCGGGCGGAATGCTTGCGGAAGAATGTGCCCAACTGATGAAAGACTTTTTCAGCAGTAAACGGTAGCTTTTCGAAATAGGAAAGAATTAATCTTTTATTGAACATATTGCTTACCCAGTGTGTAAATTTGCTAACCAACGATTCAATAACAATATAAATTTTTAATTATGGCATTTACACTACCGGCTCTTCCTTACTCATACGAAGCATTAGAGCCACATATTGACACCAAAACGATGCAGATCCATCATGGTAAACACCACCAGGCATATGTTGATAACCTCAACAAGGCCGTGGCCGGAACGCCCAATGAAACCAAATCACTGGAAGAACTGGTGAAAGGTGCAGGCTCTATTTCTCCTGCCGTACGTAACAATGGCGGTGGTCACTGGAATCATACTTTCTTTTGGGAAAGCATGGCACCTAACGCCGGCGGTACGCCATCTGGTGAATTGGCTGAGGCCATCAATGCAGCATTCGGTTCATTGGATACTTTCAAAGAAAAATTTGCAGCAGCAGGTATCTCAAGATTTGGAAGCGGCTGGGCATGGCTGTTAGTAAAAGATGGTAAACTGGAGATCAGTTCTACTCCCAACCAGGACAATCCTCTAATGGATGTGGCTGAAGTAAAGGGCACACCGATATTGGGCGTGGATGTTTGGGAACATGCTTACTACCTGCACTATCAAAACAGGAGAGCAGATTATTTAACTGCTTTCTGGAATGTAGTAAACTGGAATAAAGTAGCAGAAAGATTTGCTGCCAAATAAGTATTGATAAATATCTAAAAAAAGCCGTGACGGAAGACTGTCACGGCTTTTTTTAATGGATCGATCTATCTATTTTCCTTTCTTCTTCCAGCAATCATTTGCATGATCGTTTACCATACCACTGGCCTGCATAAAAGCATAACAAATTGTAGAGCCAACAAATTTAAAACCCTTCTTCAGCAGGTCTTTGCTCATGGCGTCTGAAAGAGCGGTCTTTGCAACGATATCCTGCATACCACTGATGCTGTTCACAATTGGCTTACCACCCACAAATTGCCAGATGTACCGGTCAAAACTTCCGTACTCTTTTTGAATGGCCAGGTATGCTTTTGCATTGTTAACAAAGGCGTTTACCTTTAACCTGTTCCTGATGATGCCTGCATCCAGTAACAATTTCGCTATTTTGGCCGGCGTGTACTTCGACATTTTCACCGCATCAAAATTGTCAAATGCCCGGCGGTAATTCTCTCTTTTTGAAAGTACCGTGTACCAGCTTAAACCAGCCTGTGCACCTTCCAGGCAGAGCAGCTCGAACAACTGTTGATCATCGTGCAGGGGTGTACCCCATTCATTGTCATGATAAGCTTTATACAGATCATCCTTCATGCACCAGCTGCAGCGTATTTTTTCTTTTGCCATGATTTAATATTTAACGGAAGCAATTTAAGCGGAATATCATTGATATGAAAATAGAAATATTTTAAGTGCCTGTGAGCAGGTTGATACTGCCATATTTGCATATACAAATGTTCGGCACCATTTTTACTTCTCATTTCGTGTTAATCTATTTTTTAAATAAAACAAAAAAAACATGTACTACAATCAGTCATGCGCCGCAAAAGGCAACACTCACGGGAATCACGGCAGGCCGGGATTCAACCGTACTATGCAAAGGGCTTCGGTAAACATTTACAAAACAGGCAACAGTTATGAAATGCTGCTGTTTGCGCCGGGCCGTATCAAAGAGCATTTTCACCTGGATGTAAGTGGAAATGAACTCACTGTTTCTTACACGCCGCCGGAAGGCTTTCCACGTCCTGAATGGATATTGAGGGAGTACAGCCGGGGTGGTTTCAAGCGCAGTTTCACCCTGGATGAATCGATCGACACACAGCAGATCACCGCTAAGTATGTTGATGGTGTGCTTCAGATCAGTTTGCCGGTGATTGCAGGCGCAGCAACGGCGAAGAAGGAAATAACAGTTAATTAAGCGCTGGTTTACTTTTACAAACGGGCATCAGGAGGTGCCCGTTTTTTTATCCGGCAATAACTTATGGTACAGGATCGTACCCATGGCCGCCCCAGGGATGACAGCGGGCGATCCTCTTAATCGTAAGCCACAGCCCTTTTACAGGGCCATATTTTTTTAATGCTTCAATACCATAATGAGAGCAGGTGGGTGTGTAACGGCAACTCTTGCCCAGCCAGGGTGAAATGATCAACTGGTATAATTTTATCAAGGCGATAAAAGGAAGACTAAGTAGTTGAAGCAGCTTCTTCATTGATTATCTTTAGCAGCCTTTTAATAACAGCTTTCATCTTTTCCATTACAATTTCATATTCGGGAAGCTCGTTACCGGTGTACATTAAAAAAACAATCAACTGCCGGTTATGTTGCTGCAAATTGCTTTGCAGTTCATTTTTTTGAAGTCGGTAGGCCTCCCTCATCAGCCGTTTGATGCGGTTGCGGTGCACCGATTTTTTAAAATAACGTTTGCTTACGCTGAACGCAGCCTGTAACCCCAGCGGCTCCACAGCACCAGCAGTTTTTTGATATACCACCCTGAAAGGAAACATTGAAAACGACTTACCTTCTTTAAACAGGCAGTCGATTGCTTTGCGGCTTTTGAGGCGCTCGGTTTTTCCCAATGTATATCGTACTGTTTGTTCCAATACATCAAAATTAAAAAAGCTCTCCGAAGAGAGCTTACTATTTTTATTACGCCTTTCGGCGGGATAGTGATATCTTATTTTTTACCAAAACGTTCGCTGGAAACGGTCAGTTTATGACGTCCCTTTGCTCTGCGGCTTGCCAATACTTTACGCCCGTTGGCAGTTTGCATACGCTTACGGAAACCATGAACAGATTTACGACGGCGTACATGTGGTTGGTATGTTCTTTTTTTACCTGGCATTGTTGTAGAATTTTCCTTTTAAAAATATTTTTAAACTCTTTTTAGTTACACTCACCAGGGCACCATCCCTGCTGTTTGTGAAAGGACGGCAAAGGTAGGGGTAAATGTTGAAAGTTGAAGGATTAATGTGGAAAGTTTTTTGGTCTACAACGCCAAATGGCTTGATTTTACTGGCTTTCCGTAAAAAATGGCGGCTTTGTTGTCAAAATCATCCGTTGAATCGGTTGTAAAAAATTGCTGGCTGGCTCCTTTACTACAGGCCGCTTCCATTTCAGGATGCCGGTTCAAATAATCTACCAGCGAATCGGCCACGATCGATCCCTGGGCAATAACGGTACAGCCGGCGGGCGCAAATTGCCTGATCTTATCCATGAGCAATGGATAGTGCGTACAGGCTAGCAATATCGTATCAATATCCGCTGATTGCTGCAGCAGGTGATCCAGGTGTTGCCTTATAAAATAATCGGCACCCGGGCTTTGATACTCGTTGTTCTCTACCAGCGGCACCCACATGGGGCAGGCTTCCTGGTACACATTGCAATCAGGAAAAAATTTCTCCATCTCTATCAGGTACGATTGTGATTGCACCGTACCAACCGTTGCTAAAATGCCGATATGCCTGCTTGTGCTGAAACGGCCAATGATCTCCGAAGTGGGCCTTATCACCCCCAGCACTCTTTTTGCCGGATCTATTTTTGGAAGATCGTTTTGCTGGATGGTTCGCAAAGCCTTTGCCGAGGCGGTGTTACAGGCAAGGATCACAAGAGAGCAACCCTGTTTAAGGAACCATTCTACACATTGCAATGTATAATGGTACACCGTATCAAAACTACGGGGACCATAAGGTGCCCTGGCATTATCGCCCAGGTAAACGTAATCGTACTGTGGCAGCCTGGCCGTAATTTCTTTCAGAACGGTCAGCCCGCCATAACCGCTGTCAAATACGCCGATAGGACCTTTGCTCATGTGTCAAAAATAAGAAAGCCATCTTTAAACAAGATGGCTTTCTGAATATGTTTTAAATTGATTACTGCTTCTTGGCACCACCTGCTGCTGGTTTTGCACCTGCAGGTTTAGGAGTAGCCGCACCAACACCCAATTTCTTTTTTACGATTGGCAAAATATCGTCACCGGGAGGGCCAACCAACACTGCTGCTGATTCCAATACATAAGCATAACCGCTTTCTTTTGCAGAAGATTTGATGGCATCCATCGCTTTTTCCCTGATCGGCACGATCAGTTGCTGAGATTTTTCCTGTACTTTCTGCTGCATGCTCTGCTGCCAGTTCTGCACTTTCTGGTATAGTTCGATCAGGTCGTTCCTTTTCAGTTCTTTTTGCGTAGGGGTCATTTTAGCGGAATCCAATCCAAAAATGCTGTCCTTTTCATTCAATTCACGGTAGTAATCCTGGCCCTGCTGCTGCAATGTAGCCTGGTAATCCTGCAACTGCTTGTTGGCAGCTTCTGTTTCAGGCATTGATCCGATCAATTCTTCTGTGCTGATGTATCCAACCTTACCCTGGGCAGATACTGTATTGCTAACCCCGATCATTGAAACTGCAATCACTAATAATAGTACTGTTTTTTTCATTTTTTGTTCAGATGTTTAAGATACACTTGCCTTACTTTTTCTTTTGGTTGCAGAGCAAGTACTTGTGAATAATTATACGTTGATATTTTAATTCAATAAACAAGCCTAAGAATATTTTTATACGTCAAAGGCTGCACCCACACTGGCTATTGTGATTTATTTAACACCCAGGAATCTGAGTACATCATCACTGCGATCCAGTTTTGGGTCGGCAAATATAACAGTTATTCCTTCACTTTTATCCAAAATAAAATCAAAGGATTTGTCAACTGCCAGTTTTTGTATGGCAGTATAAACCTTGTCCTGTATAGGTTTTATCAACTCCTGCCGCTTCTTAAAAAGATCGCCTTCAAAGCCAAAGCGTTTTTTCTGAAGATCCCTCACTTCTTTTTCCTTGTTGTACAACTCGTCTTCCCGTTTCTTTTTTAAGTCATCGCTTAGCATTACCTGTTCAGCATCATAGTCTTTATACATTTTATCAAGCGCCGCCTGTTTGGTCTCAATTTCCTGCTGCCACAATGCACTAAACTGGTCCAGTTTGTTTTGCGACTCTTTGTATTCCGGCAATTTTTCCAGGATATATTTTGAATCGATGATGGCGTACCGCTGTGCATTTACATAAACCGCCGATATTAAAAGGCATGCTGTGAGAAAAAGATACTTCTTCATGTTGCTGTTTTTTATGTTGCAAATAAACAAATTAAAAGAACAAAACTACTGTGGTTCCTGCCCAAGCATAAAGGTGAATTTATAGGCATTCTTTAATGGTTCGCCTGCCTTTATCCTGTCAAATCCAATTCCATAGTCAAACCCTAACAAACCAAACATCGGCAAAAAGAAACGCATGCCGATACCGGCAGAACGGCGTAGTTTAAAAGGATTGTAGTCTTTAAAATCATACCAGCCATTGGCCGCTTCAAAAAAGGCCAGCCCGTAAATAGTGCTGCTCGGGTTAGTGCTGAAAGGATAACGCAACTCTACGGTGTATTTATTAAAGATGGTAAAGAACTGTGATTGTGTTACGTTCTCCGGGTTTACTTTGGGATCTGAACTGGAGTAAACAGGGTAACCCCTGTGTGCAACAATATCATAACCCAGCAAACCATAGTTGTTGCTAAGGCCGGCATCGCCTAACTGGAAACGCTCAAACGGAGAGATGTCTCTTTTACTGCTGTACTTACCAATAAAGCCATACTTGGCAGCTACTTTTAAAATGAACTGGCGGTTCTTCTCGGCGCCTTTCGCCATACCGATCGGCACATAATATTCTCCTGTGAACAACCACTTGTGAAACTCGGGCAATTTAAACTGGTTATCGCCGTCTTTCACCCAGCCCAGCAAAGAGTAGGGCAGCGTGAATTGTCCGCTCAGCATAAAGTTCGATCCGCCTGTAGGAAAGATCGGGCTTCCGGATGCAGCATAACGGGCAAGCGCCAGTTTTAAGCTAATATTGGTAGAAGTACCATCGCTCAATCCGCCAAAACCACTTACTGCATAGTTCCTGAGTTTATACTGCTGGAAGTTGAGGGAAGTGGTCAGTGAAAAATAATCATCCGGCCATTTTAATTGTTTGCCCAGGGCAATACTTGCACCCAATATTCTTAAATAAGAAGTATCGCCGCAGGCACTGCAATACTGCCCGGTTTGATAATTATATGCATTGGTTTGTTTGGTATTGTAAAAACTTACTGAGAATGAATTCCTCTTTTTACCGCCCAGCCAGGGTTCTGTAAAAGAGAAATTATAGGTGCGGAATGCCCGCCCGTTCGATTGTATCCTGGCACTCAACTTTTGCCCGCTGCCTGATGGTAATGGATCCCAGGTACTCTTCTTAAAAATATTATCGATCGAGAAATTATTGAAGGTAATACCAAGTGTACCCGTTAAACCAATACCTCCACCAAAACCGGCAGACAGCTCCAACTGGTCATTTGATTTTTCTTCTACTGCCCAGTTGATGTCTACCGTACCGTTGTCTGAATTCGGAACAATGTTCGGAACAATTTTTTCGGGATTGAAAAAGCCCAACTGGCCAAGCTCTCTTTGTGTACGGATAATATCTGACCGGCTGAATTTTTCTCCCGGTACTGTTCTTAACTCACGGCGGATCACATAATCCTTTGTTTTATCATTTCCGCTGATATCGATCTTTCCAATGGTTGCCTGCGGACCTTCCTGCAAACGGATCTCGAAATTGATGGTATCATTGTACACAGATGTTTCCACCGGTTCAACCCGGAAGAAAAGATAACCGTCATCCATGTAAAGACTTTGTATATCCCCTCCCTCCGCCGTTGGTGTTTTACCAAGACGCTTGTTCAGCAAATCTGCATTATACGTATCTCCTTTTTTGATGCCAAGCAGGATGTTGAGGATAGAATCTGAATACTTGGTATTGCCACGCCATACCATATCACCAAAATAGTACTTGCTGCCTTCGTTCACTTTGATATGAATATCAAGGTTGCCTTCAGAATTCGGTATCTTTTTATCATCTACGATCACCGCATCCCTGAAACCTTCAGCATTGTAGAAGTCAAGTAGTTTTTCCTTGTCTTCTTCATATTTCTGCTGGTTGAATTTTGCAGAACTGAATAGTTTAAAACGGAAATATGGATCTATTGCTTCCTTGGTTTTTGAAATAGAAAGAAAGCCATAATCCTTGATGTATTGTTTAAAAGTAACGTTGGTTACGGTGTCGTTATACGGGCTAAAATATTTGGGTGGGTTAAGCGTAAACCTCGATTTTTCCTTGGTGCCCTTCATCTGTTTCTTCAGCTTACCGTCTGCGATGGCATCATTACCGGCAAAATTAAGAGAGTTCACTTTTACCTTATTGCCTTTATTGATGGTAAACACCAATACTACGGCATTGGCCATTCCTGTAGCCGGCTCTTCTTTCATAGAAACAGTAACATTGCCGAATGATTTATCAGCGTAAAACTTATAGATTGCATCCATTGCCGTTACCTTCATGTTCTCAGTAACCACCCTGTCTTTCAATAAAGCCGTTTTTGTTTCGAGGTCTTCCTTTTCTCCTTTTTTGATGCCAATGAATTTTATATCCGCCAGCTTGGGCCTTTCTGTAACCGCCAGCTCTACATACAAATTGTTACCAACCAAATTGGTGAAGTTAACCTGTACATCGGCGATCAAATTTTGCTTCCAGAGTTTGGTAATGGCTTTGTTAAATGCATCGGTACCGGGTATCTGCACTTTGTCGCCCACTGCAAGTCCCGAAATGGAAGTGATCAGGTTGGGATCAAAGGATTGATTACCCGTAACGGATATACCAGCAATGATGTATTCTTTTGGAGTTCTGCTGTTGAATATTTCCTGTAATTGCGGGTTGATCGAAACCCTGGGAGAATCAGCTCCCTGGGCTATTACCAGTTGGCTGCTAAACACTAAGATTACAATAAATAAAAAGTTCTGGTAAATCCTCTGCATCAAATATTTTTTACGGTCGGCAATATACTTGCTATTATTAAAACTATTTGTTAAACCATTCATTGCTATACTGCTGCAACAAAGGCCTGTTGATTGTTATTGGCGCTACTGCTACTGTTTGGCAAGCTTTTCATCACCGCTTACCTGAGCACCGGTTTTACCAAATCTTCTTTCTCTTTGCTGGAAATCGAGGATGGCCTCGTACAGGTTATCCTTTCTGAAATCGGGCCACCTTGTATTGGTGAAATAGAGTTCTGCATAAGCCAGTTGGTACAACAGGAAATTACTGATCCTGTATTCTCCGCTGGTGCGTATCATCAGTTCCGGGTCAGGGAAACCGCTGGTGGCAAGGTAGTTTTGCAGTGTTTCCTGCGAAATCGCTTCCGGTTCAAGCAGGCCTTTTTTTACATCAGCTGCTATGGCTTTAACTGCATGTACCAACTCCCAGCGACTGCTGTAACTCAATGCCATTACGAGGTTAAGACCAGTGTTGGAGGATGTTTCATGCAGCGCTTCTTCCAAAGCCTGGCGGGCGGTGGCCGGCAGCATATCCAGATCACCGATCACATGCAGCTTGATATTGTTCTTATTGAGGGTAGGTACTTCCTTACGGATGGTATCCACCAGTATTTCCATCAGGCCGCTCACTTCGTTGGCAGGCCTGTCCCAATTTTCTGTACTAAAAGCATACAGGGTAAGGTACTCAATTTGAAGTTCGGCGCAGCCTTCCACAATATTGCGTACACTCTCTACGCCATGCAGGTGCCCAAAAAGACGGTCTTCGCCTTTTTCCTGTGCCCACCTTCCATTGCCATCCATAATGATGGCAATATGCCTGGGCAAACGTTTCAAATCGATCTTATCCTTTAAACTCATATCAAACTGATAAGCGAACGGTTAATTAAGGCCGCAAAAGTAACGAAATTTAGTTGGAATAAGCCTTTGAAGGAAAAGCTTATTGCCTGATTTTGATCATCGCAACCGAAAACGCGGTATCAAACAATGATGCACTCCGGCATAGAGGAAGGAGACAGGATGCAAAAAACAGGTTATACAAAACCGGTATTTTCAGGGCTTTACATCTTTACCAGCTTTCCTTTACTGGCAACTTTATTGATCACAAGTGTGTAGAAATACATGGCAGGGGGCAAATTGGAAATATTGAACTGCTGCGTATTGGTGAATACTGCCAGCCTTGCGCCGGCTACATTGCTGATGATCACCTCTTCTGCCATAACAGGCTGGCCATTTTGCAGGCACTTGAACAGGCCTGTGCCAGGATTGGGATAAACGATTACTTTGGTCTCAGGGTCAGCCGCCACGGCCCCTGTAGCGCAGGCTGTTATCTCAGCCAGGTATCCGGCATCATCGCCAAGCCGCTTGGTTACTGTACAACCATCCACCCGTAATGTTACAATGGCATTGGGCGAAACGGTCATCGGTAATTCTATTGAGGCGCCATCCTTGTAATAATGCCATTGCTGGGCATCGTACAGTTGCCACTGGATGTTGCCTGTTGCAGTAGTTTTTAACTCGGTGATGCATCCTGCGATCCCCTTCTTTACAGTTGCTTTAAAATCGCTTCCTGCACAGGTTTTACGCTTGGCATACCATTGCAGGTTGCTGGTATTGGCAAAACACAGGCGGTACTGCTCCATCTTGAAGGATTGCCAGAAACTGCCATCAGCACCCTCCGGCACTTCCAGGAAAAATAAAGAAGAGTCTGCTGATGTTATCAATTGTGGTTCTGCGGTATTGCCATGATTGTCTTTGAACAGGAACGCCCTGCTTACTTCCTGCGGAGAGGCGTAACCTGCACCACCGGGGTTAGAATTGTTTAAACTAAAGAAGATCCTCCGCATTCCCTGCGGCACATAAAAATAGCCGGGCAAACTAAGCAGGTTGGTCCTGTAGTTTTCCGTGGTATTACCTAAAAAAGGTCCGTTCCTGTAAAAATAATTTCCATTGGTGGTGATCGTGATGGCTGCTGCCGATTTGTATTTTGATACGAGGGATAATTTATAAATGCCGGCTTCGGGAACAGCTACATACAGTTCGCCGGCAGCACCCGTGTTGTCAATCGAAAAATCTTTGATCACGCCCAGCGGCTTATTAATGGCTTCTACGGTAAAATTGATGTATCCTTTCCCGGGCATATCAAACCGTGGGTTATATTTTACAGAAATGCTGCCGGCCTTTTCTGCAATAAAGTAAAACTCGGTCCTGGCCGTGTAGTCTTTGCCGTTAGTGTACAAAACCTGCACATCTATTTTGTCAAGCGGCAACATGTTTTTGCGATCGAATTCATTTTTGATGGCTGCTGCATCTTTAAAATCATACTGATTGATCAAGGCCTGCTGGGCGGCCATATCCACTGTAAAGTCAGCGGCTATTTCTTCTGCTGTGATCAACGCAAGGCGGCCATCCTGGTAAGCGGTGCCGGTATTGATATTGTACCTGGTAAATATTTCACTGGTATTGCTGTAGCGGTTTACAATATCGCTGATAAGAAAATAACTGTTAACGATCTGCAACCTGTTCACCTTGGCGAGGTACAAACACAAAGCGGCTGCTTTTTGTTTTTTTGCTTCTGCAGGCCGCTGGTCAAAAACCCAGTTGTAGTAAAGCAGCATGTAATGGAGATAGGCTTTTAATTCACTGATCCTTTCTTTTACAACAGCAGGTGCACCGGCTGTTTCTTCTGCTGCCTGCTGCACCAGTTGAAAATAGAAAGGCAGTTTGTATTTATTATCCTGGATACCGTTGCCAACCGTTACGGTTTTATCGTTGCTCCAGTATTGCAGTAGTTTGTAAACAGTGCCTGCAGCATTGCCAAACATACTGCTGCAAAATTCCTGCAGCTGACCATCAACAGGCAGGTCATTTTTTAAAGCTGTATTTGCTGCCAGTAAAAAGGGAAGACTTGCAAACTTGGAAGGCGCAGCTTCCCATACAATTCCCTGGCTCTGTTTTGTTTTGAGGCGTTCAACCGTTGTTTTTAATTCGTCTAAATAAAAAGCCGGCGTTTCTCCGCTCCATTGAGCAAGGTTTAAGTAATGGTATTCCGAAATATGATTGTATCGGCCATACCAGCGGTTTAAAAGCCCTTTTGAACTGGTTTCAAACTGGAAGGCTGTTGGCACCACCTGTACATCGATGTGTTCATCGATCCTGATCTTATCCGACGGCACATCAGCATGGCCATCATAAGCATACAACTGGAAGCGTTTGTCGGGGTACACCGCATTAATGGTGGTAGCAGTAAAATTAGCCAGGCTGAACTGCTGGTCACTTTCTTTAAGCAGGGGTGCTTTGCCGCAACTATTGTCTGTTGTGTTGGCCCAATGAGCGCCATCCTGCACTTCGATACCAATATGGCCGTAGGCATAATTGAAATTGCGGTAATAGTTTTTATACAATCCTGCATTGCCAAAGATCGTATTCCTGAACTGGCTGAACTGTGCTTCTATGCCACTGCTCCACAACTGCATGCCGCCGGGATTATTCACATCGGGTACCGATTGCCGGGTTGGAACCCTGGACCCATTGTAAGAAGCTACATAACAGGGATTGGCCTGCAGGGTGCCCAGGTAATCATCAGTAACAATATCGTCCCGGTGGCCGGCAAACCTGTAACCTCCTGTCATATTATTCCTGCGCTGGTAAAGCGACCATTGGTGACCGTTATCACCGTAATATGTATCCCAGTAGTAACCGGCATTTTTGTCCATGGCCCAGGTATTGCAACCGCCGCTGATAAACCAGTTCTTGTATTTGAATTTACAGGTATAAAGGGTATCTGTTGTTCTGTAAGGAGAGCTGAGAGAAGGAATGACTTCCCATGCAGTACCGGGTTGGTAAAACCTGAAGCCGAGCTGGCGAAGGTATTCGTAAATGCCATAGTTAAGGCCATTGTCCTGCCCTGCAGCAAAACTCATGAAATTACTGCCATTGCTTTTTACGCGGCAGGTTTGGTTGGCAACGATGGATTCATCGTATTGTAATACAATGCCCGAAGATGGAAGGCTGTTGTATGCCTCCGCAGTAAAATGACTTCCTGCAACAGCACGTTGTAACAGCATTGCCATATCCTCTGCCGTAGATTTCAATAGTTGGGATGCCCCCGCAGGATAAAAAACTGTTTGCGCCTGTACGTTTACATAAGCAAATAGCCATACCGTTGCTGTAAGCAAAAAACGGATCAGCGCCATAGTATAAGTTTGGTAGTGAACTAACTATGGTTCTGCACAAGAAAAGGAGATAAGAGTGGAATTTGGTACAGATATCAGAAGAAATAAACGGATCGTCTTTCGAAGGTAATGGAATTTGTTTAAATAATGAGCAAAAAAAATGCCGGATACAGAATCCGGCAGAAATATTTTTTTGAAAAACTACTATTAAAAATTTGACGGGCATTTATAAGAAGTGATATTGAACGAGATACCAATTTCTGCAATGATATACTGATCTTTTTGTTTGCTGAAGCCACGCTGGCGGTTCTCGATCCCGATCGTAGTGCCTTTTTCAAAACTCCTGTCCTGCAGTATCTGTGCATTGGACCCGGCAATAAATTTATCGGCACCGATAAAGGTAGAACTCACATCATCTAAATAATCAGTAAAAGTGAGGCGGTGGGCGATCTGGAAGGAGAAGTTGAACTTATCGTTCACATTGTATTTTATCCCCATTCCGATTGGAATGCAGGCCGACATGCTGCCATACGGCTTTCTTGCTTTGCCGGTGTTGGGATCTTTATAACCAATGTTCTGCCCTTCGGTACCGAGCGGGCGAAGGAATACCTTTTTACCATTGAGATAGGCGTAGGGGTTATAGCTGAACAAACCAAGGCCGAGGGTAACGTAAGGTGTAAAGTTGAACCCCTTTTCTCCCGGAGAATACCTGAAAAAATTAAAATCGCCGCTCAAAGCCACTTCAAATATCTCGGTATTAAAACTGAGGTTCCTGGTTTTTTGATAGAGATTCTTGCTATAGACATCGCTGTAGCCAAGTTGTGCATAATGCAGGGATAGTTTGGCGGCCAGGTAATTATTGAATTGCTTCCTGTAAAATCCGCCGATGGCGAATTTTGGCCGGTTAAGGGCTGCCCTTGTATTCAGGTCACCAAAATAATGTGCGGCACCAAGGGTTATACCAAATTCTCCCTGGATCTCTTCAGGATTAAACGTACCCTGTGCAGATGTTGCACACACGACGGCAGACATGAAAAAAGCAGTTAAAAGAATTTTTTTCATAGTTGCAAAGTAAGGAATTGTTTGTTAAAAAGAACGGCCGCAGGTTGTGGTTAAGGAGGTTTTTACCGGTAAATGTAAATTAATTCCGCTTGTCTAATCCCCATGAAAGCTTATTCCGCAATGTTTGCAGGAAATTGTTCTCGTTGAGGCGAATGAGGTTGATCTCGAACTTCTCTTTTCTTACTGCGATCTGCACTTCTTTGGGCACCACCATACGGCGGCTGTCGAGCGTACAGATAAATGAGTCGGTGCGGCCTTCTACCTCAAATGAAATGATATTGTTATCAGGTACTACAATGGGGCGGATATTAAGATTGTGCGGAGCCACCGGTGTAATAACAAAGCTGCCACTTTCCGGGAAAACAATGGGTCCGTTACAACTGAGTGAGTAACCCGTACTGCCGGTAGGGGTGGCCACAATAAGGCCGTCGGCCCAGTAGGTATTTAAAAATTCACCATTGAGATACGTGTGAATTTTTATCATGGAAGAAGAGTCTTTTTTCTGCAACGTAAACTCGTTGAGCGCATACGGCACATCACCAAACACGGGGATGTTGGCATCGAGGTGAATGAGTGTACGCTTCTCCGTTACATAGGTTCTTTCTGCAAGGGCACTGATGGCAGATTTGAGATCTTCCTTACCAATATTTGCCAGAAAACCCAGTCGCCCGTAATTGATCCCCAGTACCGGGATCCCTTTATCCTGCACCAATGTAACGGTATCCAGCAATGTGCCATCGCCGCCCAGGCTGATGATACAATCAATGCTGTCATCAAGATCTTTGGCAGAGTTAAAAGTGCTGTATTTGCCTTTGATGGTAACAGCAGAATAAAATTTATTAAAGAAATCCTGCGAAAAAACCGGTTCCACATTGTGGGCATACAATTCTTCCAGGAAAGAATCGATGTCCTTATTCTGATCATTCTCAATTCCCCGGCTGTAGATGGCGATCTTCATTGGTTGCTTTTAGATTCATTTAGAAAAACAGGAAACATACCGAATCTTCTAACTGAATGGTGAAATTATAGCCCGCTCTGGGCCTGTAAAAATAGCCCGTTTTTACCTAACTGGTTAAAACTATACTCAATGCGCAGACTTACATCGTAAATGGAAAGAATGTCGATTCCAACACCGCCCGTGTACAGCAGCCTGTTATTGAGCGTGGTTTGGTAGGCAGGCTTATTGTAAACCACCCCTAAATCGCCGTATGTTTTTGCAAAGAAGGTAAAAGGAATGATGTGGTACTTATCTGATTTGAATGGTGTTTTAATGTTAATGGTAAAAAGCTTTTTCTTCAGCGTGTTCCTTACCAGGCCATAAGCCACGCCATCCACTACGTATAGCTCAAGCCCACGCAGGTTTACATCTGCATAGCCGAGCGAACGCTGGTTAATGTAAGGCTGGTTAAAAGGCAGCGTGGTTTTTCCTGATACCTGTACACTGGCGTACCAGTTATTTTTGAGCGCCCAGTAGCGGTTGTATCCTGCTTCCACCGAAAACATATTGATGCCCCCTGTAAAACCAAAGCCTCTTTTAACCAGTTTGATATTGGCAAGGGTGCCTTTTAAAGGATATAAAGCATTGTTGGCGTTGATGTACTGGTAGGTATAACTAAAATCGACATAGTTGGTATGCGTAACAGGATCTTTGAAATAATTGGGATTGTAAACGGCATCGATCAACGAATCTGCAACAGAAACATGGTTGAAGGTTACATTAAAATAATGCGTACCCATTATATTTTTACGATAGTTATATCCAATGCCTGCAAAGATTGTTTTCCGCGAAAAATCTCCGTTGTTGAACAGGAGCGGTTTATTACCCTTGTCAATTTTATAAATGAACTCCCTGTTCTGTACAATGCCACCCGTAACGGAAAAGCCATTGTTCAATGATTTTTCACTCACCGGTTTAAAGTAGGTAAAAGAGATATTCCTGGTGAAACCATTCAGCAGGGTAAGCCGCAGCAGGTCTCGATGGCCGGAAAGATTGTAATGGGTGAACTTAACACCATACACCACCCTGTCAAGATCACCATGGTATTTTTGTAACCATTCGTTGATATTCCTGTCGATCAGTTGAAATTTCGGGATCGGGAAGATGTACCAGCGTTCTTTTAGTGCGATCCCGATGTCAATCGCATCACCTGCCAGTGGGGTTATATCAACCTTTACTTCTAAAAAAAGATTGGTGTTGTACACCTGTTGCTGCAGTTGCTGCAACTCATCCTCCAGTCTGCCGGCGATAATGGTATCCCCGTTCTTCAACTGCATTTCTCTCCTGATGATAAACTCCTTTGTTTTTTTATTACCCGAAATGCTGATATTGTGGATGACGATCTTTTGCAATGAATCTTTGCCTGCCAAAAAACGGGCAGCAACTGTAGAGGATACATCAATGTTTTGTGACCTGGCAGTTACAGCCAGCAACAGGAACAAACAAGATTGAAATATCCTTTTATACATAGATTAAAAAACAAAATGCCTGTGAAGGCAGGCCTGCAAATGTAAATGATATGATAAGATAAACAGCGTGGGATAGGAGTGAATCCTAAATATCAAGATAGTTCATCAGGTGGCGGTAGTTGCTGTGGATCTCGTTCTCGAATTGTTCGTCGCCAAAAAAGTAGATCACATCATATTCGTACCGCTCAAAAGTGGCTACGATGGCGGATATCTCTTTTTTATTCAGGTGCAGGGTTACGGTAAGCAAACCTGTTTCTGGCTGTACGGTTGTATTAAGATGGAGGATGTGTGCATCGTTGCTTTCAACCAGCCGGCTTATTTCGGAAATGGCAAACTGGCTTCGCTCCATTTCCATGACAATGATGCCGCCGATCTCATTGGCGCCGGAAAAATCGCCCAATGCTTTGAGCAGGTCTGTTACTGCTATTACGCCAACCAGTTCCTTTTCTTCGTTTACTACGGGCACTACACTGGTTTCGTACTTGTTGCTGCAGTTCACAGCATTTAAAAAATGTTCGTTTTCTTTAACCGAGGCTTTCAACAGCGATTCTTCAAAATACTGCACGCTACCCTTTTCTTCTTCAATATCCATGAGGTCGTCTTCGGCAAGCAAGCCAAGGTATTTGCCATCCGGCGCTACCACCGGGAGGTGTGTTACCCGGTAATCATTGATCAGCTGAAGGGCTTTGGCAATGCTGTCCTTTAATTGAAGCCTTGGGATATTACTATTGATAAGCTCAGTTGTAAGCATAATTACTTTTTAAACGATTGCGATGATGCAATATTGTGAAAAGCTGTTAAGGCAAGACAACAAAAACTGTTAATTTGTTGCAACAGGGGTTTTTTGCCTGGCAAGAAAGGCATCCAGGATAGTGTTGAACTCTCCGGGAACCTCCATCATTGGGGCATGACCGCATTTGTCGATAAAATGCAGCTCACTGTTTGGAATGAGTTTTTGAAATTCCTTTCCTACAAAAGGCGGGGTAATAGAATCATTATTGCCCCAGATCAGGCAGGTGGGTTGTTTGATCTCCTTTAGTTCTTCTCCCAGGTTATTACGGATCGCACTTTTTGCCAGTGCAATGATCTTGATCACTTTAAGACGATTATTGGTAATTTCAAACACCTCGTTCACCAGTTCTTCAGTGGCCATTTTGGGATCGTAAAAAGTAAGTTCTGTTTTTTTACGGATATACTCCCTGTCGCCACGTTTTGGATATGTATCTCCCATGCCATTTTCAAACAGGCCGGAACTACCGGTGAGTATGAGTGTTTTGATCCTTTCAGGATGTTTGAGTATGTGCACCAGCGCCACATGGCCACCCAGCGAATTGCCCAATAAATGAATATTATTATAGTTGCGGTGTTCTACAAAGCGGTGAACAAATTTTTGCAGTCCTCCAACAGAAGTATGTAACAGATCAAGTTCCAGCAAAGGCAGCATGGGCACGATCACCGTATGAGTTTTGCGAAAATGTTCTATCAGATCCATAAAATTACTCAACGCACCAAACAAGCCGTGCAATAACATCAGTGGTTCTCCTTGTCCTTCTTCTATGTATTTAAATTTACCGTCTTGTTTTATTTCGTAGTTCATTCTTCTGTCTGTGTATTAACGGTGCTGTTGCCCTGCACTAAAATAAGCAATCGGGATAAAATTACACCAAATAAAATAAGCGTTGAAATTAATGCTGAATTTTATCCGATACGCCTTCAAAAAAACTTTCCAGGCTTGCAAAAGAGTCTTTGAAAACGGGTATGATCTTACCAAAATTATCAAGCACTGCGGGCGCCCATGGCCGTATGTAAGGATAGGTTACAGATTGTTGAAAAGTATCAGGTTTAAGCAGGTGAATTTTGTCTGCATAAAACAAAAAAACGCTGAATATAATGATGTATAGCGCCACGTATAAAGCGGCACCTGCCAGCTTATTCGCCCATCCCAAAAATGCCATTTCAAAACTCTTTTCAATAAATTTCCCTGCCCAGTTTACCAATACCACCACCACCAGGAACACGATGCCAAAGGAAATAAAGGGAAGCCATTTGTCAGAAACCGATACGCTTTTCTGCAGGTAGATGGCTACAGCTGCCGACAGTTTTAAGGCGGCTGCCAAACCGATGATGAAAGCGATGATGGAAAACAACGCCACTACCAGGCCTTTTCGCATACCCTTTATAACGGCAACGATCATGACAATGGCAAAGAGGATATCAATCATACTGAATTTTTTCTCCGGTTACAATTCCGGCCACTTGACCGCAGTAAAGATCTGTTGGTAATGATGATTGAGCAGGATGTTATTTACTCAACAGTTCCTTTACAATATTACTGATGGTTTTTCCATCTGCCTGGCCAGCCAGTTGTTTGGAGGCTGCGCCCATTACCTTGCCCATATCGGCTGGTGATGCAGCGCCTGTTTCTGCAATGATCTTTGCTACCACTTCCTTGATGGCTGCTTCATCGAGCTGACGGGGCAAAAACTTTTCAATGATCGCCATTTCTTCTTTTTCTTTTTCGGCAAGATCAGCACGGCCCTGTTTTTCAAAAATCTCCAGCGAATCCCTGCGTTGTTTCATCATTTTCTGCAGAAACTTTTGTTCGGTGGCTTCGTCAATAACGCCGCCGGCACCGGGATCTGTTTTTGCTTTGATGATCTCTGCCTTGATAGCCCTTAATCCACGAAGCGCTGCTTCATTTTTTGATTTCATGGCATCTTTCATTTCTGCCATTATTTTTTCTTCTAAAGCCATAATATTAATTTGAAAATTTGATGATTACCTGATTTGAAATGATGTTTGCCTGCATGAGCCATTCTATCATTAACAGAACACATTTATTGCTGTTCCTTCAATTGAATGGCACGGAATTTATCAAAAAAATCTTTCGCAAATTTTTTCATGTCGGCAGTCAGTTCTTCCTGGTGAGTGGACCGGTTAAAGGTATCGGCCATGGTCATGAACATCTGGTAATAAAAATCAGCCATTTCATCCATCATCATGTCCTTCGTCCAGAGGTCGATCCTTAAGGCCGTTTTATCGGCCCCGTCCCAAAATGCCAGGCACATGGCCTTTGCCTTTTGCGACATTTCAGCACTGCTGTCGCTGGCATTCCAGTTTATCTGCTGCGGAATTTTATTATTGTCCAGCATCACGTCAATCGTTATTGTCGACTTCACCATAGTTAAATATTCTTTTGTGGCTGCAAATGTAGCAAGTTTATGTCTTTGTCATTGCCCGGCGGTGGCAAGTATCTTTTGCCAGAGTTGTGCGGCTGTTTTTTCCAGACTGTATGCCGCACATTGCGTGGTCGCTCTTTTGACAAGTTCGTTTCTTTTATTCTCATCTTTAAATACCAGCATCATTTGCTCCGCAATGGCTGCAGGGCTGGAAGCATCAGCATACAGGGCTGCATCAGCGAACAACTCCTTTGTTTTGGGTGAATCAATGGTTACCAGGGGAACGCCGGATTGCCCGGAACTTAACAGGAAATTAATATCGGTAATGCCATCTGAAAGATTGATGCTGCAATAAGCCGCAGCAGCAAGCGCCTGCAGTTCTTCCCGGCCAGGCCCCTCTACAATCTTTAATTCATTCCTGTACTTATACAACCGCAGGCTGTCTATAAAAGGATCTTTTTCCGGAATGGTATCAGCAGCAATTACCAGTTGCATGCTGCTTTTCTGTCTTTTTTTGAACAGGGAAAATGCTTTCAACAAATTAACAAGATTGCTGCGGCTATGTATGATACCGTGGAATAAAAAGTATTCCATTCCGCTGGCATATCGTTCTTTTGTTAGTTCCCGATCTTTCCATTGAACAGGTTGGTAACTATTGCTTACCCCGGGATCTATCTTCGCAATGTTGTTTTCAGCGGTTTTGTATTTACTGACCAGTTCATTTTTTGTGTGTTCAGAAAAAGTGATCGCCAGGCTGGCCTTTTGCAAAAACGAATTCAGCCCCGATCGTAAAAAGCGCACATATCTTTTATCAAACCAACCGGGTTGCCGGTCAAACTCAAGATCGTTTACAAGCATACATTGCGGCACCCTGGTTCTTAATGAACAGGTGGAATCAACAGACAATAATACAGCAGCTTTTTCTTTCCTGAGAACAGCAGGCAGTTTGTAATTGTACCAGAGTTTCCAACGCAGCAGGCTGGCAGATCGCTGCGGAAGCACCACCCTTTTTACATTGTGCAGCGAAGTTATTTCACCGGTTTCTTTTTCTGTGATAAACACAAATTGCTGTGATGGATTCTGCTGTGCCAGCAGGCAGAAAAGATCCTTTAAAAATTTACCGGTTGCCGCATCTCCCGAGAGCATCCTTGTATTGATTGCAATGATCATTGTTGCAAAAGTACTGCGATTGATTTTAAGCTGTAACGATCACCACCTGCTCCTGTTTTGCCATGATACTGCCGATTGGTGTTGTAAACCTGCCCAGGCCATTTTGCTCCATTACGCTTATTACCTGTTCTGCGGCTTCCGGTGAAACAGCGATCAACAGGCCGCCGCTTGTTTGGGGATCTGCAAGAATTGCTTTTTGATAGTCGCTGACGGCCGATATCTTTTGGCCATAGCTGTCCCAGTTGCGTTGAGTACCGCCCGGGATACATTTTTGCTCAATGTAAAAAGAAAGGTCTTCTGTGATCGTTGGCACCGCTTCGGCATTTATCACGGCACTTAACCCGCTGCCTTCGGCCATTTCAACCAGGTGCCCCAGCAATGCGAAGCCGGTAACATCCGTCATTGCGTTCACTGCCCTCACAGCTCCGAGTAATTCACCTGCTTTATTCAACTGCATCATTTGTGCTGCAGCCATGCCTTTGTGTGCATTTTTTAACAGGCCTTTTTTTTCTGCCGTGGTCAAGATACCAACTCCTAATGGTTTGGTGAGAAAGAGAAGGTCGCCTTCCCGGGCCTTGTTATTTTGCTTGATGTTTTCGATGTTAACAAAACCATTTACTGCCAGCCCGAAAATAGGCTCAGGTGAATCGATGCTGTGACCGCCCGCCAAAGGAATGCCGGCTTCGGCACAAATACTGCGGCTGCCCTCAATTACTTTTTGCGCCACCGAAGGAGGCAACACATTAATGGGCCAGCCTAAAATGGCGATCGCCAATACCGGCTTACCTCCCATTGCATACACATCGCTGATGGCATTGGCAGAAGCGATGCGTCCAAACTCGTACGGATCATCAACAATCGGCATAAAGAAATCCGTAGTGGATATCAGGGCTGTTCCATTTCCGATATCATACACTGCTGCATCATCTTTACTGTGATTGCCCACGATCAGTTTATCATTGTCGGGCATGGCAAAATTGCTGGCCAAAATTTCGTCCAGTACTTTGGGTGAAATTTTACAACCGCAACCTGCCCCATGAGAATATTTGGTAAGTTGAACGGGCATGCCTGTTGCAGCCTGTTCAATCCCCGGAATATCGCCGGTGTTCAATGCCTCGTTTATCATCTTACTCATTCTTTTTTCTTCTCAACATGATCGCTGCATTTGTTTTTAGATCGGCACTGAACCTCACATCATATCTTTTATCGCCATCATTTACAATCAGCAAACCGGTGTTGGGTGGTATCTCGCCCAGGCTTTCTGCATACATCACCAGTTTTACAGAATCCATATTGGAAGTGATATAAATTGTTTTGCTGTTGGCCTTTGTGGTGAGGCCCACTTTTGAAAAGATCACATTGCCATTCATCAACACTGTAACGGTATCACCATCTACTTCACCATTGTCGTACAAGGTGAGCAGCAAACTGTCTGATTCGAAATAAAAAGACTGGTCGGACCTTGTTACACGTTTATCAATTTCTGCGGCACCCTGTGTTATGGATGGCGCAACAATGGCCAGTGGCGGAGGCGTTGGTTTCGGTTGCGGCTTCACCACCACAGGTTCAGGTTTAGGTTCAGGTTTAGGCCTGGACTCAGCAACTACCGGTTCCTGCCTGGGTGGTGCTGGTTTTGGCACCGGTGCCGGCTTCGGAGTAATTACAGCAACCACTGGCTCAGGCTTGGGCTCTGCCGGCACAGGTTTGCTTACCGGCGGCTTCATGGTTGATTTTGCCAGCGCATCCATCTGCTGTTTCTTTTGCCTGGATGGGGGTAATATCTTTGCAGATGAAAGTGTTTTCTTTCGTGGCTCCGGCAATAAGGCAGTCGATCTTTCAATAGCTGGTATCACCAGATCGGGATCTGGTTCCGGTACCACAACGGGATCTGGTTTTTTCTCAACCGGCGGAGGCGTTACTACAGCAACATCAGTTACGGTTTGCAGCCTGTCTTTAAAGGATAATTTTTCTGCCAGCTTCAGTGTATCGAGGCTTTTGAACAATTCTGATCTTTTGAAATCCAGTTTTCGTTTTAATAATACCACCCCTTTGTATGCCCTGTAAACCCTTGTTTTATTGGTGGTCCAGGAGCCTTCCAGTATCATTTCATTACCGGTGGTTGTTAATGTTACCACGACCGTTTTTTTAACCCTTCTTGTTGGGTTGATAGTGAAGTTATGGTCAAGAAAACCCTCGTCTTCCATGATAAGCTGGTACCCTTTCCACTTGACACTTATATCCTGTACTCCTGCTTCGTCTTTTCCATTGGCATGAAACACAATTCTTGAATAACCCACCAGCTTCCCTTTGTCTTCACTGATGGCTACTTCATAAGGCAGGTTCACGGTTTCTGAATCAATAAGCGTAAGTTGCCCATACCACATACCAGTGATGTCCTGTTGTTGCTGCTGCGCCAGTAATGCTGCCGGCAATAACCAGCAAAACAGCAGCAGGTATTTACAATAATTTTTCATCTTCTGTTGTTCATTTTTTTTGAAGGGCTTCATCAATGCTCCTTTTATTTTTTTGGATCAATGAGGCGGTGATGGATTCCACATCTATCGTGCTGAAAGGTACTTCTTTTAATAATTCATTTACTGCATCCCTGTTATACAAACCTTTACTGTACCACTTATCGTAATATTTCAGCAATATGCGAAAGCATTCCAGGTGGTTCTGCTCTGTTAAAAAACCAAGGGCGTTTTTTGTTTCCAGTCCACCAAGCCGCTTTTGTATCCGGGTAATAGCTTGCTGCAGTTTTTCAGTTTCTAATACACCATATTCCTGTGTGATATATTGAAGGCGTTCTTCAAAGGGAATGTTCAAAAAAAAGAGTTCACTGCTGCGCATCTTTTTCCAGAACTGGTCCGGAATTTTTACATTGCCGATTCGCTGGCTCTCATCTTCGAGCCACACAGAACCGCCGGGCACTAAGGCCTGTTCTGAGAGGGACAGCGCCAGGAGGTTTTCAAACATTTCCTGCCCGGGCTGCGGTTTGTCGTCCATGCCGCCAAATGCAGAGCCCTTATGACAGGCAATTTTTTCAAGGTCGATAACGGGAAGTCCTGCCTGTTGTAATTGCTGCAATACAAGTGTTTTTCCCGAGCCGGTATAGCCACCCAAAATTTTTAGATCACAAGGGATCTCAAACTGCTCTCTTACCCATTTGCGATATGCTTTGTAGCCGCCTGCCAGCGTGTACACTTTAAAACCATACAGATCAAGCAGCCAGGCAACGCCTGCACTCCGCATGCCGCCCCGCCAGCAGTGGACAAGAACATTGTCCGTTGTTTGTTGGCCGTTGATCGCATCCATTCTTTTTGCGGTCAACGAATTTCGTTCATTAATCAACGTCTCTACTGCTTCCACCATGCTCCGCATCTTCACCCCAAAATAATCGAGACCCATTTTGATAGCAGTTTTACGGTTCTGCTGCTTGTAAGCAGTACCTACAACTTTTCTTTCTTCATCAGTAAATAACGGCAGGCTGTATGCGCCGGGGATATGTGCATGCAGGTACTCACCCGGGCTACGCACATCCAGCACCGGGCTGGCTTTAGCCAGTTGAACAAATTCCTGTATGGTTAATTTTTGAACAGCCATTTTTTTAAAGACCGCAGATCAGCTAAAATTACTAAAAGAAAATGCCGCTGACCAAAATCAACGGCAATTAACATTATTATTATCATTGGCGCAATGGCCACGTCAAGCACTCTTGTTACCCATTCATGCTGGTAAGAAACTCCATATTATCTTTTGTACCCTTCATGTTCTTCAACAGCATGTTGATGGCTTCTTCTGTATTCATATCGGCCATGTGCTTACGAAGTACCCACATACGCTGTGCTACATCTTTTTCCAGCAACAGGTCGTCACGGCGGGTAGAAGAAGATACAATGTCGATAGCAGGATAAATGCGCCTGTTACTCAGTTTCCTGTCGAGTTGTAATTCCATGTTACCGGTACCCTTGAATTCTTCAAAGATCACTTCATCCATTTTGCTTCCGGTATCAACCAGCGCTGTTGCGATAATGGTTAAGGATCCGCCAAATTCTATTTTACGTGCAGCACCAAAAAACTGTTTTGGTTTCTGCATAGCGTTTGCTTCCACACCACCACTCAATACTTTACCACTTGATGGCGCAACGGTATTGTGTGCCCTTGCCAGCCTGGTAATACTATCCAGCAATATCACTACATCGTGGCCGCATTCTACCAAACGTTTTGCTTTTTGCAATGCGATGGTTGAAACTTTTACATGCTTTTCTGCCGGCTCATCAAATGTAGAAGCAATTACTTCCGCTTTAACACTGCGTTCCATATCGGTCACCTCTTCCGGTCTTTCATCTACCAGTACAATCATCAGGTAACACTCGGGATGGTTTTCTGCAATTGCATTGGCCAGCTCTTTCAGCAACATGGTTTTACCAGTTTTAGGCTGTGCCACTATCAATCCACGCTGTCCTTTACCGATTGGCGTAAACAGGTCCATGATCCTGGTGCTGTAATTATTGGCTGCTGTTACGAGGTTTAGTTTTTCGTAGGGGAACAGGGGCGTGAGGTAATCAAACGGAACCCTGTCTCTCACTTCTTCAGGCTTTTTACCATTAATGGTATCAACCTTTAACAAAGCGAAATATTTTTCTCCTTCTTTTGGCGGGCGCACAGATCCGTATACGGTGTCACCAGTTTTTAAACCAAATAATTTTATCTGCGAAGGAGAAACATAGATATCATCAGGAGAAGATAAATAATTGTAGTCGCTGCTTCTTAAAAATCCATATCCATCGGGCATCATCTCAAGCACACCTTCACCCAATATGATACCATCAAATTCAATATTAAAAACCTGCTGGTCTCTCCTTGTCTGGTATTGCCTTGAGCCTGCAGACTGCTGAGCACTTGGTGCCTGTTCAAACTGTGCTACTTCAGGTTGTTTTTGCTGGTTGTCCATTTCATCTTCTTCCTGTAACAGGGATGCAATGGCTGCTGGAATGGTACTTTGTTCACTGGTGATCGGCTGCAGTTCTTCTTCCTCCTCTTCTTCAGGCTCGATCGGTTCAACTTTTTTTACCGCCTTTTTCTTTTCATGAACAGGCTCTGCTTTTTTTGCTGCCTTTGGTTCGGGCTTTACCGGAGCTGGTTTTTCTTTTGGAACTTCAGGTTCTTTTCCTTCTTTATCAGCAGTTTTAAGAATGCGTTTGCGTTTGGGTTTTTCGTCTTTGCCCTCTTCCGCTGCAACTCCCGCTACTGCCTGTTTTTCTATGATTTTGTGAACAAGGTCCTGTTTTTCTAATTTTTTGTAATTGGGTATGGCAAGCTGTTCAGCAATGTCGTGCAGCTCAGGAACGAGCATGTCGTTCAATTGTAAAATGTCGTACATAAAAAAATGAAAATGAATTTTTCAAAAAAGTCGATCTTAAAAACTTTGAAAAAATTGTAATTGGAAATTAATATTGATTGGAATGTGACTGATGCAATTGGATGATTGGAAAGACCTTCAGTAATGATTCCGGCACAATATTACGCTGTTTTTTCAGAAAATGAAAATTTTTTGTTCTGCAGGCAGCCTGCAGAGCATGGGCAGATGCAGTATTAAAAGGCCTCGTAAAGGCCTGTATGAATGAACAGGGCTGATTGTTATTGCGCTATAACGCAATTACACCACTGCATTCTTTAATGGCAGTCCGGCTTCAAAGGCGTCTGCATTTTCCAGGGTAGTTTGGGCGATCTGTGTTAACGCCTCTTCAGTAAAAAAGCCCTGGTGAGAAGTAATGAGCACATTGGGGAAGCTGATCAGGCGCATGATCATATCATCCTGTATCACGTTTTCAGAAAGGTCTTTGAAAAATATTTTCTCTTCCTGCTCATATACATCCAGGCCAAGATAGCCGACCTTACCGGTTTTTAGCGACCCGATGATATCGGCGGTATTGATCAATGCACCACGGCTGGTATTGATCAGCATCACGCCGTCCTTCATCATCTGCAGCGTTTGATTATTGATAATATGTTTGGTTTGCTCATTGAGCGGACAATGCAATGAAATGATATCAGACTGCTGCAACACATCAATCAATGGCAGGTATTCAACCCCTTTGCCGGTGAGTTCCCTGTTAGCCAACAGATCAAAAGCAAGTACCCTGCAACCAAAGCCCAGCATGATATCACAAAAGGCCTGGCCAATTTTGCCGGTACCGATCACACCCACCGTTCTGCCATACAAATCAAAGCCCGTAAGCCTTTCCAGCGAAAAGTTGCCTTCCCTCACCCGGTTGTAAGCCTTGTGCGTTTTTCGGTTGAGCGTTAAGATGAGTGCAACAGCATGTTCGGCTACAGCATGAGGCGAATAAGCAGGCACCCGTACTACTTTGATGTTATTTGCTTTTGCTGCTTCCAGATCTACATTATTAAAACCGGCGCAACGAAGTGCAATGAGTTTGATGCCGTTTTTTTTCAATTCTCCAATGATCGCTGCATTGAGCCGGTCGTTCACAAACACACAGACCGCATCGCAGCCTGCTGTAAGGTTAACCGTTTGTGAACCGAGCCTTGCTTCAAAGTAAATGATCTCGTGGGTACTTACGTAGTGGTTGAAAAACTCCCTGTCGTATGATTTGGTAGAGAAGAATGCTATTTTCATTGATTTATGATTTGGTATTACCAGGATGATTGATATGATCTTTACAGCCGTTGCGTTATATTCTTTTTTTGGTAAAATTATACTACCCTGCCCAACAATCATTAAAATCATATCAATCATATAAATCCCCATTTCAATCCTCCCAAATCCATGTTATATTTGCAGCCACAAAAAACTGTTATGTTCAATAAGAGAATCAAGATAAAAGAATTGCTGTCAGGCGACAAACTGAACTATGAGGCTACCGTGATGGGTTGGGTGCGAACCTTCCGCAACAATCAATTTATAGCGTTGAATGACGGCAGCACCAATAATAACCTGCAGGTAATGGTTACCCTGGGGATGCTGGACGATGCCACTTTAAAACGCATCACCACAGGAGCCTGCATCAAAGCAACCGGTGAAGTAATTGAATCGCTGGGCAAGGGGCAAAAAATTGAATTAAAGGCAAGCTCCATAGAAATACTGGGCGACAGTGATGCAGAGAAATTTCCTTTGCAGCCTAAAAAACACAGTCTTGAATTTTTGAGAGAGATCGCACACCTGCGTTTCCGTACCAGCACATTCGGTGCAGTTTTCCGGGTACGTCATTCGCTGGCTTTTGCAGTGCATAAATTTTTTAACGACAAAGGATTTGTATACATGCACACCCCGGTGATCACCGCCAGTGATGCAGAAGGTGCCGGGGAAATGTTCCGGGTAACCACGTTGCCGCTTGATGGAACTGCTCCCAAAAATGAAGATGGTTCTGTAAATTTTAAGGAAGATTTTTTTGGCCGCAGCACCAACCTTACTGTTAGCGGGCAATTGGAAGGAGAACTGGCAGCCATGGCATTCAGTGATATCTACACTTTTGGACCAACTTTTCGTGCTGAGAATTCCAATACTACCAGGCACCTGGCAGAGTTTTGGATGATTGAGCCGGAGATGGCTTTTTACGACCTGGAAGACAATGCGAACCTGGCTGAAGAATTCATTAAGTACATCATCCAACATACAATGGAAAATAACAGGGATGACCTGGAATTCCTGGCGCAGCGTTTGGCAGAAGAAGAAAAAGGTTTACCGCAGGATAAGCGCAGTGAAATGGGATTGATCGACAAACTGGAATTTGTGATCAATAATAATTTCGAAAGGATCACTTACACAGAAGCCATCGAGATTTTAAAAGAAAGCAATCACAACAAAAAGAAAAAATTCCAGTACCTCATCGAAGGATGGGGAATGGACCTTCAGAGTGAACATGAAAGATACCTGGTGGAAAAACATTTTAAAAAACCGGTTATCCTTACTAACTACCCTGCCGCCATCAAATCTTTTTACATGCGGTTGGATGACAATTGTGCACCCGGCAGGCAAACCGTTTCGGCCATGGACATACTGGCACCCGGCATCGGTGAAATTGTGGGTGGATCACAAAGAGAAGAACGCCTTGAAAAGCTGGAACAAAAGATGAAAGACATGCACATTCCGGCGGAAGAACTATACTGGTACCTTGATACAAGAAGGTTTGGCTCCTGCCCGCACGCCGGCTTTGGGCTTGGCTTTGAAAGAATGGTACAGTTTGTAACAGGAATGGGAAATATCAGGGATGTGATTCCTTTTCCAAGGTATCCCAAAAGCGCAGAGTTTTAAGTTGCAAAAAATTGAAAGAATACGGTGCCGGTGCTCAAAAGCCACCGGCATTTTTTATTGGATCAACAGGTTTCCCGGAAGTTTTAATTTTTTTCCTGTTTGTACTATCACTGAAGCTGCGGAAGAAACCCGTTGCTGTACATCAAGGATGCACTCGCCGCTACCTGATGGGTTGATGATAATTTGTGAACCATGTGGCAATGTAGCCGGTGGTACCAGGTTATTGGCCCAGTTCGCCGCATTGCTCCAGTTACCGGTTCCGGTGAAGGTAAAACTGCTGGCCGTAATCGTATAGTCCTGCGGGTTACTTCCCAATAAATACAATGCATTGTTACCCGTAGTAGTGTTTTTGTTGTATTCAATTACCCGGAAATAATATTTTTTATTGGGAGTTAACCCGCTCACCGTAACACTGTTGCCGGTGCCATTGTAAACCACAAAATTGTTATTGCCTGTTGCGCTTCCCGAACCAAAAACAGGATTGGCTGTATAGTCCGTACCATCCAGTGGAAAAGTGTTGATGCTGCTGTCTGCTTTTACCAGCAATAACCTGTTGCTGCCATTTCCATTGCTCCAGTTAACGGTAACGGCAGAACCAGTTACAGCACTGAAATTAAGATTACCGGCGTTAACGGTTGGCGAAGCCATCAGGTCCCAGGTTGGCCAGGTGGTAGTTGCCGATAGACAGTTCCAGCCAAGGTTATCCACGTCTGTCCAGAAATTACCGTTCGTAATATTCCTTTTGTTGAGGATGATGATCCAGGTATAACCTGTTCCTGTTCTTACCTGCTCACTGGCAGTGCCATCCAAAGCACCTGTATGCCACCAGTTGTTAAATGGGTTTACTGACCATCCCTTCGCATAATACTGGTTGCCGGCGGATGGAGTTGTCATGGTAACAATCGTGGCAGGAGAAAGAATATCGGGTTTGGTACTAAAGCCGTCTACCGCAGTAAGTAATTTCAACATATCTCTTGAAGAAGCGATCCAACCTCCATGTGCATCCATTGCTTCCACGCTGAACCCGCCGTATTCCCAGGGCACATACAAACCGGTGTTATAACAGGATAAAGTACTGTAACCGTTGCCAACATACTCACCTTCCCGTTCCTGTTTGTCTGCCAGCAGGTTCTTACCAATGTGCATATCAAAAATTCCCAGCGGCGCCATGATACTATCCTGTACATACTTTTCATAACTAAGCCCGGAGATCTTTTCGATCACTTCGCCCAATATCAAATAGCCAATATTGGAATAATTATAGGCCGTTCCGGGATCGGAATCAAGTCCTTTTTCCAACAGGAATTTAATATGGGCATCTTTAGTTACCGGGTTGCTGGTTCCGGTAAGCATGGTTACTCTCAACGGAAAAGAGATGGGATCACAACCACTTAAAAAATAAGGATATGGTGTAGTGGGGTTGGGATTGCAATTCAAATCCCTGTTCCAGCCGGCCGAATGTTCCAGCAATTGCTGAACAGTGATATTATAAATGCGGGCATCGGTGATATTGGCGGTGGAAAAAACAGGATGGTTTGCAAGAATACCCCCGGTACCAAACACTTTTGCATTCATGGTCAATTGCCCGTTCTGCATCATTTTCATTATAGCGATGGAAGTTACCTGCTTGGAAAGACTTGCGATCCTGAACAGGTTGTATGGCTGAGTGGGAACGGTGCCTGCAATATTGGAAGATCCAAAAGCCCTCATGTACACAATGCGTCCATCCTTTGCAATGGCGACTGTTGCGCCGGGTATACCATATGTACTAAGAAAGTTTTTAATGATATTGTCACTTTGTGTCATTTGAGGAACAGGAATTCCTGTTTGAGCTGCACAATTGAAGTAAATGCAACCAAGGAATAAAGACAGTATTGCGCTTTTCATTTACAAGAAAAATTTTTCCGAAAATTTACTTCTTTTATCTTGAATCCAATCCGGTAATTTAGTAAAAGGCAGTAAAAAAAACTGCGTTTTAGGTATGCGGCAACTAAACTTTCAACCTTTTCCAACCAAGGGTGTTACTTTACGGGAAAGCCCTGTAATTGTTGGCAGTATTGGATTTTGGCAGCTGCAAAAAGAACACTATCGTGCCGAAATAGGGTATGCCCTGCTTCCTCATTGATATGGGAAAGGCATTATGGATGAAGCACTGAAGGCTGTGTTGAAATATGGTTTTGAAAGCATGCAACTGCATTCTGTTGAAGCCAATGTAAACCCTGGCAATACGGTTCTATTAAACTGCTGGAGAAAAATGGATTTGTAAAAGAGGCCTATTTTAAAGAGAATTATTTCTTTGACGGGAAATTTATTGATTCGCTCATCTACTCAATTCTTAGTAATACCTAAATCATTGTAGTTTCTCCAGGTGCAACTGGTTAATGATGCTTAGCATCAGCAGCACGGTATAAAAATATTCCTTGATCTCCTCTTTGTTAAACTCATAAGGACTTGGTGGCTCAAACAGATCCTGTGTAAAAGGAATGGCAACATAACACATACCCCCCACCACAGACATGTTAACTTTTCGCCGTATCTGTTTCACAAACGCTAATAGGTTGGCCATCATCGCTGCGTCAACAATAAGTGAACCCTGCGCCACATTCGTGGTATACACCCGGTAATATTTTTCAAATTCACCATCACGGCAATCGAGTCTTACTACAGCGGGTAACCTGTCAGCGGGGTAGTCATCTTCAGCATTGGAAAAGACATAGGTACCTGCTGAAAATTGCCGGTTGACCGTTGCTGCAAAAAAAAGGCCATGAAAAATATGGCGGCTGGTTCCCCGGGTTTTTCTCAGGGCAACTTCCAGTTCTGAACATTTGAAAAACACATTTTTGTAAGTCCCCTCTATAAGGTCATCGCCGTCGTAGACGTTGTATTGGGTACTAAATAAGCCGCTGTTTCTAAAGTAGCCCGAACTCATGTAAACTTCTGGTTTGTACACAAGCCCCGGTTGAATAAAATCAATGATCGTTTTCACGATCTGTTCTTTAAAATTTGTTTCAAAGCCAGTACTTACCCTGGCATAATTGCGGGCGCTGACTGCTACCAATATTACCATTAACCCGATGATGAATTTACCGGCGTTGCCGGATGATTCTTTTAATCCATACACCACAACCGGGATCAGTGCAAATGCAGATATGAATATCGCAATGCCCCATTTATCTGCTTTTTTATTTTCCCGCTGAAGCCTTTCTATTTCATCTTTTAGTTTCAGATCGTAAAACTCATCAAAACTTTTTATCCTTTCCATAGCTGGGCTAAAGGTAATTTGTAGAGTGAATGTAAATCTTAAAATGCAATTAGTTCCTGTTCGACTCAACTGCAGCCGCGGGGATTTTTTATTATTTTTTCAATGAAATTTTTTAGAATCTCTTCAAAGCACCCGGCTGTCACTGTCAAGTATTTTCCTGGATTCCGTCTAACCCCCAAAGATTAACACAGGATGGCTAACTTTAATTGAAACGCTTTGTTTCCAAAATAACGAAATTTATATACCAATAACGCTCTCATTCCTAACTATGATATTTCAATCCATCTTTCCATATACCCAACAGGTAATGGCAGAACATCCGTTAATGAAGGAGGCTGCCATTGATCAATGCCTGCGACAGGCCCGGCTGGCCTTCGAAACCTGGAAGCAGTACAGCTTTGCAAAAAGATCGGAGGTCTTTAAAAATATTGCTGCTATTTTAATAAAAGACAAGGATGCACTGGCCCGTACCATCACATTTGAGATGGGGAAGATACTTGCTGAATCCACAGCCGAGATCGAAAAATGTGCTTATGTATGCGAATACTACGCTGAACATGCCGAAAGCCTTTTAAAGGATCAACCACGGGAAGCTGGATATAAAAAAAGTTTTATTAGCTACCAGCCGGTTGGTGCTGTACTGGGGATCATGCCCTGGAATTTCCCTTTCTGGCAGGTGTTTCGTTATGCGGCGCCCACTTTAATGGCCGGGAATGTTAGCCTCTTAAAACATGCACCTAACGTTTGCGGTTGTGCTAAAAAGATCGAGGCAATTTTTTTAGAAGCGGGAGCGCCTCCTGGTGTTTTCCAGGTGTTGATCGCAGATACACCTGTAGTAGAAAAATTATTGGAACACCCGGTCGTACAGGCTGTAACCCTTACCGGAAGTGAAAGAGCCGGCAGCAGCGTTGCCATGCTGGCAGGAAAAAATATAAAAAGATCCCTGCTGGAACTAGGCGGCTCAGATGCCTTGATTGTATTGCCGGATGCAGATATGAAAAAAGCAGCAGCCACTGCCCTGCAATCAAGAATGCAAAATGCCGGTCAGTCATGCATCGCTGCAAAAAGATTGATCGTGTTACAGGAAGCCATGAATGACTTTATGATTGAATTTGATAAACTGATCAAATCACTTAAACAGGGAGATCCCTTTGATGCTGCGGTTACCACCGGACCTATGGCAAGGCCGGACCTTGTTGAAAACCTCAACATCCAAATGCAGCGATCCATTGAGCAGGGTGCCAGGCTTGTGCTGGGCGGTGACTTCGAAGGCTGCAATTTCTCACCTGCCCTGTTAATGGCAGTAGAGAAAGGAATGCCTGCCTTTGACGAGGAAACATTTGGACCGATGGCTGTAGTAATAGCGGCTGCCTGCGAAACAGATGCGATAGCACTGGCCAACGATTCAGGATATGGTTTGAGTGGCAGCATCTGGACGCAGGACATTGAGAAAGGAATAGCCCTCGCAAAAAAAATAGACAGCGGCGCAGTATTTATCAACAGTCTTGTAAAAAGCGATCCCAGCCTGCCTTTTGGAGGTATAAAAAAATCAGGCTATGGCCGTGAGTTGGGAAGAGAAGGAATACTGGAATTTGTAAATGTGAAAACGATCGCTGCAACCTGGTAGTAACATCTTACTGTAAATAATTGTCAATGCCGGCTGTATCATCGCTGGCCGCCTGCATGGTATCATCGGGCAATGTGTCGCATTCATACCCGCAATTGCCGCACTGGTAAACGTATTCCGGGGCCAGCGCATAACTCGAAAATATCCAGGTAAGAATGGCGGTAAGATAATTGGAGGCCCGCAGCCTGGGAACATGCGAAAAACTATTGCTGCCGCATTCAGGGCAGGTAGCAGAAAGCAGGTATTCGATCTGGTAAGCCCTTAATTTCTTTATGACCATTTTTTCATCTTCCTTTTTCACCACCAGTTTAATTCCCCCGATGGCATTGCAGAGCAAGGGGTCAATGGTAACCGTATTTTCATCCGCCAGGTAGCATTCTATCCCTTCGGCCTGCAATCTTGTCAGCATAATGCTGGCCGAAAAATAATTATCAAATGTTTTAACTGTTACCGGTTCCATAAGTTCAACGATTGCTGGCCTGCGCAACCCTATTACAAATCACAACAGGTGCTCTGTATTAAATATTCCCATTAAATTTAGCTCATTTAGCAGAGATGAATTTATAAAAAAACCGCCCAGAAGAGCGGTCTTTATATTTACTAACCCATCGAATACATTTTAAACGGCCTGCATTTCTGCGATCTTCACCCTGATCTTTCCTTCAATTTCAGCTGCCATTTCAGGATTGTCACGAAGAAGTTCCTTTACGGAATCTCTTCCCTGGCCCAGTTTGTTGGCATCATAACTAAACCAGCTACCGCTTTTTTGTACAATACCCAACTCAACACCCATATCAATGATCTCACCTACTTTAGAAATTCCTTCTCCAAAGATGATATCAAATTCAGCATTGCGGAAAGGTGGTGCTACCTTATTTTTTACCACTTTTACTTTTACCCTGTTACCTGTTGCCGTATCGCCATCTTTGATCTGCGCCATGCGTCGGATATCCAGTCGTACAGAAGCATAGAATTTGAGGGCATTACCACCCGTGGTAGTTTCGGGGT
>DDEU01000033.1 GCA_002336815.1 Chitinophagaceae bacterium UBA1946 | reverse complement strand
GTTACCACCACTTATGTTGATGGCACATCGATCGAAAATTTTGAACGGGCCATCTTTCCCAATACATCGGTTATCTACCTGGAAACACCCAATAGCTGGGATTATGCGATACAGGATCTGAAAGCAGTTGCAGAACTGGCCAAAGCTTCCAACATCGTTACCATTTGTGACAATAGTTTTTGCACACCGCTTTACCAGCGCCCCATTGAGTATGGCATCGATCTGAGTTTACAGTCTGCCACAAAATACATCGGCGGGCACAGCGATGTGGTGGCAGGCGTATTGTGCGGCACTAAAAAAATGATCGCAAAAATATTCAACAGTGAATACCTCAATATCGGCAGCGGCATTTCTCCCTTTAATGCCTGGCTACTCATCCGTGGATTGCGTACCCTTCCCATGCGGCTGGAACATATCACTAAAACTACCTGGAAAGTGATTGAATATTTAAAGCAACATCCGAAAGTAGAATCTGTATTATTTCCTTTTGATGAAAATTTTCCGCAACAGGAATTGGCAAAGCGGCAAATGAGCGGTGCCTGCGGCTTACTGAGCTTTTATATCAACGCAACCGGTATTGATGAAGTAGAAAGATTTTGCGAAAACCTGCAGCACATTGCGATGGCGGTAAGCTGGGGCGGCCATGAAAGCCTGATCATTCCCAAATGCGCCGGGATAAAAAGAGAACGGTTCAATGCCGAAAACAAAGACCACCGCATGATGCGCCTGTATGTCGGTTTGGAAGAGGCGGATTATTTAATAAGCGATCTTGAAAGGGGTTTTAGCATGATGTAGAAAATCCTCACTGGTTATGGTGTTACCACACTCCCACCAATTCCGCCGGCTCGTAGCTTGAAATTATATAGCCCTATCCTAAATCCCGGCATCAGCATTTCCGATGCAGTACTTCTGCCGGGAATAGTTGTGTGCCAAATTTTTCCAGATAGCAGCATTAAAAACTGTAAGCCGGATTGATTTATAAGCAGCAAATAAGACCGGCGCCAAAATCACGTACAAAAATACCTATAAATCACCCGCTCAAATACTGCCAAATCACCCTCTCAAATACCGTTAAAAGCCCCTTGTGACTTTGCCAGGCACTATATATCTTGTTTTATAATTATGTTTTAGTTTTTATAGTTCAATCATCAGCTTAACCGATCCATTTTTACTACTAAAGTTTTTGCATACAAAATCAATTTCTATTTAGTAACAACTCAAACAAAAAAAATGAAACAATTATTCAGGAATTTTTTCCTTTTTCTGCCTGCGATCATTTTTTTTTGTGCCTGTAATAACAGCAGTCACAAAGACAACGCAGATGTGGAAGCAACTACTACCAAAACAAACAGCGCAGCTGATTCACTCACAACATTTTATTTAGGAGGTACAAATGCATGGGGGCAAGCAGGGTTCGATCATTGCTATGTAAGCAACTATTCACCTGTAGATAGTTGCAAGTATGATTCTGACTCTTTAAAGCAATATTACTGGTGTTGCCTCGGCGGGTGCCATCTATGGCCTTCCACTCCAACCAATGGTTACGATGGTTGGCTTATTGCAAGCCAGCCTGGCAACTTATCGCTTGCAAAAAGGCTCGTAAACCCAAAGTATTGCAGGGATAATATTGCCTGGACAGAAGGCGGAACAGGAGGTATGGCCGCTCCTTACGGAGCAAATGGTGTATGCCAAACAATCGCAAACCGTGTACTTTATTCAACCTACTGGTCTGGCAGCAACTCTCCTGCTGTAGCACCACTCACCATCCCCGACTCTACCGGTGGATACAGAATTGCCCATTTTTTTTACGGCACATACGGACAGGATTATCAGAATTTCAAATTAAGAATTGCGCAGATGGGAGGAGATTCATCCTTTGTAGGAAACAATGGTGATAGCCTGGAAATAAACTGGCTTAAAAGCGTTATGGGTAGCCAGTACACTCAAACCGCCTGGGATGAATTTCAGGTATTAAGACTAGCATTGCAGTTGGCCATTCATGAATACGCAATAGCAGAAAATGGAAATTCTGATTCCAAATCATTCGCTGAATTAATGAACAAAAAGGCAACGGCACTTTTGCAAAACAAAATGTTACCATTTTTTAAAACGGAGGAGGCATATACAAAAATGTTTGGAAGTGCCCCGGGGAAGCCCGTCACACTTATTCACCTGCACCAATAACAGGAATACAAAAAAATAACCGGAAGTCTATAACTGGTTTAAAGAAGTTACAGGAGATAAATACCAGTTGAATTGTAAACAAAAAGGAAGCATGAGTTGATGATACACCCCCCATCCATGCTTCCTTTTCAGAATTTATACAGATTGATCGCTAATTAAGAAAGAGCAAAAAAATACATGCCATCATTTCAATTTTCCCTGGCTGGCGAGTGCATTGAGTAAGATGGTATTGTTGCGCTGGTCATTGATCGTTACGCCCGCAACCGAACCGGGATAGCCAAGTTGAAGAAGAATTTTATCTGCAGAGCCCCAGTCCAGGTTCATAGAAATGGAATGTTCGCAGGAAGAGCTTAATACGATGTCGTTAAAAAAACCGAAGTAAATAACCTCTTTATCAACCGTTACTGCAAAGGGAATTCTTCCCTCAAAAGCTTTTACCCTGTTGATAGCAGCAGCAGAAAGTTTATAAGTGTAAGCAGATCGTGCATATTGGATAATGTCTTCATTGCTGATGAACGGGGTAGCTTTCATTACCGCTGACATCGCATCTACCTTACATTGACCGGTAACATATCGAAAAGATTCCAGCAGGTAAAATTCCACCTTTTTTTCAGCGCCGGTATTTTCCTTTTTGCAGGAGACCAGCAGGGAGGCTATGGCTAAAAGAAAGCATAACTTTTTCATACGACCAATTTTATGGCTGACAAAATATATTTTGCAACGGTTGCATCAATGTGAATTTTCCTGCTGAAACTGGATGTGGATCACTGTGCATGATAGGTATGTTGTGTAAACCTGTTCCAGCCTTTTTTTGTTTTGGATTCCACGGCCCAGTTAATGGCTCCATCATCGCCCGGCCAATAGACCATTCTTGCGATCCCGGCGGGCATAACGGCTTCAAAACAAATGGCTTCGGGATGTGCCTCTTTGCCATCAGCGATATATCCTTCTGACCTTTTTCCATCCGACGTAAATGACCAAAAGGATAGCACATTGTCTTTCATTCCATACACAGCTTTTTCTTCGTAACTGCCTTTGCCGAATTGCCAAACAGCAGTGAGTTCAATGTATTTTCCACCAAGTATCCATTTGAAATTTCGGGTACAGGTGAGTGGCCCCATGGGTGAATCCGCTTTAGCCTGCCAGTTGCCCAGCAAAGGTTACAGCACACCCAGTTTGCCACGGCCCTTTTTCCAGCTTGATTTTTTTGCGCTCATGTAAATAAGTATTGATCAATAAAAAGCCAGGAGAAATACAAGGATAATTAAAATCTCAATAATAAATATGCCTGTGTATTTTTTAGACATTGCCTGTATCACAAAATCAATCAGAGGCCTAATAAGCCAAACAAAATGGAATAAATAATAAAATACCGGTCATGCGCCCACACCGAATATCCTACAATAAAAACACTGAAAATATTTAAAGGAGTTGGCTTATAATGCACGCTTGATCTGTTGTTCAAATCTAATTAAAACGCTGGTACAAACAAATGGAGAATTTTCCGGAAGTTGCCTGTTGCGGTAGAGATGAACGAACTGCGACGCAACGATGATGCCATAAAAAACCAAGGCCGGGTTCAAAAAAATCTATACCGCCTGCTCCTGTACTTCTGCGACGAACTCATGCATCCTTTTTAAGAAGCGGTAGAGTTGTGCCATTGATTTTACCTCCTGCACTTCCAAAATTCCGTGTTTGCCTACCTGTTTCAACCTGGCTTTGTTAGTGGCTTTTTGAAGGAACAGTAAAATAGCATTAAAGGTATCGCTCTGGAAAAATGGCGAATCGGGATTGCTCACAAAAAAGCACTTGAGCACTTCATTTTTTAAAAAGAGCTTTTCAAAACCCAGTTCCACCGCAATTTTTCTTGTTCGTACAGTTGTAAACAGATCTTCCACCGGCGCAGGTATTGGCCCAAAGCGATCCAGCAATTCCTGATGAAATTCCACCAGCTCTTTTTCATTGGCACTGTTATCAAGCCGGGTATATAAACTCAATCTTTCAGTAATACTTTCGACATAGCTATCGGGAATCAGTATCTCCAGGTCGGTATCGATGCTGCAGTCGCTCACAAAATCATCCTGCTGCTGTATCTCTTCTTTAAACAGTTCACGGAAATTGGAACGTTTCAATTCTTTCACTGCTTCATCCAGTATTTTCTGGTACA
>DDEU01000081.1 GCA_002336815.1 Chitinophagaceae bacterium UBA1946 | reverse complement strand
ACCTGGATGACCTGCTTTGTGTGGGCATCTACGACAATATCGTTTTCAACAGTACCATCGACCGCAACAAACATTTGATACCGGGCGAAGTGTTGTCGCAGATCATCAATGGCTCACAGGAATTGTTTGATACGCTGAAAAAATTTGGCGTAAACATTCATTACCTCGGTGGTGAAACTGCCGATGTTGGCGATGTGGTGAGAACGGTGGCAGTAAACGGTACCATGACCTGCCGCTGGCCTAAGAATAAGATCATCAGCAACGATAAGATACAGGCGGGAGATGTAATTGTTGGTGTAGCGAGTTACGGACAGGCCACTTATGAAACGGCTTACAACAGTGGCATTGGGAGTAACGGACTTACCAGTGCAAGGCATGATGCACTGGGTAAATTTTATGCAGCAAACTTTAAAGAAAGCTACGATAATAATTTACCGGAAGAAGTGGTGTACATCGGGAAGAACAGGCTCACTACAGATTATGGATTGCCAACAACAGATGGTCAGCAGTTTGGCACCATAGGTGAATTATTGTTATCACCAACAAGAACCTATGCACCAATATTGAAAGAACTTTTGCAGGATCATTTTGAAAAGATTCATGGCCTCATCCATTGCAGCGGCGGCGGACAAACCAAGTGCATGAAATACCTGCCCGGCAATTTTAAAATCATAAAAGACAACCTGTTTGATGTGCCGCCGGTATTCCAGGTGATCAAAGAGAACAGCGGCAGTAGCTGGAGGGAGATGTACGAAGTGTTTAACATGGGCTGCCGGCTCGAGATCTATTGTGATGAAGCCAATGCAGCCCTCATGATCGATACGGCAAAAGCATTTGGTATCGCTGCGCAGCTGATCGGCAGGGTAGAAGCCAGTGATAAAAAAGAGTTACTGATCAAAGCCTGCGGCGAAGAAATTGTTTATTAGTGCCACGGCATAAAAATCCCATTGACTGTAATTTGATCTTTTCAGCAAATCACAATCAATGGGAATATTTTTGTAAACAACACTTTGACGCTATTTCTTTTCCACTCTCCTTTGAATTTCTTTTTATCCTTTATTGTTCTTTTTTAGCTGGTTGAGATTTTGCCCCGCTTGCTTTTTTTGTAGTGATCAGCACCACTCCATACCTGCCTTTTTCTCCATATTTTTTTACCGCTGTTTCTCCCTTTAAAACATCTATCCTGTCAATATCGTTGGGGTCTACGGTTTTGACAAAATTAGAATCCACTTCTTTTCCATCAATGATATACAATGGAGGCGGATCTTTGGTGGCTGCATCGTTTTTAACGCCGTTCACAAAACCTTCGGCTGTACCGCTGGCGGTTGGTTTTGCAGTTTCCTGTTCTGTTACCATCACATTGCCCTGTTTGTTCAACACCGCTGCATACTTTTCAACTGAGATCAATATATTTTGAGCGATGCTTTCTTTTGCCTTGTCTGTTTGTAAGTAGGCAAGATCTTTCTCATTGGACAGATAGCCCGCCTCGATCAAAACTGCCGGGCAGTTGATCTCCTGCAGGGTCCAGATACCCTGTTCTCTTTGTTGGGGGTTGGGTGTAACAGGCAGCTCATAATTGCCGCTGAACTGGTTGATGATGGCAGATGCAAACAACTTGCTTTTTGCTGCATTGCTGAAATTGTCTTTCGCCACATACACATCCATGCCACTTCGGCTCATGTCATCTTTTTCAGCGCTGCTTAAATGGATGGAAACATACAGGTCCGGATGCCGGGCATTGGCCAAAGCTGCTATCTCTTTGGGAGACTGGTAACTGTCATCTTCCCTGGTAAAGAAAATGTTCAGGCTTTTGTTGGTATTCAGCGCTTTTATTTTTTTGATAATTGACAGGGTAAGTTCTTTTTCATACACATTCCCGGTTATACTTTTAGCACCTGCATCCTTACCGCCATGCCCTGCATCGATAACAATGGTTACCGGCTTGCCCTGGTAAATGGCAGTTGGTACGCCTGTTTTAAAACTAAACGCTGCAAACGTAAGTGCCAGTAAAGGCAGCACGAGCAGGCGGCCGATATAGCCGGCTTTGCCACTGTTGTTTTTTGTGATCATGGAGATTCTTCTTTTGATGGGTGAGTAAAAAAATTGATTGGTCAGTTTAAAATGTTGCTGCGGATATACCGCCTGCAGTATCATGCTGGCAAAGGAAGCAGCATCGTTGTTTTCAACCGCTTCTTTATCAGCAATGAACTCATGTATCATATTCAGCTCTTTTTTGATGAGCCAGAAAACAGGATTGCACCACAATAGTATCAGGACAGCATTTATAAAGAGTTTGTCGTGTGTATGCTTTTGCTGTACATGCGCCAGTTCATGTTTAAAAATCTGCTTACCGGTGGTACTATTCAGATCGACCTGGTTGTTCCAGAAAATATATTTCAAAAAAGAAAAAGGAGTACCTGCAGCATTGGTATCAACAAGCCAGATGCCCTGCATAAATACTTTCTGGCTGGCGGTATATAATTTCCGGATATTTAAAATGCTTTGTATAAAAAGGAAAAGCATTACCAAACTTACCAGCAGGTAAAGCAACTCGAATAACTGAACGGTGCTGAACCGGTTGCTCCGGGCTGTTACAATGATCGCATCCAGGTATTCGTTGCCGCTGCTTACTACTTTTAACAGGCGGATAGTACCGCCTTCTTCATCGCCTGGTGACAATATACTGATCTGTACAAAAGGTAGTGTAACAGAAAGTAACACGATAGACAAAAGGTAGAAGCGGTTGTATTGGTGAAATATCTTATTGCGCAGCGCCAGCCAGTAGTAGGCGAAAAGGATGGCAGAGCAAAGAATGATCTTTATAATGTACCAGGCTATTACAGGCATATGCTTGATTTATTGGATTGGTGATTATGGTTTTTTCTTTAACTGTTTCAGCAGCAATTCCAGTTCTTCCACGCTCAGGTTATTTTCCTTTACCATAAAGGAAACGGCATTGCTGAAGCTGCCCTCAAAATAACCTTTTACAAAACCCTTCATCGTCGCCTTGCTGTAAGCCTCCTTGCTTACCAATGGATAGTATTGATGCGTACGCCCAAAAACGGTGATGCCGATGAATTCTTTTTCTACCAGTATCTTGATAATGGTGGCAACAGTATTGCTGTGCGGTTTCGGATTGGGCAGGGCTTCAATGATCTCACGTAAAAAGGCCTTGTCCAGTTTCCAGATCACCTGCATGATCTGCTCCTCGGCTTTTGTAAGTTGCTTCGACATTTTTTCTGCTGATTTGACATCAAAACTAAAAACTTAGTTTTAAAACTAAAAAATTAGTTATCCACATATTTAACATCCATCTTGTAAAAAAATTTTCATTGCCCGTTTTCAATCGATTAAATTTGCCACAACTAATTTTATTTCCTCAATACCTCTCTGGAATGGGGACTAAACCAACCGACCAACATGTCTCAAGCCATAATAGAATTAAAGAATGTAAAGATCTACCAGGGCAGTAACCTGATACTGAGCGATGTAAATATCTCTGTAGACAAAGGCGAATTCGTTTACCTGGTGGGCAAAACCGGGACCGGTAAAAGCAGCCTGCTTAAAACAATGTACGGCGACCTCGAACTTACAGAAGGCGAGGGCTGGGTGGTAGGATATGACCTCAGGGAACTTGATTGGAAAAAAGTTCCTTACCTCCGGAGGAACCTTGGTGTGGTATTCCAGGATTTTCAATTGCTTACCGACCGCAATGTAAATGATAACCTGAAATTTGTTTTGAAAGCCACCGGCTGGAAAGACGAAAAGCTGATGGATGAAAAAATTGCTGATGTGCTCGATAAAGTGGGCCTGAAAACCAAAGGGTTTAAAATGCCTTTTGAATTGAGTGGTGGCGAACAGCAAAGGGTAGACATCGCAAGGGCTTTATTGAATTCTC
>DDEU01000032.1 GCA_002336815.1 Chitinophagaceae bacterium UBA1946 | reverse complement strand
GTGCATTGCACCAGGAAATGCAGGGTTATTTAAGGGTTTCGCCTGCAGGCAGCAATGTGCCGCTGTTGTTCAGCACAGGAAAAAATTATCCTAAGGCAGACAGCACCGCCGCTGCTGCAAAATAAAAATACTGCCGGCCGGTGTACGTTTGATTGATGATATGCCGGCTGGCTTTTATTCCAGCTTTTTGAAATTCTTTGTGACCGGCAGATGATATCTAATCAGCATCGTTGTGTCATACATCCCGAGAATGTTTTGTGTGCTGCCTCGGGACTCACTTGTACGGGTGTATCTTTTTTCAGCATCCTGCAGGTTTTTATTTTCAACCACAAATCATTTATTATGAAAAAGCATATCATCATTTTCGCATCATTGTTAACGTTTGCTATTTTGAGTTGCAACAATTCCGGGGAAAACAATGTTGCAGCATCTCCAGCCAAACCGGAAGCTGCTGCCACTGCAGGCGGACAGGAAGCAGTAAAAGACGATGAGTCAGCCAAAGATGTTGTTAAAGTAGCAGTAGGTTCTAAAGATCATACAACACTGGTAGCGGCGTTAAAACAGGCCGACCTTGTAACATCTCTTTCCAATGCAGGCCCCTTTACGGTTTTTGCACCCACCAATGACGCATTCAATAAATTACCAGCAGGCACAGTAGACGGCTTGATGAAGGATGATAAAAAGGCTGACCTGCAAAATATATTGCAATACCATGTAACGGTATCTGCAATGAAGGCAGAAAATTTTATTGATGGGCAAACACTCGGTATGGTAAATGGCGATAATATCACGATCACCGTTAAGGACGGAAAGGTAACATTGAACGGCTCTGCTCACATCATAACTTCTATCCCTGCATCCAATGGAATGATACACGTGATCGATGGCGTACTGCTGCCGCCGGCAAAAAAATAAAAGCACTGGCCCGTTTTCAATCCATCCATGAAAGTCATAAATCAATTACAATGAAGAACAAATTAGGGAAAGGCACCAGGTTATTGCTGCTACTTGCTGCAGGCGGGTTGGTGGCAGTGCTGTTTACACCCATCTGGCGCATTGAACTGGATGCACCACAATATCCAGAAGGTTTAAGTCTCAGCATTCATGCCAATGGTTTAAAAGGAAACGTTGATATCATCAACGGGCTGAATCACTATATCGGCATGAAAACCCTTCACAACGAAGATTTTTTCGAATTTACCCTGCTGCCATACCTTATCATTTTTTTTGCTGCTGCATTTGCACTGGTCGCTTTGATCAGCAAAAGGAGTTGGCTCAATGGTCTCTTTGCACTCTTTGTTGTATTCGGCATTGTTGCCATGGTTGATTTCTGGCGATGGGAATATAATTATGGCCACAACCTCAATCCAAACGCTGCCATCGTGGTGCCGGGTATGGCCTACCAGCCTCCGTTGATAGGGTTCAAACAACTGCTCAACTTTGGTGCTTATTCAATTCCTGATACCGGCGGATGGATATTCATTGCTGCCGGCGCTTTGTTACTGGCCTGCGTACTGATAGAATGGAAACGCTTCAAGGTCAGCCGTAAAACATTTTCCACTGCCTTGCCGTTGCTGTTGCTGCCTGCGTTGTTGAATAGTTGCAGTGCAAAACCCGAAGCCATTGTTACAGGAACGGATAATTGTTACTTCTGTAAAATGACCATCACTGATGCCAGGTACGGGGCAGAGATGCTAACAAAAAAAGGAAAAGTGTACAAGTTTGATGACCTGCATTGCCTGCTTGCTTTTAAAAAAGCCGGCATGATCGATGAAGGATTGGTAAAAGACATCTACCTGGTTGACTTTGCCGGAGACCATGGTTTAATAAAAAATACTGACGGCTTTCTACTGCGGGGTGATGGCATCCATGGCCCCATGAATGGCAACGTGATCGCTTTTAAAAGCCGGGACAGCCTCAAAAAACTGGCACCTGCATTCAATGCCGCCGAAGTAAACTGGAATGAATTAACAAAATGAGATCGATCACCTTCATACTATGCTGTTGCTGCCTTACTTCATTTGCAGGCACTATAAAAGTGGGCCGCCAGCAACAGCATAAAAACATTGCTGCCGCCATTGCCGCAGCGAAACCCGGCGATACGATATTGGTAGATGCCGGCACCTATCTTGAAAAGAATTTGGTGATCAGCAAGCCACTTTACCTGAAGGGCATCGGCCATCCCGTGCTGGATGCAGAGAAGAAATATGAGAACATTTCGATAAAAGCAAACAATGTAACGGTAGATGGCTTTTTGCTGGAACACACCGGTGTATCAAGCGTGGTGGATTATGCCGCCATTAAAATATACGAAGCCCACAATGTAACCATCATCAACAATATCATCAACAATGCTTTTTTTGGTATCTATTCTCAATATGGCATTCATTGCCTGATACAAAGCAATACGCTTACGGCCAATGCAAAAAATGAACAGGAGAGTGGCAATGGCATTCATTGCTGGAANNCAGTATGCAGATCATTGGCAATACCATCAGTGGGCACAGGGACGGCATTTATTTTGAGTTCGTAACGCATTCTGTGATCTGGAGAAACCTTTCCTTTAAAAACCTGCGATACGGTTTGCATTTTATGTTCAGCAATGATGATGCCTACATCACCAATACTTTTGAGAATAATGGGGCAGGCGTTGCCGTGATGTTCTCTCACGGAGTAAAGATGTTCAACAATTATTTTAAAGAGAACTGGGGCGACGCTGCGTATGGACTCTTGCTAAAAGAGATTAACGACAGTTATATTGAAGGCAATCATTTTGAAAAAAATACTTCTGCCATTTATGCCGAAGGCGCCAACAGGATCGTAATTCAGAAAAATGTATTCCGGAATAATGGCTGGGCTTTTAAGATACAGGCCAGTTGCATGGATGTAACCCTGGTACAAAATAATTTCCTTGGTAATACTTTTGATGTAGGCACCAATGGTTCCCTGGTGCTGAATCATTTCGACCGAAACTACTGGGATAAGTATGAGGGCTACGATCTCAACAGGGATCACATCGGCGATGTACCCTACCGCCCTGTAAGCATGTACAGCATGATCGTGGAGCGAAATCCTCCTTCCATGATATTGTTTCACAGCCTCATTGTTTCGCTGATGGATAAATCCGAAAAAGTGATCCCAAGCCTGACGCCGGAAAATTTAAAAGACGAACATCCTTTAATGAAACCATTACCACTATGATCATCGCCAATAATATCAACAAAAAATTCGGTAAGCTCCAGGTGCTGGATAATGTGAGTGTTACCTGCAACAAGGGTGAGTGCATTGCGCTCATCGGCCCCAATGGAAGCGGTAAGACCACTTTTATCAAATGTATGCTGGGCATGGTGGTTTGCGACAGCGGCTTCATCACTTTCAATAGTAAAAATATCCTACACGACTGGCAGTACCGTGCCAATATTGGGTACATGCCGCAGATTGGCCGTTACCCAGATAACATGAGCATTGGGCAGGTAATAGATATGATGAAGGATATCCGCAGCAGCAAACAACTGCAACTGGATGAAGAACTCATCCGGCAATTTGAACTGGATGAACTGATGGATAAAAGAATGCGTACCTTATCGGGAGGCACAAGGCAGAAGGTAAGTGCTTCGCTGGCATTTTTATTCAACCCCGGGGTATTGATACTGGATGAACCAACCGCAGGCCTTGATCCTGTTTCTTCGGAAATATTAAAAGAAAAGATCATCGCAGAAAAAGCAAAGGGTAAACTGATCCTGATCACTTCCCATATTTTAAGTGAGCTGGACGACCTCGTAACACAGGTGGTATATATGCAGGAAGGTAAACTGATCTTTCACAAAAAGATCGAAGAGCTCAGGGCAGATACCGGCCAGGAGAAACTGTCAAAAGCCATTGCGGCGGTCATGCTTAAAACAAAGTACTTATGAAAAAGATCATCAAATATGTGATCATAGACATTCTCCGCAATAAGATCATACTGGCTTTCACCTTGTTTTTGCTGGCCCTGTCACTCAGCATCTTTAACCTGGAAGACAGCAGCGCCAAGGGGGTACTGAGCCTGCTCAACATCGTACTGATCATCGTGCCGATGGTGAGTATCTTATTTACTGCCATCTACGTGTATAACAGTGCAGAGTTCTTAGAGCTGCTGGTAAGCCAGCCGCTAAAAAGGAAAACGATCTGGCTTAGTATGTTCACCGGGCTGGCGAGCTCTCTCGTGTTGTCGTTTTTTATTGGAATAGGGGTGCCTGTTATGTTATACGAATTTTCTGCCACCGGTGCCGCTTTGGTAGTGGCCGGTATATTGCTCACCGTTATATTTGTGGCCATTGCCATGCTCGCTGCGGTAAAGATCCGTGACAAAGCGAGGGGCATTGGTGCGGTGATTTTATTGTGGTTGTATTTTTCATTGCTGTTCGACGGGCTGGTATTGTTTATTTTATTCCAGTTTGCCGATTACCCGATGGAAAAAGCGATGGTGGTCATCACCGTTTTCAATCCCATCGATCTCAGCCGCATCATGGTGCTGCTCAAAATGGATGTATCTGCCATGATGGGATATACCGGGGCTGTATTCAAAAACTTTTTTGGAACCGCTGCCGGCCTGTGTACTACCTTGCTGGTATTGGTAGGCTGGATCGCTGTGCCGGCCTGGCTATCCGTTAGAAAATTTAACCGGAAGGAACTTTAAAAAATCCGTATGAAAAAAGATCTTGAAAACAGGAAAGACATAGAACTGCTGGTCCGGAGTTTTTACGACAAAGTAAAGTCCGATGATACCATTGGTTACATTTTTAACGATATCGCCAAAGTGAACTGGGAAAAGCATTTCCCGGTAATGTTCGACTTTTGGGAAAACGTTTTGTTCTATACAGGTGGTTATGACGGCAATCCAATGACGATCCACCAGCATATCAACAGGGTGGTGCCACTTACAAGATCGCACTTTACCCGCTGGAACGAATTGTTTACACAAACCGTGGATGAACTGTTTGAAGGAACCAATGCGATGCTGGCAAAACAAAGAGCACTGAGCATTGCAACAGTAATGCAGGTAAAGATATTAAGCCCTTGATAAATAATTGGCAGATCCAGTAAATGACCAGGTACAGTAGCAATTTACTGCACGGTAAGATTTCCCGGTACCCTGAAACTGCGGTTGTCTTCAACAATAAGCTTACTGCCGGCGCCAATCGTTTGCGGCACATTGAGTATGCACTCGCCACCATCTGCCGGACTAATGATAATGGCTGAGCCTTCCGGCAATACTGATGGTGGAATGATCTTGTTTAACCAGTTGGAAGGAACATCCCAATTACCATGCCCCACGAAATGATAAGCCTTCGGGCCATCTGCTTCAATCTTGTAGATGCCGCCCAGCAGTGAAGTCGCATATAGTTCACCGTTACTGTCTTCGCTGATATCTGATATTCCTCCTGGTACAGCAGGCTGTGCAAAAGTGAGATAGCTTCGTGTAAGCGAATCGTATTTGGAAAGATAGATGTTATCACCGTTCGCATCCGCAAATATATAATAGCCTTTCAGTGAAATAAATGTTTCACCCCTGTACACGGTGCCACCCGTAACGGAACTACCCATACCTGGTGAAGGGTAGGTATAGAACGGATAATCCACCTCGGGCGATGCGCTGCAGCTGGCTAAATTGAAAGGGTTTGCACCTTCGTAACAGGGCCATCCAAAGTTGGCGCCATTCAAAGAAGCAAAAGAGATACTGTTCACTTCTTCAATGGAACTGTCGCCGCGGTCGCCGATATATACTTCATTGGTGAGCCGGTCAAAATTCCATCGGTACGGGAAGCGCAGACCGCTGGCAAATACTTCATTGCCGTAGGGGTTATTGGGTGGGATACTGTAGTAGGGTGGAATTTCGGTATCTTTTGGTAATATGCGCAGGATCTTTCCCAGCAGCGAACTATTGTTTTGTGCATTGTTCAGCAGGGCATCTTTGGTATCTCCGTCTCCGGTAGAAATATACAGGTAACCGTCTGTACCAAAATGGATCTCGCCACCCAGGTTTTTAGTAGCATCTCCTGCCGGTATCTTGATAAGCCTTTGCTGAAAGGTAGCCGTTGAGGTACTTTCATCTTCCCTAAATCTTGATAAAAGTAAACCTCCATCAGCACTGGTATAAAATACATACAGGAGTTTGTTCTCATCAAAGGCGGGGTCAAACGCCATACTGAAAAATCCTTCGTTGATACCGGGAACAGAAAGATAAGTACCGATCAAATTAAGTGCACTGTCGTACAGTTTAACATCGCCATTTTTTTCTCCCACAAAATACCTTTTATTGTCCCTGCCCTGGATAACAACCTGCTTTGCATCAATCGAATTACCCGGTGCTAATATCGGAACAAGGTAAACAGCTGGAGGCGCAACAGGACGGGCAAAGGTTATAGAATCAAATATGCCTGCCGAAAGATTTTGATAACTGCTGCTGTTGGTATAACTGCCCATTGTAATGAGGGTATCGCTTTTTGCTGCCCGAACCATGTATACATTGTTGCCGGCCAAAGGACTGTTATCTGTAAAGCTGGTATCCGGTAAAGGGGTTTCATTCAGCAGCACAAAATCTCCATCAATGCTGTGGCTCTTGTAAACATAATAGCCAATCACCGGTGCTTCGGCGGAAGCCGGCCATTTTAGATGGATGCTGGCTGTATCTGCTGTTACTGCTAATCTTTTCAACGGCTTTATATAACTGCTTCTCAGCGTTGGATCGCCCATCAGCCCGATGTGTACCAGCCTGCTCTGGTTGCCAAGATTATTGTAAATGCCGGTATTGTTCATCGTTAGTAAGGTTGAATACCCAATGGGCAGGCCTGCAGCCATGTGATGAAAATACCAGTGCGGTCTTCCTCCCCAAACACAGGTAAGGGTGTTACCCGGAGATGCCAGCGATGCCCTCATCAGGTTATCCTGCGAATCCCAGTCGCCGAAATAGCTGCCGAACAATTGTGTGAAAACCGTTTTATAGGTACTGGTTACATAATCGTTGGTGGAACAAAGTCCGCTGGCTCCGGCATAAACCCCACCGCCTGCTCCATACGACCACAAGTATCCTACGGAAGACTGCAGGTCTGTTTCATACTGCCCGTTAAAAACATTGTCGTACCCAACAATGGCAGCATAACTTTTCCATGCAGATTGTGAGAATTTCTCTGTGAAAGTTGGAAAATTATCTTCTATCAATGCCTGCCGGTTGATCTGTGTTTCGCCGTTCCTGAATAAATGATTTTTAGTGAGGTATCTCGCCAGTAAAGCAGCCTCATCCATGTTAAATGCAGGAAGATTGCGAAGATCAACCCTGCCAACTGCCAGCTGTACAGCAGGCAGGTAATTGCGGTCGAACTTACCATCGCCGGGCAGGTTAATGTTTTCGGGCCTGGTGGTAGATACAAAATAGCCGGTGGAGGTATCCGTCCAGTTGCCATTCATTGCGCCGTAATACCCATCGGCAGGCCAGCAACCCCAGTGATTGGTATGGCCGTCGGGATCAATGCTGCCCGAATAAGGTACTGCTACATGGCCGATGATCAGCACTTGTTTAAGATCAGGATTTTGCTGGTAGGCAGTAAGGATCTGGCTTTTAACCTGCCAGGGAGTAGCATTCTCTGCGCCGGGTACATTGATGCGGATCACCTTCCAGCCATCACCCACCAGGTCTTGATAGAGCCGCCCTAATTCGGCCGTTAGTTGCGCAGCGATCCCACTTTCACACAGCAATACCATACTGCCTCTTTTATGAACTGCGGGAATATTGGACCCTGCACACACATAGGTGCTTTTTACCCCGGGAAAGGAATCTGAAAAGCTGCCACTTAATTCATACTCATATAGAATGCCCTTCGCAATATTGAAATCGGTAAATTTTGTCTCGAATGAAGCATTGGTTGTAAAACTGTCGATCAATACAAAGGGCTCTTTATAGGAACTATCGCCCACTATTTTTCTTTTGATCCTGTAGGCAAGCGCTGTGGGATATTCGGGCCACTCCAGTGTGATAAAGGAAGCATCTGCGGCTACCTTTACTTTTACGGGGATCACAAAATCCTGCGGCGCCTGGGCGTAGCACAGCACAGAAAGTATGCAGCAATAAATAAACAGTATCGATCTTCTCATAAAAAAAGCGCCTCTTCTGTCTACAGCAGGCGGTATTTTAAGTTGGCAGTTAGTGGTACAGGATTGTTGTATTTTTCGAAAGGTCAGGAGATGCCCAATTGGGCAAGAGGACTAAGATAAAGAATTATCCCGACTAAGGAGCAATGCTTGTAACAGGTGAGTGGGCGGCTAAATACAACAGCCCTTTTTCCACTACTGAAAAAAGGGCTGGTTAGTAGATTAAGATTGTCTACCAGGTAGGCACGCCTTTATCGATCTTGTCGATCACATCCTGGCCCCAGTCTTTTGGATTGCCTTGTTCAATGGCCAGTTGCTGTGCTTTTTTCTCCCAGGTAAGGGCTTCTTCTTTTTGCCCAAGCTTGTACAGGATATTGGCGTAAGTATCTATGAAACCGGGTTCTTTTATCTTCTCATTCTCAAAAGTAAGTTTGCTCCATTGCAGCGCTTTTTGTAATATTTCACGGTCATTGCATTGGGTGAAAATAGTCCAGGCGTGATCATTCAGTTGTGAAATATTCATTGATTTTGAATGAGCATAAATGTCGACCACGCCGGCATATGATCCCCAGTCTTTTTTAGCCCTGAAACTATTTGTTTTAAAGCTGGTAATGATCTCGTCAGCATAATCGGGGTATTGTTTTTTTAGTTTGCCGGCATATTCATCCCATTGCTGATCATTCCATTTACTAAAAAACTCTGCATTTGCTTTGAACTCGGCATTGCTGATTATCCCGGAAAGCGAATTGTGGAAATCGTTTTTGCCAACCACCGCTTCAAATTTAGCAGGTTCGTTCAGCATCATCGCAAAGCCTGCATCATCTGCACTGGAAGTAGTTTCAAATACAAAACGAATATTGTCTTTGTCGTCCATATTCGGCTTGCTGGCCAAAAAGTCGCCTGCATATTTCGCAGCACCCGCTTCATCAAAGGCGTCCCTGGCGCCAACGGCCAGTCTTTTTAAAAATGCAGGATCACGTTCACCGGCATCGTATCTTTTTACCTGGGTAAAATATTGTTGCTCCGGGTCAAGCGCATTTTTCCCTTTTGAAATAAATGCAGCGGCTTCACTGCTGCCCAAGGCCTGGTGCACCAGTTCGCCATCCGGGTTAAAGAACAGGTAGGTAGGATAGGCCTTGATCTTGTAGGTTTTCATGATGTAGGCAGCATCTGCGTACTGCGCTTTTACCGCTTCATTGTCTTTGGCCGTTGTGTCCAGCTGGAATTTGGTATTGATGAAATTTTTATTGTAAAAAGCGCCCACTTCTTCCTGCGGAAAAACTTTTGAACTCATGTATTTGCAGGGGCCGCACCAGGTGGTAAAGCAATCAACAAAAATAAATTTCTTCTCCTTCTTTGCTTTGGAAAGGATCGCTTTCCAGGTGCTGCCATGTTCAAACTCCATTCCTTTGTCCTGGGCATACAAACCGCCTGTGCTTACCAGCAGCAGGCAAAGCACCAGCATGTTTTTTAGGGCAGAAAATGTAGAACTGTTGCGTTTCATGTTTCAAGTTTTTTAAGTGTGTTGCAATGTAAGGGGTTAATCAGTATTTATAAACTGCACGAGATTTTTTTCTGCTAATAAAATGCAAAATATACTGGTTCCGGTGTCATTGAAATTGGCTTATGGCGACTACTGCCTGGTGAACAAGAGGCCTTTTTCAGAGTCGGTATCTACTACAAGGTTCTTACCCTGTTGCCTGGTTTCATAACTTTCATATATGTACAGAGGTGTTGCGGTAAGAAGTTTGGGGCAAAATTGACAACTGTCTAACCGGAAGAAGAGCATAGTAGTTTTGTCTTTTTTATCATAATCTGCATCAGCTTTATAATAATAAAATCCTCCGGTAGAATCAGAATATTTCCTGGTTCCGTCCTTTATGTAAAATGGTTTTTTGGTGAGGATAGCTTTGCCATCTTTCAGAGTAATACTTACCTCGTGATACCATCGTGGGTTAATGGAATCGTTTATGGAGATCCAGTTCTTAAAAATACCCGGCCAGTACTGACTGTCCGGCGAAACCGTGATGGATCCGGTACCTTTATAAATTCCATTTTGTAAGCGATGTGAGCATCCATTGGTCAGCACAAACATTACCAAAATCAATAAGAGCGTGGTAACGGGAAGAGCATTATTGAATTTCATTTTCAAAAGGTTGATAGGTTTAAAATGCTGACTGCATTGCGCATGGCATGCAGTCTTTTATTGTGATAACTATACCAGGAAGCGAATGTTCAAAATTATTTACAACATATATTTCTTTACCAGTTTCCAGGTAATACTGTCTTTCATCTCGTATTGAATCAGCCCCTTGGTTTTACTCCACCATATTTTTTTTACAAAGCTGTTTGTGGCGGATGCCTGCTGGTATCCTGCGGCATTGCTGTCGGGTTGCAGTATCAACACATCTTTATATTCAATATCGTTTACCACAGCGTTTTCTTTTGGTAAAGAATCAAGCCAGCCAATTCTTTTGGCATCAAAAGGGCCGAAAACAGCCGAACCTGTATGCAGCGAAATACTCATCAGCACGGGCCCACTCTCAGTGCTTGTCAAAGTAAGTAAAGGACCTTCTGTATGTTGTTGTGCAGGAGCACTCCGTTTTACCAATTCAGCATTTACGCTGACAACATCACTGTTGCCATTACGATATTCCGCTACCTGGTTGATAAAGATCGAATCCCTTTGTTTTTGTGAAGATTCAAAAATCAGTACGTTCAATGCCTGGTATGGGTTCCATGCTTTTGCAGCGCCGTTGGGCTGATAGCTGCAGGCCAGTAAGCATGCCGCAGCCAGTATGATTGTTATAAAACTTGATTTTAATGAACCTGTTTTCATGATAGTTGCCCGCTTTATATTTTGGTAAAGTTACTGCTGCTGTTAAATAAATATCAATTGCAGGGTAGCTTTTTGTATCGACGGGTTGAAGTTGAAAATTTTGTTGATATTATTAATAGCCGGGTCGGCATTGCAAATAGCTTCATCCTGATTTTTCCGCCAGGGCGATAACCGAAACGGCTGTACCGTTAAATCACAGGAAAGAAATGGTGTTTTAACTCTTGACAAAGTGTTTTTTTATTTTCATTTTTATGCAGCAATCGGCCCCTGATGAACAGGTAACACCGTTCCCTCCGAAAACGGGCTGCAGGCAGCACCGCTGCGGTATTCTCAACCGTCAACAACATCTAAGTATAATGGCAACAGGTCAACAATTCATTACACTGGGCAAAACCCGTGTTGGACAAAAATATGTGCTGGGTGCACTGGCGCCCAAAGACAACCAGGATTTTAAAGGCCCCTGGGATTGCGCTGAATTTGTATCCTGGGTAATATTTCAAACCACGGGTAAATTATACGGTTGCAATAGTAATAGCGGCAACCCTGCCACTGCCGATGCTTTCACTGGTTTTTTTAAAAGGGATGTTGAGAAACTGGGTATACCCGTTTCGCTGGCAGAAGCCCGGGCTACTCCCGGTGCTTTGTTATTGCGCTTCGGCATTAAAAAAGCAATTGGCCATATCGTGATCTCCGACGGCAAAGGTGGCACCGTGGAAGCGCACAGTCATATTGATGGGGTGATCAATGGCAAATTAGATGGAAGACGCTGGGATACCGGCATATTGATTCCCGGTGTAGATTATCAACAGGGAAAGATCAGTCCAAAGGCACCGCCGGCAGTAAATGTTTTCAGGGTTACCAAGCCGTTAACCATTTCACCCAAAGTGGGCGAGATACAAAGAGCATTGCTGAGCAAGGGTTTTGATCCGCAGGGCATTGATGACATATATGGGAGAGATACCGCCAATGCAGTGATCTCCTTTCAAAAACACGAAGGCATACTGGTGGATGGCGAAGTGGGCAGTACCACAGCAGCCAGGCTTGGTATAGTATTGTAACAATCCACCTGCTCTTTTTTGTATACATAAAATATTTCCATGAATTTTTCATCTTTCCCATTTTTTAGTACAGCCGTTGCTGTTATTGTTACCTGGGCATTGTTTGCCATTCTTTGCAGTTTTGTGCATGAGGCCATTGTACAGGTGCTGGCCGAAAGAGGAAGGTTCATGAAAATGTATCTTTCAAAGCAGTTAAAGGATCTTCCCAATGGTTTTAACTGGGCTTCGCTATTGTACATGAACGGCCCGGTGAGCCTGCTCACCCGTGATCCTGCCAAGCCCACCAACGACATCTCGCCACGGCGTTTTGCAGAGAGCATTGTTCTCACCGCAGGTGAGATACATGCAGTAAAGATGAAGGCGGGCGCTAATTTTCAGTCAGGGTATAGCAACCCGGTGCTTCATAATTTAAAGATGGCGCTGGCAGTACTTCATCCAAGTGATGTTACTTTATTACTCCGCAATTGCCTCTCGTCGGCAGAGGCAAAAGCGGGTAGCCTTAACGGTAAGCCTGATGAGGCAGCCGTGTACAACCATCTCTTACAAAATGTGGAAGACTGGTTCAGTGATTTTACCGGCAGGATGACCCTCTGGTACAAAAAGAAGACAAGAAAGCGCCTGTTCTTAATAGCTGCAGTGATAAGCTGCATCATCAATCTTGACTCCATCAACGTGTTTTCCTTTTACCGCGACAACCCCGTGGCGGCAACAGCCATGATCGATTATTATCAAAAGAACCAGGCATCACTGGAAGCATTGGCCGCCAGGGCAGATACAATGAAAGTGATTGTAGTGGATGAAAAGCAACGTGATTCTGTAACCATGAGCGTTAAAAAATATGCAGAAAGTATCAAACTAACACAACCGGCAGACAGCTTTTTAAAAGAAATGAAAAACCTGCAGAAATCGTTGGCGCTTCCTGTTGGAACTGATCACAGCATCCTGCAGGAGTGGGGTCAAAAAAAAGAAACGGATGGCTTTATCTTCTGGTTCTGGAAATTGCTGGGCATTGTCATCACCGGATTTACCGCAAGTTTTGGTGCCCCTTTTTGGTTTGATGTGTTGAGAAAAATCTATTCAAGATCTAAATAACATTTCATGCAGTTCTACAATATACATGCACATTTATTCACCATGCGCAATGCGCCACGGAATTTTTTAAGCCTTTATCTGCCAAAGTTTGCCGCCCGTGCAGTAGATACCATTACAAATACGGATGCAGGTTCCTGGTTCGTAAGGACCCTTCTTAAAAAATTACCCGGCAACTGGGGCCGCCGTTATGCCAGTTTTTTAGAGATCGGGAAAAGCAGCGGGCAAATGGATGTTTTTAAAAAATTGATGGCTTCATACGACGACCCTTCTATGAAGTTTGTAGCACTTACACAATACATGGAAAAATGCGGTGTGGAAGAATCTGAGTCCGGTTATGAAGGGCAACTGGAAGAGATACTCAGGGTAAAACAACAGTATCCTGATAACCTGCTGGTGTTTTTAGGCGTAGACCCACGCTGGAAGCTCACTGGAAAAGAGTTGAAAGATACTGTGGCTGGGTATTTTGATACCAAACTATACATCAATGAGCAACGTTCTGTAAATCCCTTTGTTGGGTTAAAGATATACCCGAGTTGCGGCTTTTATGTGTTTGATGAAAAATTGAAGGAGACCTTTGAATGGGCTGCAGCACATGGCGTACCCGTGTTAAGTCATTGCAATTACCTTGGCGGCATTTTTACCAATGAAACTGCTTATGTCAAAAGCAACCTGAATGCAGTTGATGCTTATACCAACCGTAAGTATGCCGATAATTTCCCTGCGCTTCCGCCTCCTGCTTACCAGCAGAGTGGCGGTTTTTGGAAAAAATTATTCAACCAGCTTGATACGGCCAGTAATAAAAATACCTGTTCTTATTTTTTAGAACCGGCCAGCTACGAAAGCATGATCAGTTATTTTTCGAAACTCGACAGGCCCTTGAAAATATGCCTGGCACATTATGGCGGCTCAGATCATATCAAAGAAGGTGATAAGGCGCCATCAAAAAAACTCTTTGGTATGAAACAGGAGAACTGGTACAGCCAGGTCAAAAATCTGATGCTGCAGTATAGCAATGTTTATACAGATATCTCCTATGCAGTTGCAGATGTTGATACACATCATACTGTACTGAAAGATGTTGCCGTTACCGCTATTGGTGGCCGCATCATGTATGGAACTGATTTTTTTATGACCGAACGGGAGATGCCTGAAAGCAAGGACTATGCAGTGTTTAAAGAACATGCGCTCGGTTGTACAGCTGGCAAAAGCAATGCCTGGGAATTGATGGCATCTGTAAATCCCGGTCAATTCCTTCAAAGTGATTATTATCCATAAATTAATTTTCAAGTCCTTCATCTTTCAAACAAAACCTACCAACATGTTATCAGCCATTTTTTCAAAAAAAGAAAGACCTTCTCCCAAACAGGAACGTCAGCCAACCATAGAAAAAGCAGTGGCAAAAAAGATCAAAAGAAAACTGGATGCCTTTCCTGACAAGATCGATATCCGTGATTGGTTTTATCAACCCGGTTTAACAGCCTTGCCGGATCAACTGATCAATTGCGATCATGTACCCGTCATTCTTAACCAGGGCGAAGAGGGCGCCTGCACCGGGTTTGCGCTGGCCGCCAATATTAATTATCACCTTGCAGTAAATGGCCGCATCAACAGGGGAGATGTTGCAAAAGCAGGTGCCAGCCCCAGGATGCTCTATGAAATGGCCAGGCGCTATGATGAATGGCCGGGTGAAAACTATGAGGGTTCTTCCGCAAGAGGTACGATGAAGGGATGGAGTGCTCATGGTGTAGTAAAAAGAAATACCTGGAAAGACGGTCTTTTTGGCGTACAGCATTTTGATGAAGCGAAAGCAAAGGAGGCACTGGAGATCCCTGCCGGCGCTTATTACAGGCTCATGCACCGCAACATCAGGGACATGCATGCGGCGCTGAACGAATCCGGCATTTTATACGCCACTTTAATGGTGCATGCCGGGTGGGATGAACCGGGAGAGTTATTTAAAGTTTATGACTATGTTGTAAATGGTGAGAATAAACGGATCAAGCTGCCCGTTATTCAGCGAAAGGGCAGGGCTTCTGATGGTCATGCGGTGGCTATTGTGGGATATACAAAAGAAGGTTTCGTGATACAGAACTCCTGGGGTACTGGTTGGGGTTATAAAGGCTTTGCAGTGCTGCCCTACGAAGACTGGATACTGCATGCCTCAGACTGTTGGGTAGCGCAGTTAGGCGCACCCGTTGACATTGATCTTTGGAGCAAAGGATATGCTGATACCGATTCGGGCAAGCAGCGGGCCTCGCAGGTGATACCACTTGAACAGATACGGCCTTATGTGATCAACATCGGCAACAATGGATACCTCTCAGACTCCGGCCACTACTGGACTACCCGGGAAGACATCGTAAGATTATTTGAAACCATTGGCAGCACCGCCGCCACCTGGAAAAAAAAACGCATCCTGCTCTATCTCCATGGTGGCCTCAATTCAGAAAAAGAAGTGGCACGCCGCATCATCAGTTACAAACAGGTTTGTCTTGATAACGAAATTTATCCCGTACACATCATGTGGGAAACGGATTTCTGGACCTCGCTGAAAAATGACCTGTTCGATCTTTTTACCAACAACGACAAGGCCGGCGCAGACTGGCTGGGCAAACTCAGGGAAGGTACTTTGGAGATCATTGACCGCACATTTGAACTCACCGCTTCAAAGCCCGGTACACTGTTGTGGAACGAGATGAAAGAGAACGCCCGGCTTTCTTCATCCAAAGGAAGGTCAATGGATATTGTGGCGACAGAGGCCTGCAAAGCATTCAGCCAGGTGGCAGAACCAGGCCGAAACAATTTTGAGTTGCACATTGTTGGCCATAGTGCCGGTTCCATCTTTACTGCCTATGCCATTGATACCCTGCTCAGTATCGGTGTACCCATTAAAACCGTACAGTTTATGGCACCTGCCATTACAATTGAACTGTTCAAAGAAAAATTGCTGGCGCCGATACAAAACAAACAATGTCCTCAGCCCACCATGTACATACTGGGTGATGATGCCGAGAAAAGCGATACGGTAAGTGCCTATGGCAAATCCCTGCTTTATTTAGTAAGTAATTCGTTTGAACGAAGGCGCAATACTCCGATCCTCGGGATGGAACGTTTCATCAATGCAAAAAATAAAAAGCTTGAAGACAGAACGATCATTGACCCGGTGATCGCCCGTTTGATGAACGGTGTTTCTGAAAATGGCTGGCCCAACCTGGTGATCGCAGACAGCGCTACGCCCAACAGCGATAAACCCAGGCCTGATATCAGCCGCAGTGAAACACACGGCGGATTCGACAATGACCCTGCTACCATGAATGCGGTGCTATACAGGATACTGGGCAAGCAGCCCCAGCGGCCTTTTCAAACAAGGGACCTGCAGTTTTAGATAATACCAGCTCATTGGATTTTTTAACACGGCCGCGGTGTATGGCGGCAGCATGTTTTTTCACAGTCATGTGTCGGTCGTTTTCATCTACCCATTTTATAGTATACACCGTTAAATCACATTTTTACTTACCGTGAAAAAACGCACCGGAAAAGAGTTTTTCACGGTTGTAAAGGGAGATGATCGTTTGGAATTTTACTGTACGATCAATACATCGATATCCGCATCCATCCCGTAAGCCGAAAAGGGAGTTTTAGAGTAGGCGATTTTAAAATATTGGTTATGAAAAAACAGATTACTATACTCGTGATCTTTACATTGTTGGCAAAAATGGAAGTTTATTGCCAGGAACATCTTCACATCATCTCTCAGCAAACAACTGTACAGTATTTGCAAAATAAACCTGGAGGATCTGCAACCATTATTAAAAATATTAAAGTAATGCTGGAGTTTTGGACAGATAATAAGTCCACAGTAGCTAATCAAACAGTGTCCTTTGCGGTGGAAAAAGCCGGAGCTCCAAAGTCAGATCCCGTTATTTCCATGGTTGATCCGGTTATTACAAAAGATAAATTCAAAACATCCAAAGATACCATTGAATATACCGTGCCAATTATCCTAAAGGCTGTGGCACCGCCTTTCTTGACAGAAGCTTTTTCAATCGGCCTGTCCGGTAAATCCGCTTCTGTTGGCGGGGGAGCCAGTGTAGTTATTCAGGAAGACGAAGTGGAGGAAATTTCGAAAACGCCACCGGGGCTTACGTATCTCAATGCTGTGAATTTTGATTTCCAGGGTTCCAATGGTGCCAGTTATGTCGGACACCTAAATGTTTATAAGCCAGATCTGATCAAGATCGGAAAGAATAGCTGGATAGGTTTAAACCTGGGCGTTATGAAAGTTGACTTTTCCCGGCAGGATAGTCTTAACACTACTTTTAACTACAATGAAAATGTGAAAATAAAACCACTTGACAGTATCGTAGTTGGTAAACAATATTTAAGGCAATACAACAAATTCACTACAGTATCCAAAAACGTAACATGGAGTTTTTATTTTCAGCCCATGATCAGCCTGATGTATCGGAAAAATTGTAAAATATTTCTCCACTTTCATACAGAATTTTATATTGACAAATGGAATACTACTACTACCATCAATAACTACCAGCAAGATACTGCAGTCATTGCCGCAGATAATATCAATTCTCTGCGAAACACAATGAGCAACATAAATACTTTTCAGAAATCTATAGCTGATGGGGTTTCATCCACATCCAGTTCAATTCAAGTTAATTTTAACCTTGGCGTTGGCTTTACCGTAGATGTGAACCTTTGGGATGGAGGATCGCTTTTTGTGCAGCCTACAATCGGGAAAGCATTTAACTACGAACGTCCCCAGGCAGTTAACAGGAAAAGTTTAAGCTACAGATCTGATACCACAAGCTTTCTCGGTCACCTTACAAGATTTGCACTCAAGCAACAGATAACGCCCAATATGCAGGCGGTAATGGGAGTTGATATAAGAGGAAAATTTAAAACCACGCCGACTTATGCATCCTACATTGGTGTTAACCTGGGGCTTTCTGGCATTAAGAAGCTGATCAATTGATAGATATTTTTCTGAAACACAATCATACTACAGCTAAACATAAATATTTGGACGTAAAAAGACGATACGTAATTGTTGAATCAAACCCCCGCATTCAGGTGGGGTTTTCTTTATCATCAATGTATCATTGTTATATTTACAATACTCAGTTTTAGGATGAGTTGCTAAGGAATGTCTAAATTGGCAGCATACTCGTTGAGTGTACATCCCGTTTCAACCCTGATTTTTACAAAAGTGAAACAGGCAACTTTTCACTCAGGCATTGGGAAAAATGCACACTGATCTACGCAGTATTTAAGAAGAATTACATCAATATATTATTGAAATATTTCTTTACCGGATAAGCACAAAGGTTCCTTTTTTACTTACCTGCCTGCCATTGATGAAGCCGGTTATAAAATAGCTAAATGCACCAGTATTCAATTTTTTTCCCTTGTAGCTGCCATCCCATCCTTTGGAAATATCTGTGGTGAAAAATATTTTATTGCCCCAGCGGTCGAAAACCGAAAACTCACGGAGATCAAATATCACTCCCGGCGGTATCCTGAAAATATCATTGATGGTATTGTCATCGGGCGTAAAAGCATTGGGCATATCAAAAGGAAAGCCTGCCCTGATGAAGATGTTGACAGTGGAAGAACAGCCCTGTGATGATGTGGCAGTGATGCTAAACCCTTGCGTTTTGTAAATGGGTAATGAGAAAGGGCTAAGTGTTTGGGCATTCGTAAGTTGATCAACTGGTGTCCACAGATATGTACCGATATCGGTTCCTGATGCAAATAATTGTATTTGAGTACCGGGCTTGATGGTAGTGTCTTTGGGAAATACATACAGCACAGGGGTATCGTACACTGTAATGGTAACATAATTTGATTCCACAATGGTATCAACACAAGCTCCTGGTGAAGGCACACATCTGCAAAACACGATGTCTCCGTTTGAAAGTCCGGCTGCTGAGAATTCCTGTGAAAATTCAACCAGGGGAGTTCCGTTTAGAAACCACTGGTAACCCGGATTGCTGCCTGCATTTTCTGGTGCTGCCTTAAGTGTTACCGCCTTGCCGGCACAGACAGGATTGACATTTGCAGATATCTTTACCGAAGGGGCTTGTTGATCCAATACTGTCATTGTAACGGTATTGGAACCTGCAGGTGTATTGTTTGAGCAGGGCAAAGATGGGTCGGCTGTAACGCTGCAGGATACACGATCACCGTTTTGTAAGGAAGCAGGCGTAAAAACCTGGCCGGTAAAAGGAACAGTAACCCCGTTGATCTTCCATTGAAACAATGGGCTGGCACCGGCATTTACAGCTTGTGCTGTAAAGGTTGCAGCACTGTTCCGGCAAATTGTGTCGCCTGTTGAAACAATGGTAACAGATGGAGTGGTGGGTGATGAAAATGTTACGTTAATGCTGTTTGAAGTTACACTTGCCGCCGCAGTGCAGGTGAACAGTGGGTCAGGAGTTACAGTACAATTCACGATGTCTCCACTGTTAAGCGCTGATGTGATCAGGCTGTCATTATCTGTTCCCACCGTCGTGCCATTTACTTTCCATTGGTAAGATGGATGCCTGCCTCCATTTGTTACAACAGCAATAAAAGTGATGGCAGCGCCCGGACAGGAGATGGGAGATGCGTTGATGGAAACTGCAGCAGGGTTAACAACAGGAGCAGTCATTGCAACCGGATCAGTGAGTACATCGCCATTCAGCATACAGCCTGACGTGTCGGTAAAAATGCATCGTACGTTATCTCCCGGTTGCAGGTTGATGCTGCTGAAAGTGGGATTTGTTTCGCCATTGGGAACACCGTTTACCAACCATTGGTACACGGGCGACGATCCGCCATTGGTGACATGCGTAGAAAAGCTCACCGGTGAGCAGGGGCAAATAATAGTGGTGGATGCAGTTACAGTGATTGCCGGGTCAAGGATACGATTGCTGAATTGAACAACAAGGCTGCCGGAGCCAGCCAGGCTGCTGATGCCACATTCGCCTCCGCTTGTTACCGTACAGGTTATAATATCGCCATTTGATAAATTGGCTGCTTCATAAAGAGCGCTGTTGTTACCAACAGGCAGGGTGTTTTTCTGCCAGCTATAACCGGTGCCTGTTCCTGCATATTGGGGATTTGCAAAAAAGATATTCGTTCTTCCTGCACAAACTTTACTGCGTATTGGGGTAATCGTAACCGTTGGTAAGACAACTGATGCTGGCGGTGGAGTTAATTTTACTACCCAAAAATCGCCGCAGCTTCCGGCAAAACCAACATGCGGCGTATAGCCGGAAACGCTTTGTGAACAAGTGTTTCCACACAATATATAGTTTCCGTCACTGACCGGCTGAATGCAGGTGGCATCGTCATACAAGTCTCCTCCAAGGCTTTTGACCCACTCTTTTGCACCGCTGCTGCTAATTTTAATGATCAGTACGTCTGTAATAATAGTACTACTGCTGTTGCATTGTGCATCGCCATCAGGTGATTCGGAAGATCCGCATAAAATGTATCCTCCATCAGGTGTTAGCTGGATATAACGGCCGATATCGTTGTACCTGCCACCATAACTTTTTTGCCACTCGATCGTGCCTGCCTGGCTTAGTTTAACTACCCAAAAATCCTGGTAATTTGGATTGTTCACGGTCAGGTTTCCTGTGAGATCACCATCTGCCGAACCAGCCATGCCATTTATGATATAACCTCCATCAGGCGTCAGTTGCACCGACCATGCAGTTTCGAACATTGATCCACCCAGGCATTTCTGCCATTCTACAATTCCACCGGCTCCCAATTTAATGATGCAGTAATCCCAGTTCCCTTTACTGCCGGCAATATCACCGTCGTTAGAAGCGGTATAACCTGCCATTATGCAGCCCCCGTCGGCTGTGGCTTTTACAGAATACGCACATTCATCATTCGTGCCGCCCATGCTTTTTTGCCATAGCAAGGTTCCGGTATTGCTGATCTTTATTACCCAGATATCCCGTCCGCCCTTATTTGTAGTGAGGTCGCCATCACTTGATTCAGATTCGCCGGCAATGATGTATCCGCCATCCGGGGCAATATCAACAGACCAGGCATACTCTACCTGGCTGCCACCATATTTTTTTTCCCATTCAATATCTCCTTTGGCAGATAGCTTTACTGCCCAAAAATTGAGATTGCCGTTTACCAGTGTTGAATTACAGGCAGCAGAACCAGACGAGCCTGCTATGATATAGCCTCCGTCTGCGGTTTGCCTTACATCCCCGGCAGTTTCTACATGAAAGCCACCGAGGCATTTTTTCCATTCGGCATTGCCACTGCTATTCAGTTTTATCACCCAAAAATCGCCGATACCAATATTTCCATGATAGCCAATAATACCGCTGCCACCTTCTGTTTCTCCAACCACAATATAACCTCCGTCGGCGGTAGGCCAGATGTTTTTCGCATATTCACCATTGGGGCCTCCGTAACATTTCTGCCAGATCACCTGTGGCGTTTGAGCAATGAGCGTATTACAAAAAATGAGCAGGCACAGTGAAAAAAAGGGTTTCACGAAAAAGAGTTTTGTATATCAAATCTAACCTTTTTATCAGGCATCCAACAAAAAAGCCGGCTGCACTGGCAGCCGGTTTTTATAATAAAACAGTTGATGTAAATTAATACCTGTAATGTTCAGCCTTGAACGGACCTTCTTTAGGAATACCCAAATAAGCGGCCTGCTCATTGGTAAGTTCATCCAGTTCAACACCGATTTTTGCAAGGTGCAAACGGGCAACTTTTT